>NZ_JBICBL010000004.1:465352-588545 GCF_043089925.1 Streptomyces sp. NPDC013457
GCGGTGGGGCCCCCGCGGGGGGCCCCGGGCGCGGGGGTGGGGTCCCCCCCCGGCCCCCCCCGGGGGGGGGCCCCCGGGGGGGGGGGGGGCCGGGGGGGGGGGGGGGGGGCCCCCCCCCCCCCCCCGCCCTCCCTCACGTCCCTCAGGCCCCGGAGACCTCGGCCAGGTAGGCGGACGTCTTCTCCGGGTCGAAGAAGAAGTTCTCGAAGTCCGCCGGGTCGTTGAAGCCGTTCGCGAAGCGGTCGGCGACCGGCTGGAGGCCGCCCGCGGCGCCGAGCAGGTTGAGGACGTGCTCCGGCGGGACGCCGAGCATCGCGTTCGTCCACTTGGTGACGTGCTGGGCCGTGTCCCAGTAACGGTCGAACGTGGCCTGCATCCACTCCTCGTCGAACGGCTTGTCGCCGTGCTCGACGATCGACGCCAGGTAGGCGGCGGCGCACTTCGAGGCCGAGTTCGAGCCCTGGCCGGTGATCGGGTCGTTGGCGACCACGACGTCCGCGACGCCCAGGACCAGACCGCCGCCGGGGAGGCGGCCGATCGGGTTGCGGACGGTCGGGGCGTAGCGGCCCGCGAGGGTGCCGTTGGCGTCGGTCAGTTCGACCTTGGTGGCGCGCGCGTACTCCCAGGGCGTGAACTTCTCCATCAGCTCCAGGGTGAGCGACAGGTGCTCCGCCGGGTCCTTGACGCCCTGGAAGACGTCGAGCGGACCGCCGGGGATGCCCTCCCAGAAGAGGATGTCCGCACGGCCCGAGGTGGTCAGCGTCGGCATGACGAAGAGCTCGCCGACGCCGGGGACCAGGTTGCAGCGTACGGCGTCGAAGTCCGGGTGCTCGGGGCGCGGGCCGAGGCCGTGGACGTACGCGACGGCCAGGGCCCGCTGCGGCTCGCCGTACGGGGAACGCGCGGCGTCCCGGCCGAACATGGAGACCAACTCGCCCTTTCCGGCGGAGACGAGCACCAGGTCGTACGTGCGGGAGAAGAAGTCCAGGTCGGAGACTGCCGCGCCGTGGATGACGAGCTGCCCTCCGCGCTGGGCGAAGGTCTCCATCCAGCCGGCCATCTTCACGCGCTGGTCCACGGACTGGGCGTAGCCGTCGAGCTTGCCGACCCAGTCGATCACACGCTGCTCCGGGCCGGCGACGGAGACGCCGAGTCCCTCGATCCGGGGGGCCTGGGACTCCCAGAAGTTGATGCCGAGGTCACGCTCGTGCTGGAGGGCGGTGTCGAACATGCACTGGGTGGACATGACCCGGCCGGCCCGGATCTCGTCCGCCGTGCGGTTGGACATGAGGGTGACTTCGTACCCCTGCGACTGGAGTCCGAGGGCGAGCTGGAGACCGGACTGACCGGCGCCGACGATGAGTATCTTCCGCATGGCGGGTGTTCCTTACGAGGGGTCCGACTATTCGGGGGAGGATTCGAGCGCGTGCCCGACCATCGCGAGCAGGGTCTCGACGACGCTGTACCGCTTGCGCGCGTCCATGATCACGACGGGTACGTGCGGGGGAACCGTGAGGGCCTCCCGGACGTCCTCGGGCTCGAACCGCTCGGTGCCCTCGAAGTGGTTGACGGCGACGATGTACGGCAGCCCGCAGCTCTCGAAGTAGTCGAGGGCGGCGAAGCAGTCGGTCAGCCGGCGGGTGTCGGCGAGCACGATCGCGCCGATCGCGCCCCGCACCAGGTCGTCCCACATGAACCAGAAGCGCTGCTGGCCGGGCGTACCGAAGACGTACAGCACGAGGTCGTCGTCGAGGGTGATCCGGCCGAAGTCCATCGCCACGGTCGTGGTGAGCTTCTCTGGCGTCGCGGAGAGATCGTCGGTCTCCTCGCTGGCCTGCGTCATCAGGGCCTCGGTCTGGAGCGGGGTGATCTCCGAGACGGCCCGGACGAAGGTCGTCTTGCCGACCCCGAACCCGCCCGCGACGACGACCTTGGTCGCGATGGGGGCCCTGGTGTGGTCGAGCTGCCAGTCCCGGGCGCCGTCCTCCGTGGCGACATCGGCGGGCCGGGGCTGCGCGGGGATTCCGGCGGACGCCGGGGCTACGGCTTCAGAGACGGCGGAGTCCACTCAGCACCCTTTCGAGGAGCGCGCGGTCGGGCTGGCCGGTGCCGTGACCGGTCCCGTACACACGGATCTTTCCCTGGTCGGCCAGGTCGCTGAGCAGCACCCGGACGACACCCAGCGGCATCTTCAGGAGCGCCGAGATCTCCGCGACGGTACGCATCCGGCGGCAGATCTCGACGATGGCCCGCATCTCCGGCATGAGCCCGCGGGCGGCGGGGCCGCCGTCCGTCAGGACCTTGCGCTCCGGCGCCGCCTCCAGCGCCGCGACGAACGTCTCGACGAGCAGGACGTGACCGAAGCGGGTGCGGCCGCCGGTGAGGGAGTACGGGCGTACGCGCGCGGGGCGGCGGCCCTCCCCCCGTAGCGGCAGCTTGTGGGCGTGGTAGACCGACGGCACGGACGTCACTGGGCGCTCTCCATCGATTTGCGCAGCTCACTGCGGAGTTCGGGGGTGAGTACGTGTCCGGCGCGGCCGACGAAGAGGGCCATGTGGTACGCCACGACGCTCATGTCGCAGTCCGGCTCGGCGTGCACGCCGAGCAGCGAGCCGTCGCTGATGGACATGACGAAGACACTGCCCTCGTCCATCGCCACCATCGTCTGCTTGACCCCGCCGCCGTCCATCAGCCGGGCGGCGCCGACGGTGAGGCTGCCGATCCCGGAGACGATCGTGGCGAGGTCGGCGCTCGATCCCCTCGGTCCGGCCGGGCGCCGCTCGGCGGGCGCGGCGTTCTGAACCGCCGGGTCGGACGACAGCAGCAGGAGTCCGTCGGAGGAGACGACGGCGACCGAACGGACCCCGGGCACCTCCTCGACGAGGTTGCCCAGCAGCCAGTGCAGATTGCGGGCTTCCCTGCTCAGTCCGAATGTTCCGGTCGCAGTCAACTGCGTGCCTCCTCGACTGTGTCCCCCGTCTTCTCCTCGGTACGCGCGGTGTCCACGGCCGCGTTCTCGGTCTCGGTCTCGGCCGTGGTCCCGGCCTTCTCGGTCTCGGCCGTGGTCCCGGCCTCGGCCCTCTTGGTCTCGGTGGCGGCCGCCCCGATCTCGGCCTCCACGTCGCGGCGCCCTTCCTTGGCCCCCTGGTGGAAGCCGCCGAGCCGGCGGCGCAGGGCCTCGGCGTCCACTCCGCCCGTACGGGGGGTGGGCGAGGTGCCGGCCTGCTGGACGATCCGCGGTGTGCGCTTGGGCAGGCCCTTGTCCGTGAGCCGCTGGGCGCCGGGACCGGCCTCCTCGGAGGCGCGCTCGTGGGCGTCGGGCTCCGGGGGCGGGTCGGGCAGGCGGACCTGGAGGGTGGTCTCGGCGAGCGTGGGTCCGTCGGCCTCGGTGCGCTCGGCGGGTCCGTCGGCCTCGACGGCTCCGTCGGCCTCGGTTCGCTCGGCGGGTCCGTCGGCCTCGACGGCTCCGTCGGCCTCGATGGGCTCGGCGTGCCCGGTGGGCTGCGCCGGCACGGCGGGTCCGGCCTGCTCCGGGGCGGCCTCGCCGGCCTCCACGGTCTCCGCGGCCTCCGCCGCCGCCCTCGTCTCCTCCGCCGCCGCCTCGAAGGCGCGCTCCGCGGCCTCCACGAGCGGGTCGCGGGTGCGGGACGGCAGGGTGTTGGAGTTGGCCTCGGCGACCGAGCCCGGAAGGTTCAGCGTGGGGGCCGCGCCCGCGACCGGGACGACCGGGGGGCCCGCGGTCGGCGGGGCCGACGGGAGGAGCGGGAGCGGCAGGACGACGACGGCCGCGATACCCCCCTGCTTCTGCTCCCGCAGCTGCACCCGTACGCCGTGACGCGCCGCGAGCAGGGCGGCGACGCGGATGCCGAGCCCCTCCCCCGCGACGTCGGCCGGATCGGCCTCGGCGAGCCGGGCGTTGAGCTCGGCGAGCCGGGACTCGGTCATGCCGATGCCCTCGTCCTGGACGGAGAGCATGACCTCGCCGGACTCCAGGAGCCAGCCCGAGAGCTGGACCTGGGTGTCGGGCGGCGAGAAGGAGGTGGCGTTCTCCAGGAGTTCGGCGATCAGGTGGCTGAGGTCGTCCGCGGCGAAGCCGGCGATCTGGGCGTGCGGCGGCAGGGACTGGATCGCGACCCGCTCGTACCGCTCGATCTCGCTGACGGCGGCGCGCAGCACGTCCACGAGCGGGACGGGCCCGGGGTGGCCGTGGACGTGCTCGTGGCCGGCGAGGACGAGGAGGTTCTCGCTGTGGCGGCGCATGACGGTCGCCATGTGGTCGAGCTTGAAGAGGGTGGCGAGCCGCTCCGGGTCCTGCTCGCGCTCCTCCAGCTTCTCGATCACTCCGAGCTGGCGCTCCACCAGTCCGAGGCTGCGCAGCGAGAGGTTGACGAAGGTGTGGTGGACGCTGTGCCGGAGCCGTTCGAGCTCGGCGGTGAGGAGCGCGGTGTGGCCCTGGAGTTCGGCGCGCTGGGCGGCGAGCTCCGCGGTGAGGGCCTCGCGGGCTCCGGTGAGGTCGGCGCGCTCGCTGTCGAGCTGCGCGGTGCGCCGGCCGAGGTCGGCGAGCTTGCCGTGGAGGGTGTTGAGGGACCGTACGACCTGGGCGAACTCGTCGTTGCGGCCGGTGAAGCGGACCGGCTCCTCGCTCTCCGGCTCCGGGGCCGCGGCGAGACGGGCGGCACCGATGCGCAGGACGGCGAGCGGGCGGGTGAGGGTGCGGGCGACGTAGGTGGAGATGCCGATCGCGACCAGGAGGCAGCCGCCGAGGAAGGCGATGCGGACCTCGAGCGCGGTGACGTCGTCGTCGCGGAGCTGGGAGAGCCGCTCCACCCTTGTGGCGGCGAGGGCGGACTCGACGCCGCGCATCTGCTCGACACGGGCGGAGAGCGCGGCCTCCAGCTTCTCCGGGTCGGTCTTGCGCTCGGACTTGCTGAGCTCCGGCTGGTCGGTGAGCCGCGCCAGGAGCCGCTCGGCGTTCTTGACGTCGGGGCCGGTGACGGTGGCGGCGAGGGAGTCACGTCCGGCGCTGGAGGCGGCCTGGTCGAAGTCGGCGAGGGTGGCCAGTTCGCGGACCCGGGCCTGCTGGGCGGCGGCCGTGAGGGCGTTGCGGATCCGCTCGGCCTCGTCGGCGCCCTCCGCCTTGACGGGGACGTACGTGCCGGTGACCGGGTCGTAGGTGACACCGCTGGACTCGGGCTGGGGCACGGCCAGGGCGGCGAGGAGCAGTCCGCGCGTGGCGGACGCCTGCTCGACGGCGCGGCCGAGGGCGGCGGGCGCCCTGGTGTCCTGGGCGGCGCGGGCCGGGGTCTGTTCGGCGAGCTCGTCGGCGAGGGCCTGGAGCTTGGCGATGACGTCCGTGTACGCCTTGTGGGCCTCCAGGGCGGTGCCCTTGCCGGTGAGCGCGGTACGGCGGATGGAGGGCAGGCCCGCGAGGTCGCGGCGCAGCTCGGCGGGGGCGGTGGGCCGGATCTCGTCGATCTGGCGGTCGACGCGGGTGGAGCGGGCGCTGGTGACCTGCCGCTTCTCGTCGCTGTCGCCCTTCTGCTCGTCGCGGCCCGCGGCGATGTACGCGACGACCTCGTCGCGCTCGTCGGCGAGGGAGTGCGCGAGGGTGACGGCCTGGCGGTCGAGTTCGGCGAGGGTGACCAGGCTCTGGGAGTCGTTCAGTTCGCCGGAGGCGGTGAGGACCGCGGGGGCGCCGGCGGCGAGGACGGTGACGCCGACGAGGGCGACTCCGGCGACGAGGCGGTTGCGGACGCGCTTGGACCGGCCCGGCTTCGCCTGCGGGGGCACGGCGGCGGCACCCGTGCCCGGCTGTGCGGGGACGACGACAGGGCCCGTGGCGCCGCCCGTGCTCAGCGGGTCACCGGGGGCCTGGCTCCGGCTGCCGTTGTTGCTCCGAGGCCGCTTCTTCTGCACCGGTGCTCGCATTCTCGACTCGTCCGCCCATGAAGCAGAGGTGACGACCGGTCATGTGCTAGAGCGCCCCCACCCCTGGTACGGCTTCCGACCATTCCAGCGCTTCTGGGAAGGGGACGCGCATCGGCCGCTCCGCCACCCGAACGAGTGAACAACACTCCTGAGTTGGGGAACAACTTCCGGCCGCGCCGTCCGCGCGCCCGCGCGGGCTGCCGGTTGGATCTTCCGCCCGACCTTTGGCAGGATGCGCGCCCGCAGCTTGCCGGAGGTTCCGCTTCCGCCTCTCGGGCGGCCCTGGAGAGCCTGGTGCGAGGCCCGTTCGTCTCTATGGAGACGCCGTGAAGGTGCCGTGCGGGCACGGTCGGCCGGAGGCAGACTGGGGATCATGCGCACCGAAGCCGCAACCCTCCCCGGCCACCCCGAACGCCCCAACGAGGACTGGGCGGCCACGGCTCTTCCCGCGTACGGCGCGGGCGGGACGGTGGTGGTCCTCGACGGGGTGACACCGCCGGCGGGCGATGACGGTTGTGTGCACGACGTGCCGTGGTTCACCGCCCGCCTCGGCGGCGCGCTGACCGAACTGTCCGCTTCGCGGCATGACATGACGCTGAGCGGGATCCTCTCGGAGGCAATCCGGCGCACCGCGGACGCCCACCGCGACAGCTGTGACCTTTCTCACGTCCGCACGCCCCAGGCGACTGTGGCGATGGCGCGTTGGGACGCGGTGACCGTCGAGTACCTGGTGCTGTCGGACGCCGTGCTCCTCCTGGCGGCGCCGGACGGGTCCGTACGGGCGGTGCTCGACGACCGTCTCGACCGGATCCCGGACGCGGTCAGGCGTTCGCTGGAGGCGACGGACCGGCTGCGGAACCGCGAGGGCGGCTTCTTCACGGCCGCGGCGGACCCGTACGTGGCACGGCGGGCGGTCACCGGAACGGAGCCCCGTGCGGCCGTACGGGCACTGGCGGCGCTCACGGACGGGGCGGCGCGCTGGGTGGAGCTGTTCGGGCAGGGCGACTGGGCCGACTGCATGGGGGTGCTCGGCAAGGAGGGCGCGCACGGACTGCTGGCGCGCGTCCGGTCGCTGGAGGAGGGGAACGAGGCGGCGGGCCGACCCCTTCGCGGGAAGCTCCACGACGACGCGACGGCGGCGTACGCGGTTCTCTGAGGCGGCCCCGCCCGGCCCCGCCCGGACGCACCCGGACGCACCCGGCCCGGAGGCACCCGACCCGGACGCACCCGGCCCGGGCCGGGGCTCAGCCCTCGGCGCGGGTGTTCAGCTGGTGGAGCAGGCGCGCCAGTTCGGCGACCTCGCCGCGGTCCCAGTCGGCGAGCTTGCGGACGTACCGCCCGCGCCGCGCGTCCCGCACCCGCCGGAAGCGGAGCCGGCCCTCCTCGGTCAGCCGGACGAGCGAGGCGCGCCCGTCGGCGGGGTCGGGGTCGCGGGCGACGAGTCCGAGTTCTTCCAGGGCGCGCAGCTGGCGGCTCATGGTCGCCTTGCCGACGCCGAAGTAGCCCGCGAGTTCGGTGGCGCGCTGGGGCCCGGTGTCGTCGAGCCGTACGAAGAGGCCGTACGCGGAGGATTCGAGCTCGGGATGGACCTCGCGGGCCATCTCGCCGGACTGGGCGCGGGCGCGGCGCAGAAAGACCGCCAGTTCCCGTTCCAGGGCCAGGAATTCCTGGTCCACACCACTCCTCGCCGTGGGTTCGCCTTCACTCCCCGTACCGCTTCCGTGCACGTCAGCACCCCTCGCGCGCTTTCCGGTCGCTGAAAGTTTCTTTCGTCCGCGGTCATCGCCGCAGCTCCTTCAGTATTTCGCAGGCATAGACCAACGGCGGCACCCGGCCCCCCTTCCGCCGAACCGGTCTACGTGCGTAGCGTCATCGGTGACATGTCCACACCAGGACTGTCCCGGCACGCTCCCCCACCGAGCCTTTCGGAGGCACGCAATGCCCGTGCACAGATCCGGAAAGACCCTCGCCGGCGCCGCTCTCGCGGCCCTGGCCCTCCTCCTGCCCCTCACCCTCTCCGGCCCCGCGAACGCTGCCGACGCCGACGCCGTCCCCCCACGCGGCTCCGCCCACATGGGCATGGGTGTCGTCGAGCACGACGGCCGGAGCGGCACGCCCGGAACGCCCCGGGCGGCCCAGACCGAAGGCGTGGACGTCTCCAGCCACCAGGGGAACGTGGCCTGGTCGACGCTGTGGAACAGCGGGGTGAAGTGGGCTTACGTCAAGGCGACGGAAGGCACCTACTACAAGAACCCCTACTTCGCGCAGCAGTACAACGGTTCGTACAACGTGGGCATGATCCGCGGCGCGTACCACTTCGCCACCCCGGACACGACGACGGGCGCGGCGCAGGCGGACTACTTCGTCGACAACGGCGGCGGCTGGTCGAGGGACGGCAGGACCCTGCCGGGTGCGCTGGACATCGAGTGGAACCCGTACGGCGCGACCTGCTACGGCAAGTCGCAGTCGGCGATGGTCACATGGATCCGCGACTTCCTCAACCGCTACAAGGCGCGGACCGGTCGTGACGCGGTGATCTACACGGCGACGAGCTGGTGGACACAGTGCACGGGCAACTACGGCGGTTTCGGCGCGAGCAACCCGCTGTGGGTCGCGCGGTACGCGTCGACGGTCGGCACGCTGCCGGCCGGCTGGGCGTACTACACGATGTGGCAGTACACCTCGACCGGTCCGACGGTCGGCGACCACAACCGCTTCAACGGCGACCTCTCGCGGGTACAGGCGCTGGCGAACGGCTGAGCAGGCCTTCGCCCTCGTTCGGCGGTCCCCCGGGTGCGCGGCGGCGCGCCCGGGGGACCGCCTTCGCCTTTCCCCTCCGCCTCCCTGCACTCTCCCCGTCATTTTCGCTCCCCCTCTTGCCGATTGGTATGGACCAATGCGAGTCTCTGGGGCGACGCGTGCGGCTTTCAACTTCCGTACGCCACCCGCTCATTGCTCGTTCCGTCCTCCCCCACGCACGAGAGAGAGCCCCGACATGCCGTCCTCGTACCGCCGCACCGCCGCAGCCGTCACCCTGTCCGCGGCCGCGCTGATCCCCCTCACCCCGTCCACCGCGGGCGCGCACGGCGCCGTCTTCAACCCGGTGAGCCGGGTCGCGGCCTGTTACGCGGAGGGGCCCGAGTCCCCCGACTCACAGGTCTGCAAGGACCTCGTCGCCGACTCCGGCACGCAGCCGCTCTACGACTGGAACGAGGTGAACATCGCCAACGCGAACGGGCAGCACCAGGTGGTCATCCCCGACGGCAAGCTCTGCTCGGCCAACCGCGAGAAGTACCGCGCGCTGGACTGGGCCCGGACCGACTGGCCCGCGACGGCGGTCGGGGCGGGATCCTTCGACTTCAAGGTGCGGGTCACGGCGGCGCACTCGGGCACGATGACGGTCTACATCACCAAGCAGGGCTTCGACCCCACGAAGCCGCTGAAGTGGTCGGACCTGGACGCGACGCCCGTGGCCACCTACGCCACGCCGCGCACCTCGGCGGACGGCTACTACAACTTCACCGGCAACCTGCCCGCGCGCACGGGCCGCCACATCGTCTACAAGGTCTGGCAGCGCAACGACAGCCCGGAGGCGTTCTACAGCTGCTCGGACGTCACCTACGGCGGTGCGACGACGGTGGCGGGCTCGGCGCCGAGCGAGGCCGGGATCGCCGCGGGCGCCGACCGTTCGACGGTGAGCCACGCGGGCCACGGTGGCGACGAGCAGGCCCCGGCGCTCTCCGCCGAGGCCGCGCGCACCTCCCCGTCCCCGCTTCCCCTGGCCCTCGCCGGAGCGGGCGCCCTGGCGGCTTTCGCCGCGGGCAGCCTGCTCCTGACGCGGCGCCGGAACGTGTCGTGACGGTACGGCCGGATCGGCAGGCTCCTCGTCAGACGCTCCGGCCCGTGGTGGAGGCGAAGCCGAGCCAGGTGTGACGGTTGTTCCACCAACACCATCCGACCTTCGGGGCGTTGCGCCGCTCGCGGCCGTCCCGCCCGGTCCCGTTGCTGATCCAGATCGCCGGGGTGCGTGCGTCGAAGGCGCCGTTCGCCTTGCGGAGCCGGGAGCCGATGGTCATGAAGCAGAGGTTCCGCTCCAGGGCCGCCGGCTGCTGGATGACCCAGTGGATGCCCTCGCTGAGCAGCAGCGGGGTGCGGTCCTCGGCGGCGAGGGCGGGCAGCGCCTCGTCGGGGCTCCAGTTGGACATGCGGTCTCCGCGGTCGACGCCGGAGACGAGGTAGAGGGGAGCGTCCGGCAGCTCGACGGTGTCGAGCGGCGCGAAGTCGTCGACGTCGGGCATGTCGACGACGACGAAGCCGGGCTTGTCGTCACGGCGGAGCAGCGGCGCGAGGGCGGAGGCGGGCGCGCGGTCGGGGTGCACGGCGAGCAGGGCGTCCACCCGCCCGCCGCCGGCTCCCGTGGCGAAGGCACGCAGCTCGTCCGCCGGAATCCCGGCGAGCTCGTGCACCCCGAGCTCGATCAGCCGCTCCGCCTGGGCGGTGAGCGACGGGAGGGCTGTGAGCGACGGGAGGGTGTGCGGGGGCGACGGGAGGGTTTGCGGGTCGGGGCCGGTCGACGGCGTCTGGGTCAAGGCACTCCTCGGTCCGTGGTGCGAGTGGTCGGCAGAGCGTCAACGGAGCGCCCTCCCTCGATGTTCCCGCCCCGCGCGCCGCCGGGCACGGGAGAAGCGGGGCGCCCCGGTGAGGGGCGCCCCGCTTCTCGCAGCCGCCGGAACCGCGAGCGGCGCCGGCGGCTGCGACCGGAACCCCTTACGCGGCCGCGCTCACCGTCACCTCCGCGGGCGCGAGGGCGATCTCCAGGACCTGGCGGACGTCCGTCACCGGGTGAACCTCCAGCTTCTCCAGGATCTCGGCCGGGACGTCGTCCAGGTCCGCCTCGTTCCGCTTCGGGATCACGACCGTCGTGATGCCGGCCCGGTGGGCCGCGAGCAGCTTCTGCTTCACACCGCCGATCGGGAGGACGCGACCGGTCAGCGACACCTCACCGGTCATCGCCACATCCGTCCGGACCAGCCGGCCGGAGAGCAGCGACGCCAGCGCGGTCGTCATCGTGATGCCCGCGCTCGGGCCGTCCTTCGGCACCGCTCCCGCCGGGAAGTGGATGTGCACGCCCCGGTCCTTCAGGCCGATCACGGGCAGCTCCAGCTCCGCGCCGTGCGACCGCAGGAAGGAGAGCGCGATCTGCGCCGACTCCTTCATGACGTCGCCCAGCTGGCCCGTCAGGGTCAGCCCCGCAGCGCCCGTCTCAGGGTCGGCGAGCGACGCCTCCACGAAGAGGACGTCACCGCCCGCGCCCGTGACGGCCAGCCCGGTCGCCACGCCCGGCACCGCCGTGCGGCGCTCGGCCGGATCCTGGGCCGACTCCGGGATGTGGTGCGGACGCCCGATCAGCCCGCGCAGATCGTCGACGCCGACCGCGAACGGCAGCTCCCGGTCGCCCAGTTCGTGCTGCGCCGCGACCTTCCGCAGCAGCCTCGCGATGGACCGCTCCAGGTTCCGTACGCCCGCCTCACGGGTGTACTCGCCCGCCAGCTTCCGCAGCGACGCGTCCTCGAGGACCACCTCGCCCGGCTCCAGACCCGCGCGCTCCAGCTGCCGGGGCAGCAGGTGGTCGCGGGCGATGACGACCTTCTCGTCCTCCGTGTACCCGTCGAGGCGCACCAGCTCCATCCGGTCGAGCAGCGCCTCCGGGATGGCCTCCAGGACGTTCGCCGTCGCCAGGAAGACGACGTCGGAGAGGTCGAGTTCGACCTCCAGGTAGTGGTCGCGGAAGGTGTGGTTCTGCGCCGGGTCGAGGACTTCGAGGAGCGCGGCCGCGGGGTCGCCTCGATAGTCCGAGCCGACCTTGTCGATCTCGTCGAGCAGGACCACCGGGTTCATCGACCCGGCCTCCTTGACCGCCCGCACGATCCGGCCCGGCAGCGCGCCGACGTACGTACGGCGGTGGCCGCGGATCTCCGCCTCGTCCCGTACGCCGCCGAGCGCGACGCGGACGAACTTCCGCCCCATCGCGTGCGCGACGGACTCGCCCAGCGACGTCTTTCCGACACCGGGCGGGCCGACCAGGGCCAGGACGGCGCCGCCGCGACGGCCGCCGACGACCCCGAGCCCGCGCTCGGCGCGCCGCTTGCGGACCGCCAGGTACTCGGTGATCCGTTCCTTCACGTCGTCCAGGCCCGCGTGCTCGGCGTCGAGCACCGCCTTGGCGCCCTGGATGTCGTACTGGTCCTCGGTCCGTTCGTTCCACGGCAGTTCGAGGACGGTGTCGAGCCAGGTGCGGATCCAGGAGCCCTCCGGGGACTGGTCGCTGGACCGCTCCAGCTTCTCGACCTCCTTGAGGGCCGCCTCCCGTACGTTCTCGGGCAGGTCGGCGGCCTCGACGCGGGCCCGGTAGTCGTCGGACTCGTCGCCGTCCGTCTCACCGTTGAGGTCGCGCAGCTCCTTGCGTACGGCGTCGAGCTGGCGCCGCAGCAGGAACTCCCGCTGCTGCTTGTCGACGCCCTCCTGGACGTCCTTCGCGATGGACTCGGCCACGTCCTGCTCGGCCAGGTGCTCGCGGAGCAGGGCCGTCGCGAGCTTGAGGCGGGCGACCGGGTCGGCGGTCTCCAGGAGCTCGACCTTCTGCTCCAGGGTGAGGAACGGCGAGTAGCCGGAGTTGTCGGCGAGGGCGGACACGTCGTCGATCTGCTGGACACGGTCCACGACCTGCCAGGCGCCGCGCTTCTTCAGCCAGCTGGTGGCCAGCGCCTTGTACTCCTTGACCAGCTCGGTCACGGAGCCGGGCAGCGGGTCGGGGAGGGCCTCCTCGACGACGGTGCCCTCGACCCAGAGGGCGGCGCCGGGGCCCGTCGTACCGGCGCCGATCCTGACGCGGCCGCGGCCGCGGATGAGCGCGCCGGGGTCGCCGTCGGACAGCCGGCCGACCTGTTCGACGGTGCCGAGGACGCCGGTCCCCGCGTACGTCCCGTCTACCCGGGGCACGAGGAGCACCCTGGGCTTGCCCGCCCCGGAAGGGGCGGCGGCCTGGGCGGCCTCGACCGCCGCGCGTACGTCGTTGTCGGACAGGTCGAGCGGCACCACCATTCCCGGCAGCACGACCTCGTCGTCGAGCGGCAGCACAGGCAGAGTGAGCGGCGCGGACGCCATGGACTCGGAAGCCATGATCTCCCCTTCGGCAGTCAAGTTGAGCTATGTGGACTCAATGCACATGAGCCTTGGGTTGTTCCCCGAGCGGCGTTCGCTCTGAGCGATCGGGGCACGGCAGGACGTATCGGATTCGGCCGGCCGTAGGCTGGATTCCTTCGCGAGCGAGGACGAGGAGACCGAGGTGACCGAGGTGACGACCGGGACTGCCGGGGCTGCCGGGGCTGCCGGGGCTGCCGGGGCTGCCGGGGCGACGCTGGCGCGGGTCATGACCGACCTGGCCGGGCTCGAGGACCCGAAGATGCGCGCGGCGAACGAGAAGCGCGGTGACGATCACGGCGTGAACCTCACCCGGCTGCGCGCGCTCGCGAAGGAGCTCAGGACGCAGCAGGATCTCGCCCGCGACCTCTGGGCGACGGACGACACCGCCGCGAGGCTTCTGGCGCTGCTGATCTGCCGCCCGAAGGCGTTCGGGCGGGACGAGCTGGACACCATGGTGCGTGAGGCGCGGGCCCCCAAGGTGCACGACTGGCTCGTGAACTACGTGGTGAAGAAGAGCCCGCACGCCGAGGAGCTGCGCCTCGCCTGGTCGGCGGACCCGGACCCGGTGGTCGCGAGCGCCGGGTGGGCGCTGACCGCCGAGCGTGTGGTGAAGAAGCCCGCCGGCCTGGACCTCGACGGACTGCTCGACGTCGTCGAGGCGGAGATGAAGGACGCCCCCGACCGGCTGCAGTGGGCGATGAACGCCTGCCTGGCCCAGATCGGGATCCAGCACCCCGAGCATCGCGCCCGCGCGGTGGGCATCGGCGAGCGCCTGGAGGTCCTCAAGGACTACCCGACCGCCCCGAACTGCACCTCTCCCTTCGCCCCCACGTGGATCGCCGAGATGGTGCGCCGCCAGGAGGCCGGCCGGCCGTAAGGGGTGGGGCGGGGCGCCGGGCGCCGGTATCCCGCGCATCGGGAAAAACACGCGGAACTGCAACCTCCGTACCCTTCCCGTGCGTTCACCGGTCGTGACGACGAGTTATCCCGGGTGCGGGCAGTGCACCGAGGACCGGCCGGCGGTCGAGGACGACGCGTGCGACGGGCAACTCGTCCACGCCGTCGCCGACGGCGACAAGGACGCGCTGTCCCGGCTCTTCGCCCGGCACGCGGGCCCCCTCTTCGCCCATCTCCTCAACCGCGGCTTCCCCGCCCAGACCGTCGAGGACGCCGTCCAGGAGACCTTCCTGACCGTGTGGAAGAGCGCCTCCGGCTTCCACGAGGGCAGCGTCCCCGCCTGGCTGCGGCGAATAGCCCACTGCCGCGCGATCGACCTCGAACGGGCCGCCGGCCGCCAGCGGGCCCTCGCCGACAGGGCCCGGGAGCACACGCCCGCCTCCGCCGGAACCGCGCCCTCGGCGGAGGAGTGCCTGCTGGCCTCCTCGCCCCGTTACGCGGCCGTCGCGTACGCGCTCGCCGGGCTCCCGGCCCCGCAGCGCGAGGTCATCGAGCTGCGCTACCTCCAGCACTACAGCGTCCGCGAGACCGCCGAGCGCCTGGCCGTCCCCGAAGGCACGGTCAAGGCCCGCGCAGCCCGCGGCTGCGCCCGGCTGCGCGAGTGGCTCGTGGCCCAGGGCGAGGCGGAGGCGATGGACGGCGCCCGGGGGAACGGCGGGGGCCCGGGAACGGGTGGAGGAGGTGCCCATGACCTCGACCGGGTCCCCCGCCCCCGCCCGTGACGGGGCCACCACCCCGGCTCCGGACCGGGCCGCCGCCCCGGCTCCGGACCAGGTCCCGGCCTCCGCATTCGCCTCCACCTCCACCTCCACCCGGATCCTCGCCGTCGTCCCTCACCAGGCCTCCGGCCCCACTCCGCCCCCACCTCCGAAAGCGGCCCCCGCATGACCGAGTTCTCGCCCCCCGTCACCCCCGCGCCCGCCCCCGCGTCCACGTCCCTGCCCACACTCGCCCCCGCGCCCGCGCCCGCGGGGCATCGGCATCTGCCCGCGGACTGGGTGGAGGCGTACGCCCGCGGGGAGCTCTCCACCGACGTCCTCGGCCACGCCGAGGCCCATCTCGAACGGTGCAGAGCGTGCGCGGACGCCGTCGACCTGGCGGTACGGAGCGGGCCGTACGGTCCCCGCCTCGATGCCGCGCTCGCGGCCCTGGTCAACCGGGTCGGGTGAGGGCAGGATCGTGTCCATGACGTTCAAGGGCGGTAACGCGAGGCTCTGGGCCGCGTCGGCGGCGCTGGTTCCGGTACTGGCGCTGACCGGCTGCGGCGACCAGGGCACCCCGCCGGGGCCCGCCGCGCCCCGGGAGGGAAGCCCGGCATCCGCATCGGTACCGACTCCGGACCGGACCGGCGACGTCTCCGTCCCGCCGGTCCCGACCGCGACGGACGGGACCGTGCACAACGACCACGAGCCCGGTCCGCGCGAGGTCCTCGTCGAGGTGAACGTCAACGGCGGGCTCGCCGGCGTCCGCAACCAGCTGGTCGTCCACTACGACGGCAGCTACACCACCCGCTCCGGGACGGAGGAGCCGCGCGCGGGCCGTATGACCGCCGCCGAAGTGGCCGAGCTGCGCGCGGCGCTGGAGGACCCGGCGTACGCCAAGGTCCCCGCCCGGCCGACGGGCGCGACCGTCCAGGACGGTTTCCGGTACGTCTTCACGTACCGGTACCGCGTCGTCGTCGCGGCGGACGGCGAGCGTCCTCCCGCCCTGCAACGCGTCTTCGAGGCCCTGCCCGACGGCGGCCCCCCGACCGGCCCCTGACGGCCCTCACGCCCGGACCCCTCACCGGGCGCCCGGGAGCCCCTCCCCCGTCGCCGAGATCCCCCTCAACTGGCGGTCCAGGTACTCCCGTACGCGCCCCGGCATGTCCATCGCCCCGGGATCCAGCGCCCACTGGAGCTGCAGACCGTCCATGACGGCGAGCTGCTCCTGCGCGACGGTCCGGCAGTCGACGCCCTCCCGCAGCTCCCCGCGCCGCACCGCCGCCTCCATCAGGTCGACGGTGTGGCGCAGCACGCGCGCGTACCGCTCCTTGAAGTAGGCGTGCCGAACGGGCGGCGGCGCTGATCGCCGACTACGGGGCGGGCGACGACGCCCTGCTCGACGTGGCGTTCGGCCGGGCGACGGCGGAGGGGCGGCTCCCCTTCGAGCTGCCGCGCTCGATGGCGGCGGTGGAAGCGGCCCGCCCCGACGTCCCGAACGACACGGCGGACCCGGTCTTCGCCCATGGCCACGGCCTGTCGATCTGAGACCGGATCCAACGGACCGGATCCAACAGATCGGATCCGGCCTCGCAGATCCGAGATCGCTGGATCCAATAGATCGGATCCACGATCCGATATCCAGGATCCGATCCCCTTCGACCGCGGGGTTCCTGACGACCCCGCACCCGGTCCGGGGCCGGCCCGTGGGGTCCCGGCCCCGGACCGCTCTCTTCCGGTTGTCCCGGCCACCGGCATCCCGCAAGGATGGACGGCCACGACGACCCCGAGAGCCCGATCGGAGCGAGTACCCATGTCCCAGCCCGTCACCCTCGACCGCCGCGAGGGACCGTACGGCGAGGTCGTGCTGCGCCGGCGCGACGAGCACTTCGAGATCATCGCCAACGGCACCTTCCTGATGGACACCTCCGACGGCCGCTCGGAGCGGCTGCTGATCGACGCGGCGATGGACGCGCTCGGCGGCCGGCCCGGCACCTCCGTGCTGATCGGCGGGCTCGGCGTCGGCTTCTCCCTCGCACACGCCGCCGCCGACCCCCGCTGGGCCAGGATCGTGGTCGTCGAGCGCGAGCAGGCGATCATCGACTGGCACCACGAGGGACCGCTGGCCGCGATCTCCGGAGCGGCTCTGGCCGATCCGCGCAACGTGATCCTTCACACGGACCTGGTCGAGCACCTCCACACCTCCCCGGACCACTACGACGCCCTCTGCCTGGACATCGACAACGGACCCGACTGGACGGTGACCGAGGACAACCAAAGCCTTTACTCCGCCGAGGGGTTGGAGGCCTGCGCACGGCGCCTGAACCCGGGCGGAATCCTCGCCGTGTGGTCCGCCCGGCCGTCCGCCGATTTCGAAGAGTCATTGCGGAATGCCGGATTCAGCGGGGTACGGACGGAAGAGATCCCGGTTGCCCGGGGCGTCCCTGACGTGGTGCACCTCGCCGTAAGGCCTGCGTAGCCGGGACGCTCCCCGTGCCTCTAGGCTGCTGGCCGACACCAGCGATGCGAGGCGGGGCAATGGAGCAGACACACACCACTCATCACGGTGCGGCGGCCACTCCGGGTGCGCAGCGACGAGTGCTGGTCGTCGAGGACGACACGACGATCGTGGAAGCGATCTCCGCGCGGCTGCGCGCGGAGGGCTTCCTCGTCCAGACGGCGACCGACGGCCCGGCGGCCGTGGACGCTGCCGAGGCCTGGCAGCCCGACCTGATGGTCCTCGACGTGATGCTGCCCGGCTTCGACGGCCTGGAGGTCTGCCGCCGGGTCCAGGCGCAGCGTCCGGTCCCGGTCCTGATGCTGACCGCGCGGGACGACGAGACGGACATGCTGGTGGGGCTCGGCGTCGGCGCCGACGACTACATGACCAAGCCGTTCTCGATGCGCGAGCTGGCCGCGCGGGTCCACGTCCTGCTGCGCCGGGTGGAGCGCGCCGCTCTGGCGGCCGTGACCCCGCGGAGCGGGATCCTGCGCCTCGGCGAGCTGGAGATCGACCACGCGCAGCGCCGGGTCAGGGTCCGCAACGACGACGTGCATCTGACGCCGACCGAGTTCGACCTGCTGGTCTGCCTGGCGAACACCCCGCGCGCGGTCCTCTCCCGCGAGCAGCTGCTCGCCGAGGTCTGGGACTGGGCGGACGCCTCCGGTACGCGCACGGTCGACAGCCACATCAAGGCGCTGCGCCGGAAGATCGGGGCCGAGCGGATCCGTACGGTCCACGGCGTCGGTTACGCACTGGAGACGCCGGCGTCATGAGACGCCGGGGGCAGCGCCCCGAGCGCCGGAGCAGGCGCCGGATCGTGATCTCGATCAAGACCAAGCTGGGCACGCTGGTCGTCGGGGCGGTCCTGCTGACCTCCGGGCTCGCGCTGGTGGCGATCCGGACCTCGACGGAGTTCCGCTACATCACGATCTTCGCGATGATCGCGACGCTGTTGATCACCCAGTTCGTGGCGCAGTCCCTGACGGCGCCGCTGGACGAGATGAACACGGTGGCCGGGTCGATCTCACGCGGCGACTTCAGCCGGCGCGTGCGCGGCGCGGACCGCCGTGACGAGCTGGGCGACCTCGCCTCGACGATCAACCGCATGGCGGACGACCTGGAGGCGGTCGACCTGAACCGCAAGGAGCTGGTCGCCAACGTCTCGCACGAGCTGCGCACCCCCATCGCCGCCCTCCGCGCCGTCCTGGAGAACGTCGTCGACGGCGTCTCCGAGGCCGACCCGGAGACGATGCGGACGGCTCTGAAGCAGACCGAACGGCTCGGCCGGCTGGTCGAGACGCTGCTCGACCTGTCACGTCTTGACAACGGTGTCGTCACGCTCAAGGCACGGCGTTTTGAAGTCTGGCCGTACCTCTCCGGCGTGCTCCGCGAAGCCAACCTCGCCGCCTCCCAGCGCGGTCTGTCCTCGACGTCGGGGCTGCACAACCGTACGGACGTCCATCTGCACCTGGACGTCTCACCGCCCGAGCTGACCGCGCACGCGGACGCCGAGCGGCTGCACCAGGTGATGGCGAACCTGATCGACAACGCGGTGAAGCACTCCCCTCCGCACGGCCGGGTGACCGTACGTGCGCGACGCGGGTCGTGGCCGGACTCGCTGGCCCTGGAGGTCGAGGACGAGGGCCCGGGCATCCCGGAGTCGCTCCGCCACACGGTCTTCGAGCGGTTCAACCGGGGGCAGGTGCCGGCGCAGTCCGGCAAGGGCAGCGACGGCGGTACGGGTCTGGGGCTCGCGATCGCCCGCTGGGCGGTGGATCTGCACGGCGGCGAGATCGGCGTGGCCGAATCGTCACGGGGCTGCCGGATCCAGGTCACTCTTCCGGGAAGCATTCCGGCGCGCGATTGACGTAGGGTCGAACCGGAAGCACATGTTCTGCGTGTACATGAACAGGACACGATCAGGACGTGGTCAGGGATGCGTGCCTCACGGGCCGCAACCCGGGTCTCCTGTACCCACGGGAGGCAGAACCACGCTTGTTTCCCGCCATTCCCTGCCCCGAAACACCGCGTCAAGTGTGACTTGCGCGACGTTGGAGCTGCCCGGCCTGCACCTGTCGGTCAGGGAGGCGTAGCCTTTATTTCCGCTGTCCATCACCTTGTGAAGCGGAAGAGGGCGGTTACCGCCGTGTCGTCTCAGTCCCCCAGTACCCCGAGTACCTCCACCGGCCAAGACGGGCAGGGTCAGAACCCTGCGACCGCCTTCGGCGCCAATGAGTGGCTCGTCGACGAGATCTATCAGCAGTACCTCCAGGACCCGAATTCGGTCGATCGCGCCTGGTGGGACTTCTTCGCCGACTACAAGCCCGGTGCGACGGAGACTCCGGCCGCCGCGCCGCAGGTGAGCCCCGCACAGGCCGCACCTGCCGCGCCCGCCGCTCCGGCGCCCGCCCAGGCTCCCGCCAAGGCCGTCCCGGCCCCGGCCGCCGCTGCCCCGGCCGCTGCCGCCCCGGCGCCCGCCAAGCCCGCCGCGGCGGCTCCGGCGAAGCCCGCCGCCGCCGCTCCGGCGCCCGCGAAGGCCGCGCCCGCCGCGAGCACCGGCTCCACCGGAGCGGCTGGCGCCGCGCGCCCTGCCGCCGAGGCGCCCGCCGGCCCCGAGCTGATCACGCTGCGCGGCCCCGCCGCCGCCGTCGCGAAGAACATGAACGCCTCGCTGGAGGTGCCGACGGCCACGTCCGTCCGCGCCGTCCCGGTGAAGCTGCTCTTCGACAACCGGATCGTGATCAACAACCACCTGAAGCGCGCCCGGGGCGGGAAGATCTCCTTCACGCACCTCATCGGCTACGCGATGGTGCAGGCGATCAAGGCCATGCCGTCGATGAACCACTCCTTCGCGGAGAAGGACGGCAAGCCGACCCTGGTCAAGCCGGACCACGTGAACTTCGGCCTCGCGATCGACCTGGTGAAGCCGAACGGCGACCGCCAGCTCGTCGTCGCCGGCATCAAGAAGGCCGAGACGCTGAACTTCTTCGAGTTCTGGCAGGCCTACGAGGACATCGTCAAGCGCGCCCGCGTCGGCAAGCTGACGATGGAGGACTTCACCGGCGTCACGGTCTCGCTGACCAACCCCGGCGGCCTCGGCACCGTCCACTCCGTGCCGCGTCTGATGCCCGGACAGTCCGTGATCATGGGCGTCGGCTCGATGGACTACCCGGCCGAGTTCCAGGGCACCTCCCAGGACACCCTGAACAAGCTGGGCATCTCCAAGGTCATGACCCTGACCTCGACGTACGACCACCGGGTCATCCAGGGCGCCGCCTCCGGCGAGTTCCTGCGAGTCGTCGCGAACTACCTCCTCGGCGAGGAGGGCTTCTACGACGAGATCTTCAAGGCCCTGCGGATCCCCTACGAGCCGGTCCGCTGGCTCAAGGACATCGACGCCTCGCACGACGACGACGTCACCAAGGCCGCCCGCGTCTTCGAGCTGATCCACTCCTACCGGGTCCGCGGCCACGTCATGGCCGACACCGACCCGCTGGAGTACCGCCAGCGCAAGCACCCCGACCTGGACATCACCGAGCACGGCCTCACCCTGTGGGACCTGGAGCGCGAGTTCGCGGTCGGCGGCTTCGCCGGCAAGTCGATGATGAAGCTCCGCGACATCCTCGGCGTGCTGCGCGACTCGTACTGCCGCACCACCGGCGTCGAGTTCATGCACATCCAGGACCCGAAGCAGCGCAAGTGGATCCAGGACCGCGTCGAGCGCTCGCACTCCAAGCCGGAGCGCGAGGAGCAGCTGCGGATCCTGCGCCGCCTGAACGCGGCCGAGGCGTTCGAGACCTTCCTGCAGACCAAGTACGTCGGTCAGAAGCGGTTCTCCCTGGAGGGCGGCGAGTCCGTCATCCCGCTGCTCGACGCGGTCATCGACTCCGCCGCCGAGTCCCGCCTGGACGAGGTCGTCATCGGCATGGCCCACCGCGGCCGCCTGAACGTCCTGGCGAACATCGTGGGCAAGTCGTACGCGCAGATCTTCCGCGAGTTCGAGGGCAACCTCGACCCGAAGTCGATGCACGGCTCCGGCGACGTGAAGTACCACCTGGGCGCCGAGGGCACCTTCACCGGCCTGGACGGCGAGCAGATCAAGGTCTCGCTCGCCGCCAACCCCTCGCACCTGGAGGCGGTCGACCCGGTCCTGGAGGGCGTCGTCCGCGCCAAGCAGGACGTCATCAACAAGGGCGGCACGGACTTCACCGTCCTCCCCGTCGCCCTGCACGGTGACGCGGCCTTCGCCGGCCAGGGTGTCGTCGCCGAGACGCTGAACATGTCGCAGCTGCGCGGCTACCGCACCGGCGGCACGGTCCACATCGTCATCAACAACCAGGTCGGCTTCACCGCCGCTCCGGAGTCGTCGCGTTCCTCGATGTACGCGACCGACGTGGCCCGCATGATCGAGGCGCCGATCTTCCACGTGAACGGCGACGACCCGGAGGCCGTGGTCCGCGTCGCGCGGCTCGCCTTCGAGTTCCGCCAGACGTTCAACAAGGACGTCGTGATCGACCTCATCTGCTACCGCCGCCGCGGTCACAACGAGGGCGACAACCCGCAGTTCACCAACCCGCAGATGTACAACCTGATCGACAAGAAGCGTTCGGTGCGCAAGCTGTACACCGAGTCGCTGATCGGTCGCGGTGACATCACGCTGGAAGAGGCGGAGCAGGCGCTCCAGGACTTCCAGGGCCAGCTGGAGAAGGTCTTCGCGGAGGTCCGCGAGGCCACCTCGGCGCCGGCCCCGGCGCACGTCCCGGACGCCCAGCCGGAGTTCCCTGTCGCCGTCACCACCGCGGTCTCCCAGGAGGTCGTGAAGCGGATCGCCGAGTCGCAGGTCAGCATCCCGGAGCGGATCACGGTCCACCCCCGTCTGATGCCGCAGATGCAGCGCCGCGCGGCCTCCATCGACGACGGCACCATCGACTGGGGCTTCGGCGAGACCCTCGCCATCGGCTCGCTGCTGATGGAGGGCACCCCGGTCCGGCTGTCCGGCCAGGACTCCCGCCGCGGCACCTTCGGCCAGCGCCACGCGGTCCTGGTGGACCAGGAGACCGGCGAGGACTACACCCCGCTGCTCTACCTGGCCGAGGACCAGGCCCACTACAACGTCTACGACTCGCTGCTCAGCGAGTACGCGGCCATGGGCTTCGAGTACGGCTACTCGCTGGCCCGCCCGGACTCCCTGGTCATCTGGGAGGCCCAGTTCGGTGACTTCGTCAACGGCGCGCAGACCGTCGTGGACGAGTTCATCTCCTCGGCCGAGCAGAAGTGGGGCCAGACGTCGGGCGTCACGCTGCTCCTGCCGCACGGCTACGAGGGCCAGGGCCCGGACCACTCGTCCGCACGCCCGGAGCGCTTCCTCCAGATGTGCGCGCAGGACAACATGACGATCGCCATGCCGACCCTGCCGTCGAACTACTTCCACCTGCTGCGCTGGCAGGTCCACAACCCGCACCACAAGCCGCTCATCGTCTTCACCCCGAAGTCGATGCTGCGTCTGAAGGCCGCGGCGTCGAAGGTGGAGGAGTTCACCACCGGCGGCTTCCGCCCGGTGATCGGCGATGCGACGGTCAACCCGGCCGACGTCCGCAAGGTCGTCTTCTGCGCCGGCAAGGTCTACTACGACCTGGAGGCCGAGCGGCAGAAGCGCGGTGTCACGGACACGGCGATCATCCGTCTCGAGCGCCTGTACCCGCTTCCGGGTGCCGAGCTCCAGGCCGAGATCGCCAAGTACCCGAACGCCGAGAAGTACCTGTGGGCCCAGGAGGAGCCGGCGAACCAGGGTGCGTGGCCGTTCATCGCGCTGAACCTGATCGACCACCTGGACCTGGCGGTCGGCGCCGACATCCCGCACGGCGAGCGCCTGCGCCGGATCTCGCGTCCGCACTCCTCGTCCCCGGCGGTCGGCTCGGCCAAGCGCCACCAGGCCGAGCAGCAGCAGCTGGTCAACGAGGTCTTCGACGCCTGATCCGCTGTTCCGGTACGCACGGAGGCCCGGCACCCCGCGAGGGGTGCCGGGCCTCCGGCGTGTCCGGGCGGCGCCGGGCTATCCGAGGTTGGCCTCGAAGTCCCAGTAGGGGCGGTTGCGGTGGCGGGCGGAGAGAGTGTGCGGGTGCTGGGCGCCCAGGGTGCGGGTGAGGGAGAGCAGCGCGGCCTCCTCCAGCTTTCCGGCCTCCTCGACCTCGCGCAGACCGCGCAGGTCGGTGGCGAGCGCGACCTGACAGGACAGGGTGAGCGGGTGCTCGTTGCCGAGGGTGTGGCGGGCCCGGCGCAGGGCGTCCCGGCTGAGCTCGGCGGCGTCGGCGACCCGCCCGTTGAAGTTGCGGGCGGCGGACGTGTTGAGCGCGCAGCCGAGAACCCAGGGGTGGTCGGCTCCGAGGGAGGCGGTGAGGCCGGCGAGCGCGCCCTCCAGGATGGCCATGGCGTCGGCGCGTTCTCCGGAGGCCTGCATGACGAGGGCGGTGTTGGCGAGCACGCCGGTGGCGACGGGGTGGGCGGGTCCGAGCAGGGAGCGGTAGCCGGCCTCGGCCTCGGTGACGAGCTCCCTCGCGTGGTCGAGGTCGCCGTGTTCGCGCAGGTAGTTGGCGTAGTTGTTGATGGCGGCGAGCGTGATGTAGTGCCCGCGGCCGTGGACCTGTTCGAGCTGTTCGAGCAGGCTGGCCATGGTGGCGCCGAGGTCCTGCTGGAAGCCGCCTTCGCGGCGCCGGCAGAGGGCCAGTTGGGTACGTGCGTACAGGGTCTGCAGGTGCTGTGGTCCGAGGACCTGCACGTGCACCCGGACGTTGGCCTCCTGGCGGGCGAGCGCCTCGCGGTACTGGCCGAGGAGCCGGAGGTCGTGGGCGAGGGCGTTGCCGGCGCCCAGGGTGTGGGCGTGACGGGTGCGCAGCACGGTCTCGCAGCGGACGAGGGACTCCGCGTCGAGGTCGTACGCCTCCTGGTAGCGGCCGAGCATCCGCAGGACGACGCCGAGGTTGTGGCGGGCGACGAAGGTGGAGAACTCGGTGTCGCCGAGGAGGCGTTCGGCGTCGGCGAGCACCTGGCGCTGGAGCTTCTCGGACTCCTGGTACTGGCCGAGGAAGCGCAGGTCGCTGGCGATGGCGCTGCCGGACAGGAGGGAGCCGAGCTCGTTGGGGGGTGTGGCGGCGCTCAGCCGCTCGCGCTGGGCCAGGTCGAGTTCGTACGCCTCGCGGAACCGGCCGAAGGAGCGCAGGACGTTGCCCTGCTGTGTGGTCAGGTCCAGCATGGGCTGGTCCAGCGGGTCCATGAAGGTGGACCAGGCGTCCCGGATGCGCTCGGCGAGCTGGGCGCCCGCCCGGAACTCGCCGCTGCGGTAGCAGTAGCGCAGGCTGTTGAGGACGGCGGTCTGCACACGGGGGCTGCGGCTGGTGAGGGCCCCGGACGGGCCGACGTGCGGCAGCAGTTCGGCGTACCGGGGCCAGTTGCGGCTGTCCATCGGGTTGCCGGGGTCGGCCTCGGCGAGCAGGGAGCGGACGGCCTTGCGGTGGGCCTCGCGGTTCTCGCCGTCGGTGAGGCGGGCGACGATGTCGTGGACGAGCCGGTGCATGTGCACGGACTCCTGGTGCGGTCCCACCTCGACGTTGGTGGCGGGGCCGCGGGTCTCGCGGGTGAGCACCGAGTAGTTGACGAGGGTGTCCAGGGCGCGGGTCCAGGCGGGCAGGTCGGTGGCCATCCAGCGCAGGTCCTCGGGAAGTTCGGCCTGCGGATAGGCGCGGACGAGTCCGAGGGGGATGCGGCCGGGGGCGAAGGAGGCGCACAGGCTGAGGACGTCGATGGCCTGCGGCTGGGAGCGTCGGAGCCGGTTGATCAGTATCGACCAGGAGGTGAGCGAGGCGTTGGGGTAGCCGTCGACGGCGGAGGGCTCCTCGACGGTGGAGAGACGCCCGTCGCGGACCATGCGCAGGTACTCGGGGACCTCCATGCCGGACTCGCCGAGCCAGGCGGCGGCCTGGACGAGCGGCAGGGGTACGTCGCCGAACTCGGCGGCGACCTCGTCCGCCTGGGGTGCGGTGATGTGGGAGGCGCGGCGCATCAGGTAGGCGGTGGACTCGGCGCGGTCGAAGCTGGGGACTTCGAGGACGTCGGTGTAGTCGCCCCAGCCGCGGTTGCGGGAAGTGATCAGTACGTGTCCGGGGCCGTGGGGCAGGAGGACCTGCGCGCCGTCGGTGTCGTCCCAGCCGTCGAAGATGACGAGCCAGCGGGAGTGGGGGTCGCCCCGGCGCAGGGCCTCGCGTACGGCGCGGATGCGTTCGCCGGGTTCGTTGCCGCTGGGCAGGCGGAGTTCGGCGGCGAGTTCGCCGAAGCGGTCGCGCTGGACGTTGCGGTCGTCGGAGTTGACCCACCACACGACGTCGTAGTCGGGGCTGAAGCGGTGGGCGTACTCGGCGGCGATCTGGGTCTTGCCGATGCCGGACATGCCGAGCAGGGTGCAGGCCGCGTTGCCGCGGTCGGCGTCCATGAGCCGTTCCTGGAGCTCGGTGAGGAGGTCGTCGCGGCCGGTGAACCGCGGGTTCCGGCGCGGGATCTCGCCCCAGATCTCGGGTGGGGTGTCGGGGTAGCGGACGGGTGTGCCGAGCGGGCCGCGGCGCCCGGAGGTGCGGCGGGGCTCGATGCCGAGCCGGCTCAGGAGGCGTGCTTCGGCCTCGTCCTCGCCGACGCCCCAGAGGCTGACGGGTTCGAGGACGGCGGTGGCGGGGAGCAGCGGCCGGTTGGTGAGGTTGACGGCGGCGAACCGGTCGGCGCGGGAGGCGACGAAGCCGCGCAGGACGTCGTTCCACTCACCGGCCGGCCGGGGGCCGAGCTGGAAGAACCAGTCGTTGAGCACGAGCAGCACCTGCCCGCTGGCGAGCAGCAGGTCGCTGAGGGAGTCCTCCAGGGGCACCTCGCGCGGCGGGTCCCAGCGCTGCAGGGTCGCGCGCACTCCGTGGGCTTCGAGGCGCTGGTTGATCCAGGCCGCCCACGGCCGGTGGTAGCCGGGGAAGACCACAAGGACGTGTTCGGGGGCGCCCCTGCCACCGTCGTCCGTCGCGCCGCCACCCGACCGCTGTTCCGCCATCTGATACGTCTCCCGTCCCGCTCACGCGCAACGCAGTGTCATGTGCCCTGGGCACAGTGTTACCCAGCTGCCCGGGGGGCCGCGCCGAGGCTCGCGTGATGCCGCCTCATTTGCTGGGCGAACTCCCGCCCCTCATTGGTCAGTTCATCGGATTCAAGCAGGATCGTCAGCGCCTCGCCCACCTGATCGTGCATATGGTCGAACTGTTGCCCGGCGCTGGACCGCCAGGGCCGGGGCGCCGCGCGGGCGGTCGCGGCGCGCCGCCAGAGGTCGGTCAGGGCCAGGTGTGCGTACGCGCCCTGGAGCACTCCGCCGATGGGCCGGGCGTCGGGGCGCCAGCCCACCCGGTGCACTGCCGCCCTGCCCTGCCGGTAGAGCGGTACGAGCTCGTGCAGGGTGGCGAGTTTGCTGTGGTGGAGTTCGTGGACGAGCGTCTCGGCCATGTCCTGGTCCCCGGCCGGCAGGGAGGTCAGGACGGCCCCGGGAGCCGAACGCAGTGTGGCTCCTTGGGAGCGGGAGCCGTGTGACAGCAGGGGGACGACGGCGCGCAGGGCGTGCCGGATCTCGGCGGCGCGTCCCGGGTCGGTGTGGGCGAGCAGCGCCTGCGCGCCGTGCCAGCGCGCCGACCAGACGGCGGGTTCGGTGTCGGCGGGGCCGGCGGCGGTACGGGGCGGGGTGCCGATCCCGCCGGGCGGCACCCGGTACGGGTCGAGGTCGTCGAGGCGGGCCGTGGAGTCGGGCAGGGTGTGCAGCCCGTCCCAGCCCGGGCCGCGGCCGACGAGGGTGCCGGCGCGCCGGTCGGTGAGCAGCAGGACGGTGGGGGCGGCCTGCGGGCCTTCGGGGTGGATCCGGGCGACGCGCGATCCCGCCCTGATCCGGAGGCGCCCGCCGTCCGCGGTCTGTCGGCCGACGCCGGGCAGCGACAGCCGGCCGTCGGGGGGCTCCACGGTGAGGTCCAGGGAGCAGTCGGCGCGGAGGGCCGCGGTGACGGCGATGCCTTCGAGGCGGATGAGGTGCCGGTCGAGGGCGGGGCCCACCGGCTCGGCGAGCGCGGCGGCGAGCCACGCGCCCGTCATGGGGTAGTCGAGCACGTCCCGTACGACGTCGGGGTTGCGGCTCTCGGCCCGTTCGAGCAGGTGCCAGGAGTCCTCGAAGCGGCGGAACACGGCGGCGTCGACCGCGCCACGGTGCCGGTGGACGCGGACCAGGAGGGCCTTGAGCAGCAGCAGGCGCCGCGCGTGCAGCGCGGAGCGCAGCAGGGCGACGTCGGCCGGGGCGGGGCGGGTGCGCGCCAGCTCGGTGAAGACCCCCGCGGGCAGGGGCGCGAAGTTCATTCCCGCCTCCTTCGGGGGAGCCTCGGCCATCGCGAGGATCCGGCCGGAAACAGACGGTGGCAGCGGCACCTGTCAGGCGGCTCGGTCCCCCGCGCCTTCGCACCAGGCGTCGACCAGCTCGGGTGAGCGCAGCAGCACCAGCTCGACCGCGGCCGCGAGTTCGGGATCGTCCAGGCCACGCAGGGTCCGCAGGTCCACAGCGGCGAGATCGGGCAGGTGCGCGGACCGGCCGTTGTCACGGTCGGCACCGGTCGCCCACTCGTTGTGCTCCAACACCCTCGGCTCCTCCTCACCGACGCCTGTCCCCCACCGTCGTAGCGGCGGAGCGGTTCTTCCCGACGCCAGGAAGACGGAAACCCGTTCGACTCAACTGCGCCCATGTGCGCCCCCGTTATTCAGCCGTTCTCCGTTTCGGCCCTCCGGCCGTCACCTACCCGCCCGTATCGCTCCACGCCCACCACGGCGGCGCGATCCGGCGCCGGTCCTCGCCGGAGAGCGGCGCGTGGGGCCGGTCCTGGTCCGCGGCCGCCTCCGTCAGGAGGCTCCTGGTCCGCTCGACGTCGCTCCAGTCCACCTCCACCAGCGCGGCGGTCAGCCGCCGCCACTGTTCGGCCGCGGCGCGCAGCACCTCGCTCGCCCTGCCCGTACGGCCCATGAGCCGGAGCACCGCTCCCTGCGCGTGGAGCGCGCGGGCGCCGGTGACCGTGCCCGGGGTGTCGCCGTGCGCCGACCGGGCGTCCTCCCAGGACCGTTCGTACGCCGTGAGCGCGTCGCCGAGGACGCCGTCCCGGGCCGACTCGCTCAACTCCAGTCTCACCCGTCCCAGTTGCAGCCACACCTCCGCACGCAGTCCGATGTCCCCGGTGGTGCGGGCCGCCTGCTCCAGGAGGTGGCGGCCCTCGTAGAGGTCGGGCAGGAACCCGGCGCGGTGGAAACGGAGGGCGAGGACGCTGCCGATCAGGATCCTGGCCCGGGCGCGCTCGGGCGCGTCGGCCGGGAGGCTGGTCAGCGCCTCGCGCAGGACTCCTTCGGCCCGGTCGACGGGGGCCTGGCCGGGGGCGTCCGCCGCGCGGCGCATCAGGGACTCCCCCCAGGACATCAGGATCCTGCCGCGGCGGCCGCTGTCGGCGGGGGCGAGCAGGGTGGCCTCCTCATAGGCGGTGTCCGCGGCCGGTCCGTCGCCGGCCGTGTCGTGCAGCCGGGCGCGCGCCGTCGTCCAGCGCAGCCGCAGGGAGACGCTGTCGCCGAGGTGCTCGCCGGCGCGGTCGAGTACCGAGCCGATCTCGGCCGTCTCGGCGCCGGCGAGGTGCAGGGCGTCGGCCAGGTCGAGGAGTGCGGCGCCGCTCTCCCGGAGGGAGAGCGCGGTGGTGAGTTCCGTCGCCGCGGCGGCGCCGTCGCCGCGCGCGAGCAGCAGGCGGCCCCGGCGCAGATGGAGGGTGTGGTGGTGGATCTCCGGCCAGTCCGGCACGTCTCCGAGGAGCGCGGCGAGGGCGTGGTCGAGGTGCCCGGGGTCGTCGGTGTGGCGCCACAACCCGTGGTGCGCGACCGCCTGTTCGAGCCGGGCCTCGGCCCACTCCGCGCTGCCCGGCGCCGCGAGGCTCCCCGCGCGCTCCAGCTCGGTCAGCGCGCGGCTGAGGAGCTCCCGGCGCCGCTCGCTGCCCCGGGCGGCGGCGGTGCCGGACTCGGCGTACAGCACGCGGCCGAGCAGGATCCCGGCCTCGACGGGGTGCTCCGGCAGTGCGGCCTCGGCCTGTTGGCGGCACCGGACGAGGAGCGAGGGGTCGGACTGGCCCAGCCACTGCTCGAAGAGCCGCCGCGCGGCGGCCAGCGGGTCGGGGGTGATCAGGTCGGGGTGGTAGAAGCGGAGCACGCGCGCGGGGATGCGGGCGAAGAGTTCGGGCTCCGTGCCGACCGGGCCGGTGGGTTCGTCGGTCCCCTCGACCGTGCCGGCCGCGGCCAGGCGGCCGTCGTCCGTGGAGTGTCCCGCGAGCCGGGCGGCCGCGAGCGCCGGGAAGTTCCGCATGCCCTGGCCGAAGTTGCGTTCCACGTACCCGGAGCAGTGTTTGAGGACCAGCGCGGCGGCGCTGCGGTCCAGGGAGCCGAGCAGATGCTGCTGGACACCCGGCGGATAGCTGAAGCAGGGGTACGGGGACGGGCCGGGCAGCTGCCGCAACAGCCCGCTGAGCAGGACCTCCGCGAGCTCCATGGGGCCGGTGTCGGGCAGCATGGCGCGCTGCACGAGCTGCATCACGGGCAGCGCGAGCGGCGCGGCGGCGAGATGGACGGCGAGCCGCAGTGCGCCCGGCGAGGCGCCCGCGGTGAAGGCGCGCATCAGCTCCTCGTCGCTACGCGGGGTGCGGGCCCGGGCGGGAGACGCGGCCCGGGCGGTGCTCCCCGTCGGGGCGGACGGTCGGGGCGGCTCGGGGGCGATCATGGCGGCCCAGCCGCGGACCCCGCCCGAGCCGTGACCGGCGTGCAGGCGCGCCCAGGAGGCGAACGCCTCGGGCGTCGGCGTGAGCACGGGAACCGCGCGCGTGTCCGGGGCGACGGGCTCCCAGGGCTCCTCGTCGGGCTGGAAGCCGGCGTGCCCGCCGGGGGAGGCGGGGCGGAGCAGCAGGCCCGGTTCGACGGTGAGCGCGGTCCGGGGCCAGAGCCTCGGGGGCAGCGGCTGGACGAGGGCGAGCGGGGACTGCCGGGGCCACTGGTGGATGAGCCGCTGGGCCGCGCCACGCTGCCAGAGAGGGCCGACGCAGTCGCTGACGATCAGGGTGAGACGACGGCCGGTCGGGTCGTGGAGCTGGTCGCCGGTGCGCAGCCGGGGCACGCCGTCCGCCCCGGAGGTGGTGGTGACCAGCGGGGCGCCGTCGCCGGTGTCGTACAGCCGGTGTACCTGGACGTCGCGGAAGGCGCCGGACTGCTGGCAGGCCTGGCGCAGCTCCTCCACCATGCGGGTCCAGACGACCATGGCGGGGCCGGAGTCCATGAGGAGCTGGATGTCGGGGCGGCGGCCCGCGGCCGGGCGCAGGACGGGGGTGAGGATGCCCGCGGCGGCGCTGCGTTCGGCGGTCGCCTCCTCGTCGAGGAGGCCTTCGCCGGGCCTGACCGGAAAGCGGGCGTAGTGGCGCAGCGGACGGAGCGCCTTCTGCAGACCGAGGAGGCCGGGCAGGGCGTTGGCACCGGGCGCGCGGACGGGGAGGGTCCTGTTCCGCTCCGTACGGGTGGCGCCGTGGCCCCCGGGCCCGACGAGCAGCGCGATGTCGACGTCCTCCGAGGGGCGGACGGGCCGGGGTCCGTCGTCGCCGGGGGCCGGGCCGTCGTCTGTGCCGTGCCCCGCGACCTGGCCCGTACCACTGCCGTGCCCGGGAGCGCGCTCGCCGTCGGCCTCCCTGAGGGCTGCGCCGAGTTCGCCGCCGCCGTCTCCCGTGGCCGGATCTCGCCCCTCCTCCTGCCCGCGGGCCTCGCCCGCGTCCTCCGCCCGCCCGTCTCGCCCGCCTACGGCGGCACCGTCCACGAGGTCCGGGGAGGCACGCGGCAGCCACTGGGCGAGCCAGACGGCGTCCGCGACCTCCTCGGCCGTGGGGTCCTGGCCGCCGGCCCGCAGTCTGCGGGTGAGCTCCTCCAGATGCATCCGGTGCATCCGGCCATCACCTCGGCTGATCGAGCGGCTGCATGAGCATGTCCGCGATGCGTTCCCGGGTCACCCGCTCGGTGCGCGGGGCGTGCTGGGTCAGATAGATCGCGTTCAGGAGCTGGTCGGTGGCGATGACCTCGCCGGGCTCGCGGTTCAGGAAGCGGCTGACCAGGCCCTCCTCCCCCGCTGCCGCGTCGGGACCGAGGTGCGCCTCGATCATGGCGCCGAGCTGCTCCTCGCCCGGCGGTTCCAGCTCCAGGCGGATGCAGCGGCGCAACAGCGCGGCGGGGAAGTCCCGTTCGCCGTTGGAGGTGAGCACGATGAACGGGAACGTGGAGCAGCGGATCCGTCCGCCCTGGACGGGCACCTTGCGGCCGTCGTCCGTCAGCACCTGGACCACCGGCTCACGGTCGGCCAGCCGCTCCAGCTCCGGAATGGCGAACTCGCCCTCCTCCAGGGCGTTCAGCAGGTCGTTCGGCAGGTCGAGGTCGCTCTTGTCGAGCTCGTCGATGAGCAGGACACGGGGCTGGTCGGAGGGGAGCAGCGCGGTGCCGAGCGGTCCGAGCCGGATGTACGAGCCGATGCCGGCGGGCGTCGCGGCGGGCACCGCCGACCCGGCCTGCGCACGCTCCAGCTGGACGTCCTGGAGCCGGCCGATGGCGTCGTAGCGGTAGAGCCCGTCCAGGAGGGTGGAGCGGCTCACGATCGGCCAGCGCAGCACCCGGCCCAGGCCCAGTTCGTGAGCGACGGCGTGGGCCAGCGTGGACTTCCCGGTGCCGGGGTTGCCGGTGACCAGGAGCGGTCGGCGCAGATAGAGCGCGGCGTTGACGGCGTCGGTCTCGGCTGGGCGGGGATGGTGGTTCTGGACCAGGCGGCGGCGCACCCCGAGCCGCCGGTCGGAGCCGGCGAGGGTGTCGTCGGCTCCGCCGGTCGAGAAGTCGCGCCACGGCGGCGGTGCGGGTAACCGCCTTATCTCGTCGTGCGGGTGGCCGGCACCACGGTAGATCCGCCAATCGTTCACGATGGAGTCCTCCTGGCTGTGGTGTCATGGCCCGGCCCGTCGAAAATACCGCCCGGCCCCCTGCGCTGCCGACGCTCAAACCGGACCGATTGCCCGGGTGTTCGCGGAGTCCACCGCACGGTCACCACTCCTCCTCGCCGAGCATGGGCGGTCCCTGGAGCGGATCCTCGCGCGGAGGCCGGTCGGGCGGATCGAAGAGCACGGCGAGATGCTCGGCCCAGGCGTGCTCGGAGCGCGCGGGCGGCGCCGGGGCCGCGACCGGACCGGTGCCCGGACCGGTGTCCCAGGACAGCTCCGTGCCCCCGTCCGTGCTCACGTCCATGGCAACGTCCGTGCCCACGTCCATGCCCACGAGGTCCGCGTCCGCGGCCACCCGTTTCCGCAGCGAGATGACCGGCCCGTGGAGCGCCTCGGCCCTTCCGACCTCCAGGAGCAGCCCGTCCGCGCGCTCGTGGAACTCGGCGCAGTCCGCGTGGTCGTGGGCCCCGCTGCGCCACAGGGCGATGGGGTGCCCGGCGGCGAGCGCGGCCGCCATGGCCCTGAGCCCGTCGCCGCTGCCCACGGGACCGCAGTAGACCGGCACCGAGCCGTCGTCGGCCTCGGAGAGCCGTACCCAGGCCTGGCGCGGGGACTCGCGGCGGGTCCGCGCCGCGTGGGCGGCGTCCCCTCCCGCCGTGAGCACCTCGGCGCGCAGCGGTACCGCCCGCAGGGGCCCGAGACCGGCCGTCCGCCAGCGCGTGTGCCACTCGGGCGCCGGCGGCCGCTTGTTGCGGGCCGCGTCCCGTATGACGACGATCCGCCGCTGACCGAGCGGCAGCGAGCGCTCGTCGAACAGCTCGTCGTCGGGCGAGAGCCGCCAGGTGTCGAGCGGTTCGTCGAAGAGCTCGCGCGGCAACAGCGCCTCCACCGCGGCGAGATGTTCCCCGCGGTCGCCCCGGGCCAGCGCGTCCGCCAGCGGCTCGCGCAGGGTGTCCCGGAGCCGCTCGCGCTCGACCCCCTCGTCGTCCCCGTGCAGCGGCGTGATCGTGTGCCCGTCGAAGAGGAGCTTCACCCGCCAGGGGAACTTCCGGCCGTACGGAGGGGTGTCGATCTCCACCAGGACGTCGGCCCGAGCTCCGGCCTCACGGACCGGCCGGCTCCCGGCGGGACGGCCGGCCGCCAGCACGGCGGCGATCGCCTGGCGGGTGAGCAGCGGCGTCCCGGCGGCTGCGTCGGTCACCCAGTCGGCCAGGTTCCGGACCGCCCGGCTCTCCCCGTGCCGCTCCCTGACGTGCCGGGCGACCTTCGCCGCGTACACGAGGACGGCGTTCAGCCCGAGGCCGGAGGCGGTCTCCTCCTCCTGGTGCGGATCGTGGAGTTCGTGAAGCAGTCCGACGCCCTCGCGCCAGGTACGCGGGGCGACTTCGAGCACGGGGCGCAGGTCGTGGCCGGCCGTCACCCTCCGGGCCTCGTCGACGAGGTGCAGCACGTCTCCCGGGCCGGCGGGCTGGGGCAGTTCGGCGAGCCGTCCGTAGAGATGGATCCGGCGCCCGGGGTCGAGGCCGCCCTGGGCGGTGGGCGGGCGGTGCCGGAGCTGCGCCCTGGTCCAGTCGGGCGTGCCGGAGAGCGAGCGGTAGCGGGCGAGGTGGTGCCGGTCGTGCTCGCGCATCACCTCGGAGAGCACCTCGCCGCCGCGCTCCCGGTAGAGCCGGCGCAGGGAGGTGATGGGGACGGCGGCGCCCTCGTCCGCGCCGCGCCCCTTGTTGAGGCCGATGACGACCGCGCGGTCGAGGTCGACCACGGGTCCGCCGGAGAGCCCCTCCACGGGCTGTGTCCCGCGCAGCAGGAGGGCATCGCCGTCGACGCCGTGGACCTCGCCGACGGCTTCGCGGATGCCGAGCCGGCCGGTCACCCGGGACCAGCCGTGCAGGCCGACCGGGATGGGCTCGGCGATCACGGGCCTGCGCTCACTGAGCCGTACGCAGCTCGCGTCCCGTGCGTCGGGGACGCGGACGAGCGCGAGGTCGGGGAAGTCCCATCGGTGGAGCTCCTCCTCGGGCACGGTGGGGCGCGGGCTGGCCAGGACGACCTCGCCGGTCGTCACGCCGCCGTCCCAGACGATGCCGACGGCCCGCTCGCCCTTCCACACCGCGCTTCCCCCCTTTGCCACGACATGGGCGCAGGTCAGCACCCAGCCGGGGGCGATGAAGAAGCCGGTGCCCCAGTACCGGTCGCCGAGCGGGTCATACCCGTCTCCGGGAGCCGCGACGCGTACCAGTGCGGGGCGCACGAGTGATTCGAAGGCGCTCATACGGCGCCATCGGCCGCCGGGCGGTGGCGCGGTCCGGTGTCGGGCGCCGGCGCGGGACCGGGCACGCGCGCGGGCGCGGATCCGGGTCCGGGCGCCTCGGCGGGGTCGGCGTCGAGACCCGGGCTCGCGGGCGGGCCGGCGTCGGGGCCCGGTTCGGTCCAGGTGAGCGAGACCGATATCGAGGCCGTACCGCCGCCCTCCGCGAGGACGCTGATCACCTTGCCCGCCTGGGCGGAGAGTTCGATGCCGAAGCTGACGGCGACCTCGACCGGCGATTGCGGGTCGAGCCCGTCCCGCAGCGAGCCGACGACCCCGCGCACGACGTCGGTGAGGCCCCCGGCCATCGAGATCACCCGGTCGCCGATGCCGGTGTCCGTGAAGCCGCCGCCCCGGCCGAGTTCCTCCGGCTCGCTGATGCGGGCCCAGACAGGTGTGCCGTCGTCCAGTCGTACCCGAGCGATCCCGTGCGTCACAGCGGCCCCCCGCTCCCCGAAACGATGATGAAGAAGGCTAATCGCTGCCCCCGACAAGCGCGAGGGTCCGTCGGGAGCACGGCATATCCTGATCGCATGTACTTCACTGACCGTGGCATCGAGGAACTGGAGAAGCGGCGCGGCGAGGAGGAGGTCTCCTTCGAGTGGCTCGCCGAGCAGCTCCGTACGTTCGTCGATCTCAACCCCGACTTCGAGGTGCCGGTCGAGCGCCTCGCGACCTGGCTGGCCCGTCTGGACGACGAGGACGAGGACGAGTAGGGACGAGCGGGGCCCCCTCCGGGGTCACTGACCGACGGTCCTGCCGGTCGGAGCGACGGGCCACGCCCCGGCGCACCGGCCCCGCCACCGCACGGTCGCGGCCGCACTGTCGGTCAGGCGGTGACCGGCCGGTCACCGCGCAGCCGGTCGTACGCGAGTCCCAGCGCGCCGTGCGCGACCAGCAGCACCCCCGCCGTCGTCCAGCCCCCGCTGCGGCGGGCGACTCCCCAGGCGAGCAGCGGCAGCCCCGCCCCGAGTTGGACCGCGCCGAGCAGCCGGGCCCTGGGGCCACGGAGGAACGGGCCGAGCGGACCGCCCTCCACCGCGTCGAGTTCGGCGCGCACGGCGTCTCGCCAGCCGGCCCATTCGAGCTCCTCCGCCCCCTGCGCCAGGGCGACGGAGCGGAGCCGGTCCGCGCTCTCCCCGGGGGTGAGGCCGGTGGGCAGGGCAAGGCCGACGCGGGCGAGGACGGCGGTCAGGCCGACGAGTCTGGCGTGCGCGTCGGCGTCCTTGTCCGGTCCGGTGAGCGGCTCCAGGGCCTGGAGATCGAGTACGGGATCGAGGGCCAGGCGGGCCGCGAACGTGCGCATGGCCTCGTCCTCGCCGACCGGGGTGCCGTCCGCGAGCCAGGTGTAGCCGACGGTGCGGCGGAACCCGGAGGCGAGGACGAAGCCGGCCCGGTCCGCGTCCCACCACAGCGCGAGGACGGGCCAGGTGGCGGCGGAGACGGCCAGGGCGGTGGCCCAGCCGCTGACGACCCGTTCGACGGGCTCGCCGCCGTGGAGCCAGGGCTTCCCCTCCGGGACGACGACGCTCCATTCGGTACCGGCCGGGGCGAGGAGGAGCTCTTCGCGCAGGAGTTGGGCCGGTGGGCGGACCGTCGACGGCTCGGCGCGGCAGAGCAGCAGAGCGCCGACGGGGCTCGATCCGGATGTCGCGTTCATGGGCCTTACGCTAGGGCAGTTTGTCCGCATAAGAGGGTGATTGATCGCTCGCGTCCACGCCGAACGGGGGTTGACTTCCGCGTACCGCGATATATCGTGTCTATCGAGGACGCGATATGTTGCGTCACCGATACGGGAGGTCAGCACGATGACAGAGTGGTCCGTGGCCGAGCCGACGAGACTCATGCTGACCGACCCTGTGGGCCGCCTCCAGGTGCGTGTCGTCGGCGGCACGGTGAATGTCGTGGGCACCGCCGAGAGCACCGCCCGCCTGGAGGTGTCCGAGATCCAGGGCCCCCCGCTGATCGTGACCCAGGAGGGCTCCACCCTCACCGTCACCTATGAGGACCTGCACTGGCAGGGCTTCCTCAAGTGGTTCGACCGCAAGGGGCACCGCCGCCGGGCCGTCGTGTCGGTGGCCGTCCCTGCCGGTGCGGACGTCGAGGTGGGCGTGGTGAGCGCGGGCGCGGTCATCTCCGGCATCAAGGGGCGTACGGACGTCAAGGGCGTCACGGGCGACACCACGCTCGTCGGGCTCTCCGGCCCGGTGCACGCGGAGAGCGTCTCCGGCTCCCTGGAGGCCCAGTCGGTCACGGGGGCGCTCAGGGTCAACACGGTGACGGGCGATCTGACGGTCATCGACGGCTCGGGATCCTCCGTCCGTGCCGACTCGGTCAGCGGCGACATGGTGATCGACCTCGACGCCGTCGACCTGGACGGCCCGCCGGCCGACATCCGGCTGACGAGCGTCTCGGGCGAGGTCGCCATCCGGATCCCGCATCCGTCGGACGCCCGGGTCGAGGCGAGCACGACGAGCGGCTCCGTCTCCAACGCGTTCGACGACCTTCGGGTCAGCGGGCAATGGGGGACCAAGACCATCACCGGCACGCTGGGCGAGGGCCGGGGCACGCTCAAGGCCACGACGGTCTCCGGCTCGATCGCCCTCCTGCGCCGCCCGGACCCGGTCGGCTCCGACGACCTCGACCACGCCCCCGGAAAGGTGCTGTGACATGCCGCCCGTCTTCGCCCACGGCCGACTGCGCCTCTACCTGCTCAAGCTCCTCGACGAGGCCCCCCGCCACGGCTACGAGGTGATCAGACTCCTGGAGGAGCGCTTCCACGGGCTGTACGCCCCCTCCGCCGGCACGGTCTACCCCCGGCTCGCCAAGCTGGAGGCCGAGGGTCTGGTCACGCACGCCACGGAGGGCGGCCGCAAGGTGTACTCGATCACCGACGCGGGCCGCGCGGAGCTGGCCGGCCGCGGCGGCGAACTGGACGACCTTGAGCGGGAGATCCGCGACTCGGTCTCCGAGCTCGCCGCCGAGATCCGCGACGACGTGCGCGGGGCCGCGGGCAAGCTGCGCAGCGACATGCGCGCGGCGGCGAGCGAGACCCGGCAGAAGGGCTCCTCGTTCGGCGACGCCAAGGAGGAGCTGCGCCGCGCCAAGCAGGAGTGGAGGGAGCAGACGCGCCAGGCCCGCGAGGAGGCTCAGTCGGCGCGCAGACAGGCGAAGGAGTTCCAGCGGATCGCCCAGCAGGTCCAGGAGCAGGTCCAGGACCGCTTCGCGCGCGGCGACTGGCCGTCGGGCGTCTGGGAGGGCATCTCGGACATCACCGCCCAGCTGGGCGGCCTGGTCACGGGTACGACGCACCCCAAGGCGTCGGGCCGTGCCACCTCCCCGGAGGAGGCCGTCTCGGACTGGGCCGTGACGGTCGAGCCCACCGGCGAGCCGGCCCGCGATCTCGACCGGCTCCTGGACCGCTTCCGCGACGACGTGCGCGACGCGGCCCGGGACCACGGGGTGACGTCGGCCCAGCTGACCGAGGCCCGCCGCCATCTGTCCACGGCGGCGGACCGGATCGCCTCGGTGCTGCGCCCGGAGCGCAAGGACGCCTAGGGCGACACCCTCTGACGGGTCTCCCGGGTGACCGTCACCGTCACCCGGGCCCCGGGCGCCGCGATCACCCAGGCCTTGCCCGCGCCCTCGCGGAGCACCACCGCCTTCCCCCGGGCCGTCACCTGCCAGGCGCCCGGGGGAAGCGACAGCTCGGTGACCCGGCTGCCGCGCCGTGACGACTCGTACGCGAGGCGGTAGACGCCCGCCCCGGAGTCGTACGAGGAGGAGGCGACCGTGCCCGCGACCGCCTCCGCGTAGGGCTCGGCCGTCAGCTCCTTGTTCGTACGGAAGGCACCGGCGCCGTCCACCGCGCAGTACCCGCCGCCGTAGCACCAGACATAGCCGGCCCACCCGCTGCCGTACCGGCCGAGAGAGGCCATCGCCTCACGGTAGAAGCGGTTCATGTTCGGCAGGGAGTTGTTGAGCGGCCCCCACTCCCCCACGACGACCGGGACCTTGTACTCCCGCGGGTACCGGGTCACCGCCTGCTCGTACGTCTCGATCCATCCCGCCGCCGGATCGTAGTCGGCTCCCGCCTCCATGGCGGTGTTGTAGAAGTGCGGGGCGTAGACGACCTTTTGGTCCTCGATCCTGCCGAGGCCGGTCGGCACGCCCTCGCCGACGATCGGCGTCGGCTCGACGAAGATCCAGGTGTTCCGGTCGACCGAACGGACGGCGTCCGCGAGCCGGTTGTACATCGGAGTCAGCTGCTCCCGTTCGATCCGGCGGGCGGCGTCCGGCAGGCCCTCGCCCTCGCGCAGCTCTCCCATCGGCTCGTTGATCAGGTCGTAGCCGAGGACGGCCGGATGGTGCTCGAAGCGGTCGGCGAGGACGCGCCACATCGCCGCCTGGGCCCGTCGCAGGTCCTCGTCCTCGTAGAGATGGGTGAAGGCGCGCTGAACGGCCGGCTCGAAGTACTCGGCGAACCAGTCGTCCGGGTGCGGGGTGAAGGGCAGGCCGTCCGTCCTGGTCGCCCAGGCCGGCACGCCCCGGTGGCCGAAGGCGGGGCCGAAGACGTCCTGGTGGGCGTCGATGAGGACATGGACGTCGTACTTCTCCGCCCAGTCCAGCACGCGCTCGATCTTCCGCAGGTAAGCCTCGCTGTAGCGGCCGCGCCTCGGCTCCAGGTCGTCCCAGAAGACGAGCAGCCGGGCGAAGTTGAAGCCCCTGGCCCGCATGTCCCTGAAGTGCCGCTCGGTGACGGCGCTGAGAGCCTGGTCACCGCGGTTCACCTTGTCCTCGACGTTCCAGCCGCGCAGGGTGAGGGCGCGGCCGCGGTCGTCCGTGACGGCGGGTATGCCGGTCGCCTGGGTCCCGGGGTCGGCGCGGGCGGCCGTGGGGGCCAGGAGCGCGGCGGCGACGGCGCCGACGGCAAGGGCCGTCCGCAGCGGTCGCAACCCCCGCGACGATCGAGATGTGCGAGATGTGCGAGACGTTCGCGGTGTTCGTGATGTTCGCGGTGTTCGCGGTGTTCGGGGCAACGGAACCTCCGGCACGAGGCGCTCGCGGTGAGCGCGGTGCCGGAGATCCCATCAGCAGATCTGACGATCCATCAAGACGTCGTCAGGACGATCTTCCCGAAGAGCTCGCCGGAGGCCATCTTCTCGAAGCCCTCGCGCGCCCGGTCCAGAGGCAGCACCTCGTCGATCACCGGCCGTACGCCCGTGGCGGCACAGAACGACAGGAGGTCCTCCAGCTCGTCCTTGGTGCCCATGGTCGAGCCGACGACCTTCAGCTCCAGGAAGAAGATCCGGGTCAGCTCCGCGTGCGAGGGGCGGTCGCCGCTCGTGGCGCCCGAGATCACCAGGCTGCCGCCGGGCCGCAACGACTTGACCGAGTGCGACCAGGTGGCGGCGCCGACGGTCTCGATGACCGCGTCCACCCGCTTCGGCAGCCGCGCGCCCGGCTCGTACGCCTCGACGGCGCCGAGCTCGACGGCACGCTTCCGCTTGGCCTCGTCCCGGCTGGTGGCGAAGACCCGCAGCCCGGCGGCCCTGCCCAGCACGATGGCGGCGGTGGCGACCCCGCCGCCCGCGCCCTGGACGAGGACCGAGTCGCCGGGGCGCACGCCCGCGTTGGTGAAGAGCATGCGGTACGCGGTGAGCCAGGCGGTCGGGAGGCAGGCGGCCTCCTCGAAGGAGAGCTCCTTGGGCTTGGGGAGCACGTTCCAGGACGGCACGGTGACGCGCTCGGCGAAGGTGCCCTGGTAGCGCTCGGTCAGGATGGAGCGGGGCTCGTCGGGGCCGACCCCGTGGCCGGACTGGCCGATGACGGAGTGCAGGACGACCTCGTCGCCGTTCTCGTCGATGCCCGCGGCGTCGCAGCCGAGGATCATCGGCAGCTTCTCCTCGGGCAGCCCGACACCGCGCAGCGACCAGAGGTCGTGGTGGTTGAGCGAGGCGGCCTTGACGGTGACGGTGGTCCATCCGGGACGTACCTCGGGCTCGGGCCGTTCCCCCAGCTCAAGGCCGTTCAGGGGCTGGTCGCGGTCGATTCGGGCGGCGTAGGCAGCGAACATGGGCCGAGCGTAGGGTCCGCCACCCGCGCGGCGGAACCACGCACGGCTGTGACACACGCATCAGCGCGTGACGACCGGAAGACCCGTACAGCCGCCCTCAGCGCGTCCACGCGACGCCTCGGCGGCGCAGCAACCGCACCCCCGCACCGTGCGGGGGCCGTCCGACGCCTCACGGCCCCGCACCCGGCCCCCGCCCCGTGTAGGGGGCCAGCCCCTGCCCCGTGTAGGCGCCCCGCACAGGCGCGTCCGCGGGCCCCGTACACGGCGAAGGGCCGCCCCGGGTTCGGGACGGCCCTTCGCGGTGTAGCGGGCGCGTCAGCGGCGCGCCACGCCCTCGGCGCGGGCGGCGGCGGCGACCGCGGCCGCGACGGCCGGGGCGACGCGCTCGTCGAACGGCGACGGGATCACGCACTCGGCGGAGAGCTCGTCGGCGACCACGCCGGCGATCGCGTCCGCGGCGGCGATCTTCATGCCCTCGGTGATCCGGGAGGCGCGGACCTGGAGGGCGCCCGCGAAGATGCCCGGGAAGGCGAGCACGTTGTTGATCTGGTTCGGGTAGTCCGAACGGCCGGTCGCCACGACGGCCGCGTACTTGTGCGCGACGTCGGGGTGGACCTCCGGGTTCGGGTTGGCCATGGCGAACACGAACGCGTTCGGCGCCATGGACGCGACCGCGGCCTCGGCGACCGTCCCGCCGGAGACGCCGATGAAGACGTCCGCGCCGGCCAGGGCGGTCTCCAGGGAGCCGGAGAGGCCGGCCTTGTTCGTGATCTCCGCGAGCTCGCGCTTGACCGGCGTCAGGTCGTCCCGGTCCAGACTGACGATGCCCTTGCGGTCCGCGACGGCCACGTCGCCGAGCCCCGCCTCGAGGAGGAACTTGGCGATGGCGACACCCGCCGCACCGGCGCCGGAGATGACTCCGCGCAGTTCACCGAGGGTACGGCCGGTCAGCTTCGCCGCGTTGCGGAGCGCGGCGAGGGTGACGACGGCGGTGCCGTGCTGGTCGTCGTGGAAGACGGGGATGTCCAGGCGCTCCTGGAGCTTGCGCTCGATCTCGAAGCACCGCGGCGCCGAGATGTCCTCCAGGTTCACTCCACCGAAGGACGGCGCGAGCCTGACGACGGTCTCCACGATCTCGTCGGTGTCCGTGGTCGCGAGCGCGATCGGCACCGCGTCCACGCCGCCGAACTGCTTGAAGAGGATCGCTTTCCCCTCCATGACCGGAAGCGAGGCCTCCGGGCCGATGTCGCCGAGTCCGAGCACCGCCGTACCGTCGGTCACGACCGCGACGACCTGGGACTTCCAGGTGTAGTCGTGGACCAGTTCCGGCTGCTCGGCAATCGCGGTGCACACCTTGGCGACGCCGGGCGTGTACGCGAGGGACAGGTCGTCCTTGTCGCGGAGCGGCACCGTGGCCGAGATGGCCATCTTGCCGCCGCGGTGCAGCGCGAAGGCCGGATCGAAGGGCTCCTGAGCCCCATCCGTACCGCTCTCGCTGCGAGGATTGACGATCTCCGCTGCCATTGGGTTGACCCCTTAAGTCTTCTTCATTTGAGGGTGGCCACTCCTGGTTGAGGAGGGGTGGGCGGGTCCCGCGGTCGCCGTGTCTGGCAACCGCGCGGGCGCGCCGCACAACGCGCCCTGAGCCCCGGATGAGGGGTGTAAGGATCCTTCTTACCGGACGTACATCACGGTAGACGAGTCCAATACGGAGCGGTGATGTGGCTCATACAGCCGTATTGGCACCTTGCGCACACCAGGCGCGTCGCCCGATGTCCGGATACGTTCGACCGTAGACCGAATCGTGGTATTCGTGTCGTCCGAATGGCGAGATCAACCGCAGATTTTCCGGCGGTAACAAGAAATCTCGGGAGAAGGTCCGGCCTTGATGTACCGGCCTGTCGGGATTCGGGGGTCACCCGTTATCCGATTTTGACATGCGAGGCCGTCCGATTCGGGCGGTCCGAATGGCAAGATGCGCGTAATCACACGAGGTCGCGACACCCGAAGGTGCGTGCGCGGCCTATGGCAACTCCCTCACACGCCGGAGGAACCCGACCATGACCGCACGCTCCACGCGCTGTACGACCGCCAAGACCCGCACCTCCCGTCTTGCCGCGGTCGCCGCCATCGCGGTCGCCGGCTCCATGCTGCTGACCGCCTGCGGCGACCAGACCGAGGGCGGCTCGACCCCCGAGGGCGGCACGACCAGCGGCGCCGCCAGCAACGCGCCCCTCTTCTCGAAGCTGCCCGCCGACATCCAGAAGTCCGGTGTCGTCAAGGTCGGCACGGACGCCTCCTACGCCCCGATGGAGTACACCGAGGGCGGCAAGATCGTCGGTGTCGACCCCGACATCGCCGAGGCGCTCTCCAAGCAGCTGGGTGTGAAGTTCGTGTTCACCTCCGGCACCTTCGACGGCCTGATCACCTCGCTGGAGACCGGCCGCCAGGACCTGATCATGTCCTCGATGACGGACAACAAGAAGCGTCAGGAGGGCCTGGACGACGCCGGGAAGAAGATCGGCAAGGGCATCGACTTCGTCGACTACTTCAGCTCCGGCGTCTCGCTCCTCGTGAAGAAGGGCAACCCGCAGGGGATCAACTCCCTCGACGACCTGTGCGGCAAGACGGTCGCCGTCCAGCGCGGCACCATCTACGAGGACACCTTCAAGGCGCAGGCCGAGAAGTGCGGCGCGAACAAGCTCACCATCCAGGCGTTCGACACCGACGCCGAGGCCCAGACCCGCGTCAAGGCCGGCGGCGCCGTCGCCGACCTGAACGACTACCCGGTCGCCGCGTACATCGCGAAGACCTCGGGCGGCGGCAACGACTTCGAGGTCGTCGGCAGCCAGAGCGACGTCGGTCTCTTCGGCATCGGCGTCTCCAAGGACGACACGCAGCTGCGTGACGCCGTCAAGGAGGCGCTCGACGCGATCATCAAGGACGGCTCGTACGAGAAGGTCCTGGAGAAGTGGGACGTCGCCGACAGTGCCGTCAAGCAGGCCACCGTCAACGCCGGCCAGTGATCACCACGCTCCGCTGAAGGGCAGTCATCGTGACTGACAAGATCGACAAGGGTCCGGCCGACAGTCCGGTCGGGCCCGGCGCCTCGGGCACCCCCTACGAGGCGATCAAGGCAATCCCCGTGAGGCACGTCGGCCGCTGGATCAGCGCCGTCGTCGTCGTCGCGCTGCTCGGCTGGCTCGTCTACGCCTTCTCCCAGGGCAACGTCATCTGGGACACGGTCTGGGACAAGCTGTTCGACCCCTCGGTCCTCGAGGGCCTCGGGAACACGATCATCATCAGCGTCGCCTCCATGGCGCTCGGCCTCGTCCTCGGCGTCGTCTTCGCCGTGATGCGGCTGTCGAAGAACCCGGTGACCGGCGCGGTCGCCTGGCTCTACATCTGGTTCTTCCGCGGCACGCCGGTCTACGTCCAGCTGCTGGTCTGGTTCAACCTGTCGCTGATCTTCGAGTACATCAACCTCGGACCGATCTACAAGAACGAGACCGTCGACGTCATGACGCCGTTCATGGTCGCGCTCCTCGGCCTCGGCCTGAACGAGGGCGCGTACATGGCGGAGATCGTCCGGGCCGGCATCCAGTCGGTCGACGAGGGCCAGACCGAGGCGGCGCACGCGCTCGGCATGTCCCAGACGAGGACCATGCGGCGGATCGTTCTTCCGCAGGCGATGCGGGTGATCGTGCCGCCGACGGGCAACGAGTTCATCAACCTGCTGAAGACCTCGTCGCTGGTCTCGGCGGTGCAGTACACGGAGCTCCTGAGGGCCTCCTCGAACATCGGCAGCACGGCCGGTGCCGTCATGGAGATGCTCTTCGTGGCGTCGATCTGGTACCTGGCTCTGACCAGTGTGTTCAGTGTGGGTCAGTACTACCTGGAGCGGCACTTCTCGCGGGGTTCGCTGCGGTCCCTGCCGCCGACGCCGCTGCAGCGCATCCGTACTAACCTGAACATGTTCAAGCGTTCTCCGGAGGCGACGCGATGACGGCCATGGTCAAGGCCGAGGGCGTTCACAAGTCCTACGGCGCGGCGCACATCCTGCGGGGCATCGACCTGGAGGTCGCTCCCCGTGAGGTCTTCTGCCTGGTCGGCCCCTCGGGCTCGGGCAAGTCGACGTTCCTGCGGTGCATCAACCACCTGGAGCGCATCGACGGCGGCCGGCTCTCGGTCGACGGCGAGCTGGTGGGCTACCGCCAGAAGGGCGACAAGCTCTACGAGCTGAAGGACAGCGAGGTCGCGGCCCAGCGCCGGGACATCGGCATGGTCTTCCAGCGGTTCAACCTGTTCCCGCACATGACGGCCCTGGCCAATGTCATGGAGGCGCCGATCCAGGTGAAGGGCGAGTCGAGGGCCGTGGCCCGCGAGCGCGCCGAGCGGCTCCTGGACCGGGTCGGCCTGGCCGACAAGGCCGGGAACTACCCCTCGCAGCTCTCCGGCGGCCAGCAGCAGCGTGTCGCCATCGCCCGCGCGCTGGCGATGGAACCGAAGCTGATGCTGTTCGACGAGCCGACCTCGGCCCTCGACCCCGAGCTGGTGGGTGACGTCCTGGACGTCATGCGCGACCTCGCCGAGGACGGCATGACGATGATCGTCGTCACCCACGAGATGGGCTTCGCCCGCGAGGTCGGCGACAACCTCGTCTTCATGGACGGCGGCGTCGTCGTCGAATCCGGCCACCCCCGCGACGTCCTGGGCAACCCCCAGCACGACCGCACCAAGGCGTTCCTCTCCAAGGTGCTCTAGCCGGCAGGGAGAAGGGGCGGTACGGGAATCCGTACCGCCCCTTCTCCGTACACACGGTCGGGTTACTTCACGGCCAGCACGAGGGTGTCCGAGGGCGAGGCCCAGACCGGCCGGGCCTCGGCGAAGCCGGCGGCTCGGAGGATCTCCGCGTGGCGGCGGGCGGACGGCATGTCGCCGTCGGCGTGCTCGCCGTAGATCTCGAAGCGGCGGGCGGTCGGTCCGGCGAGGACCGGGTCCTTGGCGGCCACGGCCCACCACTCGGCCCAGTCGAGGGCGCCGGCGGCCTTGGCTCGGTCCATGACGGCGTGGCGGTGGGCGCGCTCGGCGGCGTTGATCCGGGGGGTGGTCTCGTCGATCATGTGGTCGGCGTTCATGAAGACACCGCCGTCCCGGACGAGGCCGGCGAGCTGCCCGTAGAGCGCGGTGAGCGGCTCGGTGTGCAGCCAGTGCAGTGCGGTGGCGGTGAGCACGGCGTCGTACGAGTCGTACGGAAGCGCCGTGGCCCACTCGGGGTCCTTGAGGTCGGCGGTCACGAAGGTGGCGCGGTCGTCGCCCTCGAAGTACCCCTCGGCGATGGCGAGGAGCGCGGGGTCGAGGTCGACGCCGACGCTGGTCGCCTTCGGGAACCGCTTGAGGAGCCGATCCGTAATACTCCCTGTACCGCACGCCAGGTCCAGGACGCGGGGCTCCGGCCCCACCACGGCCTCGACCATGTCGAGCATCACGCGGAACCGCTCCTCGCGGTCCGGCATGTACCACTCCTGCTGGCGGTCCCAGCTCTCCTGCCAGGCCGCCCAGTCGGTTCCGGTCGTCGCCGCGTCCGTCATCGCTCTACCTCGCCCTCTTCGTAATACCCTCGAAGGGGGAACGTCCATTACCCCCTCCGCACCCGACCCTAGACCTCCGCAGTAAGGACTACAAGTGGAACTGGCCTATTACTCGGATTACGCCGTGCGTCTGGTCAACACCGAGGAGCCGGCCCGCGGCAAGGACTCCCTGACGTCGGTCGAGGCGGTCCGGGAGCTCTTCGGCGCGGCCTCCCAGATGGCCCGGCGCGTGACGGACGCCGACGTGACGCGCTTCCGTTCGGTACGGGCCCGGCTGCGCGCGGTCTTCACCTCGGCCGACGACGGCGACCACACCCAGGCGGTGGACCTGCTGAACTCGCTCCTCCTGGAGTTCCCCGTCAGCCCGCAGATCTCGGGCCACGACTACCTGGACGACGAGGGCCACCCGCGCTGGCACATGCACCTCGCCGATCACCCGTCGAACGCGACGGCGGGCTTCGCCGCGATCGCGGCGATGGGGCTGGCCTTCCACCTGACGGAGTTCGGCGCCGACCGGCTGGGCCTCTGCCAGGCGGCACCGTGCCGCAACGCCTATCTCGACACCTCGACCAACCGCTCCCGCCGCTACTGCTCGGACCGCTGCGCGACCCGCGCCAACGTGGCCGCCTACCGGGCCCGCAAGCGCCTGGAGGCCGAACGGCCGGACCGGACCGGCCTCAGCGCGGAGAACAGCCAGGAGACCACGACCGCCACCGAGCGCTGACGCCCGGGCGTGACGGGCCGGTACCGCGCCCGTACGCGCCCGAGGACCAGCTCGGCCGGCACGGCGCCGAAGACCCGGCTGTCGCCCTCGGCATCCGGGTTGTCCCCGAGCACCCACCAGCCGGCGCCCTGTCGCTCGATCAGACGCTTCACGATGAGCAGATCCTGCTGGAGCGGGTGACGCAGCACGGCCACGCTGCCGGGCCGCAACCGCCCGCCGTAGTGCACGAGGAGCTGGTCGCCGTGGAGCAGCGTGGGCACCATGGACACCCCCGTCACCTCGGCGATCCCGAACAGAGGCCCGGCCTCCCGCCCCGGCTCCCGCCCCGCGTCCGTCATTCCGGCACCTCCCGATCCGATCGTCCACTCGTACACGAGTCCCATGGTGACCCTGGACTTTTGTCCTAAGCCCTAGGGGGCGCTCGCGAAAACAGCCTTCTCGGGGAGTAATCTCCCACCTGAGAAGACGATCACGAGGAAGGACAGCCAATGCTCTCCCGCCTGTTTGCCCCCAAGGTGAAGGTCAGCGCCCACTGCGACCTCCCCTGCGGTGTCTACGACCCGGCCCAGGCCCGGATCGAGGCCGAGTCGGTCAAGGCCGTCCAGGAGAAGTACCAGGCCAACGAGGACGCGCACTTCCGCGCGCGTGCCACGGTCATCAAGGAGCAGCGCGCGGAGCTCGCCAAGCACCACATCTCGGTGCTGTGGAGCGACTACTTCAAGCCCCCGCACTTCGAGAAGCACCCGGAGCTGCACCAGCTCATCAACGACACCCTGAAGGCCCTCTCGGCCGCCAAGGCGTCGACGGACCCGAAGACGGGCGAGAAGGCGCTGGAGCTCATCGCCGAGGTCGACCGCATCTTCTGGGAGACGAAGAAGGCCTGACCCCCGGTCACGCCCTCGGACCCACGGCCCCCGGGCCGCAGGTCCCCAGCCCGCACCCGGCCCGCAGGCCGCCGAACCCGGCGTCCCTGACGGCCCGGGTGCGGTCTCTTTTCCGCCCCTCGATCGGCCTGACCGGCCCTCGTCACCACCGGACCACGCCTGGGGCGGTGATGGAGCTTCCGGAGCCGTCGTACCGATCAGTCCCAGGAGGACGGCGGCTGGTCGACTCGACCGCCCCTGTGGGCTGTGGTGATGTGGTCACGCACACCGCCGGGAAGGGAGGCGACGCACTCCGACGAGCAGGCGTTGACCAGCAGCGGCAACACGTCGGTGGCCACGCGCAGGGAGATCCACACCTGCTGGAGTCCGCCTCGTGGAACCGGACCGTCGCAGACGCTACAGCCTGGGAAGGCTGTGGGACCCCAACGCCCGGGATCCAGACGCTCCGGATCGAGGCCCGTGAGGGAGGCAGAGGACGACGTCAGCTTGGGGAACGGCGGCCGGAGCTTGAAGTTGCCGAAGAGGGCTCGCGTGCTCACCGTGCTGCGGGCCAGCCGTCGGCAACGGGTGATCTCGTAGGGAAACCAGTGCAACCGGTAGGAGGTGTATGGGGTGAACTCCTCCAGGCCGGTCATTGCCCCGATCTCGGGCGGAAGCCGAACCAGGTTGCTGCCGTAGAGCACGAGGTGCTTGACCGCAGTCAGTTTGGCGATGCTCGGCGGCAGGGTGATGACCTGCCGACGCTCCTCCGGGCTCAACTCGATCAGCGGTTTGAACTCTTCGCGCCCGTCGGCGGCAGCCTCCTCGACCAGCTCCAGAAGTCGCCGCCACCCCTGCGCAGTAGGGTCCTGCCGCTCCGCGTGAAACCCGACGCGGGCTCGCGGACGGGGCCTTGACTGGTCGAAGCAGGAGCAGAAGTCCCGGAAGACCGCGCGCCTTCCCTGCACCGGCACCGGCACATCGGCCCATCGGTTCGCAACGACCGGCGGCTCTCCCGTGTCCGTCATGGCGCAACGGTACCGAGGCCGTCGCAGGCCGTCGCAGGGCTTAGCCGCGAATACGCGATGAGGTGGCGGATCGCGACGGCCTCCCCGCCTGTGCGGTCGTGGCGCTCACTACGCTGGCAGGCATGAACACGCCGTCGGCCCCACGACTGACCCCGGAAGCCGCCCGTGCCCTGCAAGGCGTGCTTCGAACCGAGATCGCTCCGGGTCTCACCGAGCGGGAGCTCGACGCGGTCGAGACGAGGTTCGGCTTCACCTTCTCGGCAGACCACCGCGTCTTCCTCGCCACCGGGCTCCCGCACGGCTCGTCACGGTGGCCCGACTGGCGCGACGGCGACCCCGAGGACCTGGCCGGGCGGCTGGCGTGGCCGGTGGACGGGGTGCTCTTCGACGTGGAGCACAGCGGGTTCTGGCATCCCGCCTGGCCGTCCAGGCCGGCGGAGAAGTCCGAGGCACTGCGCGTCGCCAGGACCGAGCTGGAGAGCGTGCCGCAGCTGGTCCCGGTCTACGGGCACCGCTACCTGCCGGGCACGGCGGGCGAGCACGGTCACCCCGTCCTGTCCGTCTACCAGACCGACATCATCCTGTACGGGAACGACCTCGCCGACTACATCCAGTACGAATTCACCGGCCGGTCGAGCGGCCTCCGCGCCCACGCGACCGTCGACTTCTGGTCGTACTTCGTGGAGAGCGGACCGGGCATCGACGTCACCGCGCCCACACCGTTCACTCCGTACGCCGTGACCGCGCAGGAGGCCGTCGACTGCATCCGGATGCTGGCCCTGGAGCGCCTGATCGACCGTCGGCACCACCCGGAGCAGCTCGTCGAAGCCGGCCTGACGGCGTTGGTCCTCGGCGTCGAGACGGAGTCCCTCGCCCTCCTCGCCGGCCTCTCCCGCTCCGAGCACGAGCATGCCGACGCCCTTTTCGACCAGGTGCTGGACGAACTCGGCCTGCTCCAGGACCTCCCGGCCGACACCGCCGACCTCCCCTGGGAAGCGGCCCGCTGGGAACTCGTGCACCGGTGGCTCCAGCTGATCGTCAAAGGCAGCCTGGCCCCCGGCGCCGGCGGTGACCTGATCACGTACGAAGGGTGGCGCCCTTTGGCCCACCCGCAGCAGCTCAAGCCCCTGTTCGAGAAGACCGAGGCCTACAACGACGGGGCGGCGATCCGACAGAGAGACCGGGAACACCTGGCGGAACAGATCGTCGAGGAGGCGGGCCGCCTGCTGGACGGGCCCTGGCCGCCGCTGGACTGAACTCGGCGTCGAAGGGCAGGCCGGCGACTGCGGCGATCAAGTCCGCAGGTCACCGACCTGGTCGCCCACCAAAAGACGAAGAAGGCCTGACTCACGGTCATGCCCGGCGTCCTGGACCTGATGCTCCACCCCGAGCTCGTCGAAGAGGTCACGACCGGCCGCGAAGAGGCGTACCGCCTCCTTCGTCCGACCCTGGGCGAGTTCCGCGGCGCCCAGAGCCATCATGCTCTCGGCCACGGCCGCCTTGCTGCCCATGAACGACGAGACGTGCAAGGCGCGTCTGGCCAGACGGACAGCCAGACCTCCATCCTGTTCCAGGAGCGCCGCGCGTGAACGCTCGCCGAGCGCCAGCCGCTCCCCTTGGGCGTTGCCGATTTCCCGGAAGGCCCGGACCGCCCTGGCCAGGCTGACATTCGCCTCGGCCGCCGCGCCCTTCATCAGCATGAACACACCGGAGAGCAGAAGACAGTTGGCCTGGCCCAGACGGCTCTCGAGGTGCCCATAGGCTGTCGCAGCGCGAGTCACATGTGCGAGTGCCTCGTCGAGTGCGCCTTGGTGGGCCAGCACCTGGGCGCTCAGCAGGTTCGTGTCGGCCACGCCGAGCTCGTTGCCGATGGAGGAGTACAGAGCCGCGGCATCACGCAGCGATCCGTGGGCGGCGTCCGCGTCACCCTCTGTCAGCTCCAGGAAGGACAGTTCCGCCCGGGACGCCGCCTCGCCCAGACGGTCGCCGATCTCGCGGTAGAGACTCAGCGCTTCGTGAAGCGCGTTCCGGCCTTCCTCGGCACGCCCCTCGCGCAGATAGATCCCGCCTTCCTCTCGCAGGGCATTGGCCACGCCGAGTCTGAAGCCGAGGCCACGGTATTTCGAGACGGCCTGCCGGAGCGCCTCCCTGCTCTCGCCGAGCCGGCCGACCCTGCGCAGCGCAGAGCCGTGCTCCCAATGGACGTTGGCCTCCCCCAGTACGTCCCCGAGTTGCTCGTAGAGCTTCGCGGCCACGCTGAAGCACTCGGAGGCCGTGACGTAGTCGGCCTGCCGGGCCGCGACGGATCCCAGATGCAACTGGCAGTTCGCCCCGTTCTGGGTGTCCCCGGTGGTCAGGCAGATGTCGAAGGCCTGCCTCAAGAGCTCCTTTGCTCTGGTGAGCTCGCTCCGCCGCTGCGACACGGTCCCCAGGAGAAGCAGAGCCTTGGCTTCCTCTCGCCCGAGGTCCTCCTCGCGTGCGATCCGGAGTGCCTCTTCGGCGTCGGCGACCGCGTCGTCCAGACGGCCTTGGTGGAGGGAGATGTCGGACCTGAGCGTCAGGGCGTGGCTCACCAGGCCGGGCATCGTGCGGAGGAGGCCCTGGCGGACCTCGTGGGCGGTGACGAGCTCGATGACCCTGAGGCCTGAGTCGTAGTCGCATGCCAGGTTCGCCGCCTGGAAGAGGCGGTGCCACTCCCCGTCCTTGCTCGTGTCGCCGGAGCAGAACCGGTGGTACAGCTCGTCCTCCAGATCACCCGAGCGGGAGAAGTAGGCGGCCGCCCGCCCGTGCCACTCCAGGAGCCTCAGCGGCTCCTGCCCCTCGAGGTGGCTGAGGATGGCACCGCGGACCATGGGGTGGAAATGCCACGACGACCTCTGCCGGTGAGCCCTGCGCAACTGGACGAACGAGTACGCGGTGAGGCTCTCGAACCAATCGTCACCCTGGAGAGCATCCGCCAGAACAGCGGCGATGGCCTCCTTGACCACGGACCTCAGGGTCGCCGCAGCGACGACGACGGCTCTCCTGTGCTCCGGGATGCGGCTCAGGAACACGTGGGGGAGCCACTCCTCGGCAGGGCGGTCACGTGCCGTCCGTTCAAGCTCGAAGAGGTCGATCTCGCTCCAGTCGAGGATCGCCGCGGTGTCGCTCAGCATGCTGGTCCAGCCGGGATGGCCTTTGCACAGGCGGTAGACGGCCTGCTGGAATCCTGCGGCCGCTTGACCGCGCGAAGCCAGATAGGCGTCGCTGTCGGTCGGGGACCAGTTCCGCAGCTCTCGCCGCCGGCAACGGATGCCGGGCTTCATCGGAACCTCCTCGCGGCCGGCGAGCACCAGTCTCAGACCCTTCGCGCTGGTCAGGAGGTGCGGGACGAAGCGATTGGCGAACCAGTGACCGATCCCGTCCGTGCCCCGGGCTCCTCCGCCGGCCTCGAAATGGGCGACCTCGTCGAGGTAGTGAAGACGCTCGGTGGTGTCCACGAACAGGACCTGACCCGACAGGTCCGCCTTCCGCAGGTCGTCACACAGCGCCCGTACCAGCTTCGACCTGTTGAGCGCCCGGAGGTTCGCCAACGGCTCCGTGATGCTGCCGGCGCTCAGGGAGACCGGAGAGTCGACGATCGACGAGCCGCCTCGGGCGATCACCGACGCCTTGAGCGTGATGTTGCGGGTGAGCAGCGCCTGTTCGTCGGCGTCGGCCCGGTCCGCCGCACGGCGGTAGGTGGGGGTTCCGGTTCCGCACCAACCACCGAGCACGTCGGCGAGCTCGTCCAGAAGCTCCCGAGCGGCGTCGGCGGAGTGGGAGGAGGGAATCCGCCGACCGGCCGTGTACTCGAGGTCCACGACATATCCGTCCTTCGGACAGCGCGCGGCGAGGTGTTCGACCAGAGTGGACTTCCCCTGACCCGCCACACCCCAGTAGAGAAGCACCCGATCGTCACTCTGGAGGAACTCCTCGAATTCCGCCGTCTCGTCCTCGCGCCCCAGCAACGCCCCGCCCGCGTGGTCCGCCACGGTCCTCCCCCTCAGTGAACGGTGATGTCGCTGCCGCTGACTGTCCCTCGGTCGGAGGCATGCTGGGTCACCTCGGCGTCGCTGCCCACCGTCACGGTGCTTGCCTCGATGCTGCCGCCCTCCGCGGACCTGTCGACAGTGACGTGGGAGGCGGACGCGGCGACGTGGGTCGGAGAGCCGGCGATCCGCCCTCCATTCGTGGCACGGACACGCACCGCGATCCGGCGCTCGGCGTTCTGGGCACGTGCGCGCACGAACTCGAGGGTGGCCCAGACGAGAGCGCACGCCACCGTGGCGCCGATCAACGACAGGCTCCATTGATCAGTCATCAGGTTCACACAGACGCTCACCAGCACGCCCGCGACGACGGACGCACCGGCCATGAGCCCACGATGGTGCAACACCCTCACCCCCGATATTCGTAAGGCCATCAGAATTTCATACACCTCCCGGCGCGTTGCGAGGCAACGGGCACGACATCCGTCACCGTGGCGGCTCCACCGGGAGGCTGTAGCGGAGTTTCGGCTTCGCCGTGGCTACCAGGCGGTCGTAGAAGCGGATCGCGCCCTCGTTCCAAGTCGGGGTCAATGAGCCCCACTGGTCGGCGCCCTCCACCAGTCAACGACGGAGAACCGGTTGCTGCACCAGCAGCTCGCCGACCGCACCGGCGTAGTCCGCACGCTGCCGACGCAATCCCGCTCGGAGACAGCTCGCGCCCACTGTGGTCCAGGGCAACCGACGGAATTCGTTGACCAGCCATAACATGCTTCCGCCGGGTTGGCTTCCCGCGCAGGAGTGCCCACGTTCCCGCCCCTGCGGGTCGCCGCTGACCTGAACGCCCCCGATCACCGATGGGGGCAGCCGAACCGACTGTGTCTCGTCACCTGGAGCGGCACATTTCGTCGGTAACCCCAGGCTGCGGGCCTCCCACAACCTCTGTGTCACACCTCGGTGGCAGACTGCGGCACGACGAGGTTTCGGAAGGGCAGGGCGTCGCGGCAGGGGTCACCTGTCGAACGCACTGCTCGGGGGTGGCTGGTGCCACGGGGGAGATGTTCGGCTGTGATCTTCGACAGTCTTGATGTGTCGTACGGCGAGATGTGGGGTTCCTATCGGGGAATGACCCATCGGAGCCCGATGTCACGCGCGCTCGCGGCACGCAAGCATGCGGCCGGGAAGGATTACTCGGTTCTGCTGTCCGCGCGGGAGCAACCGCTGGCACTGGTCGAATACTGGCCGGGGCGGATGTGGCGTGTGTATCTGTTCGACGACAGGTCTTGGTGCATGCAGATGATCGACCTCAAGCCGCACGGCACGGGGATGTTGCTGGCTCAGCAGAGCATCCGATGGCAGTTTCCCAACGATCAGGCGCACTTGTACGGGAAGTGGGATGTTCAAGAGACCACCACCGTCTCAGCCGACGGACAGATCGAGGTGAAGTCCGAGTTCGCCGGACGGCAGGGCGGATCGACGGAGTCATCGCACGATCGAGCATCCGGCCCGTCGAGCGTCCCCGGACGGCGGTTCGCGACGCCCGTCGAGGACTTCCTCTGTCCCGCACCGGACTTCGGCGACTGGCAAGTGTTCGCTCCGCTCCTCACCCAACAGGGCCACGAGTCCGCCACGACCGTAGTGCTGAACGACAGGTCGGTGGACGAAGGATCGGGACCGCTGCGCGCCACCGGAATTGAGCAACTGTTCAATCCGGGTGCGTGCGACACCCGGGAGGGGCCGGCCGTCGTCGAGCCCATTGACGCCGGCATGCTGCGGATCACCTCAGGGCAGCTGGCGGTCTCGGACCCCGGCTGGATCAGCAACCCGCGGACCGTCGCAGTGCCGCTAGGCGACTTCCCGGTCACACTGTCGCTTTTGCGCACGAAACACGGGGCCGATGTCGCCGCGGCCAGGGTGACGTTTCTGGACGCCCCTCCCCATAGGTGGGAAATGACCCTCCGGCCCGACGAGGACCTGGGGCTGCTTGGCGAGGGCCAGTTCTACGGGGTTGGCGTGGATACCGGCACAGCGGCTTTCATGGATGCGACGCGGACCGTGACCGAAGACCAGCTGGACGACGACATTTTCATACCCCTCGACAGCGACAGCCATTTCAGCGTCGAACTGCCCGGCCCAGAGCCCGAGCCGAATCTCATCGCCTTCCGTGCCGGCCGAGGCGACGGCTCCTACCCCGTCTGGACCGGCCGCACCGAAGACGGACAGGTTGGTTGCGTCGTCGTCGACTTCCAGCTCCATTCCGCCGCCGGGACAGAGTAAGGATCGCCGACCACCTGCGCGAGGCTGCACCGGCCGGTCAGTTGGGCGGACTGCTTCACTTCAACACGCTGAACTTGAAAGAGAAGTGATCCGCGGCCAGTTCGGCGACCCGGTCCCGGTCCTCCGGCCACGCGTGCCGTACGCCGCACCGGCCGATGGCGGCCTCTCCCCGGGGTGGTCCGCGTCGGGCGAGGTGTCTGCGCGGTCCGTCATGCCGTCATCATGCCCGCCCCCACCGACATCCCGTGGTGGCGGAGCCACCGGCGGTACGGCGCCGCGCGGTGCGCCGCCTCGCGGTACGCCTCCGCGAGGTCCGCGTACAGGGGGTCCAGGAGGGCCTCCTCGCGGGCGTAGAGCAGCAGGCGTACCGCCAGGGGGTCGTCGCGCAGGGGGCGGATCGCCATGTCCTCCCGTGGCAACGATGTCGGTTGGCAGGGTGCCACCGCCTCGCCGAGCGCGATCAGGGACGCCGCCGTGTGGTAGTCGCCGTGGAGCAGCGGCGGGTCGATGCCGGCCTCGCCCAGGACCCGTCGCAGCCCGTCCCATTCGCCGTCCACCGTCGGGTCGACCATCCAGCGGTCCTCCGCCAGGTCGGTCAGCTCCACCACCGGCAGCGCGGCGGCCGGGTGGTCGCGGGCCAGCGCGACGAACTGCGGCTCCCGTTCGACCAGGACCCGGGCCAGCAGGCCGTCCGGTACCCGCAGCGGACAGCCCTCGACCTCGTGGACGAAGGCGACGTCCAGCTGCCCCGCCGCGAGCGACCGCAGCAGCGCGTTGGCGGAGACGTCCATGTGGAGTGCGATGTCCGTGCCGGTGAGGCCCTGGCGGAGCCGGCGCAGCCAGCCCGGGAGGGCCCTGCTCGCCGTCGACCCGACCCGCAGGAGCGGCCCGTCGGTGCGCGCCGCCGCGGCCCTCGCCTCGGTGATCAGCGTGGCCATCTGGTCGACCAGCGGGCGGGCCCTGCTGAGCACCGAGCGGCCGAGCGGTGTGGGACGGCAGCCGGTGCGCCCGCGCGCGAAGAGCTCCGCGCCCAGGGAGTTCTCGATCCGGCGCAATTGTGTCGTCAACGAGGGCTGGCTCATGCCCAGTTGCCGTGCCGCCTTGTGCAGGCTGCCCGTCTCCGCGATGGCGCAGAGTACGCGCAGATGTCTCACCTCCAGCTCCATGCCCCGAGAGTAGGGCGGCACCCCGCGCCGCACCAGACACCCTCATCCCTCCAATTGGCGTGAAATCGGAGGGAGTTGGGTTAACCGGAGCGGGATCGACCGGAGGAGGACGGCGCAGGGACGGCCCTTCCGCGCACCCCGGTGGCGTGATGCGTTCGCGCTATCGCCTGCTGCCATCATCCGCACCCGCCCGGGCTCCCCCGACACTCTCCCCAACCGACCAGGAGGAGCCACCCCCCATGAGACACCCCAAGGTCCTCACCACCTCGCTCGCCGCCACCCTCGGCCTCGGACTCGCCGCCGCGCTGGGCGTCCCCACCGCCTCCGCCGCAACCGTCGAATCCGTCGCCGCGCCCGCCGGGTACGCCGCCTACGAGGGGTCCGCCGAGGACGCCAGGGCGACCAAGGCCTTCCACGAGGCCGTGATGAAGTCCGTGGCGAAGAAGCGGGCCGCCAACCCCGGCGCGGCCGCCGTCACCGTCGTCTACAGCGCCTCCAACGCCCCGAGCTTCCGTACGCAGATCTCCCGGAGCACCCAGATATGGAACAGCTCGGTGGTCAACGTACGACTGGTGGAGGGCAGCAACCCGGACTTCCGCTACTACGAGGGCAATGACTCGCGCGGCTCGTACGCCAGCACCGACGGCCACGGCAACGGGTACATCTTCCTCGACTACCGGCAGAACCAGCAGTACAACTCCACCCGCGTCACCGCCCACGAGACCGGGCACGTCCTCGGCCTCCCCGACCACTACTCGGGCCCGTGCAGCGAGCTGATGTCCGGCGGCGGCCCGGGCACCTCCTGCCAGAACGCCCAGCCCAACGCCCAGGAGCGGTCGCGCGTCGACCAGCTCTGGCGCAACGGCCTCGCCACGGCCTTCAAGGCGTTCTGACCGCCTGCCCGAACCGCGTCCCGGCGGGGCGGACGGCAGCGGCCGCCGTTCGCCCCGCCGAGAGCGAACATCCTTGGATCCGGGGTGTGTCACCTGAAAGCTGGGGGTGACACATCCCGGATCAGGAGGCGTTCCATGACCGCCGAGCACACGAACACCCTGTACGAGGCCGTGGGCGGTGCCGACGCCCTGCGCCGGCTCTCCGAGACCTTCTACGAAGCGGTGCTGGCCGATCCCCTCCTCGCGCCGGTCTTCGCCGACTTCACCGCCGCCCACGTCGAGCACGTCGCCGTATGGCTGGCGGAGGTCTTCTCGGGGCCCGCCGGGTTCACGGCGGAGCTCGGCGGGCACCAGTCCCTGCTCCGCGCCCATCTCGGTCTGGGCATCACGGAGGAACAGCGGCTGCGGTGGATGGAGTTGATGACGGCGGCCGTGGAGAAGGAGCTGCCGGACGACGAACTGCTGCGGCGCCGCGTGGTGGAGTACTTCGACTGGGGGACGCGGATCGCCAAGGACGTCGCGGCCTCGGCGCCGGGCACGGATCTCGGCGAACCCGGACCCACCCCGCGCTGGGGCTGGGACGGCCTCGCCTGACCACGGCCTCGCCCGATCGCCGTCCCGCCGCCCGGTGGTGGTCTCTCCCGTCACGCGGACGGGAGAGGCCACCGGGTGCGTCCTCAGGGCAGGAAGGCCCAGAACGGCCCGTCAGGCGCGAGGTTGCGGGAGCACAGCATGACGTCCCTGCCTTTGAGGTAGGCCAGCAGCCACTCGCCGAACGTCATCTCGTAGAGGGTCCAGGACGGACTGTCGAATTCCTGGACCACCACGCGCCACGGCGACGAGGCGTCGTCGGGAACGCGGAGGAAGACCGCCTCGCCCGTCGTCGCCGACGCCACCGGGATCAGCTCTCCGGGGTTGGGCCCCACCGGACTCGGCAGGAACTCCACCATGTCCTCGTCGCGCCAGAGTTCCAGATCCCCCCGGATGCTCTCCCCGAGGCTGTGCAGGAGATGGCCGGCGGGGTGCGTCAGATACAGCTGTCTGTTGATCTCGATCGAACCGTAGGCGTCCACGATCTCGCGGAAGTCCGCGGGAAACGCGACACCGAGCTCCTGCTCCAGTTCGGTCCACGGAGCCGCATCCGACCAGTTGAACCGGGGTTCGCCCAACAGGGCCGTGATCTCCGGCAGCGTCGCCATCGCCGGACTCCTCTCGTCAGGCCGTCTGCAGCAGCCGACGGCCGAACGCCGCGCCCTGCGGCAGCTGACGCCTCACCCGGTCGAGCGCCTCCTCGAAGTCGCCGCCCGCGATGCCCGACTCGTAGGCCGTCCCGCCGTAGTGCAGCGTCAGGCTCAGGTCCGCCCGCTCGCCGAGCGTCAGCAGGCAGCAGAGAGTGGCCTGCTGGGTGGCGCCTTCCAGCACGACGGGGAGCGGAAGGTCCCATTCCAGGACGCAGCCGGTGAGGGCCTCACCGTTCTTCTCCGCCGCATCCGCCGTCCCTGCGGCGCGCAGGGCGGCGAAGCTCGCGCCCGTGTACTCGACTCCCCTGATGCGGGCGGACACCTGCCGTCCGTCCACCGTGATCACGATCGCTTCCGCGCCGTTGCGGTCCCGGTACCAGCCGGTCCAGACTTCCGTCGACTCCGATGACATGCGCGGACTGTAGCGGTCTGACCGGCTTCTTCGCGCGGCCGGTCACCCTGTGGCCGGACTTCTCCCGGTCTCGCCGTTCTTGCCGGTCACGTGCGGGGTAGCGGCTTCCGTGCCGTCGTCGGCGACTCCCGCGGGAACGCCGTTCGCCACCGCGCCCGCGGCCTCCCCCGCACCGTCGCCGGGCTCGTCGCCCTCGCCGCCGGCGCGCTCGGGCCGGACGTAGAGCCCGCACCGCGGGTTACGGCACGGCTGCACTTCCCACTCCGGCACCCAGGCCCCGAGGACCTTGTGCCGCTTCGCGACGATGCCGAGGGACTCTCCGCAGGCCGGGCATGTGGGCGTGGCCTGCGGGTCCCGTACCGTGCGCGGGGTTTCGCTGCCCATACCTCCCAGGGTAGGGCGCGCCCCTGGTCACCGCTTCCTGGTGTACGTACGGACGAGCACGCCGTTGTCGAAGGTCCGCACGGCGCCCAGTTCGAAGTCGCGGGGCTCGAACCCGGCGCCGAACATCGGCATTCCGGAACCGTAGACCTGCGGGTACGTCTTGATGATGAGCTCGTCGATCTCCTCGATGAGCTCGCCCGCGACGATGGAACCGCCGCAGAGCCAGATGCCGAGCGGGCTGTCCTCGGCCTTCAGCTCACGGACCCGGCCGACCAGGTCGTCGGCGATCAGCTCGACGTTCGGGTCGGGCGACTCGGTGAGCGAGCGGCTCGCGACGATCTCCCTCATGTGCCCGTACGGGCTGGTGACGCCGATGTCCAGGGCGAGCTGGTAAGAGCCGAGGCCCTGGATGACGGTGTCGAAGTGCTTGTTGTCCGCGTCGATACCGAGCGCCTCACGCCCCTGCGTGGGGATGGTCTCGGGGTACTCGGCGGCCATGAACCCCACGTACTCCGGGTCCAGGAACGCGAACATGGACGTGGCGTCCCCCTGGGGGTCGCCGATGAAGCCGTCGATGCTGCACGCGATGTAGTAGGTGAGCTTGCGCAAACCGGTCCTCTTCGTCTGTCGGATGTCCGAGATGTGCGGCCGCGTCAGCAACCACGACGGATATAGTGCTTCACCTGTAGTGGTTACGCAAGGGCTATCTTCCGGAGAGAAGCGGAATCAGGAGGTCCGGTGGCGAGAAATCCCGAGCGGCGAGCGGCGCTGCTCGACGCGGCGATCGAGGTCCTCGCAGACGAAGGTGCCCGTGGGCTCACCTTCCGAGCGGTGGATGCCCGGGCGGGTGTGCCCACGGGCACCTCGTCGAACTACTTCACCGACCGGGACCAGCTGCTCTCCCAGGTCGGGGACCGGATCTTCGTACGGCTCACCCCGGAGCCGGGCTCGGTGGACACGGCCATGCGGCCCGAGCCCAGCCGCGAGCTGGTCGTGGAGCTGATGCGGTGGCTCGCGCGGCGGTTGGCCGCCGAGCGCACCTGCTACCTGGGGCTGTTCGAACTCCGTCTGGAGGCCACCCGCCGCCCCGAACTGCGCGAGCAGCTCACGAAGGTGCTGCGCCACGACCTCGACCTCAACATCCGCATGCACCTCGAAGGGGGGATGCCGGGCGACGCGGACACCGTCCGGCTGCTCTACTTCGCCCTGACCGGACTGCTCTTCGACCACTTCACGGTCCCCGGGCTCCATGGCGACCGCGAACTGGACGACCTCATCGAGACGGCGGTCCGCCGGATCGTCCCGGAGGACCGACCGGTCACCGCGTCCGGCGCGTGACGAACTCCGCCAGGGCGAGCAGATCCCCGGCCGCGGCCAGGTCGGGGACCGCCCGGGAGAGCTGCTGCACGGCGCGGGCCATCCGGTCGGCCGCCTGGGCCTGCGCCCAGTCCCGGCCGCCCGCCCGCTCGACGGCGTCCGCCGCCGCGCGTACGGCCCGGGCATCCAGTTCCTTACGCGAGTACAGCTCGGCCAGCTCCTCCCCCGCCACGGTCCCCGAGGCGAGCGCGGCGACCACCGGCAGCGACTTCTTGCGGGCGGCGAGATCCGCGCCGGCCGGCTTGCCCGTGCGGTCCGGATCGCCCCAGATGCCGATCAGGTCGTCGATGAGCTGGAACGCGAGCCCGGCCTCCCGGCCGAACGCGTCCATCGCCGCGACCTCCTCCTCCGCCGCGCCCGCGTACAGCGCGCCGAGGGCGCAGGCGCAGCCGAGCAGGGCGCCGGTCTTGGCGGTGGCCATCGCCACGCACTCGTCCAGCGTGATCTCGTGCGGAGCGCGCTGCTCGAAGGCGCAGTCCGCCTGCTGGCCGGCGCAGAGCTCGATGACGCAGGCGGCGAGCCTGGCCGAGGCGGCGGCCGCGACCGGGTGCCCGTCCTCGGCGAGCAGCCGCAGCGCGAGCGCGAGCACGGCGTCGCCCGCGATCAGCGCCTCGGGGATGCCGAACACCGTCCAGGCCGTCGGCCGGTGCCGGCGGGTCGGGTCCTCGTCCACGATGTCGTCGTGGAGCAGGCTGAAGTTGTGCGCGAGCTCCACCGCGGCGGCGGCCCGCACGGCGGGCGCCGGGTCGCCGCCGAGCGCCCGGGCGGCGGCGAGGACCAGAGCGGGCCGGATCGCCTTGCCCGTCCGGCCGTCGGCCGGGGAGCCGTCGGCCTGCTCCCAGCCGAAGTGGTACATCGCGACTTTCCGTATGTCGCCCGGTAACGACTCGATGGTGGAACGCAGTTGGGGATCGACGACGCTCCGCGTCTGGTCGAGGAGCGCCACGGCGTCCTGGGGGTCGGCCACGGCGTCCGCCCGGGTCATGGTCACAGTTCCTGCTTTCGTCAAGGCTCGGCGCTCGGTACCGGGCGCTCGGTACTCGGGCTCGGTACTCCGCACGGCGGCCGTGACGGGGGCCGGTCGGCACGGCCCCCGTCACGGCCACCAGGACCGGCGCGTCAGCGCCAGCGGCTGACCTCCACGTTCTCCAGGACTCCCAGGGCGTCGGGCACGAGGACCGCCGCCGAGTAGTAGGCCGTGACGAGATAGGAGATGATCGCCTGCTCGTCGATGCCCATGAAGCGGACGGAGAGGCTCGGCTCGATCTCGTCCGGGATGCCCGTCTGGTGCAGGCCGATCACACCCTGCTCGGACTCGCCCGTACGCATGCAGATGATCGACGTGGTCCGGGCGTCGGAGACCGGAATCTTGTTGCACGGGTAGATCGGCACCCCGCGCCAGGTCGGGATCCGGTTGCCGTTGATCTCGATGGACTCGGGGACGAGGCCGCGCCGGTTGCACTCGCGCCCGAAGGCGGCGATGGCGCGCGGGTGGGCGAGGAACATCTTGGAGCCCCGGCGGCGCGAGAGGAGCTCGTCCATGTCGTCCGGGCTGGGCACGCCGTCGTGGGGCTGGAGGCGCTGTCCGTAGTCGCAGTTGGAGAGCAGGCCGAACTCGCGGTTGTTGATCAGCTCGTGCTCCTGGCGCTCGCGCAGCGCCTCGACCGTGAGCCGCAACTGCTGCTCGGTCTGGTTCATCGGCTGGTTGTAGAGGTCGGCGACCCTGCTGTGGACCTTCAGGACCGTCTGCGCGACCGAGAGTTCGTACTCGCGCGGCGAGGCGTCGTAGTCCACGTACGTGTGCGGGACGGTCGCCTCGCCGACATGGCCGGCGGAGAGGTCGATCTCGGCCTCGCCGTACTTGTTGGTGCGCTGGTGGGGCAGGGCGGCGATGCTCGCGAGGTGGTCGGCGAGCGAGGTGGCCCGCTCGGCCAGGTTGCGCACGTCGTCACGGGTCAGTTCGAGGACGGTACAGGCGGTGGCCGCGCGGGCCGTCCACTCCCATGTGGTGTCCGGGTGGGTGAGCGCGCTGTCGCCGAAGTACGAACCGTCGGCGAGGACGCCGAGGATCGCCTCGTCGCCGTACGGTCCCTCGCCGATCTGCTCGATCCTGCCGTGCGCCAGGAGGTGGACGCGGTCGGCGGACTCGCCTGCGGAGGCGATCAGCTCGCCCGGCGCGTACTCCCGCTGCCGGCACCGCGAGGCGAGTTCGGCGAGGGCCTCCTCGTCCTCGTAACCACGCAACGCGGGGAGTTCGCCGAGTTCGGCTGGGATCACCGCGACACGCTCTCCGGTCTGCACGAAGGTGACGCGACCGTCACCCACGGAGTAGCTGAGCCTCCGGTTCACCCGGTAGGTACCGCCCTGGACCTGCACCCACGGCAGCGTGCGCAGCAGCCACCGGGAGGTGATCTCCTGCATCTGGGGCGCTGACTTGGTGGTGGTAGCCAGGTTCCGCGCGGCGGCGGTACCGAGACTCTGCTGCGGGGCTGTCTGTTCCGCGCGGACCTCGTCGCCAACCGAACCAACGGACATGGAACTCCCTCTCGATGTGAATGACCTGCGAGAGGAAGCCTTTCAGCACGGAGAGTGCGCGCGCCATTACACAAATGAGTGGGAGTGATCGGCTTCTGGCTGGGCATGCCCTTCGGTTCCACTCGAACAGCGCAGCTCCGCCCGCCCATGGCGCCGTGTCCGGATCGGCTCGCACACCGGCCGAACGGGATAGCCGCGGAGTCGCTCCCTCCGGTACTCCGTTGCACGGGGCACTTCGACCCCGTCCCGTTCCGCTTATCCCGAAGGAGGCGGTCATGGCCCCACCCATGTCCCCGAGCAGGTTCCTCGACGCCCTCCGCGCCGAGGGCCTCTCGGTCGTCCAGGTCGGCGAGTGGCGTACGCACAACCGCAACCACAAGGGCCCCTGGGGGCCGGTCCACGGCGTGATGATCCATCACACGGTCACCCGGGGCACCGCGAACACCGTCCGGCTCTGCCGGGACGGGCACGACGCCCTGCCCGGGCCTCTCTGCCACGGTGTGATCGCCAAGGACGGCCGGGTCCATCTCGTCGGCTACGGCCGCGCCAATCACGCGGGGGCCGGCGACGACGAGGTGCTGCGGGCGGTCATCGCCGAACAGCGCCTCCCGCCGGACAACGAGGCCACGACGGACGGCAACCGGCACTTCTACGGCTTCGAGTGCGAGAACCTCGGTGACGGCAGGGACCCGTGGCCGAAGGTCCAGCTGGAGGCCATCGAGAAGGCCGCGGCGGCGGTCTGCCGGGTGCACGGCTGGACCCAGCGCTCGGTGATCGGCCACCTGGAGTGGCAGCCGGGGAAGGTCGACCCGCGCGGCTTCACGATGGCCTCGATGCGCGCCCGGATCGGCGAGCGCCTGCGGTAGGCGCCTGCGGGGAAGGGGGCGGCCCGGAGGGGACAATGGCCGGGTGAACGCGTTCGACCTCTCCCGCCTGCGGCCCCGGCTCCCGTCCCCCCTGGAGCCGGTCGAGGACGAGCGCTTCACCCGGCGCGGCCTGCGGCTGCTGCTCAAGCGCGACGACCTGATCCATCCGGATCTTCCCGGCAACAAGTGGCGCAAGCTGGCGCTCAACCTCCGGGCGGCCGACGGCCGTCCGGTCCTGACCTTCGGCGGCGCGTACTCCAACCACCTGCGCGCGACGGCCGCCGCCGGACGGCTGCTCGGCTTCGACACCATCGGGGTCGTACGCGGGCATGAGCTGGCCGGCCGCCCCCTGAACCCCTCGCTGGCGCGGTGTGCCGAGGACGGGATGCGGCTGGTGTTCGTGGACCGCGCCACGTACCGCGCCAAGGCGGACCCCGAGGTGCTGGCCGGGCTGCTCGCCCAGTCCCCTCCGGAGACCTATGTCGTCCCGGAGGGCGGCAGCAACGCGCTCGCCGTCGAGGGCTGCGTGGAGCTCGGCCGCGAGCTGCGCGGGGCGGCCGACGTGGTCGCCGTCGCCTGCGGTACGGGCGGCACGCTCGCGGGCCTGGCGGCCGGTCTGGGCCCCGGGCAGCGGGCGCTGGGCATCCCGGTCCTCAAGGGCGGCTTCCTGGGCGCGGAGATACGCGCCCTGCAGCGGACCGCGTTCGGCGGCCCGCGGGGCGAGTGGAGCCTCGACGAGCGCTTCCACGGCGGCGGTTACGCCCGGACGACCCCGGATCTCGACGCGTTCGCCCAGGAGTTCGAGGCGGGGCACGGACTCGCCGTCGAGCGGCTGTATGTCGCCAAAATGCTCTACGGACTGGTCACCCTGGCCGAGGAGGGCGCGTTCGCCCCGGGCACGACCGTCGCGGCGGTGATCACCGGCGCCCCACGATGACGGCCCGCGCATCCCTGCGCGATGACGGCTCCGCACATGCCCCCGCGGTGACGGCCCGCTCAGCACACCGCGGTGAGGGCCCGCTCAGCATCCCGGGAGTGACGGCCCGGCTCAGCACCCCCGCAGTGACGGCCCGCGCATCACTGTGGTGACGGCCCGCGCATCACTGTGGTGACGGCCCGCGCATCACTGTGGTGACGGCCCGCGCATCACTGTGGTGGCACCCCCTTCAGGCGCCGTCCTCCCGGTACGCCGCCGCCTCCTCCAGGTCGAGGCGGCGCAGCAGCGTCCGGAGCATCTCGTCGTCGATGCGGCGCTCGTCCCTGAGCCGGACGAACACCTCTCGCTCGGCTTCGAGCACCTCCCCGGCGAGCCGGCGGTAGGTGTCGTCCGCCGTCTCGCCCGTCACCTCGTTGACCGCGCCGAGGCGCTCCCACACCGCGTTGCGGCGCCGCTCCATGACTGCGCGGAGCCGGTCGGCCAGCGGTTGCGGCAGGGCGTTGCGTTCGTCGCTCAGCAGCGCGTCGAGGCGCTCCTCCGCCGCCCGCGAGGCCTCGCTCTGGGCCTGCGCCTCGGCCAGGGTCTCCGCGTACGTGTCGCGGCCGGGAAGCTTCAGAAGACGGATCAGCGGCGGCAGAGTGAGGCCCTGGACCACGAGCGTCCCGATCACGGTGGTGAAGGTGAGGAAGAGGACCAGGTTCCGGGCCGGGAACTCCTCGCCGTGCGTCGCCAGCGGGATGGAGAAGGCGATGGCCAGGGAGACCACGCCGCGCATGCCGGCCCAGCCGACGATCAGCGGCGCCCTCCAGTCCACTCCCGGTTCCCGTTCCCTGATCCGCCGTGACATCCAGCGCGGCAGGAAGGTGGCGGGGTAGACCCAGACGAAGCGGACGACGACCACGGCCACGAAGACCCCGAGGGCGTACGCGGCCGCCTCGCCGATCCCGTACCGCCCGAGGCCCTGGACGACGTACGGCAGCTGCAGGCCGATCAGGGCGAAGACGGCGGACTCCAGGATGAAGGCGACCATCTTCCACACGGCCTCCTCCTGGATACGGGTCGCGAAGTCCACCTGCCAGTTGCGGTGTCCGAGGAAGAGGCCGACGACGACCACGGCGAGGACGCCGGAGGCGCCGACCTCCTCGGCCGCCGCGTAGGCGACGAAGGGGATCAGCAGCGAGAGGGTGTTCTGCAGCAGCGGCTCGCCCAGCCGGCAGCGGAGCCAGTGGATGGGGGCCATCAGGATCAGGCCCACGCCGATGCCGCCGATCGCCGCGAGCGCGAACTCGCCGATGCCACCCGCCCAGCTGATGCCCTCGCCGACCGCCGCGGCGAGCGCCACCTTGAAGGCCGTGATGGCGGTGGCGTCGTTCACGAGGGACTCGCCCTGGAGGATGGTGGTGATCCGGTTCGGCAGACCCAGCTTGCGGGCGATCGCCGTCGCCGCGACCGCGTCCGGCGGCGCGACGACCGCGCCGAGCACGAGGGCGGCGGTCAGCGGCAGGTCAGGGACGAGGACGTACGCGAGCCAGCCGACCGCGACGGTGGCGAAGAGGACGTACCCGACCGAGAGCAGGGCGACGGGCCGGATGTTGGCCCGCAGGTCGAGGTACGAGGAGTCCACCGCCGCCGTGTAGAGGAGCGGGGGCAGGATGAGCGGAAGGATGATGTGCGGGTCGAGCGTGTAGTCCGGGACGCCGGGCACGTACGAGGCGGCGAGACCGGCGGCCACCAGGAGCAGCGGCGCGGGCACCGGCGTCCTGCGGGCCGCTCCGGCCACCGCGGCGCTCGCCGCGACGAGTCCCACCAGCTGCAGTGCGTCCATCCCTACGTCCCCGTCCCCGGCTCGTTCCAGCACGTAACCTGGCCATCATGAGCGAGTGTCCTCACGTTGCCGAAATGCCGCGCCCCGAACCGGCGCCGCTGACCGACACCTGTCCCGAGTGCCTGGCCGACGGCACGCACCCCGTCCAGCTGCGGCTCTGTCTGAGTTGCGGGCACGTGGGATGCTGCGACTCCTCGGCGGGGCGGCACGCCAGTGGGCACTTCTCGACCACCGGCCACCCGGTGATGAGGACCTTCGAGCGGAACGAGCGCTGGCGGTGGTGTTTCGTGGACGGTTCGATCGTCTGAGGGGTGGGTACGACAATCCTCCGCCGGTCGCTCGCAATTGGGCCCCGCAGACCTCTAGCCACTGTCCGTACTCATGGCCTTACCATGAGTGACAGACGGGGACGGGGTCCCGACCGGGGCCCACGGCGACACGGCAGCATGGATCGCGATAGCGTCACGGCGGATTACGCAACCGACTGCGTACCGCCCGGTTCGGGGGGCTTTCTCCCTCGATCCCCGAATGAGCTTGTGCCACCTTGGAGGTGAGGGTGTCCCAGATCGCAGGCGAGCCCGGGTCCCAGGACTTCGTGGAAGTCCGGCTGCCCGCTGCGGGTGCCTACCTGTCCGTGCTGCGTACGGCCACAGCCGGCCTCGCGGCACGCTTGGACTTCACCCTCGACGAGATCGAGGACTTGCGGATCGCGGTCGACGAGGCGTGCGCCATCCTGCTCCAGCAGGCCGTACCGGGCTCCGTCCTCAGCTGTGTCTTCCGCCTCGTGGACGACTCGCTGGACGTGACGGTCTCGGCGCCGACGACGGACGGGCGGGCTCCGGAGAGGGACACCTTCGCCTGGACGGTGCTCTCCGCGCTGGCCGGGAAGGTCGAGTCGTCCGTCGCGGACGACAAGACCGTCTCCATCAGCCTGTACAAACAGCGCGGCGCGGGGCCAGGCCCGGCGTGAGGAGCGGGGACGCGACGGCCGGCATCCCTGAGCAGCAGGCGCGGCCGCATCCGGAGGTCGAGGTCGAGGTCGCTACGGAGCAGGCGGTCCAGATGAGCGAGCACGAGCAGCACAACGAGGTCCTCAAGGACGCCGAGGAGGCGGAGGTTCCCGCGGCCCCCGAGACCACGGGAGCCTCCGGGACCACCGAGGCCCCCGGGAGCACTGCGGTCGCCGGGACCCCCGAGGTCGCCGAGGTCCATGAGGCGTCCGAGGACTCCGAGGTCCCGGAGGTCTCCGAGTCGCACGAGGCCCCGGCTCCGCACGACCGGAGCGGGGCGCGCGCGCTCTTCGTCGAGCTGCGCAAGCTCCCGGAGGGCTCCCCGGAGAAGGCGGAGCTCCGCAACCAGCTGGTGCGGATGCACCTGCCGCTGGTCGAGCATCTGGCCCGGCGGTTCCGCAACCGGGGCGAGCCGCTCGACGACCTGACGCAGGTCGCGACGATCGGTCTGATCAAGTCGGTGGACCGCTTCGACCCGGAGCGCGGTGTCGAGTTCTCGACGTACGCGACGCCGACGGTCGTCGGCGAGATCAAGCGGCACTTCCGGGACAAGGGCTGGGCGGTGCGCGTGCCGCGCCGGCTGCAGGAACTGCGGCTCTCGCTGACGACGGCGACGGCGGAGCTGTCGCAGCTGCACGGCCGCTCGCCGACCGTGCACGAGCTCGCGGAGCGGCTCGGGATCTCGGAGGAGGAGGTCCTGGAGGGCCTGGAGTCGGCGAACGCCTACTCGACGCTCTCCCTGGACGTGCCGGACACGGACGACGAGTCCCCCGCGGTGGCCGACACCCTCGGCGCGGAGGACGAGGCCCTGGAGGGGGTCGAGTACCGGGAGTCGCTCAAGCCTCTCCTGGAGGACCTGCCGCCGCGGGAGAAGCGGATCCTGCTGCTGCGGTTCTTCGGCAACATGACCCAGTCGCAGATCGCGCAGGAGGTCGGCATCTCGCAGATGCACGTCTCCCGGCTGCTGGCCCGCACGCTGGCCCAGCTCCGGGAGAAGCTGCTCGTCGAGGAGTAGCCGAGGAAGGGCGAGCGGCCGACGAAGAGCGAGCGGCCGAGGAAGGGCGAGCAGCCGAGCAACGCCGAGCGGCGGTCGAAGAGGGCCGCCGTCACGCCTCCCCTGCCGTCACGCCTCGCCCGCCGTCACGCCTCGCCGCGACGGCCGATGCCCAGTGCCTCGGTCGTCGCGGGGTTCACGAGGAGGACCAGGCCGCCCACGGCGAGAGCGGCGAGAGCGATGCCGGCCGGGATCATGGCGCTGTTCGCCTGGAGGAGCTGCCAGGCGACCGGCAGCGCCAGGATCTGGGTGATGATCGCCGGCCCGCGGCTCCAGCTCCGCCGCAGCAGCAGTCCGCGCGCCGCGGCCCCCGGGATCAGTCCGAGCGCGATCAGCGTCACGCCACCCATCAGGGCCTGCGTCAGCCCGTCCGGGTCGCCGGTGAACGCCGTCACGAGCACGTACACGCCCCCGGCCATCAGGGCGAGGGCTTCGATTCCGGCCACCGCCGCGGCCGCGGTCAGCCGGACGGGTCGGGGGGTCTGCTCCGTACTGCTCATACCAGGCAGGGTAGCGGGGCCGGGCCGGCGCTCCGCGGGTCAGGGGCCGTCCAGCGGGGGCGTCCGCCTGATGGCCACGACTGGGATCGGTACCGCCGGGTAGGTACGCTGGCGGCCATGCGCGCACTTCTTGTGGTCAATCCGGCAGCCACCACCACCAGTGCCCGCACGCGTGACGTCCTCATCCACGCCCTCGCGAGCGAGATGAAGCTGGAGGCCGTCACCACCGAGTACCGGGGGCACGCCCGCGACCTCGGCCGGCGGGCCGCCGAGTCCGAGGACATCGAGCTGGTCGTGGCCCTGGGGGGCGACGGGACGGTGAACGAGGTCGTCAACGGACTGCTCCACGACGGTCCGGATCCGGACCGGCTGCCGGGTCTGGCGATCGTCCCCGGCGGCTCGACCAACGTCTTCGCCCGCGCGCTCGGACTGCCCAACGACGCCGTCGAGGCGACGGGCGCGCTGCTCGACGCGCTCCGTGAGCGCCGTGCACGCACAGTGAGCCTCGGGCTCGCCTCCGGGGCGCCGGGGACGGAGGACGAAGGGGTCCCGTCCCGCTGGTTCACGTTCTGCGCCGGATTCGGATTCGACGCCAGTGTCATCGGGCGAGTCGAACAGCAACGGGAACGCGGCAAGAGATCCACGCACGCGCTCTACCTCCGTCAGGTGTTCCGCCAGTTCCTGGAGGAGCCGAACCGCCGGCACGGAACGATCACCCTGTCCCGCCCCGGCGAGGAGCCGGTCGAGGACCTGGTCCTCTCCATAATCTGCAACACGTCCCCCTGGACCTACCTGGGCAATCGTCCGGTGTACGCGTCTCCGGAGGCCTCGTTCGAGACGGCCCTCGACGTGCTCGGACTGAGCCGGCTCTCGACTCCCGCGGTGGCCCGGTACGCCACTCAGCTGCTCACTTCCAGCCCCGAGCGCGGTCCGCACGGCAAGCACGCCCTGACTCTTCACGACCTCACCGACTTCACCTTGCATTCGAAGGTTCCGCTGCCTCTCCAGATGGACGGAGACCACCTCGGACTGCGTACCAGCGTGGCGTTCACAGGCGTTCGCCGTGCACTGCGTGTGATTGTGTGAGTGGAAGGGCCCAAAGTCCTTTCACTCGAACGTTTAGACTGCCATCCACCCCTTAGAAGTACGGCTGTGACCTAGTCGACACCGAGGAATCAAAAAAAACTTTCCGGAAGGGGTTGTATCCGCTGCCGAGGTTTGCGAGTCTCTTCTTGGCGATCGGGACGGCCCGCAACACCGGCCTCCACTGAGAGCCAGAACCCCTCCTCAGTCCAAGGACCACACCAGTTCATCTGGCAGTCGGCCCTTCACTTACGGGGGGATTCGTGAAAGCGTTCACATTCACAAGCAACCAGCTTGTAACACTCAGAGAGGTAGCAGCCATGGACTGGCGTCACAACGCCGTTTGTCGTGAGGAAGACCCCGAGCTGTTCTTCCCCATCGGCAACACCGGTCCTGCGCTGCTGCAGATCGAGGAAGCCAAGGCCGTCTGCCGCCGCTGCCCCGTCATGGAGCAGTGCCTGCAGTGGGCGCTCGAGTCCGGCCAGGACTCCGGCGTCTGGGGTGGCCTCAGCGAGGACGAGCGCCGCGCGATGAAGCGCCGTGCCGCTCGCAACCGGGCGCGCAACGCGAGCGCCTGAACACCCTGAATAGCCTGAGGCAGGCGGCGCGTACATCGCGTACGCAATCACCGCTCCCGAGCCGCAGCGCGCAGCAGTAACCCACAGCATTCGAGCCCCGGACCGACTCCTTCGGTCCGGGGCTCGCTGCTGTGCGCACGCTCGCGCGGCTACTTCTGGGAACGTACGGGGATGTCGAGCACGACCCTGGTGCCGCGCTCCGCACCCGGCTGCATGTCGAACGTGCCGCCCAACTCCCCTTCCACCAGGGTCCGTACGATCTGCAGACCGAGGTTGCCGGCGCGCTGGGGGTCGAAGCCCTCGGGCAGACCGCGGCCGTCGTCCTTGACCGTGATCAGCAGACGGGCGTCGGCGCGGGGCTCGCCGCGGACGGCCGTGACCTCGACGGTGCCGGTCTCCCCCTGCGCGAAGGCGTGCTCCAGGGCGTTCTGCAGGATCTCGGTGAGGACCATCGAGAGCGGGGTGGCCACCTCGGCGTCGAGGATGCCGAAGCGGCCGTTGCGCCGGCAGGTCACCTTGCCCGGTGAGATCTCCGCCACCATCGCGATCACACGGTCGGCGATCTCGTCGAACTCCACCCGCTCGTCCAGGTTCTGGGACAGCGTCTCGTGGACGATGGCGATCGAACCGACCCTGCGCACGGCCTCGTTGAGGGCCTCGCGTCCCCGGTCCGAGTCCATCCGGCGCGCCTGGAGCCGGAGCAGCGCGGCGACGGTCTGGAGGTTGTTCTTCACCCGGTGGTGGATCTCCCGGATGGTGGCGTCCTTGGTGATCAACTCACGCTCGCGGCGGCGCAGTTCGGTGACGTCGCGGAGGAGGACGAGCGAACCGATGCGGGTGCCCTTGGGCTTGAGCGGGATCGCCCGGAGCTGGATCACACCGCCGTTGCCCTCGACCTCGGCCTCGCGCGGCGCGTAGCCGGAGGCGAGCTTGACCAGGGCCTCGTCGACGGGGCCGCGGGCGGGGGCGAGTTCGGCGGTGATCTGGCCGAGGTGCTGGCCGACGAGGTCGGCGGCGAGGCCGAGCCGGTGGTACGCGGAGAGGGCGTTGGGCGAGGCGTACTGGACGATGCCGTCGGCGTCGAGCCTGATCAGTCCGTCGCCGGCCCGCGGCGAGGCGTCCATGTCGACCGCCTCGCCGGGGAAGGGGAAGGTCCCGGCGGCGATCATCTGGGCCAGGTCGGAGGCGGACTGGAGGTAGGTGAGCTCCAGGCGGGAGGGGGTCCGCACGGTGAGCAGGTTGGTGTTCCGGGCGATGACGCCGAGGACACGGCCCTCGCGGCGTACGGGGATGGACTCGACCCGTACGGGGACCTCCTCGCGCCACTCCGGGTCGCCCTCGCGCACGATCCGGCCCTCGTCGAGGGCGGCGTCGAGGAGGGGGCGGCGGCCGCGTGGAACCAGATGGCCCACCATGTCGTCCTGGTAGGAGGTCGGCCCGGTGTTGGGCCGCATCTGCGCCACGGAGACGTAGCGCGTGCCGTCCAGGGTGGGGACCCAGAGGACGAGGTCGGCGAAGGAGAGGTCGGAGAGCAGCTGCCACTCCGAGACCAGCAGGTGGAGCCACTCGAGGTCGGACTCACTCAGAGCGGTGTGCTGGCGGACGAGGTCGTTCATGGAGGGCACATGAGCGAGCGTACCCGCGGAATCGGGGGGCGATGAACCTGGATCTCACGGGCTTCGTGTTGGAGGATGGACCGGGAACGCAGCCTTGCCGATGGATGGACAGACGAGAATGGTCTAGTCCACAATGGCGGAGCAGTGTTCTTGTGAATACCTCCGCCCTCCCCGCACAGGAGGGCGGACGAGAGGATCGGCGCTCTCTGCCCTGACTGCGCCGGGACCTCCCGATAACGGCCGTGGGACCGCACATCCTCGGCCGGGCAACTCCGGGCTGCGGTGCCGGACGGGTTGAGGGTCCCGTCGGGCGCCGTAGCCCGCGGGTGTTTTCCGGGCCGGTGACGCCTCCCCCGCCCCCTCCAGGAACACCGGGCGAGCCCGCCCACCCCCGCCCCGCCTTTCCGAGAGACAGGGCTCCGGTGGCTGCGCGGGGCGGGCCGTTCGACGATGGAGACGGGCCGGGGGGAGAGCGCCGAGAAGGGCGCCGAAACGGGCGCCCGCACTCCCGCCCGCACTCCCGTCCACGAGTCGGAAGGGCCTGAGCGGACGGCCCCCGCTCTGCTAGATTGAGCTTTGATTGGTCTATACCACCAGGCCCCTCACCAGCCCCTCACCAGATCGGCAGGCACAGCGTGGAAGTTGTCATCGTCCCGGACGCCACGGCAGGCGGAGAGCTCATCGCGGACGGCATCGCCGGCCTCCTGCGCCGCAAGCCCGACGCGCTGCTCGGCGTTGCCACCGGCTCGACTCCGCTGCCCATCTACGAGGCCCTGATCGCCCAGGTCAAGGCCGGTTCCGTGGACGCCTCCCGCGCCCGGATCGCCCAGCTGGACGAGTACGTCGGACTGCCCACCGGGCACCCGGAGTCGTACCGCTCCACCGTGCTGCGCCAGGTCGTCGAGCCGCTCGGGCTCTCCGAGGACGCCTTCATGGGCCCCGACGGCTCCGCCGAGGACGTCCAGGCGGCCTGCGAGGCCTACGACCAGGCCCTGCGCGACGCCGGCGGGGTCGACCTGCAGATCCTCGGCATCGGGACCGACGGCCACATCGGCTTCAACGAGCCCTGCTCGTCGCTCGCCTCGCGGACCCGGATCAAGACGCTCACCGAGCAGACCCGCGTCGACAACGCGCGCTTCTTCGAGAACGACATCGAGCAGGTGCCGCACCACGTCATCACCCAGGGCATCGGCACCATCCTGGAGGCCCGTCATCTGGTCCTCCTGGCCACCGGCGAGGGCAAGGCCGACGCGGTGGCCCAGACCGTCGAGGGCCCGGTCGCCGCACTCGTGCCGGCGTCGGCGCTGCAGCTCCACCCGCACGCCACGGTCGTCGTGGACGAGGCCGCCGCGTCCAAGCTGAAGCTCGCGGACTACTTCCGTCACACCTTCGCCAACAAGCCCACCTGGCAGGGCATCTGAAGCGTCCGTACGGCCCTCGCGCGGTCCGTACGGAGTCCGTGCGTGAAGGGGCCCGGCACCTGAAAACCAGGTGCCGGGCCCCTTCGCGTACGCCCCCGGACGGGGGGGCCGGTCTCAGATCCCCGCGATGGCCTCCGCAGCCGCGCGGCCGCAGACCCGGGCCGCGCCGTGCGTGGCGATGTGCAGTGCTCCCCGGGGCTCGGCCTGGTTCAGGCCCATCTCCACCACGACGGTGTCCGGGCGGGCCGCCAGCAGGGCGTCGAGGGCCTCGGTCATCCACGGATGCCGGTGGGCGTCCCGTACGACCGCGACGATCCGGCGCTCCCCGGCGGCGGCGAGCACGGCGTCCACCGACGGCTCGTCGTAGGCGCCGGTCTCGGTGCCGGGCAGCAGCCGCTCCAGCTCCGCGGCGACGCCCCAGGGCGTCTCGTCGCCCACGGCGAAGTTGGCGACCGGGGTGAAGGCGGCGACATAGGGGGCGTCCGTGACCGGCGCGCAGGGCCGCTCTCCCGTCGTGACCGTCAGGGCCCGGCGTGCCGCGACGAGTCCGATCTCGGTGCCGGGCGCGGTCCCCTCCTGCACTGCCGCGCCCGGCCCCGGAACAGCCCCCCTGGCCCGGTGCGCCTGGGTCCAGGACGCCAGGGCGCGTACCCGCGCCGCGGCGTCCGCCAGCCGCTCCTCGGGCAGTTCACCGGTCCGTACCGCTGCGACCAGCGCGTCACGCAGCCGCAGTACGGTGTCCTCGTCGGCCAGCCCGCCGCCGACGCAGATGGCGTCGGCGCCCGCGGCGATCGCGAGGACGGATCCACGCTCGATGCCGTACGTCGACGCGATGGCCTGCATCTCCATGCCATCGGTGACGATCAGCCCCTCGAAGCCGAGCTCCTGGCGCAGCAGACCGGTGAGGATCTGCGGGCTCAGGGTCGCCGGGCGGTCAGGGTCGAGCGCGGAGAGAAGGATATGCGCGCTCATGACTGCTTTGGTACCCGCGGCGATCGCAGCGCGGAAAGGTACCAGCTCACGGGCGTGCAGTGTGGCGAGGTCCACATCGATCCGGGGCAGCGCGTGGTGCGAGTCCACGTTCGTGTCGCCGTGCCCGGGGAAGTGCTTGGTGCACGCGGCGACGCCGACGGCCTGGAGGCCCTCGACGTACGCCACGGTGTGCCGGGCGACCAGATCGGGGCCGGCGCCGAAGGACCGGACGCCGATGACGGGGTTGTCGGCGTTGGAGTTCACGTCGGCCGACGGGGCCCAGTTGAGGTCGACCCCGCAGGCGGCGAGCCGGCGGCCGAGCTCCTCGGCGACGGCGCGGGTGAGGTCGACGTCGTCGACCGCGCCGAGCGCGTAGTTGCCGGGGAAGGAGGAGCCGTGCCGGACCTCCAGGCGGGTGACGTCCCCGCCCTCCTCGTCGATGGCGACCAGGACGTCGTCGCGCTCGGCCCGCAGCCGCGCGGTGAGCGCGGCGAGCTGCTCGGGGGAGGCGATGTTCCGGCCGAACAGTCCGACCGAGGAGAGCCCTTCGCCGATCCTGCGGAGCAGCCAGTCGGGCGCGGTGGTGCCGAGGAACCCTGGCTGGAGGACCGTGAGCGCGTCACGGGTCAGGGTGTCCGAGGCGGTGGCGAGTGTGCTCATGGGCGGTGTCATCCCTTCACCGCGCCGGCCGTCAGGCCCGCGGCCATCTTGCGCTGGACGAGCAGGAAGAGGATCACGATGGGGACGGCCATCATGGTGGAGCCCGCCATCATCGGGGCGTACTCGGTGCCGTTCTTCGTGATGAAGTTGCCGAGCCAGACGGTGGCCGTCTGGTTCTGCTGGCTCATCAGCATCAGCGCGTAGAGGTACTCGTTCCACGCCTGGATGAAGCCGTAGACGGAGGTGGCGACCATGCCGGGGGCGAGCAGCGGGAAGACGACCCGGACGAACGCGCCGGTGCGGGTGCAGCCGTCGACCTGGGCGGCCTCCTCCAGCTCCTTGGGGATGTTGACGATGAAGCCGCGCAGCGTCCACACCGTGAAGGGGAGGATGAAGGTCAGGTACGTGATGATCAGGCCGCTGATCTTGTCGTACTGGCCCAGGTCGTTGAGCATCAGGAAGACCGGGATGATCATCGCCACGAGCGGGACCATCTGGACGGCGAGGATGCCGACGATGACGATCTTGCGCCCGCGGAAGGCGAAGCGCGAGATGGCGAGCGCCGCCAGCATGCCGACGATGATGCCGATGACGACGACCACGGACGAGACGATGAGGCTGCGGGTGACCGGGCCCCAGAAGTCGGCGATCTCCAGCGCGCGCTTGAAGTTCTCCAACGTGAAGGTGGAGGGGAAGAAGTGCGGGTTGGGGTCGATGGCGTCCTTGGCCGGCTTGAAGGCCGTGTTGACCATCCAGTAGACCGGGAAGCCGATCGTCACGAAGACGAGGAGCCCGATCAGGTTCCAGCCGAGCTTCGACTTGCGGCGGCGGGCGACGGCGGGGCGGGTGACGGCGGGGGCCGCGGTGTCCGTGCTCACTCCACCTCTCCGATCTTCAGCATCTGACGCATGTAGACGGCGACCACGCCGAGCAGCAGCACGACGGTGACGAGCGCGATCGCGGAGCCCATGCCGTAGTCGTTGACGACGAACGCCCTGTCGAACGAGTACGTGGTGAGCAGCTGGAACTCGGCCTCGGGGTGGCCGTTGCGCATGACGTAGACCTGCGGGAAGACGCCCATGTCCCAGATCACCGAGAGCGTCGTCAGCATGACGATGATCGGCTTGAGGATGGGCAGGGTGACGAAGCGGAAGACGCCCCAGGCTCCGGCGCCGTCGAGGCGGGCGGCCTCCTCCAGCTCCTTGGGGACCTGGGTCAGGCCGGCGCTGAGCGTGATGACGACGAAGGGCACGGCGCCCCAGACGACCAGCAGCATGATGACGGCCAGGCCCTGGGGGCCGCTGGCGAACCAGTTGTGGCCGATCATGTCGACGCCCGGCACCTTGCTGAGCAGCCAGTTGAGGACGCCGTAGTCGGTGTCGAAGAGCCACTTGAAGATGGCGGTGGCGACGATGATGGGCATGCCCCAGCTCGCCACGAGCGCGATGTTGATGAGCGCCTTGACCCAGCCGGAGACGCGCTGCAGCAGCAGCGCGATCAGCATGCCGAGGACCATCGTGAGGACGACGGCGCCGCCCGCGAAGATCACGGTGCGCAGGACGACGGCCCAGAACTCGCCGTCACCGAGGATCTTGGTGAAGTTCTCGAAGCCCGCCCACTCCGCCTCCTGGAAGCCCCAGAGCTGGGGCTGCCCGAAGTACTGGAACGAGAGGGTCACCAGGCGCACGAGCGGATAGCCGAGCACCAGGAGCAGGATCAGGAGGCAGGGCGCGAGCAACAGCCAGGGGATGCCACCCCCGCCCAGGCTCGGCTTCTTCCCCGTCTTCGGGGCACCGGCTGCGGGGCCGGATGGTGGCGATTGCCGCGCCGGCGGCACCTTCGCGGTGGTTGTGTCTGCGGCACTCATCCCGTGCTCCTCAGCGATCCCTCTCGTGGTACGGGAAGCAGGGCCCCGTCACGGTGACGGGGCCCTGCCCATAGGTCACTTGGTGTTGATGACCTTGTCGATCGCGGCGTCCGCGTCCTTGGCGGCGGCGTCGACCGACTTCTTGCCGTTGGCGATCTCGATCAGCATCGTCTTGAGGATCTGGGCCTTCTCGACCTGACCCCAGCCGGGGGCGGTCGGCACGAACCAGCTGGACTCGGCGGCGGTGGCCGGGACCGTGGTGGCCGGGTCGGCCTTCAGCGGGGCGAGGTCCTTCTTGTTGTTCGGCAGGTTGCCCTTGGCGGCGAGGCCCTTCTGGCCCTCGGCGCCGGTGAAGGCGGCGATCCACTCGGCCGCGACGCCCTGCGCCTTGGACTTGACCGGGATGGCGAGGTCCGAGCCGCCGAGGAAGACCGGGAGGGCCTTGCCGGACGGGCCGGGCATCACGAAGTTCTCGACCTTGTCGGCCAGACCGCCGACCTTGTCGTTCTCCGGGGTGGCGGAGGTGGCGCCCTCCCAGCCGGCGGCGAACATCGTCGCGGCGTTGCCCTGGCCGAAGACGACGGGACGGTCGGACTCGTCCTTGGTCTTGTCGCCGTGCATGTACTTGTCGAGGATGCCCTTGTACTCGTTGAGGCCCTTGAGGGACTCGGGCGAGGACAGGTTCGCCTTCCAGGTCTCGCCGTCCTGCTTGGCGATGGAGCCGCCGGCGCCGTAGACGAAGGCCATCGCGCCGTACCAGTCCGGTGCCGGCTGGTACCAGGCGCTGAACTTGGCGCCCTTCTTCTTCTGGATGGCGTCGAGCGCGGAGGTCAGCTCGGCCCAGGTCTTCGGGGTGGCCTTCACGCCGACCTCGGCGGCGATGTCCTTGCGCCAGGTGCCCACGCGGCCACCGGCGTAGTAGGGGACGCCGTAGGTCTTGCCGTTGTAGGTGACCGACTCCTTGAGGGCGTCGAGCCACTGGTCCGAGTTCTCGAACTTCGAGGCGTCGACCTCGGCGAAGGCGCCCTTGGCCATGTAGCTGATCATCTCGGAGTTGCCCATCTCGACAACGTCCGGGGCCTTGTCCGTGGCGAGCACCGCGTCGAGCTTGGTGTTCTTGTCCGGCCAGCCGTAGTACTCGTGCTTGATCTTGATGCCCGGGTGCTTCTTGGTCACCGCGTCGTCGGCGGCCTTGACCAGCTCCGGCCAGTTGTTCTGGGCGTCGACCGTCAGCCAGACGGTCAGCTCCTTGGCGTCGCCGCCGGCGTTGTCCCCGCTCTTGTCAGTACCGCCACACGCCGCGATGCTGACCATGATGCCCGCGACGCCGATCGCCGCGATGAGCTTGCGCTTCACGCCACCCTCCTCAGGGATGCCTGCAACCCCCCCACCGCGCGAAGACATACGTCGAGTAGTGCTCGTGGGGCTGGGACCTGGTCTTTAATGGTTTAGACCAGTACCCGGAGCTTGGCCTAGACCTTTAGGGGTGTCAAGGGTGTATAAGAAGGGCAGTCGGGTCCGTTATCGGACCGACACCTGAGGGAGGGCGACGACCCGTGACCGGTCCGTGCCACCATGTGAGCCGCGACAGACGGAGGAGCCGGTGACGGCAGCAGCACAGGAGTCGGGAAGGCAGGCCATGGCCACGGACGCGGGCGGCACGGAGAAAGAGGGCGGGGTCGGCACCCGCACCGCCCGCGTGCCCAAGTACTACCGACTGAAGCGGCATTTGCTCGACATGACGGAGACGCTGCCGCCCGGCACGCCCGTCCCGCCGGAGCGCACCCTCGCCGCCGAGTTCGACACCTCGCGCACCACCGTGCGCCAGGCCCTGCAGGAGCTGGTCGTCGAGGGCCGCCTGGAAAGGATCCAGGGCAAGGGCACGTTCGTCGCCAAGCCCAAGGTCTCGCAGGCGCTCCAGCTCACCTCGTACACCGAGGACATGCGGGCGCAGGGGCTCGAGCCCACCTCGCAGCTGCTCGACATCGGGTACGTGACGGCCGACGACACCCTCGCCGGACTGCTCGACATCTCGCCCGGCGGACGCGTGCTGCGGATCGAGCGGCTGCGGCTCGCGAGCGGTGAGCCGATGGCCATCGAGACCACGCACCTCTCGGCCAAGCGCTTCCCGGCGCTGCGCCGTTCCCTGGTGAAGTACACCTCGCTCTACACCGCGCTGGCCGAGGTGTACGACGTGCACCTCGCCGAGGCCGAGGAGACCATCGAGACCTCGCTGGCGACCCCGCGCGAGGCCGGCCTGCTCGGCACGGACGTGGGCCTGCCGATGCTGATGCTCTCCCGCCACTCGCTGGACGCCCAGGGCGAGCCGGTCGAGTGGGTGCGCTCGGTCTACCGAGGCGACCGGTACAAGTTCGTGGCCCGGCTCCAGCGCCCCAACGGCTGAGCGGAACGCGCCACTTCGGCGTGAACCGATGCCCCGGCACATCCGTGAGGAGTGTCGGGGCATCGTCGTGTCCGCCGGGCCGCACAGATCGACACCCGTCCGCTATTCGGACGGGGGTTCCATGGAGCGAAACAGTCCCCTAGATTTCACGCGCATTACGCATGATCCATGCGATCCATGGTGTTCAGCGAGGGGACGGAGTCGCCGTATGTCCGAAGTGACACAAGGGAAACAACCGGTCGTCACACCCATCCGCGTGGTGGTCGCGCTCTGTCTGATCGCGCCGTTCGTGGCGATGCTCTGGGTGAGCTCGTACGCGAAGGTCGAGCCGACCTTCGCCGGCATCCCGTTCTTCTACTGGTACCAGATGGCCTGGGTGCTGATCTCGACCGCGCTCACCATGGTCGCCTACAAGCTGTGGCAGCGTGACCAGCGCGCCCGTAAGGAAGGTGCGTCGCAGTGAAGGACGGCGTGAACGGCGTCGCACTCGCCGTCTTCATCTTCTTCTTCCTGGCCGTCACGGTCATGGGATTCCTGGCCTCGCGCTGGCGCAGAGCCGAGAACGAGAACAGCCTCGACGAATGGGGCCTCGGCGGCCGCTCGTTCGGCACCTGGGTGACCTGGTTCCTCCTCGGCGGCGACCTCTACACCGCGTACACCTTCGTCGCCGTCCCCGCGGCGATCTACGCGGCGGGCGCGGCCGGCTTCTTCGCCGTGCCGTACACGATCCTGGTCTACCCGCTGATCTTCACCTTCCTGCCGCGCCTCTGGTCGGTGTCGCACAAGCACGGGTACGTGACGACCTCGGACTTCGTCCGCGGCCGCTTCGGCTCCAAGGGCCTCTCGCTCGCGGTCGCCGTCACCGGCATCCTCGCGACCATGCCGTACATCGCGCTCCAGCTCGTCGGCATCCAGGCCGTCCTGGACGTGATGGGCGTGGGCGGCGGCGAGACCACGCACTGGTTCGTCAAGGACCTGCCGCTGCTCATCGCCTTCGGCGTCCTCGCGGCGTACACGTACTCCTCGGGTCTGCGCGCCCCGGCGCTCATCGCCTTCGTCAAGGACACCCTGATCTACATCGTCATCGCGGTGGCGATCATCTACATCCCGATCAAGCTCGGCGGCTTCGACGAGATCTTCGCCAAGGCCGGCGAGGCGTACGCGACGATCAACCCGGCGACCGACAAGCCGCGCGGTGCGCTGGTGCCCGGCGAGATGGGCCAGTGGGGCTACGCGACGCTGGCGCTCGGCTCGGCGCTCGCGCTCTTCATGTACCCGCACTCGATCACGGCGACGCTCTCCTCGCGCAGCCGTGACGTGATCCGCCGCAACACCACGATCCTGCCGCTCTACTCGCTGATGCTGGGCCTGCTGGCCCTGCTCGGCTTCATGGCGATCGCCGCCGGGGTCAAGGTCTCCAACGGCCAGCTCGCGATCCCGCAGCTCTTCGAGAACATGTTCCCGGACTGGTTCGCGGGCGTCGCCTTCGCCGCCATCGGCATCGGCGCGCTGGTGCCGGCCGCGATCATGTCGATCGCCGCCGCCAACCTCTTCACCCGCAACATCTACAAGGACTTCCTGAAGCCGGACGCCACGCCCGAGCAGGAGACCAAGGTCTCCAAGCTGGTGTCGCTGCTCGTCAAGGTCGGCGCGCTCGCCTTCGTCCTCACCATGGACAAGACGGTCGCGATCAACTTCCAGCTGCTCGGCGGCATCTGGATCCTGCAGACCCTCCCCGCGCTGGTCGGCGGTCTGTTCACCCGCTGGTTCCACCGCTGGGCACTGCTCGCCGGCTGGGCCGTCGGCATGGTCTACGGCACGGCGGCGGCGTACGGCGTGGCGAGCCCGACCCAGAAGCACTTCGGCGGCTCGTCCGCCGAGATTCCGGGCATCGGCGAGATCGGCTACATCGGTCTCACCGCCTTCGTGATCAACGTGATCGTCACCGTCGTCCTGACCTTCGTCCTGAAGGCCGTGAAGGCGCCCGAGGGCGTCGACGAGACCTCTCCGTCGGACTACACGGCGGACGCGGGCGACGCGGGCGTGAAGCCGCTGCCCAAGGTCGGCGCCGGTCACTGACCGTTCCGGTACGGCGAAGGGCCCGGGGTCTCCGCGAGGAAATCCCCGGGCCCTTCGCCGTACCCCCGAGGCAGACTGCCCTCCATGGACTTCACCATCAGGGCGGTACGGCCCGAGGAGCACGAGGCCCTCGGCGACATCACCGCGCGCGCCTACCTCGACGACGGACACCTCGACTTCGGCGAGGAGGACGACTACCTCCACCTGCTGCGGGACGTGCCCCGGCGGGTCGCGGAGGCGGAGGTGCTGGTGGCGGTGGACCGCTCGGGCACCGTGCTCGGCGGGGTGACCTTCGCCCGGGGCGGCGAGGAGTGGGCCGACATCGCGGGTGAGGGCGAGGCCGAGTTCCGGATGCTCGCCGTGGCGAAGGAGGCGCGGGGCCGGGGCGTCGGCGAGGCGCTCGTACGGGCGTGTGTGGAGCGGGCGCGGGAGACCGGGGGATGCCGTCGCGTGGTGCTCTCGACGCAGCCCCGGATGGCCTCGGCGCACCGGATATACGAGCGGATGGGCTTCGTCCGCACGCCCGGCCGGGACTGGACACCCGTGCCCGACATGGACCCCCTGCTCACCTATGCCCTGGAGCTCTGACTCCCCAACGACACAACATGTGGGGGGTGCTTCGAGGAGCGCCCCCCACATGTATGCTCATGCTCGCTGTCCTCACAGGGGAATCCGGTGGAAATCCGGAACTGTCCCGCAACGGTGTGGTTTCTGCATGCTTGCGCACGCGGACCGAGTCCGAAGACCTGCGGACGGCGCGCCCGGTCCTTCCGTTCCGGGTGCCACAGACGTCCGGGCCTCGCGGAGTGGGCCGTGGCGCGGCCCTCCCCTGTCCACGGGTGCGGCCGCCGCCCGCCTCCCTCCGCCGGCCCCGAGCCGAGCGAGGGAGAGCCCCACGTGACCATCGCGCCCGCCGATCCGGCCGCAGCGATCGAGAGCGACGGCAACGAGAGCGACGGACCCGGGACCGTGCTTCTGCGGACCCTGACCGACCTCACCGCCGACCTCACCGACACCGACCCCGGCAAGGTCGCCGCCGCCGCGCTGCGCGGCCGCAACGCCGGTTCGGACGAGGCGGAGCTGCGCGAGCTGGCCACGGAGGCGGCGGCGGGTCTGATCGCCGAGGACCCGGCGTACTCGCGGCTCGCCGCCCGGCTGCTCACGATCACGATCGCCGACGAGGCGGCCTCGCAGGGCTCGGTCACCTTCTCGGCGTCCGTCACCGTCGGTCACCGCGAGGGCCTGATCGCCGACCGTACGGCCGAGTTCGTCCGGCGGCACTCCGAGCGGCTCGACGCGCTCATCGACGCGGACGCGGACGACCGCTTCGGCTACTTCGGTCTGCGGACCCTCTACTCGCGCTATCTGCTCCGTCACCCGATCACCCGCCAGGTGATCGAGACCCCGCAGCACTTCATGCTGCGCGTCGCCTGCGGCCTCGCCGAGGACGACTCCACCCGCGCGCTCGACGAGGTCGCCGCGCTGTACGGGCTGATGAGCCGGCTCGACTACCTGCCCTCCTCCCCCACGCTCTTCAACTCCGGCACCCGCCACCCGCAGATGTCGTCCTGCTACCTCCTCGACTCCCCGCTGGACGAGCTGGACTCCATCTACGACCGGTACCACCAGGTCGCGCGGCTCTCGAAGCACGCGGGCGGCATCGGCCTGTCGTACTCCCGCATCCGCGCCCGCGGTTCGCTGATCCGCGGCACCAACGGGCACTCCAACGGCATCGTGCCGTTCCTGAAGACGCTGGACGCCTCGGTGGCGGCCGTGAACCAGGGCGGACGGCGCAAGGGCGCGGCCGCGGTCTACCTGGAGACCTGGCACGCGGACATCGAGGAGTTCCTGGAGCTCCGTGACAACACCGGTGAGGACGCCCGGCGTACGCACAACCTGAACCTGGCGCACTGGATCCCGGACGAGTTCATGCGCCGGGTCAACGCGGACGCCGACTGGTCGCTCTTCTCCCCGGCGGACGTGCCCGAGCTGGTGGACCTGTGGGGCGAGGAGTTCGACGCGGCGTACCGCGCCGCCGAGGCGAAGGGCCTGGCCCGCAAGACCATGCCGGCCCGTGACCTGTACGGCCGGATGATGCGGACCCTGGCCCAGACCGGCAACGGCTGGATGACGTTCAAGGACGCCTCGAACCGTACGGCCAACCAGACCGCCGAGCCGGGCCACACCGTCCACTCCTCCAATCTCTGCACGGAGATCCTGGAGGTCACGGACGACGGCGAGACGGCCGTCTGCAACCTGGGCTCGGTCAACCTCGGTGCGTTCGTGGTCGGTTCGGACATCGACTGGGAGCGGCTCGACGCGACCGTCCGTACGGCCGTCACCTTCCTCGACCGGGTCGTCGACATCAACTTCTACCCGACCGAGCAGGCGGGCCGCTCCAACGCCCGCTGGCGCCCGGTCGGCCTGGGCGCGATGGGCCTCCAGGACGTCTTCTTCCAGCTCAAGCTGCCCTTCGACTCCGCCGAGGCTCGCGCGCTGTCGACCCGTATCGCCGAGCGGATCATGCTCGCCGCGTACGAGGCGTCCGCCGACCTCGCCGAGCGGAACGGGCCGCTGCCGGCCTGGGACAAGACCCGCGCGGCCCGCGGTGTCCTGCACCCCGACCACTACGACGTGGAGCTCAACTGGCCCGAGCGCTGGGCGGCGCTGCGCGAGCGGATCGCCGCGGTCGGCATGCGCAACAGCCTGCTGCTCGCCATCGCGCCGACGGCGACGATCGCCTCGATCGCGGGCGTGTACGAGTGCATCGAGCCGCAGGTCTCCAACCTGTTCAAGCGCGAGACGCTCTCGGGCGAGTTCCTCCAGGTCAACTCGTACCTGGTGGAGGAGCTGAAGAGGCTCGGCGTGTGGGACGCGCAGACCCGTGAGGCGCTGCGCGAGTCCAACGGCTCGGTGGCCGGCTTCACCTGGGTCCCGGCCGAGGTGCGCGAGCTGTACCGGACGGCGTGGGAGATCCCGCAGCGCGGTCTGATCGACATGGCGGCGGCCCGTACGCCGTTCCTCGACCAGTCGCAGTCCCTGAACCTGTTCCTGGAGACGCCGACGATCGGCAAGCTGTCGTCGATGTACGCGTACGCCTGGAAGCAGGGCCTGAAGACGACGTACTACCTGCGCTCCCGCCCGGCGACCCGGATCGCCCGCGCGGCCCAGGCCTCCGCGCCCATCCCCGTCCAGGCGACCCCCGAAGAGGCCGTCGCCTGCTCCCTCGAAAACCCCGAGTCCTGCGAGGCCTGCCAGTAATGAGCTCTTCCGACAAGAACCTTCTCGACCCGGGCTTCGAGCTGACCCTGCGTCCGATGCGCTACCCGGACTTCTACGAGCGCTACCGGGACGCGATCAAGAACACGTGGACGGTGGAGGAGGTCGACCTCCACTCGGACGTCGCCGACCTCGCCAAGCTGACGCCGGGCGAGCAGCACATGATCGGCCGTCTGGTCGCGTTCTTCGCGACCGGTGACTCGATCGTCGCCAACAACCTCGTGCTGACGCTGTACAAGCACATCAACTCCCCCGAGGCGCGCCTGTACCTCTCGCGCCAGCTGTTCGAGGAGGCCGTGCACGTCCAGTTCTATCTGACGCTGCTCGACACCTACCTGCCCGACCCTGAGGACCGCGCGGCGGCCTTCGACGCGGTGGAGAACATCCCCTCGATCCGCGAGAAGGCGCAGTTCTGCTTCAGGTGGATGGACTCGGTCGAGAAGATCGACCGTCTGGAGACGCAGGCCGACCGCCGCCGTTTCCTGCTGAACCTGATCTGCTTCGCCGCCTGCATCGAGGGCCTGTTCTTCTACGGCGCCTTCGCCTACGTGTACTGGTTCCGCTCCCGCGGTCTGCTGCACGGCCTCGCGACCGGTACCAACTGGGTGTTCCGGGACGAGACGATGCACATGAACTTCGCCTTCGAGGTCGTGGACACCGTCCGCAAGGAGGAGCCGGAGCTCTTCGACGACGCGCTCCGGCAGCAGGTCACCGACATGCTGAAGGAGGCCGTCGAGGCGGAGCTGCAGTTCGGCCGCGACCTGTGCGGTGACGGGCTGCCGGGCATGAACACCGAGTCGATGCGCGAGTACCTCCAGTGCGTCGCCGACCAGCGCCTCCAGCGTCTGGGCTTCGCCCCGGTGTACGGCTCCGAGAACCCGTTCGCGTTCATGGAGCTCCAGGGCGTCCAGGAGCTGACGAACTTCTTCGAGCGCCGTCCGTCCGCCTACCAGGTGGCGGTCGAGGGCTCGGTCGACCTGGACGAGGACTTCTAGGTCCGCCGCCAGGCCCCGCAGGCACGGCGAAGGGCCCCGCTCCGGGGGGAGCGGGGCCCTTCGCCGTACACCGAGGTCAGTCGTTCGGGACCGTCTCGTACCGCGGGGTGCCCTCTTCCATCTGGCGCAGCGCGTCCTTGCGCTCGCGCTTGGAGAGCTTGTCGATGTACAGGAAGCCGTACAGGTGGTCCGTCTCGTGCTGGAGGCAGCGCGCGAAGTAGCCGGTGCCCCGGACCTTGATCGGGTTGCCCTGCGCGTCCTGACCGTGGACCTCCGCGAAGTCCGGGCGGGCCAGCGAGGCGTACGCGGTCGGGACCGAGAGGCAGCCCTCGTTGGAGTCGTCCAGAATGCGGCGCTCGGCCGGCAGCTCCTGGAGCACCGGGTTGACGACGACGCCGGTGTGGCGGACGCCCTCGTCGTCGGGGCAGTCGTAGACGAAGACCTTCTGGTCGACGCCGATCTGGTTCGCGGCCAGGCCCACGCCCTCGGCGGCCTTCTGGCTGGCGAACATGTCGTCGATCAGCGCCGCGAGCTTGTCGTCGAACTCCGTGACGTCCTTGCACTCCCGGTGGAGCACCGGGTTGCCGACGACCGTGATCGGGCGCGCCGTGCCGCGCTCGCGGTACGCGAGCTCGCGCGCCTCGCAGTCCTCCGTGTCGACGACGAAACCGTCGTTGATCTGCTCGTCAGTCTCCTGCTGCGCCATTCCGCCGCACGCCTTCCTCAGAACCCCAGTCAATGGTCCCGTACAGCCTAAGGGCAGGATCCGGGCAGTTCAGCAGACCTCTTCGAGATCCCGCCACTCACGGCTGTCGGGGCTGTCCGCCACCCAGCCGTCGAGCAGGCCGCGGACCAGACCCACGGGCGCGGCGATCCCGCACTCCCGTTCGGGGACCCAGAGCTCACCGGGCGAACGGTGGCCGAGCGGGCCGGGGTGGCCCGGTTCGCTGTGGTCGTGCGGGTCGAGGTGCTCGCCCTCGCCCTCGGCACTGGGCATCGTCGACTCGGAGCAGGCGCGGCAGAGCAGCCGGACCGAGGAGGACCAGTCCTCCGCGGCGAAACCGGCGTCTGCGGCGAGCTGCTCCAGGGCGTCCCGGTCCGCCTCGGTGGCTGCCTCCAGGAGGACCACCCAGGTGGGGACGGGCGAGGGCGCCCAGAGCTCGATCTCGTCGAAGACGGGGTACGAGGGGCCGGCGCTGGTGGTGCGCTCGCCGTTGGGCACGCCGTCGTGGAGGACGACCTCCCCCCAGCGGCGGCCGGAGGACGGCAGTGGGATGGAGAGGACCTCGATCCGGGCCGGGTCCAGCCTGCGGCCCCACACGACCTCGGCCTCGCCCTCCGGCGAGAGCCGCACGGCGGCGCTTCCCAGCTCCATCCCGGCGGGCTCACCGGTCCCGGCGGAGGCCCCGGGCACCTTGAGCCCGTAGGCCTGCCAGGCGCGGCGGGCCAGCGGCCAGTCCTGGAGCGCGGTGGCGGCGATGCCGACGTTCCACCAGTCGGGGGCGCCGGTCTCCTTGTCGAGGAGCGCGACGGCGCGCAGCCCGGCGGCCCGGGCCTGCTCCCAGTCGTGGCGGAACTTGTGCAGGAGCGCCAGGTTGAACCAGGACTCCGAGAGCCAGGGCTCCAGATCCGCCGCGCGCGTCAGGAGCGCGCCCGCGTCCTCGTACCGGCCGTCGCCGATCAGCGTGAACGCGCGGTCGGTGGCCTGCCGCCACGAGGCGGAGGGCCGATGCCGTACCTTCCCGAAGATCCTCACGATTCCCGCCTGCCGGTCGCTTCACCCTCTTGTTCGCATCCAACCATGCCCGGTTGGACGCGCGCTCATTACCCATGGGTTACCCAGGAGGGACAGGGGTGACGCCCCCGGTCACGGCGCCTCGCGCGAGGACCCGCGCAAGGGATTCGACGACCTCGGGATGGTGGTCCCTGGCGGTGGAGAGGCGGAGCCGTTCGAGGGCGGCGAGCGACCCGGCGGCCCCTGGACCGGCGCCGGTGAGGTCGTCGTAGGCGTTGACGGTACGGACGATCCGGGCGGGCAGCGGCTGGTCGCGGTACGGGTCGGCCTGGCGTTCCACGACGACGGCCACGGCCGCCGGGACGCCGGTCTGGCGGACGACCGCGCCGCCGAGGAGGGCGATCCGGCGCTGTTCCTCGGCGGGGAGGAGCGCGGTGGCGCCTTCGGGGACGGGGTCGACGAGGGAGAGCTGCCCGATGTCGTGCATGAGGGCGGCGTACTCCAGGACGGTCAGCTCGGGCCCGGTGAGACCCAGCTCACGCCCGACGGCCCCGCTGAGCGCGGCGACGCGGTGGGCGTGGCCCGGTGGGGTGCAGCCGGCGATCTCGGTGGCGCGGGCGAGCGAGGCGATGGTCTGCCGGTTGGTGGCGCGTACGGCCTCGTAGCGCCGGAAGGAGACCTGGGTGAGGAGCAGCGGCACGCAGAAGACGGGCAGGGCCCAGAGTCCGGCGGCGGCCACGCCGAGCGCCATGACGGTGCCGGTGGCGCAGACGGCGGAGCCGATGCCGATCAGGGCGCGGAGCTCCTCGTGGAGGAGGGGACCGTACGGGAAGCCGGTGCGGGCGCGGAGCATCAGGGCGGCGAGGACGGCGTCGCACAGGGCGGTGAGGCCGAGGAGCAGGGCGAGGAGGAGGGCGTAGGCGGGGCCGTTGCCGAGGCGGGCGGTGACCTCGCCGGAGTTGTAGAGCGGCTGGAAGCAGAGGGCGGCGAAGCCGACGGTGAGGATGCGGCGGGCCTGGTGGTCGAGGTCGGGTTCCTCACCGCGGGCGAGGTGCGGGACGATCCCGGCGAGCCGTCCCGCCACGACGACGGCGACGATCTGGAGGACGCCGTGGGTGGTCGCGTACCCGGCCTGTTCGCCGAGGAGGGCGTAGGCGAGGGCTCCGGCGGCGGCGAGCGGCGCGGGCTCCCTCCCCCGGAGCTCGCCGAGCGCGGTCGGTGCGCCGGCCCCGGGCGGGGCTCCCCAGCGGGCCAGCTCGCCGACGGCGATGAGGACCCCGAACGCGAGGGCGTTCCCGGGATCGCTGACCCCGTTCCAGAGCGTGAAGCCGAACCCGGCGGCGGTGAGCACGAGCGCGCCGCCGTGGACCGCCCCGAGGGTCACGCTCCGGGGGCGCCTCACGCGCGCCCGCCGGGCGGGACATGCGCATGGGGCGCGACGCGGGCTCCCGGGCGCCGCGCCGGAAGCGCCGCGCGGTCACCGAGGGTGGCGACCGCGTCGGGGGCGGGCGGCGGCCCGGCGGCGGCGCGCGGCGCGCGCACGGTGTGCGCAGCCGCGACCGGGCCGCGCGCGGGCGGAACGTTTCCGGGCATGCCGGTTTCGTCTGCGGTGACCGCCGTCTGCCAGCCGTGCCGGTCGAGCGCCCGGACCAGCGCCCCGACCATCCTGGGGTCGAAGTGCGTGCCGGCGCACCGCTCCAGCTCCGCGACCGCCGTCGCCACCGGCCGGGCCCTGCTGTAGGACCGGGTCGAGGTCATCGCGTCGAAGGCGTCGGCGACCGCGACCACCCGGGCGAACTCGGGGATCTGGCTCCCGCTGAGCCCGTACGGGTATCCGCTGCCGTCCATCCGCTCGTGGTGGTGCAGGATCGCCGCCCGGGCCTCACCGAGGAAGCCGATGCCGCGGACCATCTCGTGTCCGTACTCGGGATGCAGTTCGATGGTCCGGCGCTCCTCGGGGGTCAGCGGCCCGTCCTTCCGGAGCACCCGGGTCGGAACGCCGAGCTTGCCCACGTCGTGCAGGATCCCCGCGAAGCGGAGGATCTCCAGGCGCTCCTCCGCCATGCCCAGCTCGTGGGCGATCAGCGCCGACGCCCGGCCGACCCGCTCGCTGTGTCCGCGGGTGTACCGGTCCTTGATGTCGACGGCCTGCACGAGGGCGCGGATCGTCGCCTGGTGCGCGGCGCGTTCGCGATGGTACTGGGCGAAGACCCAGCAGGAGATGTACATCGGCAGCAGGACGAAGAGCGCGGCGACGGGGCCGTACGTGCTGCGCCAGAGCACCGCCATCATCAGACCGGCGAGGCCGTGCACGGCGTACGGGGCGAGCGCGCGGCCGAGCTGTCCCCGCCACGCCGTGCGCGGCGGGATCCTCTCGGCGGCGATCCGGATCCCGCCGTCGAGGGCCGTCAGGACCAGGCAGAAGGTGAGCGCGGAGGCCGCGGCGGGGAGCAGTGCGTAGGGGAAGTCGGGGACGTACGCCCCCTTCCCGATGGCCTCGTCGCAGGCCAGGGCCCCGGCGACGAGCGCGGCGGCCCAGACGGCGATCAGGAGCTGGGAGGTGCGCCAGACCCGGCGCACCCCCGCCGGGCGCTGCTCGACCCGGGCGACCAGCGCCCCCGGCAGCGCGGTGAGCGCGGCGGCCGCGGGCGGCAGGAGCAGCGCGGAGGCGAGCAGGACGGGGAAGAAGGAGCCGGCGCCCATGGGCGCCGTGGTGCCGCCGAGCAGCCGCCCGAGGAGCGGGCAACGGCCGGGGAGCTCGCACAGGGCGTACAGCGCGGCGAGGAGCGCGACGGCGCTCCAGGGCGTGTGCGCGCCGGGGCGCAGGGCGGGCAGTGCGCAGCCGGCGGCGCCGACGAGGGCGCAGCCGACGTACACGCGTGCCGCCCGGGGAATCGCCATCACGCCCATCACGGCTGTCACGCTAGCGAGTTGGACGGGGCGTGCGGGGCTGCGGCGGCCGATTCGCACCATCGGGTGATACAAGCTGACGTATGCGCGAGGGCCGCCGCGATCCCGTCGCGGCGGCCCTTCTCGACGTGCGGGGCTACTCCGGAGCGGTCGCCGTGACGTCCTGCTCGGGCACGGCCTGGCCCGAGCGGATCAGGTCGATGCGGCCCATCACCTTGGCCCGCAGATCGGTGGGCACGTCGTCACTGCCGCAGCAGCGCTTGACGAGCTTCTTCACCGCCTGCTCCAGGCCGTACTTCTCCAGACAGGGGGAGCACTCCTCGAAGTGCACCTCGAACTTCGTGCAGTCACTGTCGGGCATCTCATGGTCGAGGAACTCGTAGAGATGATCCAGGACCTCTGAGCAATCCGTCTCGTGCGGCTCTCCGCAGCTCATGAGCCCGAGCCTTTCAGATCGTTCGACGACTCTCCGGCGCCCGCGGGAACGAGCCCGCGGTCGCGGGCGTAGTCCTCGAGCATGCCGCGCAACTGGCGGCGGCCCCGGTGCAGTCGGGACATCACCGTACCGATGGGTGTACCCATGATGTCCGCGATCTCCTTGTACGCAAAGCCCTCGACATCCGCGAGATAGACGGCGATGCGGAATTCCTCGGGGATCGCCTGGAGCGCTTCCTTGACGTCGGAGTCCGGCAGGTGGTCGAGCGCCTGAGACTCGGCGGACCGCAGACCCGTCGACATGTGCGACTCGGCACGGGCGAGCTGCCAGTCCTCGATCTCCTCGGCGGCGCTCCGCTGGGGCTCACGCTGCTTCTTGCGGTACGAGTTGATGAAGGTGTTGGTGAGGATGCGGTACAGCCAGGCCTTCAGGTTCGTACCCTCGCGGAACTGGTGGAACGAGCCGTACGCCTTGGCGTACGTCTCCTGCACCAGGTCCTCGGCGTCCGCGGGATTACGCGTCATCCGGAGCGCGGCGGAGTACATCTGGTCGAGGTAGCCGAGGGCGTCCCGCTCGAAGCGCGCGTTGCGCTCCGCGGTCGTCTCCTCGGGGCCGTCGTCGGTCCCTGTGTCGGTCCCAGTGACCGGACCCACCTCCTCCAGCGCTGCGGCGAATCCGAATGCGGACCCACTCGATTCGGAGGATAGACGAGGAACCGCTCCGCCCGCCGCCCGAACAGGGGCGGTCTTGGGAGCGGGCAGCACTGTCCAGTCGAGGTCAGCGGCCTGCGCGCGCTCGGGGCAGATGGTCGAACCCATGCGACGGACTCCCTCTTCCTTGCTCTCACACCGACATGGGGCACAACCGTGGTCGCACGCTCGGCATTCCCGCCCTCAGGGGCGGAGTGACGTGATCCACGACGTGACCTCGCCGACGACGAGGGCGAGGGTCCCCTCCGGTGTCACGGGGGCGCGCTTGGCCACGGTGAAGCCGTGATCGCCGTACGGCACCTCGACGAGCCGGTACGGCCCTTCGGGGAATTCGGCGGGCTTCCCGAAGGAGTCGTTGCCGCCCTGGACGACGAGGGTGGGCAGGGCCGTCCCGAGCAGCTCGTCGGCGCGGGACCTCTCCGGCCTGCCCGGCGGGTGCAGCGGGAAGCTCAGCGCGAGGACGGCCGCGGCGCCGAGCTCCTTCCCGGTCCGGCAGGCGACGCGGGCACCCGCGCTGCGCCCGCCGGCGATCACCGGGAGGCCGGGCCGGCCGAGGGCGGGCCAGATCCCGCGCCAGCCGGTGTCCAGGGTCTTCGGCGCCGGGGCCACCTTCTTCCCGGCGACCCGCCACGGCTGCTCGACGAGCGCGACGGTCACTCCGCCGGCGGGCAGCGCGCCCGCCAGGGCCTGGAGGTCGCGCGCCTCGATCCCGCCGCCGGCCCCGTGGCTCAGGGCGAGCACCGCCCACGGCTTCTTCCCCGGGTACCAGGTGATCCGGGCGTCCCCGGCGTCGGTCGGAACGATCTCACTCGTGGTCACACCCCCATCCTGCCGCGCGCGGCCGTCCCGGGGTGCGCTCAGAACAGCGTGCCGACCTCCGGGCCGTCGAGTTCCTTCATGAGCTCGGGTCCGTTGTTGCGGACGTTGCTCACCGCCGTCGCGACCGGGAACGCCCGCATGAGCCCCTCGGGCGGCGCCGCGAGCAGGCCCTTGAGCTCCTCGGCGTCGGTGCGGCGCGGGTCCAGCCAGGCGTCCCAGCGGTCCGGGGTGAGCATGAGCGGCATCCGCGGGTGGATGTCGGCGAGCGAGTGGGGGCCCTCCTCGGGGGCCACGCCGAGCGGGCCGCTCTCCGCCTCCGTCGTGACGACCGAGCACGTCACCCACCAGGCCGCCGGGTGGTCGTCGGGCAGGGTGCGGTCGCGCCAGAACTCGTAGAGGCCCGCCATGGCGAAGACGGACCCGTCCGCCGGGGTGACGAAGTACGGCTGCTTCCGCGTCCGCTTCTTCTTCCCCTCGACCTCCAGCTCCCGCTCCCCGGCGCCGGTCACCCACTCGTAGTAGCCGTCCGCGGGCAGGATGCACCGGCGCGCGGCGAAGGCGCGCTTGAAGGAGGGCTTCTCGGCGATCGTCTCCGCCCTCGCGTTGATCATCCGGGCCGCGCCCTCGGGCGTCTTCGACCAGGAGGGCACGAGGCCCCATTTCAGTCTCCGCAGCTGGCGAACCGGCCGCGGCGAATCCGCGTCTTTGAGAGGACGCTCCAGTACCGCGTAGACGTCCTTGGTCGGGGCCACGTTCCAGTCCGGAGCCAGGGTCTCCTCCGGCTCCCACTTCTCGACCTCGAAGATCCCCACCAGGTCCTCGGGCCGACGACTCGCTGCATACCGTCCGCACATACGTGCCACACTGCCACGATCCCGATCCGATCCCGATCCCGTCCGAGGAGCCAGTCCAGAAAATGACCGAAGTCCTCGGCACACAGCCCGCCCCTGAAGAGTGGCTGGTGATCGTCACCGGCGTGGCCGCGCTCCTCGTCACCGTCCCCCGCGCGATATGGCGGATCTCGCGGAACGCCGTCACCATCGCGCACGAGGGCGGCCACGGTCTGATCGCCCTCGTGACGGGCCGCCGGCTGCAGTCCATCCGGCTCCACTCGGACACCAGCGGGCTGACCGTCTCGCGCGGGCGCCCCACCGGCATCGGCATGATCCTCACCGCCGCCGCCGGCTACACCGCCGCCCCGCTGCTCGGCCTCGGCGGCGCCTGGCTGCTCGCCGACCACCGGATCACGCTGCTCCTCTGGCTCGCCACCGCGCTCCTCCTCGTCATGCTGGTGATGGTCAGGAACGCGTACGGGATCTTCACCGTCCTCGTGACGGGCGCCGCGTTCCTGCTGGTCTCCTGGCTCACCGGCCCGGACGTCCAGTCCGCGTTCGCGTACTCCGTGGTCTGGTTCCTGCTCCTCGGCGGGGTCCGCCCGGTCTTCGAGCTCCAGGGCAAGCGGCGCCACGGAGGGGCACCGGACTCCGACGCCGACCAGCTCGCCCGGCTCACCCATGTCCACCCGGCGCTCTGGCTCTTCTTCTTCCACGCGGTCGCGATCTGCTCCCTGATCGGCGGAGGCCGCTGGCTGCTGGGGCTGTAGCCACCGCGTGCCCCACTAAAGTGAGGGGCATGACCGATACCTCCCCGCACGCCGACCTGCACACCGACCTCTGGCCCGCCCCCTATGCGAGCGGTGCCGTCGACGCGACCGTCACCGTGCCCGGATCGAAGTCGGTCACCAACCGCGGACTGGTCCTCGCCGCGCTCGCCGCCGAGCCGGGCTGGCTCCGCCGCCCGCTGCGCTCCCGCGACACGCTGCTCATGGCGGAGGCCCTGCGCACCCTGGGCGTGAAGATCGAGGAGACGGTCAACTCCAGCTCCTCGGCCGCGGGCGGCACCGGCGAGGCCTGGCGGATCATCCCGGCCGGGCTGCACGGCCCTGCGACCGTGGACGTCGGCAACGCCGGCACGGTCATGCGCTTCCTGCCCCCGGTCGCGGCCCTCGCCGACGGCCCGGTGCACTTCGACGGCGACGCCCGGTCCCACGAGCGACCGCTGCACGGTGTGATCGACGCGCTGCGCGTGCTCGGCGCCCGGATCGACGACGACGGGCGCGGCGCGCTGCCGATGACCGTGCACGGCGGCGGGGCGCTGGACGGCGGCCCGGTGGAGATCGACGCCTCCTCGTCCTCCCAGTTCGTGAGCGCCCTGCTGCTCTCGGCCCCCCGCTTCAACCAGGGCGTGGAGGTACGGCACGTGGGAGCGAAGCTCCCCTCCCTCCCCCACATCCGGATGACCGTCGACATGCTCCGCCAGGTGGGCGCCCAGGTCGACGAGCCGGAGACCGGCGGCGAGGCGAACGTCTGGCGGGTCTCCCCTTCGGCGCTGCTCGGACGCGATCTGACAGTCGAGCCCGACCTGTCCAACGCGCAGCCCTTCCTGGCCGCGGCCCTGGTCACCGGCGGCCGGGTGACGGTCCCGGACTGGCCCGCCAGGACCACCCAACCCGGTGACGCGCTGCGCGAGATCTTCACCGAGATGGGTGGCTCCTGCGAGCTGACCGAGGCGGGTCTCACCTTCACCGGAACCGGCCGGATCCACGGCATCGACGTGGACCTGAGCGAGGTCGGAGAGCTGACGCCCGGTATCGCGGCGGTCGCGGCGCTCGCGGACTCGCCCTCGACGCTGCGCGGCGTCGCGCACCTGCGGCTCCACGAGACGGACCGGCTCGCGGCGCTCACCAAGGAGATCAACGAGCTCGGCGGCGACGTGACGGAGACCGAGGACGGTCTGCTCATCCGCCCGCGCCCGCTGCACGGCGGGGTCTTCCACACGTACCACGACCACCGGATGGCGACCGCGGGCGCGATCATCGGCCTCGCGGTCGAGGGTGTGGAGATCGAGAACGTGGCGACGACGGCCAAGACCTTGCCCGACTTCCCCAGGATGTGGACCGAAATGCTCGGAGTCTGATCCATGCGGCACTACGGGAAGCGCACCGACGAGGACGACATCCGCCAGCGGCCCAACCGCAAGGGCAACCGTCCCCGCACCACCATCCGTCCCAAGCACGAGGACGCGGTCGAGGGCATGGTCCTCACCGTGGACCGCGGCCGGCTCACCGTCCTCGTCGAGGACCGGGTGGTCCTGGCGATGAAGGCGCGCGAGCTGGGCCGCAAGGCCGCGGTCGTCGGCGACCGGGTCTCGCTCGTGGGCGATCTGTCCGGCGAGAAGGACACGCTGGCCCGGATCGTACGGATCGGTGAGCGCAGCTCCGTGCTCCGCCGCACGGCCGACGACGACGACCCGTTCGAGCGGGTCGTCGTCGCCAACGCCGACCAGCTGGCGATCGTCACCGCGCTCGCCGACCCCGAGCCGCGCCCGCGGCTGATCGACCGCTGTCTGGTCGCCGCGTACGACGGCGGGCTGACCCCGCTGCTGGTGCTGACCAAGTCGGACCTGGCGAAGCCGGACGAGCTCCTGGAGATGTACGGCGCGCTGGGTGTGCCGTACGTGGTCACCACGCGCGACGAGTTCGTGGACGGAGTCGCCGCCGAGCGGGTGCACGAGCACCTGAAGGGCCGCACGACCGCGTTCGTCGGCCACTCCGGTGTCGGCAAGACGACCCTCGTCAACGCGCTGGTCCCGGAGGACCGGCGGCGGACCACCGGGCACGTCAACGCCGTGACGGGTCGCGGCCGGCACACCACCACCTCGGCGCTCGCCCTCCCGCTCGATTCCCGCGAGGGCGGCTGGGTGATCGACACCCCGGGCGTGCGTTCCTTCGGTCTCAACCACGTCGACCCGTCCCGGGTGATCCTCGCCTTCCCCGATCTCGTACCGGGTACGGAGAACTGTCCGCGGGCCTGCAGCCACGACGAGCCGGACTGCGCGCTGGACGCGTGGGTGGCCGAGGGGCACGCGGACCCGGCGCGGCTGTACTCACTGCGGCGGCTGCTCGCGACCCGGGAGCGACGCGACGGCGACTGACGCGCCCACGTTTGCGGTCCACCACCGTTGGTAAGTGCATAATCGCACCAAGTGCGACGAAGCAGTCACCTACGGCGTGGGAGGCACTGACGATGGCGTGGCTGCTCGTGGTGGTCGCCGGGCTCCTGGAGACGGGGTTCGCGGTCTGCCTGAAGCTCTCGCACGGGTTCACCCGGTTCTGGCCGACGGTCGCCTTCGCCTGCTTCGCCCTCGGCAGCTTCGGACTTCTGACGCTCGCGCTGCGCAAGCTGGACGTGGGCCCCGCGTACGCGGTGTGGACCGGCATCGGCGCGGCCGGGACGGCGATCTACGGGATGGTCTTCCTCGGCGACGTCGTGTCGACCCTGAAGATCGTGTCGATCACGCTGGTGATCGTCGGCGTGGTCGGACTCCAGCTCTCGGGGTCGGCGCACTGACCTTCCACGACGAGGGGTGCGGGGGCGACGACGTAGGAGAGCGCGAGCCGCAGCACGATCTCGCAGGAGTTCCGCACGTCCCCGTCGCGATCCTGGAGCACCGTCGCGGCGCGGTCACGGGCGAGGCGGAGCAGGTCGGTGGGGGACGGCACGCCCGCGTCGGCGCGGCGCTGCGCGGGGACGGCGGAGGCGCGTGATCCGGCTCTGGCCGGGCGGGGCACGGGGAGCCGCTCGCCCCAGCAGCCGGTGAGCAGGGCCCTCAGAACGGGGCGGGTGTAGGCCTGGGAGACGGTCCACTCGGCGACGGCGAGGAGGTTCCGCCGGGGCGGCGCGGGCGCGGCCAGGACTCGTTCGACGCCCTGGAGGTACGCGTCCGCCTCGCGCCGTACGAGCGCGCGGGCGAGGCCCTCCTTGCTGCCGAACTCGTTGTACAGGGTCTGCCGGGAGACACCGGCGGCGGAGGCGACGTCGACCATCCGGACCGCGGACCAGGGCAGCACCGCGAGCGACGCGAGGGCGGCATCGAGCAGGGCCTCACGGGCAGTCGGCATCGTCGCCTCCCGGCCAGAACGGTTCTGCGCTCAGAGTTGACGGGCCGCCACGCACTGTCAAGGCCTCCCGCCGGGCCACGCCCCTTCGGGGGATAGAGTTTCGACCATGGCCGATTACCACGACGATCTGCGTCTCGCCCACGTCCTCGCGGATGCCGCCGACGCGGCCACCATGGACCGGTTCAAGGCGCTCGACCTGAAGGTCGAGACGAAGCCGGACATGACGCCGGTGAGCGAGGCGGACAAGGCCGCCGAGGAGCTGATCCGCGGTCAGCTGCAGCGGGCGCGCCCGCGCGACGCGATCCTCGGCGAGGAGTACGGCGTGGAGGGCACGGGCCCGCGCCGCTGGGTGATCGACCCGATCGACGGCACCAAGAACTACGTGCGAGGCGTGCCGGTCTGGGCGACCCTGATCGCGCTGATGGAGGCCGGCGACAGCGGGTTCCAGCCGGTGGTCGGCGTGGTCTCCGCGCCGGCGCTGGGCCGCCGCTGGTGGGCGGCGAAGGGCGCGGGGGCGTTCACGGGCCGCAGCCTGACGTCGGCGACGCGGATCCAGGTCTCGAAGGTCGCGGAGCTGGGTGACGCCTCGTTCGCGTACTCCTCGCTCAGCGGCTGGGAGGAGCGGGGCCGGCTCGACGGCTTCCTCGACCTCACGCGCGCCTGCTGGCGGACCCGGGCGTACGGCGACTTCTGGCCGTACATGATGGTCGCCGAGGGCGCGGTGGACCTCTGCGCCGAACCGGAGCTCTCGCTCTGGGACATGGCGGCGACGGCGATCGTCGTCCAGGAGGCGGGCGGCACGTTCACCGGCCTGGACGGCCGGCACGGCCCGCACAGCGGCGACGCGGCGGCGTCGAACGGTCTGCTCCACGGCGAACTGCTGAGCTACCTCAACCAGAAGGACTGACGCACGGCGGACGAGCCGCCTCACGCACCCCCCGGGCGCGCCTCGCGCGCCCCCTTGTCAGGCCCCCGGCCCGCTGCGACTCTGAAAGTCCCCCCACTTGTGAACTTGTGAATTCGTTCTCGTTGAAAGCGGGAACGGTTCACCGAGGAGGTGGCTCCTTTCATGCTCGTCCGTGACGCCATGAGCACGGTGGTCCTCACCATCGGCCCCACCCACACTCTCCGCCAGGCCGCCCGGCTGATGTCGGCGCGCCGCGTCGGCGCGGCGGTCGTCCACGACACCGACGCCGGCGGGTTCGGAATCCTCACCGAGCGCGACATCCTCAACTCCATCGGCGCCGGCCAGAACCCGGACCACGAGACCGCGGGCTCCCACACCACCACCGACGTCGTCTTCGCCGCACCCGCCTGGACCCTGGAGGAGGCGGCCGCCGCCATGACCCACGGCGGCTTCCGCCACCTCGTCGTCCTCGACGGACACGGGCCGGTCGGCATCGTCTCCGTACGCGACATCATCCGCTGCTGGACCCCGGCACACCACCACGCGACGACCATGGCGAGCTGAGACGAGAGAAGAGGGCCGGCACGCGCGATCGCGTACCGGCCCTCCCCCTCTTCACGACAAGCGCCCTCGGCCGCGCAGGGCCTGGACCGCGGCCTCCGGCCGCTTGCCGGTCGAGCCTACAATAGACAATGTCCAAGACAAGTGAACATCCAAAGTCACACCCGTTCGGGATCATGGACCCCCGCTGTTACCCTGGCTCCCATGAGTGACCTGTTGGAACGTCTGCGCGGCCGCGGCTGGCGAATGACCGCGCAGCGGCGCGTCGTGGCCGAGGTGCTCGACGGAGACCATGTCCATCTGACCGCCGACGAGGTCCACGCCCGTGCCGTGGAACGGCTGCCCGAGATCTCCCGGGCGACCGTCTACAACACCCTGGGCGAGATGGTCACCCTCGGCGAGGTGATGGAGGTCGCGACGGACGGCCGCGCCAAGCGGTACGACCCGAACGCCCATCGCCCGCACCAGCACCTGGTCTGTGGCCGCTGCGGCGCGATCCGCGACGTCCACCCCGCCGGCAACCCGCTGGCGGACCTCCCGGACTCGGAGCGCTTCGGCTTCACGATCTCCGGCGTGGAGGTCACGTACCGGGGCCTCTGCCCGAACTGCGCCTCGACCGCCTGAGACGCAATCCGAGACGCCGGAAGCCCCCCACCGAGGTGGGGGGCTTCTCCGTGTGTCGCCGATGCGGACCCGGACACGACGAAGGCCCGGATCCAGAGGATCCGGGCCTTCGGTGCTACTGAGTAGCGGGGACAGGATTTGAACCTGCGACCTCTGGGTTATGAGCCCAGCGAGCTACCGAGCTGCTCCACCCCGCGTCGGTGAACCTAACCTTACGGGACGGCCACGACCAGCGCAAATCGCTTAAGCGGTGAGCTCCTGGTGCAGCGCCTCGCTCAGCCGCGCCGCCCTCTCGGCCACCTCCGCGGGACCCAGCTCCACGGCCCGCGCGCACCAGTGCCTGCCCTCCGTCAGCTCTCCGCGCCGTGCCGCGAGCAGGGCGAGCCGCAGCGCGGCCCGCCCGTGTCCGGCCCGGGCGGCGCGGGTCCACCACAGGGCGGCCTCGCGCTCACTGCCCTCGCGGGCCAGCAGCAGGCCGAGGTTGAAGGCACCGTTACGGCTGCCCGCCTCCGCGGCCTCGCGGTACCAGTGGGCCGCCTCCGCCACGTCGCCGCGGGCGGCGGCCAGCATGCCCACCCGCACCTGCGCACGCCGGTGCCCCTGCTGGGCGGCGCGCTCGTACCACTCCTCGCACTCGGTCTTCTCCTCGCGCGGGGCGCCGAGTGCAGGCGGTCCGGGCTGCGGGCGGCGCGCGTCGAGGACGCTCGCCAGCCGGAACGCCGCCTCGGCGCTGCCGCCGCCCGCCGCGCACCGCAGATGGCGCTCGGCGGTCTGCTCGTCGCCGTCCCGCAGGCAGGCGATGCCGACCTGGAGGGCGGCCTCGGTGTGCCCGGCCGCCGCCGCACGCTCGTACCAGCTCAGCGCCGTACGGTCGTCGTCGCGACCCGCGTAGAGGATGCCGAGGTTGAAGGCGGCGTCGACGCTGCCGGCCTCGGCAGCCTTGGAGAACCACGGCTCGGCGCCGTTCGCGTCGCCGGCCTGGAGGAGGAGCACGGCGAGCGCGTTGGCGGCCTCACGGTGGCCCGCGTACGCGGCGCGGCGGTACCACTGCTCGGCCTGCTGGTTGCGGTCCTGGGCGGCGCAGAGGAGCCCGAGGTTGTACGCCCCGTTGACGTCGCCCGCGTCCATCGCGGCGCGGTACCAGCGCTCGGCGGTCTGCTGCTCGCCACGGGCGGCGTGCAGGGCGCCGAGGGCGTTGGCAGCGTTGCCATCGCCGTCCTGGGCGGCGCGCAGCCACCACACGGCGGCGCTCTCCTCGTCCCCGGCATCGCGCAGCAGGAAGCCGAGCGCGCAGGCCGCCTTCGCCTCGCCCTCCTTGGCCGAGCTCAGGTACCAGCGGCCCGCCTCCTTGAGCTCGCCACGCTTCTCCAGGAGCGCGCCGAGGTGGAGCGCGGCCCGGCGGTGCCCGCGCGCGGCCGCCTGCCGGAACCACTGCTCGGCCTCGCCCAGCTCTCCGGCGGGCGGCGCGGTGGCGCCGTCGCCGGACGCCGGGCCGGCGGCCGGTCCGGGCAGCGCGCCGGGCGCCGAGGCCGTACCGGGGGCCGTACCCGCCGCCGCGCCGCTCAGGCCGGCCGGTCCGTCGGTCTCCGTCGCGCGCCGCTCCAGGGCCAGGGCGAGGCGGTAGGCGGCCTCGCGGTGGCCCTGCTCGGCGGCCGCGCGGAGCCACCGCTCGGCGCCGACGTCGCTGCGGTGCTCCAGGAGGTCGGCGAGGGCGTACGCCCCCAGGGCGTGGCCCTGCTCGGCGGACTGGCGCAGCCAGTACTCGGCGGCGGGCTCGTCGCCGCGCTCGCGGTGGTGGCGGCCGAGCGCGTGGGCGGCGGGCGCGGAGCCCGCGACGGCAGCGACCCGCCACCAGCCGGCGGCCTCCTCCGCGTAACCGCGCTGGTGCAGCAGGACGCCCAGGTTGTTGGCGGCGGCGCGGTCCCCCTCGGCCGTGGCGCCGCGCAGGTAGGGCTCGGCACCGTCCAGGTCACCGCGGCGCAGCAGCAGCGCGCCGAGCACGCTCATGGACGCGGCGTCGCCGTTCTCGGCGGCGCGACGGTGGCGCGCCTCGGTCTCCGTGTCGCTCTCGGTCTCGGTGTCGGCGGTGGTGTCGACGGCCGCATCGACGGCCACCGCGGCCTCGATGATGTCATCTGCGGCACGTCGAGCGTGCCGCTGCACAAACCGCCCTGTCTCCAACAGAGTTGCCCTGTCCCCCATAAAAACCATCGTCGCACCACCCGCAACGCGCGTACACCTGGTATACCGCAGCCAGTGAGGTCACTTCAGCGTTTTGTCGACATGCCCACAGAGAGACAAGTCAAACACGACTCACCTCAACTCGCCCCTTCTCCACCGCTCTTCGGGCAGTCGTGCGCCCCCGTGCGGACACGCGACTAGGGCCCGGATCCTGAAGGATCCGGGCCCTAGTCTTCAGTAGCGGGGACAGGATTTGAACCTGCGACCTCTGGGTTATGAGCCCAGCGAGCTACCGAGCTGCTCCACCCCGCGTCGTTGTGCCTTAAAGGTATCACGACGCGGAGTGGCTCCCGACCGGGCTGGTCAGCCTGCCGGGCTCGCGCTCGACGTCGGCGTCGGCCCGGTGGACGGCGTCGCCCCCGGCTTCGGCTCCGTGCCGCCCGGCTTCTGGTCCGTCGAGGGCAGCTTCGCGCCCGCCTCCGCGGCCCGTTGGAGGGCGTCCTGCAGTGCCTCCTGGGCCTTGCCGTACGCGGTCCAGTCGCCCTTCTGCAGAGCCGCCTCACCGTCGTCCATCGCCTTCTGCGCGTCGGCGATGGCCTGCTTCAGCGCGGCGTCGTTGGTCGTCGGCGTCGTCGGCGGCTTGGTGCCCGGCTGCTCGGGCTGCTGGGGCGGCGTGGCGCCGTCCACTCCGAAGACCGCGTTCAGCGCGTCGGTGAGGTTGTCCTCGAACACCGTGGTGTCCTTGGTGGTGTCACCGTCCGGCTGGTCCGCGTCCACGTACGACACCGCGACCTTCTTCAGCAGCGGGTAGTGCGCGTTGCGGCCCTGGGCGTACACCGGCTCGACGTACAGGAAGCCGCCGTCGAGCGGCACCGTCAGCAGGTTGCCGTACTGGATGTCGGAGTCGGCGCCCTTCATGTCACGGACGAAGGTGGCCACCGACGGGAGGCTGTTGAGCTTGTTCTGCACCTGCTCGGGTCCCGGGACCTCGGAGGTGACTCTCAACAGCCTTATGCGGCCGTAGTCCTTGGAGCCGGCGTCGGCGTCGACCGCCATGAAGCCGCCCAGGTTGGGCCGCCCGTTGGGGGTGAACGTCGTCGTCAGCGAGAACTGCTGCTGCTTGTCCCCCGGCATCTTCATGCTCAGGTAGTACGGCGGGACCGCGTTGCCGTCCTTGTTGGTCGGGTCGTCCGGCACCTGCCAGGCGTCCGAGCCGCTGTAGAACTGCGCCGGGTCCTTCACGTGGTACCGGGTGAGCAGCTCGCGCTGGACCTTGAACATGTCCTGCGGGTAGCGCAGGTGCTGCATCAGCTCGGGGTTGATCGCCTCACGCGGCTTGACGGTGTCCGGGAACGCCTTCATCCACGTCTTGAGGACCGGGTCCTTCTTGTCCCACTCGTACATGGTCACCGTGCCGTCGTAGGCGTCGACGGTGGCCTTCACCGAGTTGCGGATGTAGTTGACCTGGTTCTGCTGGGCGACCACCGCGCGCTGCTGGTTGCCCACGGTCAGGGAGTCCGCCGTGGTGTCGCCGAGCGTGGTGCGCGAGGCGTACGGGTAGCCGTTCGTGGTCGTGTACGCGTCGACGATCCAGACGATCTTCTTGTTCACGACCGCCGGGTAGGCGTCGCCGTCGATGGTCAGCCAGGGTGCGACCGCCTCGACGCGCTCCTTGGGCGTGCGGTTGTAGAGGATCCGCGAGCCGTCGCCGATGGCTCCCGAGTAGAGGATCTGCGGCTCGCTGAACGCCACCGCGTACGCGGCGCGGTTGAAGGTGTTGGAGAGGTTGACCCCGCTCTTGCCCTCGTAGCTGGTGGTCTTCTCGCCGTTCTCCTCGTAGTCCAGCTCCTTCTGCGGGCCGCCGACGATCGAGTACTGGTCCGTCTTCTCGCCGTAGTAGATCCGCTGCTGGTACGGGCCGAGCATTCCGGTGGTCGGCAGGCCCGCCTCGGTGAAGACCGGGGAGCCGTTGGCGTCCGTCTGCGTGCCCGCGGCCATGATCGCGCCGTAGCCGTGGGTGTACGTGAAGTGGTCGTTGATCCAGTTCCGCTTCGGGATGCCCTTGATGTTGAGCTCGCGCAGGCCGACGACGGTGTCCTGGCCCTTGTAGCGGTCGACGTCGAGGGTGGTCGGGAACTGGTAGTACTTCCGCTTCTGCTCCAGCTGCTGGAACGTCGGCGACACGATGTTCGGGTCGATCAGCCGGTAGCTGGCCGCCGTGTCCGAGTTCGCGCGGAGCTGGTCCTTGGCCTTCACCGTCGACTTGCCCGAGTAGTTCTCCGGCTCGGTGCCGTCGATGGCGTACGCCTTGCGCGTGGCATCGATGTTCTTCTGGATGTACGGCGCTTCCTTGGCCTGCTCGTTCGGCTGGACCTGGAACTTCTGCACGATGGCCGGGTACAGGCCGCCGATCAGGATCGCCGACAGGACCATGAGGCCGAAGCCGATCACGGGAAGCTGCCAGGTGCGGCGCCACAGCGTCGCGAAGAAGAGCACGGCGCAGATCACGGCGATGCAGAACAGGATCGTCTTCGCCGGAAGGTAGGCGTTGGCGTCGACGTACCGCAGACCCGTCCAGTTGCCCGCCGCCTTGAAGTCGCTGGACTTCACGGCGAGGCCGTACCGGTCGAGCCAGTACGCCACGGCCTTGAGGGAGACGAAGACGCCGAGGAGCACCGACAGGTGCCCCGTCGCGGCGGCGGTGGCGCGGGCACCGGGGCTGGTGACGCGCAGTCCGCCGTACAGGTAGTGCGTCAGCGCGGCGGCCACCAGCGACAGGACGGCGGCGGCGAAGCCGAAGGCCAGCAGCGAGCGGTACCAGGGCAGGTCGAAGGCGTAGAACGACACGTCCAGCTGGAACTGGGGGTCCTTCTGGCCGAACGACACGCCGTTGACCCACATGAGCCAGGTCCGCCACTGGCCGGAGGCCGAGGCACCGGCGATCAGGCCGACGAGCGCGGTGATCGCGAGGAGCACCCACTTCTTGTAGGGCGCGAGCCCCATCCGGTACCGGTCGAGGCTCTGCTGCTCCAGCGACATCGCGCTCAGCGGCGGCCGGAGCCGGTGCGCCAGCCAGATGTTGAACCCGACGGCGAGCGCCATCAGCAGACCGAAGACGGCGAACAGGCCGATCTTGGTCCACAGCGTGGTGGTGAACACGGACGAGTACTGGACAGAGCGGTACCAGAGCCAGTCCGTCCAGAACCCGGCGAACATGACGAACACCATGGCCAGGACGGCCAGCACACCCAGGGTCATGAGCAGCGTGCGGGCCCGCCGGGACGGCCGGCCGACTCTGATCCGTGGCCCGGACGGACCTCCGCCGCCTCCGCGGTCGGGCATCTGGAAAGCCAACGTGCGCCCCTCAGGTTGATGCGTCGATAAAGCAGGCCCCGCGATCGTAGAGCCCACTGATGCAACTTACTGAGGCTTTACCTAGTTCCCGTCTTCGGGGGAAGAGGAGGCAGGATGTTGTCCATGTCCAACGTTTCCCCCTCCGGTACCCCCATGGCCGCGAGCCCCCTCACCCGCGCGGTGCTCGAGATCGACGAGTACGCCTCCGGCCTCGGCTGGGACCGTCCGGCCCGGCTCTTCGCCCTGGTCGACACCGCCCGACTGCGTGCCCAGGAGCCGGGACTCGCCTCCCAGCTCGGCCTCGAAGGCGACGGGGCGGCCGCCGCCTACACCCCCATCGAGCAGGAGGAACTGCCGAAGGGGAAGCCCCTCGACGAGTTCCTCGGCACCATCGCCTGGCCGGACGCCGTGGTCGGCTGCGCACTGACGGTGGAGCGGCTGATGCTCCCGCCGTCGGCCGAGGCGTCCGTGCCGGAGGGCCTGAGCGAGGCCGCTCTGGCGAAGTGGGTGGCCCGGCACCCCGACCGCCAGGAGGTCCGGATGACCGTGGCCGTGCTCCGTGACGGCGCGCGGGAGGCGGCGATCCGGCTGCGCGAGAAGGACTCCCCGAACGAGGTGCTGACGGGCGCGGACCTGGTGCCGGGGCTGGCGGAGGCCCTGGCGGCGACCTTCGAGGGCTGAGACACCCGTGTACAAGGGGGCGCCCCGGTCGGTGGACCGGGGCGCCCCCTTCTCCGTACGGGCGCCGTTCTAGCTCTTCGAGCAGCTGGGCAGGTTCTTCGTGTCCCCGGCGCGGAGCTTCTCCAGCGACTTCGTGGCGTCGTCGATGGTGTTCACCTTGATCAGGGTGAGGCCGTCGGGGATGTCGGAGGCGGCGGTCGCGCAGTTGTCGGCCGGGGTGAGGAAGTACCGGGCGCCCGCGTTGCGCGCGCCGACGAGCTTCATCTGGATGCCGCCGATGGGGCCGACCTGGCCCTTCTCGTCGATGGTCCCGGTACCGGCGATGAACTTGCCGTCGGTGAGGCTCTCCGGCGTCAGCTTGTCGACGATGCCGAGGGCGAACATCAGGCCGGCGCTGGGGCCGCCCACGTCGGCGAGCTTGATGTCGATCGTGAACGGGAAGACGTGGTCGGTGCCGGCCTGGATGCCGACGATGGCCCGGTCGCCCTCCGGGGACTTCACCGTGGTGACGGAGACCTTCTCGGTGGCGGTGGGCTCCTTGCCGGCCTTCTCCGCCGCCTCCGCCTCCTTGGCGGGGACGATCGTGAAGTCGACCTTCTCGCCCGGCTTGTGCGTGGTCACCTGCTTGGCGACGTCCCCCGGCTCCTTGACGGGCACACCGTCCACGGCCTTGACGACGTCGCCGGCGTGCAGCTCGCCCTGGGCGGGGCTGTCCTTGACGACGGAGGCCACGACGACCCGGGTGGTCACCGGGATGTCCAGCTCGCCGAGGGCGGCGACCTTGGCGCTCTCCTGGGACTGGCTGAACTCCTCGGCGTTCTCCTGGGTCGACTGCTCCTCGGTCTTGCCGTCCGGGTAGAGGGTCTCCTTGGGGACGACCACGTTGTCGTGGGCGAGCCAGCCGTAGACCGCCTCGACCACGTTCATCCGGTAGTCCGCGCTGGTGACGCGGACGGTCGTCATGTTGAGATGCCCGTCGGTGGGGTAGGTCTTGCGCCCCGAGATCTGCAGGACGGGTTCGCCCGCGGCCTCCCCGAGGGTGTTGACCGTCGGGCCGGGGCTCATCTCCGCGTACGGCACCGGGACCAGAACGCCCACACAGAGCAGGGTGATCAGGACGAGGGTGGAGGCGAGCATCGTCGCGGTGCGGCGTGGCATGGAACGACAGTACGGGACCGGCCTGTGAGTGCACCCGTGGGGCGGGTCCGTACGAGGCGGCCCGGCAGGCGGAACTCAGCCGGAGACGTGACTACTGCGTACGGGGGACGAGGGTGCGGCCGGAGCCATCTCGGGTTCGGCGTCGGCGAAGCCGACGTGGGAACGCTCCATGGCGTCCCTGAACCGTGCGTAGCCGGCGAGCTCGGCCACGTCTCCGATGGTCTTGCTCCGCTGGGCCCAGCTTCCCCATATCGCCGCGCCGACGACTGCGAAAAGCGGAATCAGCAACCATGCGAGGACTGCCATCCCGACCTCCCATCCCCAATGAGCGACCGCAACCGACCGCGACCGGCCGATCAGCAGACTAACGATCTGCAGCATCAACGCTGCTGCCGGGGGGCCGGTTACGCAAATCGGGGCGTTCGACTACCGCACGTCGGCGCGGCGCCTTGCGGCGGAGCCGTGGGGGCTCTGCGGGTGGACGCTCAGCAGGCCCCTACCCTCCCCCAGACTCCGTCCGGGGGGACCCCCAGGCCTGGGGTGGACGCTCAGCAGGCCCCGACCCTCCCCCAGACTCCGTCCGGGGGGACCCCCAGGCCTGGGGTGGACGCTCAGCAGGCCCCGACCCACTCCTCGGTGCCGTCCGAGAACGTCTGGTGCTTCCAGATGGGGACCTCGTGCTTGAGGTCGTCGATGAGCTTGCGGCAGGCCTCGAAGGCCTCGCCGCGGTGCGGGCAGGAGACCGCGACCACGACCGCGAGATCGCCGACGCTCAGATCGCCCACACGGTGGACCGCGGCCAGCGCGCGGACCGGGTAGTCGGCGACGACCTTCTCGGCGACCCGGCGCAGCTCGTCCTCGGCGGAGGGGTGGCAGGAGTACCCGAGCGCGTCGACATCGGTGCCGCCGTCGTGGTTGCGCACCGTGCCCACGAAGAGCGTCGTGCCGCCGGCCGCGTCGTCGCCGACCGCACGGAAGACCTCGTCGACCGAGAGCGGGGTGTCACGGATCGCGAGGAGCTTGATCGGGTCCGCCGCGGTCTGCTCGCCGGGGTGGTCATGGGTGCGTGCCATGCGCCCATGGTGCCGTACCGCACGGACATCACGGAATAGCGCTTTCCGCCGGTGGACCCGACCCTCCGTAGGAGGGTCCTACAGCTCAGCCGCTACATGCCGCGCCGCTTCCGCATCTGGCGCACGAGCGCCGCCGTGCCGAGCAGCGCGACCGTCGCACCGGCCGCTCCGGCCGCCGTGGCGTCCTTGCGGCCGAGCCTGCGGCCCGCGACCGTGTGCCGGCCCTCGACCTCCTCCAGGAGCGCGGCGAGCACCTCCTCGTTGGTCCACGTGGGCCGCCAGCCCGCGTCGTGCAGCCGCCCGACGCTGACCACCCACGGGTGCATGGTGTAGGCGAGGTCCCCGGCCGGGGACGGTGTGAGCCCGATCCGGTGCAGCCGGGCCGCCGCGCCGAGGGCGACCGCGGAGGGCAGCTCCATCCGCCGGATCCCGGACAGCTCCTCGACCTCCTCCTGTTCGAGCCAGCCGTCGCAGCCGACCGCGAACTCCCCGTCGACCTTCTCGAGCGCCGCGTACTCCAGTGCGCTGACCAGGTCCTCGACGTGGCAGAACTGCCAGGTGGGGCGGGAGCCTGCCACGACGAGCAGCCGGGGCGACTCGAAGTAGCGGGTCAGGGCCGTGTCCGTGCCGCCGACCAGGACCGCGGGCCTGACGACGGTGACCTGGAGTCCGGGGTGGGCTCGGGGCGCGCGGCGGCCGAGCCGCTCGATCTCCAGCATGTCGCCGACGCCGGTGGCCTCGGCGGTCGCCCGCAGCTCGGCGTCCTCGGAGAGGGGGATGTCGTTGTCGGGCAGCGCGCCGTAGACCATCGCGGAGGTGCAGAGCACCACACGGTGCACGCCCGCGGCCGCGGCGGCCGTGAGGACGGTCTGCGCGCCGCGCACGTTGTAGGCCGTTCGGGCGGCCGCGTCGGATTCCAGGTCGAGGTCGACGGCGAGGTGCACGACGACGTCCGCGCCGCGCAGCTTCTCGGCGATCGCCGGGTCGCGCACGTCGAGGATGTGCCATTGCGCCTCGGAGACCTCGCCCCGGCGCTCGTCGATCGCGACGACCTGCTTGATCTCCTCGGACGCGGCGAGGCGCGCGGTCAGCAGGGCGCCGACCCCGGACGCGGCGCCCGTGACGGCGACCACGGGGCCGCGCCCGGCGGGCCGGGTCGAGATGTTTCGCGCTGCGCGAACCTGAGGATCTGGGGAACTCACCGGGCGTCTCCAGCGGTTGTCTTCAGTACGTACCCGAATGACGCGTACGTACCAGGTGGCGTCCATCCTGCCGCAGGCCACGGCCCGGCGGAGCACCGAGCCCATATCCGGCCCGGATGTCTACGCTGGTGGTGTGCAGCCGGGCATCGAGCCGAGCCGGGAAAGCCGCCGTCGGAAGGAATCCGGCGGCCCTACGAGCCGAGGAAACCTGTGAGTGACACCCCATTCGGATTCGGCCTTCCGCCGGAGGAGCCGGAGAACGGCGACGAGGGCAGGAAGAAGGACCCCGCCGACGGTGGCCAGGGGTCCGGTGGCCAGGGCGGCGGCAACCCGTTCGGGGCCAATCCGTTCGGCTTCGGCGGCCTGCCGGGCATGGGCGGTCCGGGTGGCGCGGACAATCCGTTCGCCGCGATGTTCGGCTCGCTGAATCCGAACGACCTGGGCGCCGCCTTCCAGCAGCTCGGCCAGATGCTCTCGTACGAGGGCGGTCCGGTGAACTGGGACATGGCGAAGCAGATCGCGCGCCAGGTGGTCGCCCAGGGCACGTCCGACGGCACCAAGGACGCCAGTGTGGGTCCGGCCGAGAAGGCCGCGGTCGAGGAGGCCGTGCGCCTGGCCGACCTGTGGCTGGACGGCGTGACCTCGCTGCCCTCAGGGGCGAACACGGCCGTGGCGTGGAGCCGCGCGGAGTGGGTCGAGGCGACGCTCCCGGCCTGGCAGCAGCTGGTCGACCCGGTCGCCGAGCGGGTCGGCACGGCGATGGGCGATGTCCTGCCCGAGGAGATGCAGGCCATGGCGGGCCCGCTGATCGGCATGATGCGGTCGATGGGCGGCGCCATGTTCGGTCAGCAGATCGGCCAGGCCGTCGGCGCGCTCGCGGGCGAGGTCGTCGGCTCGACGGACGTCGGTCTGCCTCTCGGCCCGGCCGGCAAGGCGGCGCTGCTGCCGCTGAACATCGAGGCGTTCGGCAAGGACCTGGGCGTCCCCAAGGACGAGGTGCGGCTCTACCTGGCCCTGCGCGAGGCCGCCCACCAGCGCCTCTTCGCCCATGTGCCGTGGCTGCGCTCGCATCTGTTCGGCGCGGTCGAGGGCTACGCCCGCGGGATCAAGGTCGACACCTCGAAGCTGGAGGAGGCGGTGGGTCAGCTCGACCCGACGCACCCGGAGCAGCTGCAGGAGGCGCTCCAGCAGGGCATGTTCCAGCCCGAGGACACCCCGGAGCAGAAGGCCGCGCTGGCCCGTCTGGAGACGGCGCTCGCGTTGGTCGAGGGCTGGGTGGACGCGGTGGTCCACGAGGCCGCGAAGTCCCGTCTGACCTCGGCGGACGCGCTGCGCGAGACGCTGCGCAGGCGCCGGGCCAGCGGTGGTCCCGCGGAGCAGACCTTCGCCACGCTGATCGGCCTCGAGCTGCGTCCGCGCCGGCTGCGGGACGCCTCGCGGCTGTGGGCCTCGCTCACGGACGCGCGCGGGGTCGACGGCCGTGACGACCTCTGGCACCACCCGGACATGCTGCCGACGGCCTCCGACCTGGACGACCCGGACGGCTTCGTCCACCGCGAGCACCTCGACTTCTCGGAGATCGACAAGATGCTCGGCGAGGCGGCCCGCGGGGACGGCGACGACGAGGGCAAGGACGACACCGCCAAGTGAGCCTGCACGACGACGCCGTTCTCGTACTGAAGGCCTACGAGGGCCAGCAGGAGCTGCGCGGGCTCTATCTGGACCATCTCGCGGCGCACGAGGACGGGATGTGGAAGGCGTGCGGGGCCGGGCATCTGACGGCCAGCGCGCTGGTGGTGGACGCCGAGCGCGGGCGGGCTCTTCTGACCCTGCACAAGAAGCTCGGCATGTGGCTGCAGATGGGCGGCCACTGCGAGCCCGGTGACACGACGCTGGCGGAGGCGGCGCTGCGCGAGGCGACGGAGGAGTCCGGCATTCCCGGTCTCACGCTGCTGTCCGGCGGCCCCGTGCGGCTCGACCGGCATCCGATCCCGGCGCCGTGCCACTGGCATCTGGACGTCCAGTACGCGGCGCTGGCACCGGCCGGTGCGGTGGAGGCCATCAGCGAGGAGTCGCTGGACCTGCGCTGGTTCGCGTACGACGAGGTGGCGTCCGTGGCCGACACCTCGGTGGTGCGGCTCCTGGAGGACACCCTCGCCCGCCTCTAGCGCATGCGTAAGGGGCGGCCTCCAGGGAGGCCGCCCCTTACCTGTGCCGTGGTACGGCGCGTCAGTTCCAGGCGTTGTTCTGGTTCTGGGCGCGGGAGCCGTGCTGGCCGGCGCCGAACTGGGCGGCGATGCCCTGGCCGATGGCGGCGTGCTGCGGCGGCATGACCTCGCTGGGCTGGACGAGGGCGAAGCCCTGTCCGAGGAAGCTGAGCTCCCAGCCCTCACCCGTGTCGCCACGGCGGCGGCGGATGTTCGAGTTGGTCGTCTGCGCCTGCATCTGCACCCGCAGCCCGGTGGACCAGGCGACGATCGCGTCCGCGTCGACGTTGACGTACTTGTCCGGCGTCACGTGCATCATCAGCGGCTGGCCGGAGGTCATCAGGGCGACCTTGCCGCGGCCGGAGATGTTGAGCTGGTACTTGCCGGTGCCGGAGACGCCGTACTGGCTGTCGACGGCGATGACCTCGGTGTGCAGGGTCGAGTCGAGCGCCAGGACGTAGGCGCTGTCGACGGTCATGCCCTCCTGCTCGACCTCCACGACGTGGATGTACTGGGCGAGGTTGGCGAAGTAGACCGTGCCCTGGCCGGAGCAGCGCATCAGGTCGAGGCCCTCACCGGTCCTGGCCTGGGCGCGCCGCTGACTGGACGTCTGGTACTCGCCGTCGAAGTCGACGAGTCCCTGGTAGGCGACCATGGCGCCTTTGCGGGCGAGGATGTCGTCCGAGCCGGTCAGCGCCACCCGCAGCAACTGCGGGTTCTGGATGACGTACCGTTCCTGGCTCTGCTGCTCGGCGTAGTTGAAAAGCGGGCTCTGCATGGTGTGTTCTCGCTCCCCCTCAGCCCCGGACCCGCAGGCGGTCGGTGCTGTCCTCGCTCGGCTGTACGACGACGATGCCCTGGCCGGAGAAGGCCATCTGGAACGCCTCGCCGCTGCCCCGCCCGATCAGGGAGGAGGCCTTGAAGCTGCGCTTGCCCTTGACCTTGAGCGCCGGTGACCAGGCGACGAGCGCGTCCGGGTCGACGTACGTCTCGTCCTCGCCGCGGCCGCAGTCGACGACGATCGGCGTGCCGCGCGAGGTGATCGCGACCCAGCCCGTGCCGGCGATCTCGACGTTGAACAGGCCCTGGCCGGCGAACTTGGCGAGGCCCTTGACCTTCTCGACGCCCCACTGGAGGTGCGCGTCGAAGGCCAGCAGGTTGGTGCCGTTGACCGAGAGCGAGTCGTTGTTGAGGTTGATCACGACGACGTCCGCGCCGTAGTCGGCGAGGTAGAGCAGGCCGTCGCCGGAGCACTTCATGATGGGCGCGCCCTCGCCGGTGATCCACTGCTGGGCGACCTGGCGGGCCGCCGGCGGGTTGGGCTCGTAGGTGACGAAGCCCTCGTAGGCGACCATCGAGCCGGTGCGCGCGTACAGGTCGTGGCCGGAGGCCATGGCGACCTTGAGCATGGCGCGGCCGTGGTTCTCCATCCGGGCCGCCATCGGGGTCGGGGCGAAGCCCGCGAGTTGCTGGTTCATTGTTCGGGCTCCCTCAGACCTCGTACGGCTGGACGACGATGAAGTTGCCGGGAGCGCCCCGGAACTGGAGGTTGACGGTCTCACCGCTGTGCCCCGGGTACGCGTTGCGGCGCAGCCGGACCTGGCTGGAGAGGATCACCTGGGACGCGGACGACCAGGCGATGACCGCGTTGCAGTCGGCGAAGGTGGTCGGCGTGACGGGAAGGACGACGGGCACGCCGTGCGTCTTGACGACGACGGTGCCGGTGCCCTGGAACTGCATCGTGAACAGGGCGCCGCCGGGGATGCCGTGACCCTCGATCCTCCGTACTTCGTACTGGAGGGACTCGTCGAAGGCGAGCACGTTCTCGGCGGAGACGCAGATGCCGTCGCCCTGGAGCTCGATCGGGTGCAGGTGGGCGCCCTCCTCGGCGAGGAAGACCTGGCCGCGACCCGTGCAGCGCATGAGCTGCATCTCCTGGCCGGTGGCGTTGCCGACGATCCGGCCGGTGAAGCCCGCGCCCTTGTGGCTGAAGTCGACCTTGCCCTGGTACATGACCATGCTGCCCTGGCGGGCGAGGACGGGGACGCCGCCCATCTGCAGGTCGACCCGCATGAGCTGCTGGTTCTGCGGGGCCCAGCGGGCGCCGGTCGGGGTCTCCTTGAAGGGCTGGAGCGCCGCGGCGAGCCCGGGACCGCCGGCGGGAGCGCCCTGCGGCATGCCCTGCGGCACACCGGGCGGCATGCCCTGGGGCGCGCCCATCTGGCCGGGGACCTGCCCGAACTGGGGCTGCGGCTGGCCGTACGGCTGGCCCGGCACCTGCCCGCCGGGAACCTGGCCGAACTGCGGGGCCTGCGGTGCCTGCGGCGCCTGCGGCGGCTGGCCGTACGGCGAGGGGGCCGGGGCGTGGGGTGCCATCGGGGCGCCCATGGTGGGGGCCGCGTGCATCGGCTGGACCGGAGCCTGCGGGGCAGGGGCCGGAGCGGGCGCCGGTACGGGCGCGGTCGGCGGAGCGCCGAACTGCGGGGCGGGCTGAGGCGCCTGGGGCGCGGCGGGCGCACCGAACGCGGGCGGCGCCGCGGCCTGCGGTGGCGCGCCGAAGCCGGGGGCCGCCTGCGGCGCCTGCGCCGCGGGCTGCTCCTCGGCGACCTCGCCGCCGAAGTTCTTCAGCAGCGCGTCGAGGCCGCCGTCGAAGCCCTGGCCGATGGCGGCGAACCGCCAGACGTCCTTGAGGTAGAAGTCGCCCAGCATGACGGCGCGCTCGGTGGAGAACTCCGTGCCCGTGAACGGGTATCGGACGACCTCCTCACCGCCCGCCACGATGCGGATGTAGCCGGGGCCGATCTGCGACATCTGGCCGGCGCCGTCGATGGTCGCGGTGAACGACAGCTTGTGGATGTTCGCCGGGATGCGGTCCAGCGTGACCCGGAACGACTCGGTGTCGCCCGACTGCGCGCCGAGCAGCTGGATGGACTCCTCCGGCGACTTCGGCTGGTTGAAGAAGATGAAGTACCGGTCGTCCGAGAGCTGCTCGTTGGCGTCGAGGCCGAAGCAGCTGATGTCGAAGGTCAGCCCGGGCGCCGCGATCTGCACACCCACGTACAGATCGGTTCCCGGTGTGAGATCACTGATCTTGGCCTTGTGGCCGCGTTGGAATTCCCTGGCCATGCGTAACGACCGTCCCCCATCCCGAAATGTGAATGCGTCGCGCCAGGCTAACGGCTGTGTGCGACATTGAGCCAAGCCGGTACGCATTCGGTACAGGACTGAAGCGGTCCTGGCTACTCCTCGCGCGCACCCGGCAGGTGGGGCAGCTGGTCGGCGGCGACGACTCCTTCGAGGTAGCCGCGGGCACGCTCGGTGCGCGGGTAGGCCTCCAGGAGCCGCCAGAACCGGGGGCCGTGACCGGGCACCAGGAGATGCGCCAGCTCGTGGACGAGGACGTAGTCGACGACGTACTCGGGCATGCCCTGGAGCCGGTGCGAGAGGCGGATGCTGCCCTCCGACGGAGTGCACGAGCCCCAGCGGGTGTTCTGGTTGGTCACCCAGCGCACCGACGTCGGCCGGGCCCGGCCGGCGAAGTACTGGTCCGACAACCGCTCGGCACGCTCGGTGAGTTCGGCGTCACCGAGGACGCTCTTGCTCTCCTGGGCGGCCAGCTTGTCCAGCATGACCGTCACCCAGCGTTGCTCTTCCGCCTCGGACATCCGGGCCGGGATGAGCACGATGGTCCGGTCGCCCTCGCGGTAGGCGGAGACGGTTCGGCTCCGCCGGGAGCTTCTGCGGACCTCGACCGCACTCGTCCCCGAACCGCGGGTCGGCTTCCTTGTCACGCTGCGCTGTGGGTCGGCGGGCACGGGCCCGACGTTACCCGCTGTCAGCGGGGGAAGTCCCGCCTCCGGGGCGGTTCGGCGGGGCTCCGGCCACACCGTGCACCATTTGAATGATTAATACCCCGCCCCTGTGGACAACTTTCCGTGTCCGCTTCGACTCCCGGGCAATCTGACGGCGGAGGAAGTCGACGATCAAGATCACGGGGGCGGAAATGCATCCGATGCTGAAACCCGCGCTGCGAAGGGCGTGGCGCGATCTTCGGAGCGTGCAGTTCGGGGCGACGTCCGCGCACGCGGTGGTGGTCGGTCCGCTCGACACGACCACCGGCAGCCTGCTCGGGCTGCTCGACGGCACGCGCGGCATGGCGCTCCTGCGGGCCGAGGCGCGGGCCCTGGGCCTGCCGGACGGGTGGCTCGAGGGGCTGCTCGACCGGCTCGCGAAGGCCGGGCTGATCGCGGACGCCTCGGCGGGGAGACCCGGGAGGGCGGCCGGCGCGGGACGCCCGGACGGTGCGCTCGATCCCCTCCGCGCCGATCTGGCCTCACTCTCCGTCGTCCATCCGGAGCCGGACGGGGCGTTACGGCGCGTGGCCGCCCGGCGGGCGGCACGCGTCCAGGTCCGGGGCGCGGGCCGGGTCGGTGCCACGGTCGCCGCTCTGCTCTCGGCCTCGGGCGTCGGCAGGGTGGAGGTGCTGGACTCAGGATGCGTACGGCCCTGGGAGGTCTCGCCGGGCGGACTGCCGGCCGAGGCGGTGGGCGAGCGCCGGGCCGCGGCGGCGCATCGGCTCGTGGCGCGGTCGGCGCCGGGCGGCCGGCCGCCTCGTGCGGGCAGACGGGTGGCGGGTGAGGCCGGACGGGAGCCAGGGCTCTCACTCGTCGTGGTGACACCTCGGGACGGCCTCGCCGCCTACCTCCCCGACCCGCTCACCGCCGAGGGCTGGATCACGACGGGAACGCCTCATCTCTACGCGGGGGTGCTGGAGGCGACCGGTGTGGTCGGGCCGCTGGTGCTGCCCGGCGGGACGGCCTGTGCCCGGTGCGCGGTGGAGGAGCGGTCGGACCGGGAGCCGGTCTGGCCCCGCATGCTGGCGCAGTGGCGCTCGGGCCCGCCCCCGGAGGTGCCGGCCTGCGATCTGGGGCTCGCGACGGCGGTCGCCGGGCTGGCCGCGGCCCACGCGCTGGCCTTTCTCGACGGTGAGTTGCCCGCGAGCACGGGGGCTCGCTGGGAGGTGTCGCTGCCGCTTCTGGAGTGGCGCGTGGAGCGGATGAGACCTCACCCGGCGTGCCCGTGCGGCGCGGCGCGACGCGGAGAGGGGGAGCATGCCTCAAGGGCCGGAAGCCCGCACGACACAATGGCGAGGTAACGGCCCTGTGTGGCAAGGCAGTCTGGGAACTGGAGGGGCGCATGTCTGATCTTCCCCGGAAGGCGGTCACCCGGACCGCCAGGTTGGCCGCGTTGCCCCTGGGCTTCGCCGGACGGGCCACCTGGGGTCTGGGCAAGCGGATCGGCGGCAAGTCCGCGGAGCTGGTCGCGCGAGAGCTCCAGCAGCGCACGGCGGACCAGCTGTTCAAGGTGCTCGGTGAGCTCAAGGGCGGCGCGATGAAGTTCGGGCAGGCGCTGTCCGTCTTCGAGTCGGCGCTCCCCGAGGAGGTGGCCGGTCCCTACCGGGCCGCCCTGACCAAGCTCCAGGAGGCGGCGCCCCCGATGCCGACGCGGACGGTCCACGCCGTCCTGGAGGAGCGGCTCGGCCCGGAGTGGCGGGAGCTGTTCCTGGAGTTCGAGGACAAGCCGGCGGCGGCCGCCTCCATCGGGCAGGTGCACCGCGCGGTGTGGCACGACGGCCGCGAGGTCGCGGTGAAGGTGCAGTACCCGGGGGCGGGCGAGGCGCTGCTCTCCGACCTGACGCAGCTCAGCCGTTTCGCCCGGCTGCTCGGCCCGCTGATCCCCGGTATGGACGTCAAGCCCCTGATCACCGAGTTGCGTGACCGGGTCTCGGAGGAGCTGGACTACAGCCTGGAGGCGCAGGCGCAGCGGGAGCACGCGGAGGAGTTCGCGGGCGATCCCGATGTCGTGGTGCCGTCCGTGGTGCACCAGGGCGAGCAGGTGCTCGTCACGGAGTGGATCGACGGGATCCCGCTGTCGGAGGTCATCGCGGACGGTACGGAGGAGCAGCGGAACCGGGCCGGTCAGCTCCTGGCGCGGTTCCTCTTCTCCGGCCCGGCCCGCACGGGACTTCTCCACGCCGATCCGCACCCGGGCAACTTCCGGCTTCTGCCGGGTGCCGACGACGAGGACGGTCCGGAGAGCTGGCGGCTCGGTGTCCTGGACTTCGGCACGGTGGACCGGCTTCCGGGCGGACTGCCGGAGACGATCGGGACCTGTCTGCGGCTGACCCTGGAGGGCGACGCCGACACGGTCTACGAGCTGCTGCGCGAGGAGGGCTTCGTCAAGGAGTCCATCGCCCTCGACCCGGACGCGGTGCTCGAGTACCTGCTGCCGATCATCGAGCCGGCGGAGGCCGAGGCGTTCGCGTTCACCCGGGGCTGGATGCGGTCCCAGGCCGCCCGGATCGCCGACCTGCGCTCCCCCGCGCATCAGCTGGGCAAGCAGCTCAATCTGCCGCCGTCGTATCTGCTGATACACCGAGTGACCCTGAGCACGATCGGGGTGCTCTGCCAGCTGAACGCGACGGTGCGCCTCCGCGACGAGCTGGAGGAGTGGCTGCCGGGCTTCGTCCGGGCCGAGTAGCGGCGCGGGGCGGGACCGGGCGGAGGGCCGTCACCACCAGGAGGAGTCGAGGCGGCCCTCGATGGACCTGATGTTCTCGCGGGCGCAGGCCTCGCAGAAGTACTGGCGCTCGCCGTTCTCCACCGAGCAGGTCCAGGTCACCGGGAGCTCCTCCGTTGTCGTGCCGCAGCGTGCGCAGACGAAGGGTTCCTCGGGCTTCCGGGCGTCGTTCACCCTCCTGACGATAGTCCGGGGCGGCCCGGGCCGCGCCGCAACGCACCGCGGGGGCCGGTCCGTTCGGACCGGCCCCCGCGTGGTTACTTCGGGTCAGTGCATGACAGCCATGGCGAGCGCGCGCCGGGCGCGCAGCGAGACGCGCTCGGCCCGCTTCTGCATCCGCCGAGCGGCGACCAGGCGCGTGGCCTGGCGTTCCGCATCGGCTTCCCGCAGAAGGTCGTGCATATGAGCACGAGCCAGGGCTTCTTGGATGAGTTGCATTTCACGGGTCCTGTTCTGACGCGAGGCGTTCGCGCCGGAGATGGTGACGTCTGTGGTGGCGGAGCCGGACGGCTCACTGGTGGAAGAGGTCATCGGGGCCAGCTTCTGGGGATCGTGCGTGAGGGGTCGGTCGATGGTTCCGGTGACGTTCATGCCGCGACCGGGTTCTTGCGCGGGCGGCCACGCGGCCGCTTGCGGGCGACGACCACGCCCTGGACGAACAGCTCTCCACCCCAGACGCCCCACGGCTCACGCCGCTCCTGCGCACCGGCGAGGCAGGCCTCCATCAGCGGGCAGGTACGGCAGAGGGACTTGGCGTACTCGACGTCGGCCGGGGACTCGGCGAAGAAGACCTCCGGGTCGAACGAACGGCAGGGGACGGGTACGCCGAGGTTCTCGATGGCGTCGTCGAGCGCGGTGAGCGCGGTGAGGGGGGTCAAGGTGGAGTCCTCCGTGAGGCCGGGCGGCGGGATCGTTTCGGAAGTCGGTACGGACGGGGCGTGCGCTTCGAGTTGCACGGTGGGTAATTCCTCGTCTGGTCGTTCCGGCCTGTTGGGCCGGGGTTTCGGCTGGTACCGGGTGGTGCTGGTCCCGAGGCCCCTTCGCTCCGCCGTCCCCGTTCGGGGACAAACAGAAGGGCCGCGGATCCCGGGTGGGGTTCCGCGGCCCTGAAGGCGCCGGCCTGATTCAGATCAGGCTGGATCACTCCAGGGTTCGAGCCCACGGAAGGCCCACATCGTGTGGTGCTGCGTCGTCTGCTGCTTGGTTTCGGCACCGGTCGCCGCAAAGCCATAGGCCGTGGCCTTGACTGCTGCTACTCCTGCTTCCAGTGCCTTGGTCGGTCGCTCGTTGCGCTCCTTGACGGGAAGACCCGCAAGGTCGGCAGCCGGCCGCAGGGAAGCGGCGCCGGCCAGGCCGGCGCCGGACATACCGGTGCCAGGAAGACCGCTGCCAATGAACGCCGAGCCGGAGAGGCCGAGCGAGCAGGCGGAGACGACCGAGCGATCGGTCATTTTGTCGGTGCTGACGAAGCTGACGGTGGTGCTGTTGATGTTGCTGATCACTGGAATCGCCTCCTCTCGGCGTCTCGGAGGGGTCGGTGTGAGCCGGACCCTCATGTTCATTTGGACAAGTACAGCACGAAGACAGGGCTTCTTAGAAGCCGCTGTTTCCGTGGTTAAGAACCTATGGGGCTTGACGGGGGGTGCGCAAACTATTTTTTCGACGAGTTTTCCTCAGCTCTCCTCGTCGACTCCTCCACACCCCTCACCTGGTTCTTCGCCCGCGCAGAGGGCGAGAACGTCGGCCCCGAACCGGTCCAGCTTCCGCGCGCCGACCCCCGCGATTCCGGCGAGTTCCCCGCCCGTCGCGGGCACGCGCTCGGCGATCGCCATCAGCGTCTTGTCGGTGAACACGCAGTACGCGGGCTGCCCGAGCTCCCTGGCGCGGTCGCCGCGCCAGTCACGGAGCCGCTCGTAGAGCGCCTCGTCCATGTCCGAGGGGCAGTCCTCGCAGCGCATCAGCTTCATCTCGCCGGCCTCGGTGAGCGTGGCGCCGCAGACACGGCAGCGCACCGGGCCCCGGTGCTTGCGCCGTCCGGCGCCCACGGCGCGGTCCACGGACCCGCCGCCGCCCGTCCCTCCCGTGCCGCCGCTGCCCGCGCCGAGGGCGCCCGAGCCGGGCCGCAGGCCCTTGAGGAAGCGGGTGGGACGGCGGGAGGGGCGGCCGCCCGGGGAGCGGGAGAGCGCCCAGGAGAGCGTGAGGTGGAGCCGGGCGCGCGTGACCCCGACGTACAGCAGGCGGCGTTCCTCCTCGACCTGCTCGTCGGTCTTCGCGTAGGTGATCGGCATCATGCCCTCGGTGAGACCGACCAGGAAGACGGCGTCCCACTCCAGGCCCTTGGCCGCGTGCAGGGAGGCGAGGGTGACGCCCTGGACGGTCGGGGCGTGCTGGGCGGCGGCCCGCTCGTCGAGCTCGGCGACCAGGTCGGAGAGGGTGGCGCCCGGCCTGGCGCGGGCGAAGTCCTCGGCGAGCCTGACCAGTGCCGCGAGGGACTCCCAGCGGTCGCGCACGGCGCCCGAGCCCGCGGGCGGATCGGTGGTCCAACCCTTGGTGGAGAGCACGGCGCGGACCTGGGCGGGCAGGTCCTCCGCGTCATCGAGGAGGGAGTCGTTCCCCCCGGCACGGGCGGCGCCTCGCAGGGCGATGCCCGCCTCCCGTACCTCCTGGCGCTCGAAGAAACGCTCGGCGCCGCGCAGCTGGTAGGGGACACCGACGTCGGCGAGAGCCTGTTCGTAGACCTCGGACTGGGCGTTGATGCGGTAGAGCACGGCGATCTCGCCGGCCGGGACTCCGGCGGCGATCAGATCACGGATGCGGCGGGCGGTGCCCTCGGCCTCCGCGGGTTCGTCGGCGTACTCGGTGTAGGCGGGCTCGGGCCCCGGGTCGCGCTGGGAGATCAGCTCCAGGCGGTGCTCGGCGGCCCGGCCGCGGGCCTGGCTGAGCAGCCCGTTGGCGAGGTGGACGACCTGGGGGGTGGAGCGGTAGTCGCGGACGAGCTTGACCACCGTGGCGTTCGGGTGCCGGGTGCGGAAGTTCAGCAGGTGGTCGGGGGTGGCGCCGGTGAAGGAGTAGATGGTCTGGCTTGCGTCGCCGACGACGCAGAGGCTGTCGCGGTCGCCGAGCCAGAGATCGAGCAGCCGCTGCTGGAGCGGGGAGACGTCCTGGTACTCGTCCACCACGAAGTGCTGGTACTGGCGGCGGATCTGGTCGGCGATGTCGTGCCGGTCCTGGAGGACGCCGACCGTGAGCAGCAGCACGTCCTCGAAGTCGATCACCGAGCGGTCACGCTTGAGCTGCTCGTACGTCGCGTAGATCTGCGAGATCTCGGCCGGGTCGCGCGGCGCCTCGCGGACGGACTTGGCGACGACGGCCGGATAGTCGGCGGGGACGGTCTGCGTGACCTTGGCCCACTCGATCTCGCCGGTGACGTCCCGCAGCTCGTTCCGGTCGAGCCGGACGCGGCAGCGCGCGGCGGCCTCGGCGACGAGCTGGACCTTGCGCTCCAGGAGGCGGGGAAGGTCGCCACCGACGACTTTCGGCCAGAAGTACTGGAGCTGACGGAGGGCGGCGGAGTGGAACGTACGCGCCTGGACGCCTCCCGCGCCGAGCTGCCGGAGCCGGCCGCGCATCTCTCCCGCGGCCCGGTTGGTGAACGTGACGGCCAGCACACTGCCGGGCTGGAGTATCCCCGCCCGCACTCCGTAGGCGATGCGGTGGGTGATGGCCCGGGTCTTTCCCGTGCCGGCTCCCGCCAGCACGCACACCGGACCGTGCAGGGCGAGGGCGACCTCGCGCTGCTCGGGGTCGAGCCCGTCGAGCACCGCGTCGGCCGACTCGGGCACCTGCGGGAAGAGAGTGGAGTGCGTTGCTGCTGTCACCCCGCCATGCTGCCAGGTCGCGGGAGCCGGATGCCGAGCGTTGTCCACAGGGCGGGGCGAGCGGTCATACGAATCGGGAATGGCCGCGCGACCCCGTACGTTCTCACTGGGCGGACCCACCCGACCCACCCGCATCCGCGAGGAACGCGAACGACGCGTAGAAGAGGAGCGCCTGGCCATGCAGGGCACTGTGACGATGTACAGCACCACGTGGTGCGGCTACTGCCGCCGGCTGAAGAGCCAGCTGGACCGCGAGGGCATCGCGTACACGGAGATCAACATCGAGCAGGACCCGGACTCGGCCGCGTTCGTGGAGAAGGCCAACGGGGGCAACCAGACGGTGCCGACCGTGCGCATCCTTCCCACCTCCGGGACGGCCGAGGTGGTCATGACCAACCCGAGCCTCGCCCAGGTGAAGCAGGCACTCGGCGCCTGACCCCGAGCGGACGGACACGGAAGGGCCCCGGCGAGCACCCCTCGCGGGGCCCTTCCACATGGCCGGGACGGCGACCGCGTGTACCCCACTCCGCGGCGGCCAGGCACCGATTCATCCGTGAAGAGCGTCACACCTGCGAAGTTTTGATCGGGCCCTTACGCGACCCCTATGCTCTCCCCGGACCGCGATTTGCGTCTGCACATCCAGGTGGGGAAGCCAGTGCTCAACCAGAAGACCCCGGTCGCCCCGGCGCCGCGTGTACCCGATCTCGCGCCGAGCGCCCCGCCCAGCCCGACCGGGAGGAAACCCAAACGCCTCCACGTCCTGGACGGCATGCGCCTCGGCGCGGCCGTCATGGTCGTGATGTACCACTACATGG
>NZ_JBICBL010000005.1:0-569379 GCF_043089925.1 Streptomyces sp. NPDC013457
TTCTTCATCGCGGGCGTGGCGTTCTACCTCATGTACCGCTTCCGCCCGAACCTGATGCTCTTCGGCGTCGTCGCGGTCTCCTACTGCGCCTCGCTTGCACCCACCATCGACCGGTTCAAGCAGATCAGCATCCTCGAGGACCGGCCGGCCTGGCCCGTGCTCGTGCTGCTCGCGGTCTTCTTCGGACTGATGGCGCTCGTCGCCACGGGCAGGCTCTCCGGCATGCGGTGGAAGTGGCTGCCGATCGCGGGGGCGCTGACCTACCCGCTCTATCTGCTGCACGAGTTCATCGGCTGGGAGTTCTTCAAGTACTTCAGCCACGTCACGCCGCAGATCTCGCCGTGGACGCTGGTCACAGCCGTCTTCCTCGGCATGCTGGTGCTGTCGTACCTGGTGCACCGCCTGGTCGAGCAGCCGGTCGGCCGGTACCTGAAGCGCAATCTCGCCCGTATCTGACCCACCACGCGCAGAGCCCCCGCCCGGCAGTGCCGGACGGGGGCTCTTTTCGGCCATCGAGGCCGGCCGGACGGAGTCGAGTCGGACGGAGTCGAGTCGCACGGCGTGGGGCCGGACGGCGTCGGCTCAGACGGCGTCGCCCGGCTTCGGGAGCGGCTTGCCGTACCAGAGCTCGATCAGGCGGGAGGCGATCGAGATGCCGTACGGGGGCAGCACCTCGCCCGACTCGAAGCCGGCGGCCAGCTCCTCGCGCGAGAACCAGCGGGCCTCGTGGATCTCCTCGCCGTCCACGTGTATCTCCGAGGACGTGGCGTGCGCGAGGAAGCCCAGCATCAGGCTCGACGGGAAGGGCCAGGGCTGGCTGGCGACGTACTCGACCTCGCCGACCGTGACGCCCGCCTCCTCGAAGACCTCGCGCACGACCGACTGCTCGATCGACTCGCCGGGCTCGACGAAGCCCGCGAGGGTCGAGAAGCGGCCCTCCGGCCAGTGGACCTGGCGGCCCAGGAGGATGCGGTCCTCGGCGTCCGTGACGGCCATGATGACCGCCGGGTCGGTCCGCGGGTAGTGCTCCGCGCCGCAGGCCTGGCAGCGGCGGATGTGCCCGGCGGCCGCGATCACCGTGCGCTCGCCGCAGCGCGAGCAGAAGCGGTGGAGCCGCTGCCAGTTCTCCAGGGCGACGGCGTGGACCATCAGGCCCGCGTCCCGCGGCGAGAGCAGCAGGCCCGCCTCGCGCAGCCCCGCCGGCCGGGCCGACTGGTCCATGCGGCCGGGCAGGGCGTCCTTCTGGAGGGCGAAGTAGGAGACACCGTCGGCGTCCGTGCCCAGGAAGTAGCGGTGGGTCTCGGTGACGGGTGCCTCGAAGGCCGGGGTCATGACGAGTTCGGTGCGGCCGTCGGGGGTGTCGTCGATCAGCACCTGGCCCCCGGAGACCACGAAGACGCGGGTCGTGGGGTGGCTCCAGGCAGCCGCCAGCCACGCCTCGTCGAGACGGTGGTGGGCGGCGCGGTCGATACCGCTCGGGGCGGTGAGCGAGATCGGCCGGTCCGCGAACTGGCTGTTCAAGGTGGACACAGGTACTTCCAACTCCCCCGGGTCGTTGTGTGGGTTCATCGCGCGGCGGTGGGCAGGGCGGCGGGCAGGTCGCCCCACAGGTGTGCGGCGGTCTCGACGCCCTTCAGGAGGAGATCGAGCTCGATCTTCTCGTTTGGCGCGTGCCAGCCGTCGGACGGAACGGAGATGCCGAGGAACAGCACCGGCGCGCCCAGGACGTCCTGGAGGTCGGCGGCCGGGCCCGAGCCGCCCTCGCGGGTGTAGCGGATCTTGGCGCCGTCGAAGGCGCGGCTCATCGCTCCCGCGACGGCCTTGAGGGCCGGGTGGTCCAGCGGCGTGAGGCAGGGCCGGGTGGGGGCGCCGAAGACGATCTCGTACCGGATCCCGGCGGGTACGCGGGCGGCGAGCCACTCCCGTACGGCGAGCTCGATCTTCTCCGGGTCCTGGCCGGCGACCAGCCGGAAGGAGAGCTTCAGCTGGGCGGAGGCAGGAACGATCGTCTTGCCGCCGGGACCCTGGTAGCCGCCGCCGATGCCGTTGACCTCGGCGGTCGGGCGGGCCCAGACGCGCTCCAGGGTGGAGAAGCCGGCCTCGCCGAGGGTGCCGTGGGACTTGGCCGTGGTCAGCCAGGCGGCCTCGTCGAAGGGCAGCTCCGCGATCAGGGCCCGCTCGGCGTCGGAGAGCTCGGTGACGCCCTCGTAGAAGCCGGGGATGGCGACGTGCTCGTCCTCGTCGTGCAGGGCGGCCACCAGGCGACCGGCGACGGTGGCCGGGTTGGGCACGGCGCCGCCGAAGGAACCGGAGTGGATGTCCTGGTCGGGGCCGTACAGCTCGATCTCGCAGTCCGCGACGCCCCGCATGCCGGTGCAGACGGTCGGGGTGTCCTCGGACCACATCCCGGTGTCGGAGACGATCACGGCGTCGGCGGCGAGCCGGTCCGCGCGGGCCTCGACGAGGGCACGGAAGTGCGGGGAGCCGGACTCCTCCTCGCCCTCGACGATCAGCTTGAGGTTGACGGCGGGCGCGGTGCGGCCCGTCGCGGCGAGGTGGGCGCGGACCCCGAGCGTGTGGAAGAAGACCTGGCCCTTGTCGTCCGCGGCGCCGCGCGCGTACATCCGGCCGTCGGTGACGTGCGGCTCGAAGGGGTCGGTGTGCCAGCCGTCCTCGCGGGCGGCGGGCTGGACGTCGTGGTGACCGTAGACGAGGACGGTCGGGGCGTCCGGGTCGCCGGAGGGCCACTCGGCGAAGACGGCCGGCGCTCCGGCCGTCTCCCAGACCTCGACCGTGGTGAAACCGGTGCCGGTCAGCTTGTCCGCGAGCCACCGCGCACTGCGCCGGACGTCCTCGGCGTGGGCGGGCTGAGCCGACACCGAGGGGATGCGCAGCCAGTCCATGAGATCGCCGAGGAAGGCGGCACGGTGCTGCTCGATGTACGTGCGCACAGCCTGGGTACGTACGGTCTGGACGGCGCTGTCCGGGGTCTCGCTCATGCTCCTGAGCCTATCCGGCGTCCGGGGCCGGTCTGTCCGGGGTCGGTCCGCCCAGCAGCGTCGCCTCCAGCTCGGCCCGTCCGGGAAGCGCCCGGGGGCGGACGACCGCGCCCGTGCGTACATAGACGAAGGCGGCGGCGACGTCGTCGGGGTCGAGGCCGTGCTGTTCGGCCCAGGCGAGGCGGTAGATCGCCAACTGGAGCGGGTCGGCGGTGCGGAGATGGCTCGTCTTCCAGTCGACGATCTCGTACGCGCCGGTGTCCGGGTCGCGGTACACGGCGTCGATCCTGCCCCGGACGACCCGGCCCGCGAGGGTGAGGTGGACGGGGACCTCGACGCGGTACGGGGTGCGGTGGGCGTACGGGGTGAGGGCGAAGGCCTCCTTGAGCGCGTCGAGGTCCCGCTCGTCGGCGATCTCCGGTTCGCCGGCGAACTCCTCGCCGCCGGGGAGCTCGTCCGGGCCGAGCATGGGGAGCGGAAGCTCCTCGAACCGCGACTCCACCCACGCGTGGAACCGCGTCCCGCGCCGGGCGGCGGGCTGCGGCGGCCGGGGCATGGGCCGGGCCAGCTCCTGCGCGAAGCCGTCGGGGTCGGCGGCCATGCGGAGGACCTGGGAGGCGGACAGGTAGGCGGGGAGCAGGACGTCACGTGTGGTGGCGCGGGAGCGGCGGAGTTCTGTGGTGAGGGCGGACAGGTCGCGGTCCCAGGAGGCGATCGTTCTGGCCTCCTCGGGGGTGGCGACGGCCTCCGGCGCCCGGGGCGCGGGGATCTCGTCGGCGACGGAGGGCGCGTCGTCCCGGAGGAGCTCATCGTCCCGGAGGAACTCGTCGTCCCAGCGAGGCTCGTCGTCCCAGACGGGCTCCGCCTCGGGCCAGAGGTCCTCGGGGCCCTGGGGGTCCTGGGGGTCCTGGGGCTCCCGGGGGTCCTCGGGGTCCTGGGGTGCGGGCTCCTGGGCGGGCAGCGCGTTCGTGGCTGCCCACAACTGGGACCGGACCCGCTCCGCCGCCTTGCGGCGTCGGGCGAACGACTCCGGGTCCAGGGGCAGGGGCCAGGCCTCGTCGGGGCGGTTCTCGGCGAGGGCCGGGTTCTCCGCGTCCTTCTCCGGCTCGTCGGCCCACGCCTCGATCTCGCCGAAGCCCGCCGCGCAGTGGTCGTACAGGGCGTGGAGGAAGTCCGAGGGGCCGCGCGGCTTCTTCTGGGCCGGACCCCACCAGTGGGCGGAGCCGAGGAGGAGGGAGCGGGGGCGGGTGAAGGTGACGTAGCCGAGGCGGAGCTCCTCGGTGTGCTGGTGGTCGCGCATCGCCTCCTTGAAGCCCTTCAGGGCGGCGGCGTCCCAGCCGTCGATCCGCGGCAGGGTCGGGGCGTCGCCGCGCAACGCGTGCGGGAGCACCTGAGGCTGGGAGGTCCACGACTCGCGGGCCCTGGTGCTCGGGAACTGGGCGGAGACCAGGCCGGGCACCGCCACGACGTCCCACTCCAGGCCCTTGGACTTGTGCGCCGTGAGGACCTTGACCGTGTTCTCGCCGCCCGGGAGCGCGTTGTCGAGGCCCTTCTCGTACTGCGCGGCCGTGCGCAGGAAACCGAGGAAGGCCAGCAGCGTCGCCTCGCCGTCGAGGGAGGCGAAGCCGGCGGCGATGTCGAGGAAGTTGGACAGGGTCTCGCGGCGCCGGGCGGCGAGCGCGTGCGGGGAGGCGGAGAGTTCGACCTCCAGGCCTGTGGTGGCGAGGACCCGGTGGAGGACGTCCATGAGCGGGTCGGCGAGCGAGGAGCGCAGGCTGCGCAGCTCGGCGGCGAGCCGGGCGAAGCGGACCCGGGCCTCGGCCGAGAACGGCAGGCCGTCGTCCTCTCCCCCGGAGTCGAGGAAGGTGTCGAGGGCGTCGGCGAGCGAGACGACCTCGGCCGGGTCGACACCCTCGACCGCCGCGGCGAGCCGCGCGTCGGCGTCGGCGTCGTCCCCGCCCCGCTCCCGGTGGACGAGCACGCGGGCGCGGCGGCCGAGGAGGGCCAGGTCGCGGGGGCCGATGCGCCAGCGGGGGCCGGTCAGGAGGCGGACCAGGGAGGCGTTGGCCCCGGGGTCCTGGAGGACCTCGCAGACGGCGACCAGGTCGGCGACCTCGGGGAGGTGGAGCAGCCCGGAGAGGCCGACGACCTCGACCGGTACGTCACGGGCGACCAGCGCGGCCTGGATGGCGGGGAAGTCGGTCGCCGTCCGGCACAGGACGGCGATCTCGCCGGGCTCCCTGCCCGCACGGACCAGGTGGGCGAGGGAGTCCGCGAGCCAGTCGATCTCCTCGGCGTGCGTGCGCAGAAGGGCGATCCGCACCGAGCCGTCGCGCTCCGCGCCGGGCGCCGGGCGCAGCGCCTCCACGCCCTCGTGCATCGCGCGCAGGGGCTCGGCCAGGCCGTTGGCGAGGTCGAGGAGGCGGCCGCCGCTGCGCCGGTTCTCCGAGAGCGCGTAGCGGGTGGCGGGGCTGCCGTCCGCGTAGGAGAAGTGGGCGGGGAAGTCGTCCAGGTTGGCCACGGAGGCGCCACGCCAGCCGTAGATCGCCTGGCAGGGGTCGCCGACCGCGGTGACGGCGTGGCCCGTGCCTCCGCCGAACAGGCCGGAGAGCAGGAGCCGCTGGGCGACGGACGTGTCCTGGTACTCGTCGAGCAGCACCACCCGGAACTCGTCGCGCAGGAGGGCGCCGACCTCGGCGCGCGTGGTGGCGAGTTCGGCGGAGAGGGCGATCTGGTCGCCGAAGTCGAGGAGGTCGCGCGAGCGCTTGGCGGCGCGGTAGCGGACGACGAGGTCGAGCAGCTCGCGGCGAGCGGCGGCCGTCTCGGGAACCTTGCGCAGGTCGGCGTTGGTCAGTCTGGCGCGGGAGAGCGCGTCCAGGAGCTCGGAGTCGTACGCCGTCAGCTCCTCGGGGCGTACGAGGTGTTCGGCGAGCTCGGCGTCGAGGGCGAGGAGGTCGCCGACGAGGGTGGGGAAGGACTTGGTGAGCGCGGGGTAGGGCCCGGGCGCCTCTCGGAGCACGCGCGCGGCGAGCTGGTAGCGGGTGGCGTCGGCGAGGAGGCGGGAGGTGGGCTCCAGGCCGATGCGCAGGCCGTGGTCGGTCAGGAGCTGCCCGGCGAAGGCGTGGTACGTGGAGATGCGGGGCTCGCCGGGGGCATCGTCCAGGTCGTACGCGTCGGGGTCCGTGACGCCGGCGCGGACGAGGGCGGTGCGGACGCGCTCGGCGAGTTCGCCCGCGGCCTTGTTGGTGAACGTCAGGCCGAGGACCTGTTCGGGCGCGACCTGGCCCGTGCCGACCAGCCAGACCACCCGGGCGGCCATCACCGTCGTCTTGCCGGAGCCGGCTCCGGCCACGATGACCTGCGGCGCGGGCGGCGCGATGATGCAGGCCGTCTGCTCCGGGGTGAACGGGATGCCGAGGAGCTCCTTGAGCTGCTCGGGGTCGGTGATGCGTGCGGTCACCCCAGAGAGGCTAACCGGCACCACCGACAGCACCGACCGCCACGTGCGGCGGGGGCGCCGGGGGCCGCCGGCCGGACGCGGCGGTCGGGGGCCGCCGTCGGGCAGCCGGGGGCCGCCGTCCGGCCCGCCAGGGGGCGCCCGGGCGCCGTCCGGGCGCCGGAGAGCCGCCGGGGGCCCGCCGTGGGCCGCCGCCCGGCCCGCCCGAGGGTCGCGCGGGAAGCGCCGTCCGGCCGCCGGGGAATCGCCATGGGCCGCTGGGGAATCGCCATGGGCCGCCGCGGGCGCCGGAGAGCCGCCGGGGGCCCGCCCGAGGGCCGCCCGGGAGGCGCCGTCCGGGCGTCGGAGGGTCGCGCGGGAAGCACCGTCCGGCCACCGGGGAGCCGCCGTGGGCCCGCCGCCGGCCCGCCGGGGGCGCCTGGGCGCCGTCCGGCCGCCGGAGAGCCGCCGTCCGGCCCGCCCGAGGGCGCCCGGGAGGCACCGCCCGGCCGCCGGGGAGCCGCCGTCCGCTCGCCGGGGAACCGCCGTGGGCCGCCGTCGGGCCGCCGGGGGCCGCCGGGAGGAACCGTCCGGCACGCCGGGGGCCTGGGAGTCTCCGGGGGCGCCGTCCGGGCGCCGGGAGCCCCACGAGGGGGCGCCCGCTCAGGCGCTCGTGCTCTGGTCCAGCTTGGCGATGTCCACCGTCTCGTCCGCCGGCGGTACCACGACCTTGACGGGCTTGTCGTAGTCGGAGAGGACGAGCGTGCTCGGCTCCTCGCCGCCCTTTTTGACGATCTTGAGGATGTAGGGCTTGCCCTCCTGCGCGACGGAGACCGTCGTCGTCTCGCCGCCCGGCCCTCTCTTCACCAGGGTGGCGACGGGGGTCCCCTCGACCTCGGCGTCCGGCCCCCGGGTCATGCCCTTGCGGTCGTCCCTGTCGTCGCCGAGGTCACCCAGCACGGCGTCCAGGTCGCAGATCCCGCTCACATCGCTGCCGCCGGGCTGGCCTGGCGTGAGTTTCAGCCAGCGCCCCTGGACGAGCTGGATCGTCGCGTCGATCTGGGGCGGCGGCACGCCCTGGGAGGACATGGAGACCCGCCAGAACTTCGCGTCGCCCTTCAGATACGTGATCCGGTCGGCCTGGCGCAGTTCGCCGGTGCCGCCGTCCACCTTCATCAGCCCCGTGCAGTCGTTCTGGTCGTCTAGGGCGATGTCGAGGTCCAGGGGCTGCCCCTCGGACACGACCCGCCCGGCCATGCGCAGGGAGGTCGCGGACTGGGTGGCCTGGACGGCCCGGTCGGCGATCGCGTCGGGCGTGAGGTTCTCGAAGGGGTCGGGGGTGGGGGCGAGGGAGGGCGCCGTGACCGGCGGCGGCGCTGCCTGTGCCCAGGCGGCGGGGCCGGCGAACCCGGCCGTCGCGACCGCCGCAGCCGTGCAGACGGCGGCCGCCGCGGTACGGGCCCTGTGGTGGGTGGACGGCGCCATGCGAGCCTCCTCGCGGATTCCCCGTTCACCCACCAGGGTGAGCCCCGCCGCGTGTGCCCGCGACTTCGCCGGTGCGGGCGCTTCGGCTCCCACGGGGCGGGCGCGCCCCCGTGCGGGCGCTGCCGCTCTCATGGGGGCGGGCGCTACTCGACGATGTGGCGGCCCTCCGGCTGGGCGCTGCACGCGGACCGGAACGTGCAGTGGGTGCAGTGCTGGCCGGTGGTGGGGGTGAAGCGCTCGTCGAGTACACGGCCTGCCGCGGTGGCCAGGAGGTCGCCGACCCACTCCCCCGCCAGGGGCTCCTGCGCCTGGACCTTCGGGAGCGTCTCCCCGCCCTCCTTCTTGGGAGCGGGCTGGCGGAGCTGGACGAGTTCGGCGCCGCCGGGCTCGGGCCGGTGGCCGTCGAAGACCTCGTCCAGGGCTCCTTCGCGTACCGCGAGCTGGTAGACGGCGAGCTGCGGGTGGTGCGCCACCTCGTCCCTGGTGGGCGCGGACTTGCCGGTCTTGAAGTCGACGACGTAGGCGCGGCCGTGCTCGTCGGTCTCCACGCGGTCCATGGAGCCCCGGATCCGGACCTCGTACGCACCGGCTTCGAGCGTCACGTCGAAGTCGTGCTCGGTGGCGGCGGGTGTGCGGCCGCCACGGTCCATGACGTGCCAGCGCAGGAAGCGTTCGAGCGCCACGCGCGCGTGCTCCTTCTCCTGCCCGGACTTCCAGGGCGCGTCGAAGGCGAGCGCGTCCCAGACCGAGTCGAGCCGCGCCATGAGGACGTCGAGGTCGGCGGGGGTACGGCCGGAGGCGACCTCGTCGGCGAGGACGTGGACGACGTTGCCGAAGCCCTGGGCGGCCGTCGCCGGGGCGTCGGCCTTGACCTCACGGCCGAGGAACCACTGGAGGGCGCAGGTGTTGGCGAGCTGGTCGAGCGCCGAGCCGGAGAGGGCGACGGGGTGGTCCCGGTCGCGCAGCGGAACCCGGCTGCGGGTGGGCTCGAACAGGCCCCACCAGCGGTCCGGGTGGGCGGCCGGGACCAGCGGCTGGCCCTCGTCGTCGGTGAGCGCGGCCAGCTGCGCGAGGCGCTGTGCGGCGGCGGCGCGGAGCGCTTCGGAGGCGGCCGGGTCGACGGTGGTGGCACGCAGTTCGGCGACGAGCGCGGCCACCGCGAGGGGGCGGCGGGGGCGGCCGGCGACGTCCTTGGGTGCGGCGCCGAGTTCGGTGAGGAACCGGGAGGGCTGGTCGCCGTCGTCGGCGGGGGCCTTGACCGCGGTGACGACGAGCCGGTCGCGGGCGCGGGTGGCGGCGACGTAGAAGAGGCGGCGCTCCTCGGCGAGGAGGGCGCCGGGGCTGAGGGGCTCGGCGAGGCCGTCACGGCCGATGCGGTCCGCCTCCAGGAGCGAACCGCGCCGCCGCAGGTCGGGCCAGAGTCCCTCCTGGACACCGGCGACGACGACGAGGCCCCATTCGAGGCCCTTGGAGCGGTGGGCGGTCATCAGGCGGACGGCGTCGGGGCGGGACTGCCGCTTGGAGAGGGTGTCGGCGGCGATGTCCTGGGAGTCGAGCTCTTCGAGGAAGTTCAGGGCGCCGCGGCCGCCGACGCGGTCCTCGGCGCGGGCGGCGGTCTCGAAGAGCGCGCAGACGGCGTCGAGGTCGCGGTCGGCGTTGCGGCCGGCGGCGCCGCCGCGGAGTGCTGCGCGCTCCAGGCGGCCGGCCCACGGGGTGCCGTTCCAGAGCAGCCAGAGCGCCTCTTCGGCGGTGCCGCCGGCGGCGAGACGGCGACGGGCCTGCCGGAGCAGCTCCCCGAGCCGCCTGGCGCCGCGGGCGTACGACTGGTCGTGCGCGACGAGCCGCTCGGGCTCGGCGAGCGCGCGGGCGAGCAGGACGTCGGAGGGCGGCGGCACCTTGTTGCCCCCGGCCCGCTCCTCGTCCCGCAGGGCGCGCCCGAGCCGCCGCAGATCGGCGGGATCCATCCCGCCGAGCGGCGAAGCGAGCAGTGCCACCGCGACGTCGACCCCGAGCCACCCGCCATCGCCGGTGCCCGCGCCGGACGCACGGGCGTCGAGCGGCTCCGCACCGGTCCGGCCGGTCCCGGCGGGACCGTCGGCACCGACCGGGTCGGCGCCGACGGTGTCCGTGCCGGCCCCGTCCGAACCGGACCGGTCCGCGCCGGCGGCGACCGTGCCCAGTCCGTCCGCGCCGAGCTCGCCCGCGCCGGACGCATCCGGGCCGAGCGCGTCGGATTCGGGCCGCTCGGCACCGACAGGGTCCGCCCCACGTCCGTCCACGCCGGGCCGGTCCGTACCGGGCCCGTCCGTGCCGGGCCGGTCCATGCCGGGCCGGTCCGTACCGGGCCGGTCCGTACCCGGCCCGTCCGTGTCGGGCCCGGCCACGCCGGAGGCATCCGGCTCCTGGAGCCGCCCCTCGGCGTCCGACGGGGTCGCCGCCGCGCGGAGGGCGAGGAGGAGGGGGGCCACCGCCGGTTCGTGGCGGAGGGGGGTGTCCGCGGTGTCGGTCTCCAGGGGGACGCCCGCCGAGGTGAGGGCGCGTCGCAAGGCGGGGACGGAGGCCGTCGCCCGCACCAGGACAGCCATCTCGTGCCAGGGGACGCCGTCCTCCAGGTGCGCGCGGCGCAGGAGGTCGGCGATGTTGTCGGACTCCGCGGAGGCCGTGGGGTACGTGAAGACCTCCACCCGGCCTCCGCCGCGCACCGCCCCCAGGTCGCGGTGGGCACGCACCGCGTCCGCGGGCAGCCGTGTCAGCGGCATCCGCCGCGTCAGCTCGCGCGTCGCGCCGAGCAGGTTCTCTCCCGAGCGCCTGGACCGCGTCAGGACCCGGACCTTCGCCGGCCGGCCGTCCGCGCCCGGGAACGTGTCGGGGAATTCCAGGATGCCGTTCACGTCGGCACCCCGGAACGCGTAGATCGACTGGTCGGGGTCGCCGAAGGCGACCACCGTCCTTCCGCCGCCCGCCAGCGCCCTCAGCAGCCGCACCTGCGCCGGGTCCGTGTCCTGGTACTCGTCGACGAAGACCGCGTCGTAGCCGGGCAGCGTCGTCCGCTCCGACAGCAGCACCGCCCGGTGCACCAGCTCCGTGTAGTCGAGCACCCCCTGGAGGTCCAGGACGTCCAGGTACTCCGCCAGGAAGCCCGCCGCCGCCTTCCAGTCGGGCCGCCCCACCCGCTGCGCGAACTCCGCCAGCGCCCGCGGCCCGAGCCCCAGCTCCCGGGAGCGCGCGAGGACCGCCCGTACCTCGTCGGCGAAGCCGCGCGTGGTCAGGCAGGCGCGCAGCTCGTCGGGCCAGCGGATCCCCGCGAGGCCCGACTTCTCCAGGTCGAGCTGGCCCGCCAGCAGCTCTCGTACGAAGAGGTCCTGCTCGGGGCCCGACAGCAGCCGCAGCGGCTCGGCGAAGAGCTCGGCGTCCTGGTGCGCGCGGATCAGGGCGTAGCAGTACGAGTGGAAGGTGGTCGCCTGCGGCGGCCGCACGCCGCCCGCCCGTCTCCCACTGCCGCTGTCGCCATCGCCGTCGCCGTCCCCGGAACCGTCGCCGGAGACCGGCGCGCGCCCGCCGCCTCCGATGCGCGTCGCCATCCGGTCCCGCAGCTCCACCGCCGCCTTGCGGCTGAAGGTGAGGACGAGGATCCGCTCCGGGTCCGTGCCCTTCTCGATCCGGGCGGCGACCGCCTCCACCAGCGTCGTCGTCTTTCCGGTGCCAGGTCCGGCCAGCACCAGAAGCGGGCCGCCCGCGTGGTCAACCACTTCCCGCTGCGCTGCGTCAAGGACAGGGGGATCCACCCGCTCCGGGGCGGTACGCACCAGTCGGTACGCGCCCGTGGTCCGCCCCTGGTACGGCGTACGCCGGGTGGTGGAGGAGGAACTCACGTGGATCGACCGGTCCTGAGCGAAGTGTGTGTGGAGAGGCGGAGAGGTGTACGGGGCGAACGACGACGTTACGGGATACGGAGGGGGCCCGTGCCGTACTCCGTACGGGCCTCCGTACCGTCATCGGGCCGCCCGGCCCGTCCGGTCAGCGGTGGAGCTGTCACGTGTGAGTTCCCGCACGCGGCTCCGCGTCCCCGCCGCACACCTCGTCCCCGCCGCACGCCTTGTCCCCGCCGCCGCCCGCGTCGTGCGCACCGCCCGTGCCGTCCCAGCGCGCCCGCCGCATGTCGAGCTTGGGCACGTGCCCCTCGGCGGAGCGGCCGGCCTCGCGCAGGGGGGTGCCCTCGTCCCGGTAGTGACCGAGGGCGCGCAGCTCGTGGCCCGGCAGCAGCGTGCCGTCCGCGCGCACCACGCGCCACCACGGCACCGCCCCGCCGTAGAGGCCCATCACCCGGCCGACCTGGCGCGGCCCGCCCTCACCCAGCCATTCGGCCACGTCGCCGTAGGTCATCACCCGGCCGGAGGGGATCAGCTCCGCGACCTCGAGGACCCGCTCCGCGTACTCCGGAATCTCCTCCACGCTCATCCGCCCCATCCTGCCTCACCGCACCGACAGTGCCCCGTTGCCTCCGGAGACCGCCGCTTCATGCCACCATCGTCCGGGCGGTGACTGGTGATACGAGATCAAGAGCGACAAGACGAACAAGAAGAACAAGAATTCGTACAAGCCGACGAACGCGCGGTACGTACGACACGGGCAGAGACGGACATGGTGATGGGGCACGACGCTCAGCCTCCTGAGGAGGAGGCGCGCCCCGGCATGCCCGCCCACGGCACGCCCACCTCCGGGAGCGCCCCCGGGAGCGCCCCGGAAAGCGCCCCCGAGACCGTCCCCGGCGGCCGTCGGGGTCACGGGCACAGGCTCGTCCACGGCCGCGGACACGCGCACGGTCCGTCCCCCGAGCTCCTTCCCGACACCGTCACCGAGGGCGAGCCCAGCGAGCGCGTCTCCCAGGACGAGCCCCTGCTCGCCGCCCGGGTGCACCGCCCCTCCGACCTGATGCGGCTGCTCATCGGTGTCGTCGCGATCGCGCTGGTCATCGCCATCGCCGCCTTCGCCCACGGCACGACCTCCGGCCTGGAGGAGGACATCAACAAGGGCGCCGGCGGCGCCCCCGACGTCTTCGTCAAGATCGCCGGACTGGTCTCCAGCATCGCCGTGCTCCTCGTGCCGGTCGCCTTCGCCATCGAGCGGCTGATCAAACGGGACGGGCTGCGGATCGCCGACGGCGTCCTCGCCGCCGTCCTCGCCCACGGAGTCACCCTCGCCACCGACCTCTGGGTCGCCAAGGCCGCGCCTGGCACCATCCAGGACGCGCTGACCCAGCCCGCGACCGGGGGCGGGCTCACCGACCCGGTGCACAACTACCTGGCGCCGGTCATCGCGTACATGACGGCCGTCGGCATGGCCAGGCGCCCGCGCTGGCGGGTGAGCCTCTGGGCGGTGCTGCTGCTCGACGCGTTCACGATGCTGGTCGCCGGGTACACCACCGCGTTCTCGATCATCCTGACCGTGCTGATCGGCTGGACCGTCGCGTACGGAACGCTGTACGCGGTCGGCTCCCCGAACGTCCGGCCCACCGGTCAGACCCTCCTCGCCGGTCTGCGCCGGGTCGGCTTCCGGCCGGTCACGGCGCTGCGCGCCGAGGGCGCGGGCGTGCCCGACGCCGCCGACAGCGGGGACCGGGGCCGCCGGTACATCGTCACGCTGGAGGAGGGGCCGCCGCTCGATGTCACGGTGGTGGACCGCGAGCAGCAGGCGCACGGCTTCTTCTACCGGGCTTGGCGACGGCTGACCCTGCGGGCGATCACCACCCGCCGCTCGATCGTCTCGCTGCGCCAGGCGCTGGAGCAGGAGGCACTGCTCGCGTACGCGGCGATCGCCGCCGGAGCCAACGCGCCCAAGCTGATCGCCACCTCCGAACTCGGTCCGGACGCCGTGATGCTCGTCTACGAGCACCTGGGCGGCCGGACCCTGGACTCCGTGGAGGACGACGAGATCACCGACGAGCTGGTGCGCAGTGCCTGGCGCCAGGTCCGCGCGCTGCAGTCGCGCCGGATCGCGCACCGCAGGCTCGCCGGGGACGCGATTCTGGTGGATCGTTCCGGCAAGGTGATCCTGACCGATCTGCGGGGTGGCGAGATCGCCGCCGGCGACCTGATCCTGCGGATGGACATCGCGCAGCTTCTCACCACTCTCGGTCTGCGGGTGGGCGCCGAGCGCGCGGTCGCCGGAGCCGTGGAGATCCTCGGCCCGGACGCCATCGCCGACTGCCTGCCCCTCCTCCAGCCGATCGCGCTGAGCCGCTCCACGCGAGCGACGCTCAGACGGCTGGCGCGGGAGCGGTCGCAGCGGGAGCGCGAGGCCGTACTCGCGGCCTCGGAGGCGGCGAAGCGGGCCCGGGTGGAGGCCGCGGCGGCCGCGCCGGAGGCCGCGACCGCCACCGAGCTCAAGGCGGAGCGCAAGTCCGACCGGAAGCTGGAGAAGGCGGAGAAGCAGGCCGAGAAGAGGGCCATCGACGAGGCGCTCGACGACGCCCGCGAGGAGGACCTGCTGGCGCAGATCCGCCGCCAGGTGCTGCTGATCCGTCCGCAGGCTCCGGTCGAACCGGTCAGGCTGGAGCGGATCAAGCCGCGGACCCTGATCAGTCTCATCGCCGGCGCCGTCGCCGCGTACTTCCTGCTCTCGCAGATCGCCCGGACCCCGCTGTCGACGATCAGCTCCGCCGACTGGCGGTGGGTGGCGGCCGCGGTGCTGTTCTCCGCGCTGAGCTACATCGCCGCCGCGATGAGCCTGCTCGGCTTCGTACCGGAGCGGGTCGGGTTCTGGCGGACGGTGATCGCGCAGGTGGCCGGGTCGTTCGTGAAGATCGTCGCTCCGGCGGCGGTCGGCGGTGTCGCACTGAACACGCGGTTCCTCCAGCGTTCGGGTGTGCGACCGGGACTCGCGGTGGCGAGCGTCGGCGCGTCGCAGCTCTTCGGGCTCGGGGCGCACATCCTGCTGCTGCTCGCGTTCGGCTATCTGACGGGTACGGAGAAGTCGCAGTCGTTCACCCCGTCGCGGACGGTCATCGCGGGGCTGTTGACGGTGGCGGTGCTGGTGCTCGTGGTGACCGCGATCCCGTTCATGCGGAAGTTCGTCTCGACGCGGCTGCGGTCGCTGTTCGCGGGTGTCGTGCCGCGCATGCTGGACGTCCTCCAGCGGCCGATGAAGCTGCTGACGGGCATCGGCGGGATGCTGCTCCTGACCGGTGTGTTCGTGCTCTGTCTCGACGCGTCCATCCGGGCCTTCGGGCACGACAGCCAGGGGCTGAGCTACGCGAGCGTGGCGGTCGTCTTCCTGGCCGGCAACGCGCTCGGCTCGGCGGCTCCCACGCCGGGCGGTGTGGGTGCGGTCGAGGGTGCGCTGACGTTCGGTCTGGTCGCGGTCGGCCTCCCGCTGGAGGTCGCGACTCCGGCGGTGCTGCTGTACCGGCTCCTGACGCTCTGGCTGCCGGTGCTGCCGGGGTGGCTGTGCTTCAACTGGCTGACGAAGCGGGGTGCGCTCTAGCCTCCGGCCCGGGCCCTCGGCGGTCACGCCGCCGGAGGGCCGGTCGACACCCGTGTGGGTGTTCCCCCGCGCGGGGGTGGTCCGTACGGCTCACCATGGGTTCATGCCGATCTCCGCCGCGCGCCGCGCCGCCCTGCTCCTCGCGACCACCGTGCTGCTCGCCGCCGGGGCCACGGGATGTTCGGACGACGGCGGCAACGCAGGCGCGGCCTCCGACGCGCCCACGGATCTCACCGAGCTCACCACGCAGACGCTGGAATGGGCACCGTGCCCGCCCCCGTCGCCCGCCGAGGGCGGCGGCCCCGCGCCCTCGCCACTGCCCGGCGGCACCCCCTGGGAGTGCTCGTTCATGGACGCCCCGCTCGACTACTCCGAGCCGGACGGCGAGACCATCGAGCTGGCCCTGATCCGCGCCCGGGCCCGTGACCAGGCCAACCGCATCGGCTCCATGATCTACAACTTCGGCGGCCCCGGCGGCTCCGGCGTCACCGGCCTGCCGTCCTTCGCCCCGGACTACGAGAAGCTCCGCTCCCGCTACGACCTGGTCTCCTTCGACCCCCGGGGCGTCGGACGCAGCGAGCCCGTCGAGTGCCTGTCCGACAAGGAGCTGGACGCCTACTACGCCATCGACTTCACCCCGGACGACGCAGCCGAGGAGCGCACCCTCTCCGACGCGCAGAAGAGGTACGCCGCGGGCTGCGAGAGGGAGTCCGGCGAGATGCTCCCCCACGTAGGCACCGAGAACGCCGCCCGCGACATGGACCTGATGCGCCAGGTCCTGGGCGACGACAAGCTCCACTACTTCGGCATCTCGTACGGCACACAACTCGGCGGCGTCTACGCGCACCTGTTCCCCAAGAAGGTCGGCCGCGCCCTCTTCGACGCCGTCATCGACCCGAGTTCCGGCACCGAGGGGGGCGCCCTCGGCCAGGCCAGGGGCTTCCAGCTCGCCCTGGACAACTTCGCGAAGGACTGTGTGGAGCGCGGCGACGAGTGCACGCTGCCCGGCTCGACGGTCGCCGAGATCGAGGCGTACATCCTCGCCCTCCTCGCCGAGCTCGACAAGAAGCCGATCCCCGGGATCGGCGACCGTGACCTCACCCAGACGCAGGCCACCAACGGCATCGCGCAGGCGCTGTACTCCAAGGAGTTCTGGCAGTACCTGGAGCAGGGTCTCGACGCGGCCGACGGCGGCGACGGCGCACTGCTCCTCGCCCTCTCCGACTCCATGAACGGGCGGGACCAGAACGGCAGCTACAGCAACATCCAGGCGGCCAACGCAGCCGTCAACTGCGTCGACTTCAAGGAGCGCTACACCCTCGGCCAGGCCAAGGAACGGCTCCCGGAGTTCCGCGAGACCTCGCCCGTCTTCGGCGCATACATGGGCTGGGGACTGTCGAGCTGCTCCCAGTGGCCGGTCCCGGGCACCTGGGAGCACCCCGACGTCTCCGCGCCCGGCTCCGCCCCGATCCTGGTGCTCGGCACGACCGGCGACCCGGCGACGCCGTACGAGGGCACGCGCGCGATGGTGAACGCGCTCGGCAAGGGCGTCGGCGTGGAGCTCACGTACGAGGGCGAGGGCCACGGGGCGTACAACGGCGGCAACGCCTGCGTGCAGAACACCGTCAACGCCTACTTCCTGGACGGCAAGGTGCCGGTCTCCGGCACCGTCTGCAAGTAGCCCCCGCGGGCCGCCTAGGATGGCGGCTTTCCGGTACGGATCACGGGGGTTGCGCGACATGTCCACACGGATACGGGTGGCGGCACTGGCCGTCACCGGAGTGCTGGCCGCCGGGTGCGCGGGCCCCGGCGCCCCCGCCGGCCCGCCGGCCACCGACGCCGAACCGTCGCGGGGAGCCGCCGCCTCGCCCTCCGCCCGGCCCTCCGTCCCGCTCCCCGCCTCGCTCACCGGCCAGCGCCCCTCGTGGAAGCCCTGCGCGGCCCCGGAGGGCGGCGAGAAGCCCGGCGCCGACTGGCGCTGCGCCGGTGTCCGGGTCCCGCTGGACCACGCCCGGCCCGACGGCGAGACGATCGAGATCGCGCTGATCCGCAAGGAGGCCCGCGACAAGGGCGGCCGGATCGGCTCGCTGCTCTTCAACTTCGGCGGCCCGGGCGCCTCGGGCGTCGACATCCTCCCCCGTGCGGCCCGCGAGTACGACGGACTCAACCGCCGTTACGACCTCGTCGGATTCGACCCGCGCGGCGTCGCGCGGAGCTCCGGTGTGGTGTGCCGGGACGACAGGGAGCTGGCCGCGTCGGAGGGAACGGACGTCACGCCGGACACGGCGGCCGAGGAGGCCGCGTTCGTCGAGGACGGCGCCTCCTTCGGCGCGGGCTGCGCCCGCCGCTCCGGCACGGTCATCCCGCACACCACCACGAGCAACACCGCCCGTGACCTGGACCTGATCCGGCACGTCCTCGGCGACGAGAAGCTGAACTACTTCGGCATCTCCTACGGCACCCAGCTCGGCGGTGCCTACGCCCACCTCTTCCCCTCGCGTGTCGGCCGTACCGTCCTCGACGCGGTGGTCGACCCGACGGCCGACGCCACGGGACACGCCAGGAACCAGACCATCGGCTTCCAGCGGGCCCTGGACAACTACTTCAAGAGCGCCGGCGGGAGCCCCGCCGAGGGAACCGCCCGGACCGTCCGTCTCCTGGAGCGGCTGGACCGGAAGCCGATGCGCGTCGGCGACCGCACCCTGACCGAGGGCCTGGCCGTCACGGGGATCGCGATCACCCTCTACGCGGAGAGCAACTGGCCCCTGCTCACCTCCGCCCTGGAGAAGGCCGAGCGCGGCGACGGCTCGGAGCTGCTGCGCCTCGCCGACTGGTACAACGACCGGGACGAGCAGGGCCACTACGGCACCCAGTCCCACTCCCAGCGGGCGATCTCCTGCGCCGACTCCAGCGAACGCCCCACGGGCGCGCAGGCGAAGGCACTGCTCCCCGAGTTCCGCGGGCTCTCACCCGTCTTCGGCGCGTTCCTGGCCTGGGACACGGCCGGCTGGTGCGCGCGGTGGCCCGTGAAGGGCGAGCGGGCCGACCAAGACGTGAGTGCCCCCGGCGCGGGTCCGGTCCTGGTCGTCGGCACGACCGGTGACCCCGCGACGCCGTACGAGGGCGCCGAGCGGATGGCGAAGGAGCTGGGCGCGGGCGTCGGCATCCTGGTGAGCAACGAGGGCGAGGGGCACGGCGCGTACGGCACGTCCTCGTGCGTGACCAGGACGGTCGACGCCTATCTGCTCGACGGCAAGGTCCCGGCGTACGGCAAGCGCTGTTCCTGACGGCATGCGGAAGGGCCCGGACCCGATGTCGGGTCCGGGCCCTTCTCGTTCGCGTGCGCGGGTCCAGGGCGTGTGGCGAAAGTCCCGCCTGCCTAGTAGACCGGCTTCTCGGGCTCGATCTGGTGCACCCAGCCGATCACGCCGCCGCCGACGTGGACCGCGTCCGCGAAGCCCGCGGACTTGAGCACGGCGAGGACTTCCGCACTGCGGACACCCGTCTTGCAGTGCAGGACGATCCGCTTGTCCTGCGGCAGGTCCTGGAGGGCAGTGCCCATCAGGAACTCGTTCTTCGGGATCAGCCGCGCGCCCGGGATCGAGACGATCTCGTACTCGTTGACCTCGCGGACGTCGATGATGTCGATGTTCTCGCCCTCGTCGATCCACTCCTTGAGCTGCTTGGGAGTGATCGTCGAGCCGAGCGCCGCCTCCTGGGCCTCCTCGGACACGACGCCGCAGAAGGCCTCGTAGTCGATGAGCTCGGTGACGGTCGGGTTGTCGCCGCAGACCGCGCAGTTCGGGTCCTTGCGGACCTTCACCTGGCGGTACTGCATCTCCAGGGCGTCGTAGATCATCAGCCGGCCGACCAGCGGGTCGCCCACGCCGGCCAGGACCTTGATCGCCTCGGTGACCTGGATGGAGCCGATGGACGCGCAGAGCACGCCCAGGACGCCGCCCTCGGCGCAGGAGGGGACCATGCCCGGCGGCGGGGGCTCCGGGTAGAGGCAGCGGTAGCAGGGGCCGTACTCGGACCAGAAGACGGAGGCCTGGCCGTCGAAGCGGTAGATCGAGCCCCAGACGTACGGCTTGTTCAGGAGCACGCACGCGTCGTTGACGAGGTAGCGCGTGGCGAAGTTGTCCGTGCCGTCGACGATGAGGTCGTACTGGCTGAAGATGTCCATCACGTTGTCGGCCTCGAGCCGCTCTTCGTGCAGGATCACGTTCACGTACGGGTTGATGCCGAGGACCGAGTCCTTGGCCGACTCCGCCTTGGAGCGGCCGATGTCCGCCTGGCTGTGGATGATCTGGCGCTGCAGGTTCGACTCGTCGACCTCGTCGAACTCCACGATGCCGAGCGTTCCGACACCGGCCGCGGCCAGGTACATGAGGGCCGGCGAACCGAGGCCACCGGCGCCCACACAGAGCACCTTGGCGTTCTTCAGCCGCTTCTGCCCGTCCATCCCGACATCCGGGATGATCAGGTGGCGGGAGTACCTGCGGACCTCGTCTACGGTGAGCTCGGCAGCCGGCTCGACCAGGGGTGGCAGCGACACGGGGACTCCGTTGGTCGGTATGTCAGTACGGTTGTTCTCCCCGTAACACTGCCACGGCCCTCCTCATTCCGAGACACCCGGTCCAATGCGCGAGACGATTTCGTCCCAGTAGCCGGGCAGAGTCTGGAAAGCACCGGTCTGTCCGAAGCGGTCGTTGTGACCGGGATGACCCGTGTGGTCGGTGAAGAAGATCGTGCCCGCGCCCTGCCAGCGGGCGATCCGCATCGCCTCGTCGAGATGGCTGCGCGGCACCCCGTGGACGAGGTGGACGAACTTCTCCGGCGGGTACTCGGCCGTCCACTCGGCCACCTGCGACCAGCGGTAGTCGGTCCACGCGCCGGAGAAGGTGACCAACTGGTCGGCGGCCTCGGCATAGCCCGGGTACGGATGGGTGCCCTGGCTCAGGACGAGGTGCGCCTCGCCGTCGAGCACCGCCTCCAGGGTCGCCGTGACCCGCCTGACCTCGGGCAGGTCGGCACGGTCGGTGGGGGCACGGTCCAGATAGAACCCGTCGACCTTGTACCAGTCGAGGAAGCGGTGGGCCTCCGAGACGATCTCACCGAAGTCGCGCGAACCGTGGCGGAGGTCCAGGTGCCCGAGGACCTTGACGCCCGCGTTGGTGAGCCGGCCCGCCGCCTCCAGGCAGTGCGGGTCGGGCCGGTCCCCCGGCCCCTCGGAGACGTTGAGCACGGCCCAGTGCAGAGGGGTGCCGGGGCGGGTCAGTTCGGCCCATTCGACGGGCGCGAGCAGCGGATGGGCGTAGCCGGGGACGCCGACGCCCATCTCCTGCTCCTCGACGGCCCCGGCGGTCGTCGTGGGCGTGGTCAGATGCGACATGCCGCCTCCATCCAGATGTCGGCGAGCGATTCCTCGAGGTTGATCCGGGGCCGCCAGCCGAGCCGGTCGCGGGCGGTGCGCACGTCGGCCTGCTGCCAGCTGCCGCAGCCGTCGGGGTACGGGTAGGGCGCGGCGGCCAGTTGCTCGGCGATGCTCTCCGTGCGGGGCGCGCCGATGACGGGGCGCTGGGGCGGGCCGTCGAGTTCGTGCAGGGTTCCCGCGTAGCCGGCGACCCTGGCGAGAACGGCGGCGGCGTCGCGGAGCCTGACGGCGCGCCCGGTGCCGATGTTGACGACGCCCTGGGCGGCGGAGAGCGAGGCCGCGTGGACGGCGCGGGCGACGTCGCGTACGTCGACGAAGTCGCGCTGCACGCCGAGGCCGCTGAGCTTGAGCTCGCCGTCGCCGGCCTGCATGGCGCGGCGCATGGCCTCGGCGAGGCGGCCGAGCGGGGACCCGGCGGGGGTGCCGGGGCCGACCGGGGAGAAGACCCGGAGGACGACGGCGTCGAGTCCGGACCCGAGGACCAGCTCGGTCGCGGCGAGCTTGGAGACGCCGTACGGGCCGCCGGGGCGGGGCACGGCGTCCTCGGCCGTGGAGGAGCCGGGCTGGGAGGGGCCGTACTCCGAGGCACAGCCGACCTGGACGAGCCGGGCGCCGCAGCCGCTGCGGCGCAGGGCCTCGCAGACGGTGGCGACGGCGACGGTGTTGTGCCGGGTCAGGTCGCGGGCTCCGCCGCGGGTGGCACCGGCGCAGTTGACGACGACTCCGGGGTGGACGGCGTCCAGGAAGCGCGTCAGGGCGCCGGGGCTGCCCCCGGCGAGGTCGAACCGTACGTCGGCGTCGTCGCCCCGGCCGAGGGCGGTGAGATGGACGGCCGGGTCGGCGAGCAGCCGGTCGGCGACGAATCGTCCGAGGAATCCGTTGGCTCCGAGCAGCAACACCCTCATCGTGCGGCCCCTTCGTGCCGACCGGCCGTTGCTGGAAGTGGGGAGGTCATGTCTCTTTCGTCTCCTTGGGATGGGTCCTGCGTGGTGGGTGCGCCCGCGGCGTCGGCTCCGCGGGTGCGCCTGGGTTCAGGGGTGGGTGCCGCTCGGGCGGCGGCTGGGGGGCCGCGCCGGCGTGGCGGCCCCCTAGGGGGTGGCGTGGGCCGAGGCCCGGGAAAGGGTGGCGGTGGCGTGGGCGAGGAGTCCGAGTGCCGCGCCGCCGCAGACGAGGGCGGGTACGGCTCCGGGGCCCCAGGTGTCGACGAGGGAGCGGACGGGGGCGGCCAGGAGGTCGCAGCCGGGGACCCGGCCGGCGAGGACGCTCGCGAGGGCGAGCGCCTCGGCGGCGCAGGCGGCGGCCAGGCAGCTCGCCGCGGTCTCGGGGAAGCCGTGGACGGCGAGGAGCCGGGCGAGCAGGAGCAGGGTGCCCAGGGCGAGGGCGCCGGGGGCGAAGCCGGTCAGGGTCAGCAGGCCCGCGAGCACGGCGAGATGGAGGGCGACGGCGGCGAGGAGCACGGGGCGGGTGCCGGCGGCGAAGTCCTCGAGCCCGCGGCTGGCGGCGAGCCTGCGGCGGGCCCTGGTGGCGAAGAGCCGGGCGCACCAGGCGGCGGGGGCCACGGCGAGGGCGAGGCCGAGGAGCGGGCCGGGGGTGACGGGCCAGGCACCGTCGGGTCCGCCCGCGAGGGTCGCCTGGAGGAGACCGTCCCCGCCGAGCGCGTACGCGAGGAGCCAGAGGGTCCAGACGCGGGCGGCGGGGACGGTGCGGCCGGCGGCGCGCAGGGGGCCGCGCCGTACGGCGACGGCGAGCGCGGCGGCCAGGCCGAGGGCCCCGGCCGCGCCGACGGCGAGGCGCACGGGCCCTTCTGTGAGCGCGAGTCCGGTGACGGTGAGGGCGGCGACGGCGCCGGGTGCCAGGGCGGCCAGGGTCCACCCGGCCCACCCGGTGTGCGCCGCACCCTCCTGCGCGGGGCGCGCGGGCGCCCCGTTTCCACGCGGCACGCGCGCGTACAGCTCTTCGGCGAGCGAGAAGACGTCCCGGTGCCTGAACCGCGCGGCGGTCCGGTCGGTGACGCCGTGCGCTTCGAGCCCGGCGGCGATCTCCAGCGGGTCGACGGCCCGCTCGCACAGCTCCCGGTGCCGGTGCATGAGCGCCCTGACGGGGTCGGCCGGCCCCCGCCGGGCGGGCTTGGCCGAGAGGCCGGGGGCCGTGACCTCCGGGGCGGGGGGAACGGTGGCCGGCTCCTCGGCCCTGGGGCCCGGGAGCTGCGCCCCGCCCGCCCGCAGATCGAGCCCCGTCCCCTCGCCCGGGTCCGCGGCGACCGAGCCGACCGCCGGGAGCGCGGCCTCGGACGCGGGCGCCGCCGGAAGCCGCCACTCGGGGTCCCGGGGCGCGGGGGTCACCTGGCGCGGGTCCCCTGGCGCGGCGCTCTCCGCCGCACCCGTCCCCGTATTCGTACTCGTACTCGCCCTCGTATTACTGCCTGTACCCGTGCCCGCGTCCGCCGTTGCCGCGTCCGACGGGTGCGCCTCGGTGCCGTGGCCCAGCGGGCCCGGCCTCTCAGGGGCTTCCGTCGTCACGGAGACCGTCACGGCCACCGTCAGGGCCTTCGTCCCGAGGAGCGCCTCGGAGTGGGAGTCCCAGGAGCCGGGGGTCGTGGGGGCGGCGGGGCCGCGCATGGGGGTGCCTCCTTCAGGCATCGTCGTCTCCCGGTCCGCTGGTCGCGCTCACGGGCTGGTCCGCCCAGGCGCCGGGGACGTACGCCTCCGGCGGGTGCGCGAAGGGGACGCCCTCCGCGGCACGTCGGCGCACCGGCGAGTGGGAGAGGAGTTCGAGGTAGATGCCGCGGAACGCGGCCAGGTTCTGCTCGATCGTGAAGAGTTCGAGCGCGCGCGCCCGCGCCGCCGCCCCCAGCCGGTACCGGCGCTCGGGGTCGCGCAGCAGCGCCAGGCACGCGTCCGCGAGCGCCCGCGGATTGCGCGGGGGCACGACGAGTCCCGTGCCGCCGATGACCTCGACGACCGCGCCGACGTCCGTCGAGACCGTCGCCCGCGCGCAGAACATCGACTCGACCAGGCTGATCGGGAACCCCTCCACGACGCTGGAGAGGACGACGACCGCCCCCGCCGTGTACGCCTCGGCGAGCGTGGGCGCCTCCGGCCCGCCGATCTCCTCGAACGAGACCGGGTTCTCGCCGACGGCGTGCGCCCCCGGCGCCTCGTCGGGGAAGAGCTGGGCCGCGAGCGCCTTGCAGTGCGCGATGTACGCGTCCGCGCCCGGCTCGCGCACCGGCGCGGCGATGATCCGCAGCCGTACGTCCGGCTGCGCCTTGCGCACCTCCGCGAAGGCGTGCAGCAGGGCGATCAGGTCCTTGGCTGGTTCCACCCGGCCGACCCAGACGAGGGTCGCCGGGTCGCCGCTCTCCTCGTCCTCGCCGACCTCGGTGAACCGGTCGGACTCCATCCCCGGGTAGACCGTGCGCAGCTTGGCGCGGTCGGCGCCGCACCGCTCCTGCCAGCGCCGGGCGTGGGTGTTGCCGGGGGTGAGGAGCGAGGCCTGCCGGTAGACCTCGCCGGCGAGCCGGCCGTGGAAGCCGGCGAGCAGCGCGCGGACGGGCGACGGACGGGGCGCCTCGCCGGTCGCGAGGTAGTGCGCGCGCAGCTGGACGCCGTACTCGGTGACCAGCAGAGGTGTGCCGAAGAAGCGTTTGGCCAACAGGCCGGGCAGCGCCGCCGATCCGCCGGATGCGGCGTGGCAGAGGTCGACCGCGCCGAGGCCGTCGTCGCCGTACCAGTCGAGCGAGAGCGGCCGCAGGGCGCGCTCCAACTGGTCGACGGTGTCGAGGTAGTCGGGCACGGTGGCGTCGGCAACGCTCCGGCGCGCGCCGGGCGCGTGGCAAGCGGACTCCAGGGTGCGGACGGCGAGTTCGGAGCGGAGGGCCGCGTAGAGGCCGCCCCGCTCGCCGGCGAGTTCGGCCAGCCCGTGGAGTCCGTCGGCGAAGCGGTCGGCGGCGGTCGTGTCGTCCTCGGCGCAGATGCCGGTCACGAGCGCGCCGAAGTGCTCGGCGAAGCGGCGCCGTTCGCGCCGCCCGTAGGTGTGGCCGTCGTCCTCGGGGGCCCAGAGCGAGGCGGTGCGGACCCGCCGGACCTGCGGGGGCAGGTCGACCCGGCCGGTCTCCTCCTGCCGGGCGCTGCGGCTGAGGGCGTACACGTCGAACTCGTGCGACGCGAGCCCGCGCACGAGCCGGTCGCACCAGAGCCTGGACTCACCCGTGGCGTACGGGTAGCCACCCTCCGTCAGCAGTCCGATCCGCATGAGTACACCCCCGATCTCGCTTCACTCCCGGCCGCCGTGGTGACGGCGACTCTCAGCGGGATGAACGTAAGCGGATGTGCCGGTGGCGCGACGGACGGTTGTCCGTCGCGCCACCGGAAGGGGTGAATGCACGTAACTTTCGCACCCTGGTCGCGTTCCGTCGCGCTACGAGGCGATTCGCGTACGCAGAGTCAGGCCCCGGCCTGCCATGGCGCCGCCCGGGAACACCGGCCGCGGGGCGGACCGGTGGACGTCAGTTCCCGGGGTGGACCCAGGGGTTGGGACGGCACTTGATGCCGTCGATGTCCAGGGACTTGGTCTGCTGCTGCATCACGGGGGCGAGGGCGCCGGGGGTGCGGCAGCTGACATGGTTGTTGCCGAGCCGGTGCCCCACCTCGTGGTTGATGAGCATCTGGCGATAGGGGAGCATCGCCTGCGCTCCGAAGGTCTCCGAGCCCTGCGCCCAGCGGAACGCGTTGATCATGACGCGGGAGGTGGAGGCCGAGTCGCAGGAGACGTTGTCGACGGTGGTGTCCAGGTCCGACTTCGCGCACCAGACGCCGGTGGTGCCGGGGCTGGCGAGAGTGATCACGAACTCGGGGTCGCCGCTGGAGATCCGCTCGAAGGTCATGGCGCCCTTGCCGGCCCAGCTCCGCTCGTCGTTGAGGGTCTTCTGCACGGCCTCGGCGAACAGCTTCGGGTCGAGCCCGAGCCCCTTCTCCACGTCGACGCGGTACCGGATCTTGCGCCCCTTGCCCGGCGCCCTCTCGAAGCCGCCCACGGCCTCGAACTCGCCGGAGCCCTTCAGCTTGGGGTCGATGGGGAACTGGCGCGCCATCAGCTGCTCGTACGTGGCCGGCTTGGCGGGCGCCACGGGCGCCGTCCTCGGGGGTGCGGGACGCTCGTCGGAGCGCGAGGCACCGCCCTGGTCGACCGCCCGGTCCGTGGGCCCCTCCGCCGAGCGGGCGACGGCGGTACCGGCGTCCCGGTCCGCGACCTGACCGGCCACGACGACGGCGAGGACGGTGGTGACGGCGGCGGCCGCGATGCCGGTGAACGCCCGGCCCTTGCCGCCCGACTTGGCCGGCGCCTCCTCGGGCTGCTCCTCCGGCAGGTCGTCGGGCAGGTCCTCGGGCTCCCGCTCCCTGCGAGGGGCGGGGATGAAGGGGGTACGCGCGGTGGCAGCGGCGGCGGGGCCGGTCCCGTCCGAGGCGTTCCCGCGGGTGCCCGGCCGGTCGCCGTAGCCGCCGGGCGGCCTGGGCATCGTCTCGGTGTGTTCGGGGTGCCCGCCTCGTACGGCCGCGTCGGCGGGGGCGGTGTGGACCGGGGTGCCGTGCATCGGCGTGTCCCAGACGGGACGGCCGCCGCCCTGTCCGCGCGCGCCGGGCTGCGGCGCCCCGTACGCGCCGGGTCGCTGCCCGTAGGTGCTCGGGCCGTTCTCGTAGGTGCTCGGGCCGTTCCCGTAGGTGCTCGGTCCGTTTCCGTAGGTGCTCGGCGCCTGCCCGTGGGGGCCGGACCCCGGCCCGTACGGACGCGGGTTCCGCCCGTAGCCGCCCTGGCCGTTCGGATCCGGCGGGTTCGTGCCCCGCGGCTCCTCGTACCGCTCCTGCGGTCCCGTGTCCTCGACGCCCTGCGCGCGCCTTCGGCGCCCCGTCCCCTGCCCCGCGGCCTCCCGCCGCCCCGGATCAGCGGGGGGTGCGGGCGCGGGGCCCTTGCGACTATGTCGTCCCACGCCCCGGATCAGCTCCCGCCACTGTCGCCGCTGTCGCCACTGCTGCCGCGCTTCTCTGCGTTCTCTACGCGGCCTTCGCTCTGTTCGTTCAATTCGATCAGTTCCCGTACGGCCTGGGCGACCGTCTCGGGGTACTCCATCATGGCCACATGTCCGGCGTCCGGGAGCGTCAGGAGGCGCGAGCCGCGGAACGCGGCGGCCGCCCTGCGCGCCATCCGGTAGGAGACGAGCTGGTCACGGCCACCGTAGACGAGCAGCGTCGGGGCGAGCACCCGTTCCGCCTGCCGCCACAGTCCGTGTTGACCGCCCAGTGTGTACGCGTCGACGATGCCGCGCGAGGAGCGGGCCATGACGTCCCAGAAGTACGGGAGCTCCAGGCGTCGCTCCATCTCCTCCACGGCGTGCCGGAGGCCTTCGTCGGAGACCCTGGCGGGGTCTCCGTAACAGAGGGCGAGCATCCCGCGGACCCGCTGCTCCGGCGTCCAGTCCCTGGTCAGCCTCGCGAAGAGGGGCGCGACGCCGGGCATGGCCAGGATCACGGTCGGCCACGCGGTGCGCTGGGCGCGCAGCTCGGGCAGGGCCGGGGAGACGAGGGTGAGCGTGCGGACCAGGTCGGGGCGGACGGCAGCGACCCGGGTGGAGACGGCTCCGCCGAGCGAGTTGCCGATCAGGTGGACCGGGCCGCGGCCGGAGGCGTCGAGGAACCGGATGACGGCACGGGCGTGTCCGGTGACGGAGTAGTTGCCGTCGTCGGGCGGCGGGGAGTCGCCGAAGCCCGGCAGGTCGACGGCCTCACCGTCGACGAGGTCGGCGAGCAGCGGCATCAGGGCCGACCAGTTCTGGGACGAGCCGCCGAGGCCGTGGACGTAGAGCGCGGGCGCGAGTCCCGGCCGGTCGCCGGGGCGGGCCCGGACGGTGAGCGTGAGCCCGGGCAGCGAGACGGAGCGCAGCTGCTCGCCGTCGGCGACCCGTACGGCGCGGGTCCGCGACGAGGACGGTGCGGCGGCGGTCCGGGTCTCCGGCAGCTCGGTCGACGACATGGCCGCAATATTACGAGACGATCACGCGGGGGCGCGTGTGTGTGGCGTCACAGGTTCGGGTGCGCCGCGCGGAGTGTGCTCCTACGCTCATAGGTAGGGCCATCGGAGAGGACCCGCATGCTGGAAGGAATCCGCATGACTGTCGATCCGAACGAGCCGGACACATTCGCCGAGGAAGAGGACGACGTGCTCGACGAGGAGATCCCTGAGGCCGACGCGGCGGAGCAGCGCGCCGAGGTGCAGCAGCGCGAGGACGAGCCGCACACCCATGTCGAACGGGACTCCGCGAACGAGGCGGACTCGTCCGAACAGGCGCGTGTCGTCGCTCTCGACGAGGACGACTACCGCTGATTCGTTCGGTTTAATGTTGGATCGCCTATCGCCCTCGGCGTCCGGTCCGTGAAATTCTGCGTCCGCACCGCGCACAGCCGGGTTACCCAAAAGTACGATGGCGGGCGCGGCGCCACACAGCGCATGGATCGATTTTTGGGAGGCGGCGTGACAGCCATCGAGCAGACAGAGGCAGCACGCCCTCGGGGCACGCGCCTGCCGCGCCGAGCCCGAAGGAACCAGCTGCTCGGGGCGGCCCAGGAGGTGTTCGTCGCCCAGGGGTACCACTCCGCCGCGATGGACGACATCGCGGAGCGCGCGGGCGTCAGCAAGCCCGTGCTCTACCAGCACTTCCCGGGCAAGCTCGAGCTCTATCTGGCCCTGCTCGACCAGCACTGCGAGGCGCTGCTCCAGGCCGTGCGCACGGCCCTGGCGTCGACGACGGACAACAAGCTCCGGGTCGAGGCGACGATGGACGCGTACTTCGCGTACGTCGAGGACGAGGGTGGCGCGTTCCGGCTCGTCTTCGAGTCGGACCTGACCAACGAGCCCGCCGTGCGTGAGCGCGTGGACCGGGTCAGCCTGCAGTGCGCCGAGGCGATCTCGGACGTGATCGCCGAGGACACGGACCTGTCCAAGGACGAGTCCATGCTGCTCGCCGTGGGTCTCGGCGGTGTGTCGCAGGTCGTGGCGCGCTACTGGCTCTCCAGCGAGTCGACCATCCCGCGCGACAAGGCGGTGGCGCTGCTGACCTCGCTGGCGTGGCGCGGTATCGCGGGCTTCCCGCTGCACCCGACGGACGGCCAGCCGCTCGCCGACGGCCGCTGAGCCCCGGTTCGGCGCGCTTCCGGCCGCCGGGCTCCGGGGTGTTCGATCCCGGATGTTCGCTCCTGGCGTTCCGCCGGTGCGCCGTGCGGATCGCCTCACCGGGCTAATGTGTGCAGCGTACGGCGCGGTAGACGCGCAACGCTGACCGTTCGGAGGGACATAGCCGTGGAGGTCAAGATCGGCGTGCAGCACGCACCCCGGGAGATCGTTCTGGAGAGCGGGCAGTCCGCCGAGGAGGTCGAGAGCGCGGTGGCCGACGCGCTGGCCGGCAAGGCGCAGCTGCTCAGCCTCACGGACGAGAAGGGCCGCAAGGTCCTGATCCCGGCCGACAAGATCGCGTACGTGGAGATCGGCGAGCCGGCGGTGCGCCGGGTGGGCTTCGGCGCGCTCTGAGACGTACGGCGAAACAGGGGAAGGGCCCGGCGGATTCGATCCGCCGGGCCCTTCGTCCGTCCGGGTGGGCTCGGGGTCCGGTCCGGTGCGCGGACTCGGGCAGAAGGTGCAGGTGAGGCGGGCGAGGAGGATTGCGTCGGAGTCGGTTCGGGTAGGACGGCCTACGACCGAATGTCCCGCCCCGCACCGCACGCGAGGTGATCCCGTGTTCCTGGAAGCCCTCGGCTCCGCCCTGCTCGGACTCGCCCTGGCCTGGGCCGCCGTGCACCGGCTGCCCGACCGCCTCCCCGCACGTGGAGTCGTTCTCACCACGGGCACGCTCGGCGCCGTCTTCGGCGCGCTGGTGACCCATGGCGCGCTCGGCCCCGGCCACGCCCTGGCGACGCTCCTCGGGGCCGTGGCGATCGCGACGGTCCTGCTCTCCCTGCTGATCCGCCCGGCCGCGCGCCGTCTGCGCCGATCAGCGGCGGCGTGAACAGCGCCCACCCCCGGCACACCACGAACAGGCCCCCACGAACAGACGTCGGCGGCCCCGCGGCTCGATCCGCGGGGCCGCCGACGTCTGTGTCGCGCGGTGCGTGTCGCGGGTGTTACGCCGCCAGGCCCAGCGCGGCCATCCGCTTGGTGTGCGCCTCGGTGATCCGGGAGAACATCCGGCCGACCTCCGCCAGGTCGAAACCGGCGGCCATGCTGTCGACCCCGCCGACGAGCATCGTGGACAGGGCGTCGCGCTCGGCGACGACCCGCTGGGCCTGCGAGAGCGCCTCGCCCATCAGCCGGCGCGCCCAGAGCGCGAGCCGGCCGCCGACGCGCGGGTCGGCGTCGATCGCGGCGCGGACCTTCTCGACGGCGAAGTTGCCGTGGCCGGTGTCGTCGAGGACCGACAGCACGAGCCGGCGCGTGTCGGAGTCGAGCCGCGCCGCGACCTCCCGGTAGAAGTCGCTCGCGATCGAGTCGCCGACGTAGGCCTTGACGAGGCCCTCCAGCCAGTCCGAGGGCGCGGTCTGGCGGTGGAAGTCGTCGAGGGCCTTGGCGAACGGCTCCATCGCGGCCGTCGGCTCGGCGTCGACGGCGGCCAGCCGGTTGCGCAGCTGCTCGAAGTGGTGGAACTCGGCGGAGGCCATCTTCGCCAGCTCCGCCTTGTCCGCGAGGGTCGGCGCGAGCTTCGCGTCCTCGGCGAGCCGTTCGAAGGCCGCGAGCTCGCCGTAGGCCAGCGCGCCGAGCAGGTCGACGACCGCGGCGCGGTAATGCGGCTCGGCGGACGCGGTGGCCCAGTCCTGGGCGGCGATTCCGGTGAGCTCCTCGGTGGTCTCTCCGGTGGTCGCTTCCGCGTTCTCTTCGGCGGGCGTGGCGTTGTCAGGCGTCTCCATGAAGCGCACAATAGCCCGCTCCCCGACGCGCCCAGGGCGCCGGTCAGTCACTGTGACGGCGCCCTCATCATCAATTGTCCCAACACACATGCGCGAATCCGGGGTACAGTGGTAAAGCGCCTGCTGAGTATGCGGACAAGTTTTCGCACGTTCGGACGTACTCGGTGGGCCGACTCATGAATGAGGATGCCCGGTCGGTGGCCCGACTGGCTCCGACCCGACAGCCCTCCCAGCGCACCCGCAGGAGGGTCCCTCAAGCGGCACGACGCTCGAGCGACGGCAGTGGTCCCGCGCCACCCGGCTGTGATCCTTACATCGATCCGGCCGGAAGCGAATCGGCACGGTACGACCCCCAGCGTTCGCCTCGCGCCGCGTCTCACAGAAGAGGCAGCACCCTGACTACGACTTTCCGAGAGCTCGGGATCCTTCCCGAGACGGCCGAGGCGCTCGAAGCCGTCGGCATCGTGTCCCCCTTCCCCATCCAGGAGATGACCCTCCCGGTCGCCCTCTCCGGCACCGACGTCATCGGCCAGGCCAAGACCGGCACCGGCAAGACCCTCGGTTTCGGTCTGCCCCTCCTGGAGCGCGTCACCGTCCCCGCGGACGTCGAGGCCGGCCGGGCCCGGCCCGAGCAGCTGACCGACGCTCCGCAGGCCCTGGTCGTCGTCCCCACGCGCGAGCTGTGCACCCAGGTCACCAACGACCTGCTGACCGCCGGCAAGGTCCGTAACGTCCGCGTGCTCGCCATCTACGGCGGCCGGGCGTACGAGCCCCAGGTCGAGGCGCTCAAGAAGGGCGTCGACGTCATCGTCGGCACCCCGGGCCGCCTGCTCGACCTGGCCGGCCAGCGCAAGCTGGACCTGTCGCACGTGAAGGCCCTCGTCCTGGACGAGGCCGACGAGATGCTCGACCTGGGGTTCCTGCCCGACGTCGAGAAGATCATGAACATGCTTCCGGCGAAGCGTCAGACCATGCTGTTCTCGGCGACCATGCCAGGCGCCGTCATCGGTCTGGCCCGTCGCTACATGACGCAGCCGACGCACATCCGCGCCACGTCGCCCGACGGCGAGGGCGTCACCGTCGCCAACATCAAGCAGCACGTCTTCCGCGCGCACTCCATGGACAAGCCGGAGATGGTCTCCCGCATCCTGCAGGCCAACGGCCGCGGGCTTGCGATGATCTTCTGCCGTACGAAGCGCACGGCCGCCGACATCGCCGAGCAGCTGCAGCGTCGCGGCTTCGCCTCCGGCGCGGTCCACGGCGACCTCGGCCAGGGCGCGCGCGAGCAGGCCCTGCGCGCGTTCCGCAACGGCAAGGTCGACGTGCTCGTCTGCACCGACGTCGCCGCTCGCGGCATCGACGTCGAGGGCGTCACGCACGTCATCAACTACCAGTCGCCCGAGGACGAGAAGACGTTCCTCCACCGCGTGGGCCGCACCGGCCGCGCCGGCGCCAAGGGCACGGCCGTCACCCTGGTCGACTGGGACGACATCCCGCGCTGGCAGCTCATCAACAAGGCGCTCGGACTGGACTTCCACGAGCCGGTGGAGACGTACTCCAGCTCCCCGCACCTGTACGAGGAGCTGGACATCCCGGCGGGCACCAAGGGCGTCCTGCCCCGCGCCGAGCGGACCCGTGCGGGTCTGGGCGCGGAGGAGCTGGAGGACCTGGGCGAGCCCGGCGGGCGCGGTCGCAAGAAGGCCGCCGCACCGGTGGCCGAGGAGCGTCCGGAGCGTACGCGCACCCCGCGCCAGCGTCGCCGTACGCGTGGCGGCTCCACGGCCGGCGAGGCGGTGGAGACGACCACGGCTCCGACCACGGCCGCGGCTCCGGCCGCCGTCGCCGACCCGTCGGCGGAGGACGCGACGGCCACGCCGCGCACCCCGCGCCGCCGTCGCCGGACCCGCGCCACGGCCGTGTCGAACACCGCCGTGTCGAACACCGCCGTCTCCAACGCCGCCGCGCCGGCCGTCGAGGCCGCCTCCCCGGTCGTACCGGCCCCGGTCGCGGAGGCGTCCGCCCCCGTCGCCAAGGCTCGGGTCGCCAAGACCCCGGTCGCCGTGGTCGCGCAGGCCAAGCCGGTGGACGAGGCCCCGAAGGCGGCCCCGCGCCGCCGTCGTGCGCGCATCGTGCCCGAGGCCGAGACGGTCACCTTCCAGACCGTGGAGACCGCGGCCGCCGCCCTCGCTGCGGCGAAGCCGGCCGCCGAGGTCGTCGAGCCGGTGACCGAGACGGTCGAGGAGCCGAAGAAGGCGCCCCGCCGTCGCGCGGCGAAGAAGGCCGTCGCGGCCGAGGTCGTGGAGGTCGTCGAGGCGGCCCCCGCCGCCGAGGTTGCCGAGGAGCCGAAGAAGGCGCCCCGTCGCCGTACGGCCAAGAAGGCCGTCGCGGCCGAGGCCGTCGCGGTCGTCGAGGCCCCGGCCGTCGAGCCCGTCGCCGAGGAGGCCCCCAAGGCCCCGCGCCGCCGGACGACGAAGAAGGCCGTCGCCGCCGAGGCCCCGGACGCGTCCGAGCCGAAGACGGCGCCCCGCCGCCGTACGACGAAGAAGGCCGCCGCCGCTCCGGCGGAGGCCGCGGTCGGCGAGACCGCCGAGGCCCCCAAGACCCCGCGTCGTCGTACGACGAAGAAGGCCGCCGCCGCGCAGCCCGAGAGCTGACGCGCCGACGCACCCCCGTAGTGGCCCGGTCCCTCCCCAGGGGCCGGGCCACTGCGCTGTCCTGCCCCCGCTGAACAGCGGTTACAGTCCCCTTATGAGCAAGCCCCGGTCCCTGGCGCTGCCGCCGCGCACCCGTGCCTACCGGCTTCGGACCACGCGCGGCGACTTCGCCGTACTGGACACCGTGCCCGCGGGCGAGACCCGCGGCACAGTGCTGCTGCTGCCCGGCTACACCGGCAGCAAGGAGGACTTCCTCGCCCTGCTCGGCCCGCTAGGCGAGGACGGTTTCCGTGCCGTCGCCGTCGACGGGCGCGGCCAGCACGAGACCCCCGGGCCGCGCGGACGCCACGCCTACAGCCGCCGCGCCCTCGCCCTCGACGTGGTGGCGCAGGCCGCCGCGCTCGGTGACGGTCCGGTGCATCTGCTCGGCCACTCCTTCGGCGGACTGGTGGCCCGCGCCGCGGCGGAGCTCGCGCCAGCCGCGTTCCGCTCGCTGACGCTGCTCTCCTCGGGGCCCGGCCGGGTCGCCCGCCCGCAGCGGATCAGGGTCCGGGCGCTGCGCGGTGCGCTCGCCGTGCTGCCCAAGGAGCGGGTCTGGCTGGCGACGCGCTGGCTGGACAGCCGGGGCGAGGAGCCGGGGGCCACCGACCCGCCGGAGATCGTACGGTTCCTGCGGCGCCGCTGGATGGGCACCCGGATCGCCCAACTTGCGGGCGCGGGGCGGCTGTTGCTGCGCGACCCGGACGGTACGGCACGCCTCGCCGCGCTGGCGCTGCCGGTGCACATCGCGTACGGCGCGGAGGAGATGGTCTGGCCGGTGCCGGGCCTTGCCGCGGCGGCGACGAGCGTGGGCGCGCACCACACGGTGGTCGCGGGCGCGGGCCACTCCCCCAACGTCTCCCACCCGGAGGAGCTGGCGGCGCGTCTGGCGGCCTTCTGGTCGCACGTGGACGCGACCGCGGCCGGAGCGGTCGGCTAGGGCGGGGCTGGAGCCGCCGGCCAGGACCACGGCTGGAACGGGTCGCCTAGGACCGCGGCTGGAGCTGCGTCTGCAGGTGCTGCCAGAAGCCGTCGCGCAGCGCCCTGCGCAGCGCCGCGTGGCCACGGAGGGAGCGGCTGAGGAGCTTCTCCGCCTCGATGAGCAGGTCCTGGTCGACCGGTCCCGGCAGGTACGGGTGTCCCGGCAGCAGCTCGGCCATCGCGTCGCCGCCCCGTTCGGCGAGCCAGACCGCGGCGATCTGGGCGCCGACGAAACGGACCTCCTCGCGGGAGGGCGGGGGCTCGCCCTCGTTCTCGTACGTGGTGACGGGGCGTCGCGTGACGTACGGGCGGCAGAAGTCGAGGTCGAAGGTACGGCGGCTGTCGACCTCCCAGAGCAGCGGCTCGGCCTGGTTGCGCCCTTCGGCGGCCTCGATGCCCCAGAGGTGGACGCGGGCCCCGTAGCCCTGCGCGGCCTCGACGGCGGGCACGAGGTCCTCGTCGCCGCCGACGAGGGCGGCGTCGCTGATGGCACGGTGCCGGGCGAGGGACTCCAGGTCGGAACGGATGAGGGAGTCGACACCCTTCTGCTGGTTGTTGGCGTTGAGGTTGCCGAGCCGGACCTTGACGTCGGGAAGCTCGGCGATGGTCTGCTGCTCGGGCGTGTGGATGCGGCGCCGGGCGCCGTCGTACCAGTAGACCCGCAGCAGCCGGCTGTCCGCGAAGATCGTGCGGGCCTTGTCGATGAAGGCCTCGATGAGCCCCTCGGCGTCGAGGTCGAAGGAGCGCCGGTCCTCGGTGCCCGCCACAAGCAACCCGGCCGAAGCGTAGACGTAACCGGCGTCGACGAAGATGGCATGGGTCGAGGGGGTCTTCGCCACCTCGGCCAGCATCCGCCGGAGGAGCTCATTGGTGAGCTCCAGGCGGTCGCGCAGGTCGTGGACGGGGTCACCGGACGGCGTGGGGGAAAGCTCGGCGTCGTTCATACGGGCCTCATTCTGCGCCGGTCGCGGGGTTCCCGCCAACGTCCCCTACCGCTTAGTAGTTAGCCATCCAAAAAATTTCCTTAGCGTAGGGAATGTTTGCAGGATGCATCCCGTTGGATGTCTATGTAGCACGCAACACAGTTCTCCAACAGGAGGATCAACTCCAGACGAAGGGAGAAGCCCATGCGCTTCGAAATCCTGCGACTCGACGACATCGACGGCACGCCCGTCGACCGGACCGTCGTGGACGCCGCCTCCGTCAACCGGATCGTGCAGCAGGCCGCCTCGATCGGCCAGCGCATCTGGATCCGCCCGGCCGACACCTCGGCCTCATAACAGGCACCGCTGAGACGCACCGCGCCCCCGCATGGACTCCGTGGAAACGGAATCCGTACGGGGGCGCAGTGGCGTGCGGGGCCTCGCGGGTCACGCCCCCTGGATGACCTGGGTGACGCCGTTGATGATCTGCTGCACGGCGATGGCGGAGAGCATCATGCCGGCGAGCCGGGTCACGAGCACGACGCCGCCGTCCTTGATGACGCGGATGATCAGCAGCGAGTAGCGCATGGTCAGCCAGAGGACGACGTGCATGGCGACGATCGCGGCCCAGACGGAGACCTGCGCGCCGACGCCGTCGGCGTGCTGCACGGCGAGGATCACGGACACGATCGCACCGGGCCCTGCGAGCAGCGGCATGCCGAGGGGCACGAGGGCGACGTTGACGTCCTTGGTCTGCTTGGGCTCGTCGGTCTTGCCGGTGAGGAGGTCGAGCGCGATGAGCAGGAGGAGCAGACCGCCGGCGATCATCAGAGCCGGTACGGAGACGTGGAGGTAGGCGAGGATCTGCTGCCCGAGGATCCCGAAGACGGTGATGACCCCGAAGGCGACGGCGACGGCCTGCCAGGCCATGCGCCGCTGCACCTTGGCGGGGCGGCCGGAGGTGAGGCCGAGGAAGATCGGGGTGATCCCGGGCGGATCCATGATCACAAAGAGGGTCAGAAACAGCGAGCCGAATACGGCGACGTCGAACACGGTGTGCCTTGCGTGATGGGGTGTACGAGTGGGTGATGGGGTGGTGGGGGTGCGCGCACCGGGGGCCCTCGACGACTGGACCGCTCACCGGCCCGAGCCGCCCCCAACGGGAGCCGGGCCCCGCCCGGCGGCCGTGCCCGGCCGGGGACCGGCCCTTACCTGGGCCGGACGCCAGCGCGAGCCTGCCCCGGCCGAGGACGCATGCCTGCCCGGAGACCGGTGTCCGGCCCGGGCCGGACACCGGCCGGAGCCAGATCCCTGTCGAGCCGGACACCAGCGCCGAGCCGGACCCCAGCGCGGAGCCGAACCCCAGCCGGAGGCAAGCGTCTGCCGGAACCAGACCCCTGCCGGAACCGGGCCCCGGCCAAGGTCGAACCCCGCCGGAGCCAGACACCAACCGAAGCCGAACCCCTGCCGGAGCCAGACCCCCGCCGGAGCCGGACAGCAGCGCGGAGACGGACACCAGCGCGGAGGCGAACTCCGGCCGGAGGCAGGACCCGGCCGAGGACCGACCCCGGCGATGCCGGGGCCCTGTCGAGGGGCGGTCTGCTCTGGGGAGCCTGGCCCTTTCGGCGCCAGGTGGCCTGCGGGGGCTGCGCTCTGACGGGGTGCCGGGGCGCTGGAGTCGCCCGGGGCGCCGCGTCGGACACGGCGGGCGGGCGCGGGCCGGCCCCTGACGAGGCAGGTGGCGCGGTGCGCTAGCGGTGTCCTCCGCCGGCGCCGGGGACCGGGAACGCTCCCGTGGCACGGCGGGTGATCTCGCCGTAGATCTCGGGATCCGTCACGTACTCGCCGAGCCCGCACGTCTTCCGGCTGCCGTGGTAGTCGCTGGACCCGGTGGTCAGCAGTCCGAGCTCCTTCGCCAGCCCCCGCAGCCGCGCCCGCGTCGGCTCGTCGTGGTCCATGTGGTCGACCTCGATGCCGTCGAGGCCCGCCTCGGCGAGCCGCGCGATCGCGGACTCCGGGACGACCTCGCCGCGCTTGACCGCCGCCGGGTGCGCGAAGACCGTGACTCCGCCGGCCGCCTTGACCAGACGGACCGCGTCGAACGGGTCGAGCTCGTGCTTCCGCACGTAGGCCCGGCCGCCGTCCGCCAGCCACTCCGGCGTGAACGCCCCGGACACGTCCCGTACGACGCCGAGTTCGACCAGCGCCTCCGCCACGTGAGGACGGCCCACCGAGCCGTCTCCCGCGATCCGGGCGACCTGCTCCCACGTGACCGGTACGCCGAGCTCCTGGAGCTTGCCGACCATCGCCCGCGCACGCGGCACCCGGTCGTCCCGGACCAGCTCGCGCTCGGCGGCCAGCTCCGGCTCCTCGGGGTCGAAGAGGTAAGCGAGCATGTGCAGTCCGACCCCGTCCACGCGGCAGGACAGCTCCATGCCGGTGACGAGCGTCAGCCCCTCGGGCAGCGCCGCGATCGCGTCCGCGTACCCGCGCGTGGTGTCGTGGTCGGTGAGGGCGACGACGTCCAGCCCGGCGACCGCCGCGTTGCGGACGAGCTCCGCCGGGGTGTCCGTACCGTCCGACGCCGTGGAGTGGGTGTGCAGGTCGATGCGCACGACGCGATGCTCCAGGGCTCGAGGGGCGGACGAAGGGGACGCTCCAGCATAACCGGCGCACCGCGCACGCCCACCCGTGCGCGCACCCGGCCCCGCACCCCCGCGCGCACCCGCCCGCACCCCATGTCCGGGCGAGCACCCCGGCGCCGCGACGCCCCGCCCCCGCCTTACGTCAGCAGACGCGGCGTCAGCGCCCCGCACGGCAGCAGTTCCACCTCGGCGCCCGCGTCCCTCAGGTCCGTCAGCACCAGTTCGTCGTACATCAGCAGTCCCGACTGCTCCGGCCACACGATCGCCCACAGCCACAGGCCGCGCGCCTCCCCCGCGAAGACCGCACGGTCCTGCGGGGTCCCGGTCACGTGCCACAGCGGCGTCGGCCGACCCGCCGCGAGCACCTTGGTCTGGGCCGGCTTGTCGATGGCCATCCCCGCACCGGGGTCGGGCCCGTCGATCCCCGCGTACCGCGCTCCGAGTCCGACGCCCAGCTCCTCCGCCACGAGCAGCAGCTCGCCGATCCCGCCCAACGGCCCGGGACCCGAACAGGCGACGGCGGTCGCACGGCCCCCGCTGCGATCGTCACCGGCGTACGCGACCCCGGTGAAGAGCCAGCCGACCGGCAATGGCCACGGCATCCAGACCGGCACCTGAGCCCGGTGCACCACGACACCGAGGGCCTCGACGCTGGGCGGGATCACGGGCTGCAGCGGGTGCACCGAACCATGCACGTCGCACTGCCAAGAATCGGCAAAAAGACCGGGCGCCCTGACCCGGCCACCGCACTTCGGGCAACTGGGTTCGCCCCTCATAGAGCCCAACGGTCCTACCCCGCCGCGCCCGCGTCAAGGACGATCACCCGTCCGGACCGACCAGTTCACCCCGAGTGATACGCGCCACAGCGCACCCGTCAGCCCGGCACCTCTGGCATCCCCGGCACCTCCGTCATCCCCAGCGCCTCTGGCATCCCCGGCATCCCCAGCACCTCCGGCACCTCCGCACCTCCGGCAGCAGCAGGCAGCGACAGGCGGTGCGGGCATCCCCTGCGACGGGGGCCCCACCGGTCAGTCCAGCGTCACCGACCGCCGCAGCGGGTCACGCAGGTCCGTGCCGTTCGTCAGCCAGCGCTCCTGGAGCGCGTCCGCCCCGTGCACCCGCTTCCACGCCGCCTCGTTGGACGTCATCGGCAGCAGCGGCAGGAACCGGACCGGATCCATCGGGTCGTCGAGGTCCAGGTCCTCCACCAGACCTCCCGGCTCCGCGACGAGCACCGAGCTGAACGGCGCCCCGGGCCAGAGGGGTTCACCCACGTCGAGCGAGGCGCCGGCGGCCACGACGACACCCTCGACCTGCGGGGTCGAAGCGAGCACGGCGAGCGGCCGCAGCACCTTGTCGGTGTCGGCGAGCCCGGCCCGTACCGAGAGCACCAGCTCCGCGCGCGGGCCCTTCACCGGATCGGCGAGCGCGGCCGTCGGGTCGGTCATCGGGTACGCGGACATCCCGAGGGTCGCGTACCTCACGACGTCGCCGTCGATGAAGCGGAGCACCTCGATCCGGTCCGTGCCGAGAAACGTCACCGCGGCGCGCGCGTCCGGTTCACCGAGCGCCGAACGCAGCCGGGCCTCGACCAGAGCAAGAACTTCTCCCATGCGGTGAGCATAAAGCGCGTAGGAAACGGGCAATGAAAGGGATTGACCCTCTGTCGGCTGATAGTCTTGGCCGCTGGTCGGTACTCCCGACCAACTCGTCATCCCCCAAGGGGGACCGGCCGGAGGAGGTGGGGCTGCGTGGATCGAAGTCGATCGGGCAGTACCAACCGCTCTTCCGCCCCCGCACCACAGCCCGGTGCGTTCCTCCCGGTGATCTGAGGCCTTCCGCATCCGGTCCGCCCACCGTCACCCGGCATCTCGCACGACGGAAGAGCACTTCGCCTTTGCCTGTCTGTAGCGAACGCCGTCACCGCGATCCCGCGGTGCCGCCCGCTTTGTGGACGACGTAGCACCACGTCCCCATTCCGGGCTGTGCCACGCCTCGCCGACGGCTTCTCCGTGAAGGAGCATGCCAAATGTCGATGATCCGTGACCTGCGAGCCGCGGTCCGCCCCTCCCTGCGCACCTCCCTGCGCAAGCCCACCGCCGGCAGCGCCTCGCCGTACGCGAACTACGACGCGACCCGCGACCCGTCCGCCTCCAGCGCCGTCGTCGACTGCGCGGTCTACCGCGACGGACGGCGCGTGGACGACCGCGCCTGCCTCACCCCGCGCGGCGCGATGCGCCAGGTACGGGAGAGCGGCGGCTTCGCCTGGATCGGCCTGCACGAGCCGACCGAGGCCGAATTCGCCGGTATCGCGGCCGAGTTCGGGCTCCACCCGCTCGCCGTCGAGGACGCCGTCCACGCCCACCAGCGACCGAAGCTGGAGCGGTACGACGACACCATCTTCACCGTCTTCAAGACGATCCACTACGTCGAGCACGCCGAACTCACCGCCACCAGCGAGGTCGTCGAGACCGGCGAGGTGATGTGCTTCACCGGCCCCGACTTCGTCATCACCGTCCGGCACGGCGGGCAGGGCTCGCTGCGCAACCTCCGCCACCGCCTCCAGGGCGAGCCGGAGCTGCTGAGCAAGGGCCCGTCGGCTGTGCTGCACGCGATCGCCGACCATGTCGTCGACGGCTACATCGCGGTCGCCGACGCCGTCGAACTCGACATCGACCAGATCGAGATCGACGTCTTCTCGCCGCCGGCGAAGGGCTCCACGCGCGGCACGGACACCGGGCGCATCTACCAGCTCAAGCGTGAGGTACTGGAGTTCAAGCGGGCCGTCACCCCGCTGCTGCGCCCGATGGCGCTGCTGAGCGAGCGCCCGATGCGGCTGGTGGACCCCGACATCCAGAAGTACTTCCGCGACGTCGCCGACCACCTCGCGCGCGTCCAGGAACAGGTCGTCGCCTTCGACGAGCTGCTCAACTCGATCCTCCAGGCCAACCTGGCGCAGGCGACCGTCACGCAGAACGAGGACATGCGCAAGATCACCTCCTGGGCGGCCATCATCGCCGTCCCGACGGCGGTCTGCGGTGTGTACGGCATGAACTTCGAGCACATGCCCGAGCTGGAGTGGAAGTACGGCTACCCGATGGTGCTCGTCGGCATCACGGCGATCTGTTTCGCCATCCACCGCACCCTCAAGCGCAACGGCTGGCTCTAGCCGTCCGGCCGACCGGCTCTCGATAGGCTGCGGGGCATGACAGACACGCTGCTCGGCCCCGCCCTCGTCGAGGAGGCCACGAAGAAGTCCGGCCTCATCTGGGTCCGGGGGGCCCAGGGCGACGCCCCCGCCGCCCGTGCCCTCTGGCACGTCTGGCACGAGGGCGCGGCGCACGTCGTCGGCGACGGTCCGGGCGAGCAGCCGCTGCCGGGGCTCGTCGCGGGCTCCACGGCCGAGGTCACGGTCCGCAGCAAGGACAAGGGCGGCCGTGTCGTCGCCTGGACGGCCGCGGTGAGCGAACTGACTCCCGGTACGGAGGAGTGGGACGCGGCGGTCGCCGAGCTGAAGGGCAAGCGTCTGAACGCGACGGACGGCGAGGCGATGCCGCAGCGCTGGGCGCGCGAGTGCCGCGTGCTCCGGCTGGCCCCGCTGGACTCGACGACGGACCTGCCGACCGGCTCGCTCGCGGCGGTCCCGCAGCCCTCGGACGCGCTCACGCGCCGCCCGGTGCCCGCGGCGCTCCCCCGCCTGCTGTTCAAGCGCCGCAAGCGCTGACCCCGGGGCCGCGCCCGCCCGGAGGTCAGGTACGCGGCAGCTGCTTGCCGTAGTCCAGCGTCTGGCCGGGCGCCGGGGCCTCCAGCGGGAAGTCCTTGTCCCACTCGGAGAGGACGACCACGCCCGCTCCGCCGCCGCGGGCGAACTGGAGCGGGAACGGGGTGCCCTCCAGGGCGACGTCCAGCGTGCCGCCCTCGCCGTCCTCGCCGCCCTTGACCTTGACCGTACGGATGCCGCCGATCCTGTCGCGGTCGCCCTTCACGACCTCCCCGTGCAGGCCGAGGAGGCCGTCCAGGAGGAGGTCCATGTCGGTGAAGCCGCGGAGCTGCTTGTACGAGGGGTCGTCCTGCGGCACCTTGACGTACTTGTCCTGGAGCTTGTCCGCGGCCTCGCTGTCGGCCTCCGAGGGGGTCTCGGCCCCCTGGCCGCCGCCGTCGCCCGCGCCGTCACCTTCGCCGCCGCCCTCGCCGTGCGTCCAGAACGCCGCGTCGGCCTTCATGTAGAGCGCGTCGCCGACCCGCAGCAGTTCGAACGTGCTGTTCTTCGTCACGACCGAGCCGGTCGCGCCGTCGTCCTTGAGGCGCATGTTCAGCTTGAACGTGCCGCCCTTGCTGACCAGCGTCCCGGCGAGCCGGACGGCCTTCGCCGCGTCCGCCGCGGACTGCGCCTTCTCCTCGATCGCGTCCGGAGCCAGCTTCCCGATCCCGTTCGTCCCCTCGTCGGGATCCTCCGCGCAGCCGGTGAGTCCGGCCGCGAGACCGGCGCAGAGCGCCAGCGGCAGGACGGCCCTACGGATGCGCGCCCCGGGGACGCGCGCGGCGGTGGGGAGAAGGGGCACCTGCGCTGCCTCTCGTCGTCGTGGGTGGGAGAAACGGCAGACCGCAGCGTACCCGGGCGGCGCGCCGTCGCCGCAGGCAGCCGTACGGGCGCTCTGCCGGGGCGCCACGGATGGGCACGGGCTAGCCTGAACCCGGCATACCTCAGCAATGACCCGAATCGAGCGGTACCGAGGAGGCGCGTGGCATGGCGGCAGGCGCCCCCCGGATCTTCGTCTCCCACCTCGCCGGCGTGCCGGTCTTCGACCCCAACGGTGACCAGGTGGGACGGCTCCGCGACCTCGTCGCGATGCTCCGGGTGGGCCGCCGTCCGCCCCGGCTGCTCGGCATGGTCGTCGAGGTGCTCAGCCGGCGCCGGGTCTTCGTCCCGATGACCCGGATCACGGGCGTCGAGTCCGGTCAGGTCATCACCACGGGCGTGGTCAACATGCGCCGCTTCGAGCAGCGGCCCACCGAGCGGCTCGTCCTCGGCGAACTCCTCGACCGCCGGGTGCGGCTCGTCGGCACGGACGAGGACGTCACGGTGCTCGACGTGGCCATCCAGCAGCTCCCCGCCCGCCGCGAGTGGGAGATCGACAAGGTCTTCGTGCGACGTGGCAAGCCCGGCGCGCTGCGCCGCAAGGGCGAGACGCTGACCGTGGAGTGGTCCGCCGTGACCGGCTTCTCCCTGGAGGAGGAGGGTCAGGGCGCGGAGAACCTGGTCGCCACCTTCGAGCGGCTGCGCCCCGCCGACCTGGCCAACGTGCTGCACCACCTCTCCCCCAAGCGGCGCGCGGAGGTCGCCGCCGCCCTGGACGACGACCGGCTCGCCGACGTCCTGGAGGAGCTGCCGGACGACGACCAGATCGAGATCCTCGGCAAGCTCAAGGAGGAGCGCGCCGCGGACGTCCTGGAGGCGATGGACCCGGACGACGCGGCCGACCTGCTCTCCGAGCTGCCGGAGGAGGACAAGGAGCGGCTGCTCACGCTGATGCGGCCCGACGACGCGGCGGACGTCCGCCGGCTGCTGGCGTACGAGGACCGGACGGCCGGCGGTCTGATGACCACGGAGCCGATCGTGCTGCGGCCGGACGCCACGGTGGCGGACGCGCTGGCCCGCGTACGGCAGCAGGACCTGTCCCCGGCGCTGGCGGCGCAGGTGTACGTCTGCCGCCCGCCGGACGAGACGCCGACGGGCAAGTACCTGGGCACGGTCCACTTCCAGCGGCTGCTGCGTGATCCACCGTTCACCCTGGTCAGCTCGCTGGCGGACAGCGATCTGCCGCCGCTGGCCCCGGACACCCCGCTGCCCGGTGTCGCCAGCTATCTCGCCGCGTACAACATGGTCGCGGCGCCGGTGGTGGACGAGAGCGGCTCGCTGCTCGGCGCGGTCACCGTCGACGACGTGCTCGACCACCTGCTGCCGGAGGACTGGCGGGAGACCGAGTTCCACGGCGAGGAGGCCGGACATGGGGGCTGAGCGCGCGCCGGAGAGGGAGCGGGAACGGGAGCGCTCCCTGCCGCGGATCCGGCTCGATCTCCCGCGCGAGCGGCGGCCCAGGTTCCTTCCGGAGTACGACCCGGAGGCCTTCGGCCGGTTCTCGGAGCGGATCGCGCGCTTCCTGGGCACGGGCAGGTTCATCGTCTGGATGACGATCACCATCATCGTCTGGGTGCTGTGGAACATCTTCGCGCCGTCGTCGCTGAAGTTCGACGAGTACCCGTTCATCTTCCTGACGCTCGCCCTGTCGCTCCAGGCCTCGTACGCGGCGCCGCTGATCCTCCTCGCCCAGAACCGCCAGGACGACCGGGACCGGGTCAATCTCGAACAGGACCGCAAGCAGAACGAGCGGTCCATCGCCGACACCGAGTACCTGACCCGGGAGATCGCGGCGCTGCGGATGGGCCTGGGGGAGGTCGCGACCCGCGACTGGATCCGCTCGGAGCTCCAGGACCTGATCAAGGAGATGGAGGAGCGGAGCGACGGCCACCGGGGTCCTCGCGATCTATTCCCCTCCGCCGGCGATCGCGGAAGTGACGTACCCGACCGCTGACAGACTTTCCGGCGCCGGTGGTCCGCGCCGTACCATCTCCGTATGGCTACGGAAGACGCGGTGCGCGAAGCACTGGCGACGGTGAACGACCCCGAGATCAACAAACCGATCACCGAGCTCGGCATGGTCAAGTCGGTGGAGATCGGATCCGACGGCAGGGTCGCCGTCACGGTCTATCTCACCGTCTCCGGCTGCCCGATGCGCGACACGATCACGCAGCGCGTCACGGACGCGGTCGCGGAGGTGGAGGGCGTCACCGGCGTCGACGTCTCGCTGGACGTGATGAGCGACGAGCAGCGCAAGGAGCTGGCCTCGGCCCTGCGGGGCACGACGGCCGAGCGCGAGGTCCCGTTCGCCAAGCCCGGCTCGCTGACCCGGGTGTACGCGGTCGCCTCCGGCAAGGGTGGCGTGGGCAAGTCCTCCGTGACCGTGAACCTGGCCGCGGCGATGGCCGCGGACGGCCTGAAGGTCGGTGTCGTCGACGCCGACATCTACGGCCACTCGGTGCCCCGCATGCTGGGCGCGGACGGCCGGCCGACCCAGGTCGAGAACATGATCATGCCGCCGTCGGCGAACGGCGTGAAGGTCATCTCCATCGGCATGTTCACCCCGGGCAACGCCCCCGTGGTGTGGCGCGGCCCGATGCTCCACCGCGCGCTGCAGCAGTTCCTCGCGGACGTGTACTGGGGCGACCTGGACGTCCTGCTCCTCGACCTGCCCCCGGGCACGGGCGACATCGCGATCTCCGTGGCGCAGCTCGTGCCGAACGCCGAGATCCTCGTCGTCACGACCCCGCAGCAGGCGGCGGCCGAGGTCGCCGAGCGGGCCGGCTCGATCGCCGTCCAGACGCACCAGAAGATCGTCGGCGTCGTCGAGAACATGTCGGGCCTGCCGTGCCCGCACTGCGACGAGATGGTCGACGTCTTCGGTACGGGCGGCGGCCAGAAGGTCGCGGACGGCCTGACGAGGACCACGGGCGCGACGGTGCCGGTCCTGGGCTCCATCCCGATCGACGTCCGTCTGCGCGAGGGCGGCGACGAGGGCAGGCCGGTTGTCCTGAGCGACCCGGACTCCCCCGCGGGCGCGGCGCTCCGCGCCATCGCCGGCAAGCTCGGCGGCCGCGCCAGGGGCCTCTCCGGCATGAGCCTGGGCATCACCCCGCGCAACAAGTTCTGAAAGCCGAAGGGGCGCCGCTCACATCGAGCGGCGCCCCTTCGTCATGCCTCGCGCCTACGCGTACGCGTCCAGGTCCTTGACCCCCGCGAACCCCAGTCCGTACGCGCTCATGCCACGCCCGTACGCCCCGATGTGCACCTCACCCGCGGAGCCGGCCAGCACCCAGCCGAACTCGGACTCGCGGTAGTGGAACGGCACCGGCACCCCGTCCACTGGCAGCGAGAGCGTCGACCACTCCGCCCCCTCCAGGTCGTCCGCGAGCTCGAACGCCGTCTCCGTCTGCTGGTCCAGCCAGTCGTCGCGCAGCGTGTGGTCCAGCTGCGCGGGCCAGGTGTACGCCAGGAGCCCCGAGCCGGCCAGCCAGGCCGCGGAGGCGACCGTGGTCGCGTCCAGCACCCCCGTACCGTCCGCCGACCTGCGCACCGGGCTCGCCGCGACCGTCACGACGACGGCGAAGCGCTCCTTCTCGGCCCCGCTCGCGTCGGACTTTATGGACGGCTCGCCCCCGTGGCCCATCGAACCGTGCTGGACGGTCCCGTCCGCCGCCGTGCCGACCTGCATCAGCCAGCGCGGTCCGGTGAACGCGTCGTCGAGTCCGTACCAGGTGAAGGGTGCGCGCAGATAGCCTTCGGCCGTACGCCGGGCTGCGGGCACTCCCTCCACCCGACTCGTCGTCTCCATCTCGGCCGCCTCCTCGATCCGTCGTGCCCGCGTCGGCGGACAACAGAGGGAGGATATCCACCGGTTGGCGTCAGGTCGTGTCAGCCCAGGCCGTCAGGTCGCGTCGGAGTCGTACGGCGGCCGCTCGTCGGTGCCCGGCTTGTCCTGCTTCTTCAGCAGGTCCGGCGACGATCCGTTGACCGCCGCGGGGACCGGAGCGGGGGCGGCGGACGGCTCCGGCTCGCGCCCGTTCACCGCGTCCGCGACCTCGTTCATCTCCTTCTTGAGGTCGAAGCTGCTGCGCAGATCCTTCAGCTCCTTGAGGTCCTCGTTGCCGTCCAGCTGCTTGCGCAGGAACGTCTTGGGATTGAGGTCCTCGAACTCGAAGTCCTTGAACTCCGGCCCCAGCTCGGAGCGGATGTCCTGCTTCGCGCTCTCGGAGAACTCACGGATCTTCCGGATGAAGCGCGAGACGTCCTGGATGACCTTCGGCAGCTTGTCCGGGCCGAAAACGAGTACGGCGAGGACCACGAGCGTCACGAGCTCGAGTATGCCGATGTCGTTGAACACCTTTGCTGCTCCTTACACGGGGTCCGGGGCCCGCTCCACGGTACCCGCCGAAACCGCCGGGCGGGTACCTTGCGGTGTCCCCCACATGGCGTTCAGTCGCCCTGCGAGGAACCGAGCGTCAACGTCCTGGTCTGTTCCTTGCCACCGCGCATGAGCGTGAGCTCCAGCCGGTCGCCGGGGCGGTGGGCGCGGATCTTGACGATCAGCTCCTCGCCGCTGTGGACCCGCTGGCCGTCGACCTTGGTGATGACGTCACCGGCGCGGACGCCGGCCTTGGCGGCCGGGCCGCCCGGGGTGACCGAGGCGGAGCCGTCCTTGCCCTTCTCCCCGACGCGGGCGCCGTCGCCGTTGAACTGCATGTCGAGGCTCACACCGATGACGGGGTGGGTGGCCTTGCCGGTGTTGATGAGCTCCTCGGCGACCCGCTTGCCCTGGTTGATCGGGATGGCGAAGCCGAGGCCGATGGAACCGGACTGGGCGCCGCTGTCGCCGCCGGAACCGTCGCCGGCCGCACGGATCGCGCTGTTGATGCCGATGACGCGGGCCTTGGAGTCGACCAGCGGGCCGCCCGAATTACCCGGGTTTATCGGTGCGTCGGTCTGGAGGGCGTCGACATAGCTGACGTCGCTGCCGTCACCCTTCTCGCCGCCCGCCGTGATGGGGCGCTCCTTGGCGCTGATGATGCCGGAGGTGACGGTGTTCTGGAGGTCGAAGGGGGCGCCGATGGCGACGACGGGGTCGCCGACGCGGACGTTGTCCGAGTTGCCGAGCGGCAGCGGCTTGAGACCCGATACGCCGGTGACCTTGACGACGGCGAGGTCGTAGCCGCTGTCCCTGCCGACCAGCTTGGCGTCGGCGGTCTCGCCGCTGCTGAAGGTGACGGTGATCTCGCCGGAGGAGGCGGCCGCGTCGACCACGTGGTTGTTGGTGAGGATGTGGCCCTGGGTGTCCAGGACGAAGCCCGTTCCGGTGCCGGAGGAGCCCGCGCCGCTGACGTGGAGGGTGACCACGCTCGGCAGGGCGCTGGCGGCGATGCCCGCGACGCTGTCGGGTGCCCGGCCGGAGTCCTCGGCGCCCGCCTGGGGCAGCTCGACGGTCGTGATGCCGCCGTTCCGCTCGACGTACGCGCCGATCGCGCCGCCGACGACGCCGGTGAGGAGCGCGAAGACCAGCACGCCCGCGAGCACGAGCCCACGGCGGGAGCGACGGCTCTCGGCGGGCGGCACCGAGCTGACGGTCAGCGGGGCGACCTGGGCACCGGGTGCTCCCCAGGGGTCGTACTGCACCCACTGCGCGGGCGGGGCGGGGACCGGCTGCGGGGCGGGGACCGGCTGCGGGGCTTGGGGCTGCGGGGCGGTCTGCTGCTGATGCGGTACGGGAACCTCGTGGGCCGGAGTCGCCACGGGCCGCTGCACCGGCGGGGCGGGGGCCCAGGGCCCCGGCCCGCCGTACGGCGGGGTCCGGTACTCGTCGGGCTCGTGCAGGGGCTGCGGGGCCGGGCCCTCGCCCCGGCCGTGTACGTCAGCCGGCGCCTGCTGCGGCACCGCGACGGCGCCGGGCGCGGGCTCCGGCACGACGGCACCTGGAGCCGGCACCTCCGGAACGGCTGTCCCCTGGGCCCGGGCCTCCGAGGCGGCGGTCTCCGCGGCCGGGAACTCCGGCGTCCCGGTCACAGGCGTCCCGGTCACGGGCGTCGCGGTCTCAGGCGTCCGGGTCTCCGCGGTCGCGAGCGCCGGGGCCGGAGCCTCGGCCCGGTCCTGCGGCTCGGCTTGGGCCTGCTGCGGTACGGGGACGGCGGCGGGCGCGGGGTCCGGAGCCGGGGCCACCGGCGTCGCGGGCGCGGCGAGGGTGAAGTCGCCCTCGTCCGCGACCGGCGCCGCCGGTTCCGGTATGGCCGCCGGCGGCGTACTCGTCGGCCGACTCCACCACTTCGGCTTCTCGCCGGTCGGCTTCCCGTCGTTCATGCTCTCCCCGCAACAGCTGGCCTGTCCGTGCCCGCCTCGCGGCGGGCACTCGTGCCCTGGATTCAACCAGGTCCGGGGTCAGCGGTGGGAGGTGAGCGGTGTGGTCGTCGGACTCGGGGCCCCGAGCGGGGTCGGAGCCGGGGTGACTCCCGTACCGCTCAGGGCGTCGAACCCGGAGGTGAACGCCAGCCGCAGGGCCGGTCCCGTGGGCCGGACGAACGGCGAGAGCTCCAGCACCGACGGCGCGGGCGTCCCCTGGAGACCGACGGTCTCCGTGGGCGTCACGCCGCCCGGCAGCAGGGGTCCGGCGGACACCGTTCCCGTGGTCGAGCCGAAGCCGATGCGCCTGGTCGAGGAGTCGGCGGCCGCACGCTCCGCCGTACGCCCACCCCTGCCGGAGGCCGTGCCCACGGCCGTGCCCGTACCGGATCCGCTGCCCGAGCCGGTGCCGGAGAGCGAGCCCGTGAGGGAGGGGCCGCCGGAGGCCGTGGCCCTCAGCGGGGTGACGTTCGTACCCGTGCCCTCGCCGCGCGCGCCGATGTTCGGCGTCGTCTCCAGCGGAAGGGCGCCGCCGAGTGCTATCGCTGCGAACGAGACGGCACTGGCGGCCGCGATGCCGAAGCGCCGGCCACGCCAGGACGAGCGGTCCTGGTCGGGCCGCCCGCCGACGGCGTGGATGCGGAAACCGGAGTGCGGGGAGACCGCCCCGGCCGTCGCGAAGCCGTCCGACCTCACTCCGCCGAGGTCGCCGAGACCGCCGGCGCCCGGACCGGGGCCGACGGAGCCGCCCAGGGCGAAGATCTCGTCGAAGGGTCCCCCCCGACGCTCATCACCCCCCGGAGGGCCCCCGGGCAACCCCTGGAGGCGTGCGAGGAGCCCCTCCGAGGGCGGAGGGGGTGCGGTGGAGGCGAAGACGCTCTTCAGCCGACGCTGGGCGTCGGCCTCCGCCTTGCATTTGGCACAGGTCGCGAGGTGCGCGAGAACCCGCTCACGGGCGTCGTGGCCGAGCTCCCCGTCGACCAGCGCGGCGAGCCGGTCCCCGAGGTGCTGCTCCGCGGGGGTCGGGCCGGCAGGACTGCTGTTCACGCCGTTCCGCCCTCCCAACCGACGGTGGCCAGGGCACGCTCCGCCCGGGCCTCGGGGGAACGGTGCTTGAGCGCCTTGCGCAGGTGCGAGCGGCCCCGGTGGATACGGCTGCGGACCGTGCCGAGCTTCACGCCGAGCGTGGCCGCGATCTCCTCGTACGAGAGTCCTTCGATGTCACAGAGGACGACCGCGGCACGGAACTCGGGCGCGAGGGTGTCGAGGGCCTGCTGGACGTCGGCGTCGAAGTGCGTGTCGTTGAACGCCTGCTGCGGGGAGGGCTCACGGCTGGGCAGCCGCTCGGCCGCGTCGTCGCCGAGGGCGTCGAAACGGATCCGCTGCTTGCGGCGGACCATGTCGAGGAAGAGGTTCGTGGTGATGCGGTGCAGCCAGCCCTCGAAGGTGCCCGGCGTGTACGTCGACAGCGAGCGGAAGACGCGGACGAAGACCTCCTGCGTGAGGTCCTCGGCGTCGTGCTGGTTGCCGGTCAGCCGGTAGGCGAGGCGGTACACGCGGCCGCTGTGCGTGCTGACGATCTCCTCCCAGGTGGGCGGAGTCCACGCCTGCGATTCCGCATCCGATGCGAAGGTCGCGGTGGCGGGAGCGGAGTCTGCGGTGTGGATTCGGTCAGCGGTGTCGGTCACGGATTTCGGCTCACCCGCCGACCTGAGAAGACGCCGAAGCACTCCTCCCCGATCCACAGGCGCAGCCGCACCTCCCCTATCGGCTCTGGTGGTGTCCAGTGGAGCCCCTACCATAGCCACCTCGCCCGTTAGCTCCGGATAAGAATCTTTACGCGAATTTGGGGACCGGTCACCCGCCGCCCTCATCGACGTCCTGCCCTGGTGAACGCGCGGTCCCATCTGCGGGTTCCCGTGCGCAGCGGATACAGTCACCGTTGCGCCAACTACGGGGACAGGAGAGGGCCATTACCGCCAACCGGCAGACGAGCTGGGCGTTCGCCGACGCCTTTGTCGCCGAGGACGAAGCGCTGCGCTGGGCCCGCGACCGGGCCCGGGAGACAGGGCTGCCCTCGGTGTCGCCGGGCACCGGCGCCGCTCTGCGCCTGCTGGCGGCGACGGCGGACGCGAAAGCGGTGGCCGAAATCGGTACCGGGACGGGCGTGTCCGGGATCTATCTGCTGCACGGCATGCGGCCGGACGGCGTGCTGACGACCGTGGACCTGGAGCCCGAGCGCCAGCAGTTCGCGAAGACGGCCTTCCGGGCGGCGGGATTCGCCGGGAACCGGGCGCGCTTCATCCCCGGCCGCGCCCTGGACGTGCTGCCGCGGCTCGCGGACGGCGGATACGACCTGGTCTTCTGCGACGGCGACCGGCTGGAGCTCCTGGACTACCTCGCTGAATCGTTGCGCCTGCTGCGACCGGGCGGTCTTGTCTGCTTCGAGGGCGTCTTCGCGGACGGCCGCACGGTCGACTCGGCGGCGCAGCCGGCCGAGGTGCTGCGGATACGGGAGCTGCTGCGGGCGGTCCGGGAGAGCCAGGAACTGCTTCCGGCGCTGCTCCCCGTGGGAGACGGTCTGCTGTGCGCGGTGCGGCGCGGCTGACGGCACCCCCGCCGCCCCTCGAACCACCCGGCCCCGTGAACCACCCGGCCCCTCGAACCACCCGGTCCCGTGAACGGCGCCGCGTCCCACGAACCACCCCCGACACACCCCTGCCCCGGCGCGGTGGGTACCGTGCCGGGGCAGGGGCGGACAATCCTGGCTTGTCGCGTCAGCCGACTACCTGCTTCAGGGCGTCGCCGAGGGCTTCGGCCTCGTCCGGGGTCAGCTCGACGACAAGCCGACCGCCGCCTTCGAGCGGAACGCGCATGACGATGCCCCGCCCCTCCTTGGTCACCTCGAGCGGGCCGTCGCCCGTCCGCGGCTTCATGGCCGCCATGCTTGTTCCCCTTCCTGAAACCAGCTCTTCGTCAGCCGACGGCCCCTGATCGGGAGCACACGTCACCGGCATCGAACACATTGCTTCCAGGTCATTATCCCGCATCACAGGACCCGATGACCAACATCAGGTTGCATCGCTTGCGCAACGCGCTTCCGCAAAACCGCCCATTTCGGCGATCGGCCTGCGATACTTCGCCGCTCGTTCGCCACCGGGCTTTGACGCAGGTCACATGTGCGGGTCGGGTGATCTCCGTCATGCTGAGCGCATCAGGGACGCAACGACGCGAAGGGAAGCCCCGATGGCCGACACCGTGCTGTACGAAGTGACCGACGGACTCGCCACGATCACGATCAACCGGCCCGAGGCCATGAACGCGATGAACGTGGAGGCCAAGGTCGCCCTGCGGGACGCGGCGGAAGCCGCCGCCGCGGACACCGCCGTACGGGCGGTACTGCTCACCGCGGCGGGCGACCGGGCCTTCTGCGTGGGCCAGGACCTGAAGGAGCACGTGGGTCTGCTGATGTCGGACAAGGAGACCGGCTCGCAGGCGACGATGAACACCGTCCGGGACCACTACAACCCGATCGTCAAGGCGCTGACCGGCATGAAGAAGCCGGTCGTGGCGGGCGTGAACGGGGTCGCGGCGGGCGCCGGCTTCGGCTTCGCGCTGGCGGCGGACTACCGGGTGGTCGCGGAGACGGCCGCGTTCAACACCTCCTTCGCGGGGGTCGCGCTCACCGCCGATTCCGGGATGTCCTGGACGCTGCCCCGGCTGATCGGCGCGAGCCGCGCCTCCGACCTGCTCCTCTTCCCGCGTTCGATCAGCGCCCAGGAGGCGTACGAGCTGGGCATCGTGAACAAGCTGGTCCCGGCGGCCGACCTGGCCGAGGAGGCCCGGAAGATCGCCCGCACCCTGGCCGAGGGCCCGACGGTGGCCTACGCGGCGCTGAAGGCCTCTCTCGCGTACGGCGCGGACCACTCGCTGTCCGAGGCCCTGGAGAAGGAGGACGAGCTCCAGACGGCGGCGGGCGCCTCCGAGGACCACACGATCGCGGTCCAGGCCTTCCTGGCCAAGGAGAAGCCGAGGTACGTCGGCCGCTAGGGCCTCCGGAGCCCCGCTGGAACCCCGTCGATCGAGTGGTGTGCGCGTCTATATGATCCGCACACCACTCGATCTGTTCGAGTGCGTTCTCATCGACTTCACACGCACATCACCTGGGGGGTTCCGTGCGTTCTCCTTCCGCGTCGCGATCCGTTCGCGGCGCACTCACCGGCGCTCTGGCACTGGGCCTGGCGTCGACGGCTCTGACCACCCCGGCTCAGGCGGCGGACGGCTGGGACCGCTGCCCCTCCGGCAAGGTCTGCGCCTTCAGCAAGCCGCTGTACCAGGGGGACATGCTGGTCGTCAGCAAGCCGATGTACTCCCTCGGCGCCTGGGACAACCGCATCCGCTCCTTCGTGAACCTCAGCGCCGACGCGGTCTGCTTCTATCCGCAACCCGGCTTCGCTCCCGAGGGCTCCGTGCACTTCTACACCGCGGAGTCCTTCGACGAGAGCGCCTACCCCGAGCTCGACCGCGCCGCCAGCTCGATCGACGTCGGGCCCGAGGCGGACGACTTCTGCGGGTCCGAGAGCCGGATTCCGACCTGGTACGGCACCGACGCCGGTCCGAAGCTACGTCCGGCCTCGTCGTCGGCGCTCGGCGCGTTCGGCGACATCGACAACGACGGCTACGCCGACCTGCTCACCCGCGACGCGATCGGCGGACTCTGGACCTCCCACACCTGGGAGAGCACGGGCACGACGCAGCGCATCGGCGGCGGCTGGAACAGCATGACCAAGCTGGTCCGTCACGGCGACCACGACGGGGACGGCAACGAGGACGTGCTCGCCCGTGACTCCGCCGGCGTCCTGTGGTTCTACCCGGGCAACGGCAAGGGCCTGTTCAAGCCCCGCGTCAGGATCGGCGCGGGCTGGAACAGCATGCGCGACATCGCCGCCGCGGGTGACCTCACCGGAGACGGCAGGGCGGACCTGCTCGCGGCCGACGGCGCCGGTGACCTCTGGACGTACCCCGGCAACGGCCGCGGCTCCTTCGGGGCGCGCAAGAAGGTCGGCGGCGGCTGGAAGGTCATGAACGAGCTCGTCGGTGCCGGCGACATGAACTCCGACAAGCGGGCCGACCTCATGGCCCGTGACACGGCGGGCAGGCTCTGGCTCTACCCGGGGACCGGCCGGGGCACGTTCGGCGTCCGCAAGCTCGTCGGCTCCGGCGGCTGGAACTCCCTGAAGGAGCTGGCCGGTCTCGGCGACCTGACGGGCGACGGGCGGCCGGACCTGGTCGCGCACGCCCCGGGCACCGACTCCTGGGACCGGACCACTCCCATGTACCTCCGGGTCTACCCGGGCAAGGCGGACGGCGGCCTCGGAGCCCCGAAGCCGTTCGCTCTGCTCCGCTCCTCCCACTTCGTCTTCTGATGCCGACCCTCACTCCTCCATCGAAGGGAGTCCGATCCATGGTCGGAACCTCTCGGGCCCGGCGCGCCCTCGGCGCGGCCGTGGCCACCCTGGCCTCGCTGGCCACCCTCCTCACCGCGGCGCCGAGCGCCGCGGCGGACTCGTCCCGGTGCCCGGCGGGCAAGCTCTGTGTGTTCCAGTACCCGGAGTTCGGTGGAGAGATGAAGATCATCTCGTCCAGCCAGCCGACCCTGGGCGTGTGGAACGACTCCATCTCCTCCCTGGTCAACAACTCCGGGCTGTACGCGAGCGCCTCCACGGGCCCGAACTACACCGGCGAAGACTCGCTGCACGTCAGCCCGCACAACGGCCCGATCGACCTGGGCGGCGGCGCGTTCGACGGCAGGCTCGACAACAAGATCAGCTCGATCCGGGTCGCCGCGACCGACTGGGAGCTCTCCTACGGCTACCCGTGGATGGACTGGCTGGCACCCAGCGCGCGCCCCGAGCCCACGCCCGTGACCTCGTTCGGTGACCTGGACGGCAACTGGGTCCCCGACCTCCTCCACCGCGCGGAGGACGGCAGGCTGTGGTTCCTTCCCGGCTACGTCCCCAGGGGGAGCACCGCCGCGCCGAAGGGACGGCTGATCGGGGGCGGCTGGAACGCGATGACCCAGCTCGTCCGGCACGGCGACTACACCGGCGACGGGTACGAGGACGTCTACGCCCGCGACAGGGCAGGTGTGCTCTGGCTCTACCCCGGCAACGGCCTGGGCTCGCTCCGGACCCGCGTCAAGATCGGCGGCGGCTGGAACTCCATGCGTGAGATCGAGGCGGTGGGCGACATCACCGGCGACGGCCGTCGCGACCTGGTCGCCCGGGACACCGCGGGTGTGCTCTGGACGTACCCGGGCAACGGGCGCGGCTCCTTCTCCACCCGCAGGACGGTCGGTGGCGGCTGGAACGCCATGAACCGGCTCGTGGCGCCGGGCGACATGAACGGGGACGGCAGGGCCGACCTCGTCGCCCGTGACGGCTCGCGCTCGTTGTGGCTCTACCCGGGCAACGGCCGTGGCGCCTTCGGATCCCGCACGAAGCTGCCGTACGCCTGGGGGACCAACGAGGAGCTGCTGACGGTGGGGGACGTGACCGGGGACGGCGTGTCCGACCTCATGCGCACGATCAACTACCGCGAGCTGTACGTCGACGCCGGCAACGGCCGGGGAGGCATCGGCGCGCCGTCGTACCTGACGTCCTACGACTCCGCCGAGGGCGTCCACGTCTTCTGACGCACTCCCACCGCGGACGGCGGCCACAGCTCTGCGTGGCCCGCGGCCGCCCCTAGCGGGCGCCGCGGCTCACGCAGTTCGTCAGGTGGTCGTCGACGAGGCCGCAGGCCTGCATCAGGGCGTAGGCCGTCGTCGGGCCGATGAAGCGCAGGCCGCGCTTCTTCAGGGCCTTGGACAGGGCCGTCGACTCGTCGGTCACCGCCGGGACGTCGGCGATCGTCACAGGGGCGGGGCGGGACGCGGGGTCCGGGGCGTACGACCAGATCAGGGCGTCCAGCTCGCCGGGGGCCCACTCCGTCAGCGCCTTGGCGTTGGCCATGGTCGCGTCGATCTTCGCCCGGTTGCGGATGATGCCCTCGTCGGCGAGGAGCCGCTCCCGGTCCGTCTCGTCGAAGCGCGCGACCGAGGCGATCTCGAAGCCGGCGAAGGCCCGGCGGAAGCCCTCGCGACGGCGCAGGATCGTGATCCAGGAGAGACCGGACTGGAACGCCTCCAGACAGAGCCGCTCGAAGAGCGCGTCGTCCCCGTGGACCGGGCGTCCCCACTCCTCGTCGTGGTACGTGACGTAGTCCCCGGTCGACAGGCCCCAGGGGCAGCGCAGGCGCCCGTCCGGGCCGGGGACGGCCTCGCCGGTCACCGGCCCTCGCCTTCGTCCTTACGGAGGGACGGGCCGTCGGACGCGGGGCCGGGTCTGCCGGGCCCCGCAGCCAGGGCCGCCTCCAGCTCCGCGATGCGGGCGTCCCGCTCCGCGAGCTCGGCGCCCAGGCGTCCCAGGACATCGTCCACGTCGGCCATGCGGTACCCCCGCGCCGTCACCGGCAGCCGGAGCGCCTCGACGTCGTCGCGGTCGACCGGGCGGGCCGCCGGCAGCGGGTCGACCAACTGCTCGGGCGCCACCTCGGGCAGCACCTCGCTGTCGCCCCCGCCGACCACCGCGAGGGTGACCGCAGCCACGACCACGACCATCGCGATCAGCAAAAACCAGAACACCAGCGCGCCTCTCCCCGAAGTGGATTTCGTCCCGTGGTCGATCGTGCCATGCGCCACCGACAGTTAGGGTCGCAGGCGAACGGACGCGAGGGAGGACAAAAGGGATGCTGCGCTTGGGACGGCGTGAATTCGGGCCGAACGAGCCGGTGATCATGGCGATCGTGAACCGGACCCCGGATTCCTTCTACGACCAGGGCGCCACCTTCCGCGACGAGCCCGCTCTCGCCCGCGTCGAGCAGGCGGTGGCCGAGGGCGCCGCCATCATCGACATCGGCGGGGTGAAGGCGGGTCCGGGCGAGGAGGTCTCGGCCGAGGAGGAGGCGCGTCGCACGGTCGGTTTCGTCGCGGAGGTACGGCGCCGGCACCCGGACGTCGTCATCAGTGTCGACACCTGGCGCGCGGATGTCGGCGAGGCGGTCTGCGAGGCCGGCGCGGACGTCCTCAACGACGCGTGGGGCGGGGTGGATCCGCGGCTCGCGGAGGTCGCGGCGCGGTACGGCGCCGGGCTCGTCTGCACCCACGCGGGCGGCGCGGAGCCACGGACCCGGCCGCACCGGATCGCGTACGAGGACGTGATGGCCGACATCCTGCGGGTGACCGTCGGACTGGCCGAGCGGGCGGCCGGACTCGGGGTGCGGCGGGACGGGATCATGATCGACCCCGGCCACGACTTCGGGAAGAACACCCGGCACAGCCTGGAGGCGACCCGGCGGCTCGGCGAGATGACGGCGACGGGCTGGCCGGTGCTCGTCTCGTTGTCCAACAAGGACTTCGTGGGCGAGACGCTGGACCGGCCGGTGAAGGAGCGGGTGCTGGGGACGCTCGCGACGACCGCCGTCTCGGCCTGGCTCGGCGCGCAGGTGTACCGCGTCCACGAGGTGGCCGAGACGCGGCAGGTGCTGGACATGGTCGCGTCCATCGCCGGGCACCGGGCACCGGCCGTGGCCCGGCGCGGACTCGCCTGAGCCGGCCTCCCGGGGGACCGGCGCCCGAGTCAGGGCGCGGGCGCCGGCTCCCGGGGGACGACCGCTACCTGCTCGTCTCCTTCGACACCAGGGCCACGGCCTCGTCCACGTCGTCGGTCACGTGGAAGAGCAGGAGGTCCCGCTCGGAGGCCTTGCCGCCGGCGACCACCGAGTCGCGGAGCCAGTCGACGAGGCCCTTCCAGTACTCCGTACCGAAGAGCACGATCGGGAAGCGGGTCACCTTGCGGGTCTGGACCAGGGTGAGCGCCTCGAAGAGCTCGTCCAGAGTGCCGAGGCCGCCCGGAAGGACGACGAACCCTTGCGCGTACTTCACGAACATCGTCTTCCTGACGAAGAAGTAGCGGAAGTTCACGCCGATGTCGACGTGCGGGTTGAGCCCCTGTTCGAAGGGGAGCTCGATGCCCAGGCCGACCGAGATGCCCTGGGCCTCCCGCGCACCCTTGTTCGCGGCCTCCATGGCGCCCGGGCCGCCGCCCGTGATCACCGCGAAGCCGGCCTCGACCAGCGCGCGGCCGAGCCGTACGCCCGCGTCGTACTCCGGCGTGTCCGGCAGTGTGCGGGCCGAGCCGAAGACGCTGATCGCGCTCGGCAGTTCGGCGAGCGCGCCGAAGCCCTCCACGAACTCGGACTGGATGCGCATGACCCGCCAGGGGTCGGTGTGCACCCACTCCGAGTCACCCTCGGTGTCCAGCAGACGCTGATCGGTGGTGCCGGGCTGGACCTGATCCCGGCGCCTCAGCACCGGTCCCAGCCTCTGCTCCTCCGGCTTCGACCCTCCCTCGGGGACACCCATGGTCTGCTCCCTCCGCCGATCCTCTGATCTTCTGATTCGGTCAGGGTAGGTCCACAGACGTGACAAAAGGCCGAATGACGGCTGTCACGCAGTGAGCCAGTCGCGGAGACGTTCCTCGCACTGGAGGATCCGCTCGACGACGACGTGCTCGTCGACCTTGTGCGCGTAGATCGGGTCTCCGGGGCCGTAGTTGACGGCGGGGACGCCGAGGGCGCTGAAGCGCGCCACGTCGGTCCAGCCGAACTTCGGGTGGGCCGTGCCTCCCACGGCCTTCATGAACGCCTCCGCGGCAGGGTGGGAGAGGCCGGGGAGGGCGCCTCCGCTGTGGTCGTCGACGACGAACTCGGCGACGCCGCAGTCGGCGAAGACCTCGCGGACGTGCGCCTCGGCCTCCTCCGGGCCGAGGTCGGGCGCGTAGCGGTAGTTGACGACGACGGTGCAGGCGTCGGGGATGACGTTGTTGGCGACGCCGCCCTCGATCCGTACCGCGTTGAGGCCCTCGTGGTACTCCAGGCCGTCGATGACCGGCTTGCGCGGCTCGTACGCGGCGAGGCGGGCCAGGATCGGGGCGGCGGCGTGGATGGCGTTGGAGCCCATCCAGGAGCGCGCGGAGTGGGCGCGCTCGCCCTGCGTGTGCAGGAGGACGCGGAGCGTGCCCTGACAGCCGCCCTCGACCTCGGCGTTCGATCCTTCGAGGAGGATCGCGAAGTCGCCCTCCAGCCAGTCCGGGTGGGCCTCGGCGACCTTCCCGAGGCCGTTGAGGTGGGCGGCGACCTCCTCCTGGTCGTAGAAGACGAAGGTGAGGTCCCGGTTGGGCTCGGGAACGGTGGCGGCGATCCGGAGCTGGACGGCGACGCCCGACTTCATGTCGGAGGTGCCGCAGCCCCACAGGATGCCGTTCTCGTCGAGCCGCGAGGGCACGTTGTCGGCGATCGGCACGGTGTCGATGTGCCCGGCGAGGATCACGCGCTCCCCGTGGCCGAGCCGGGTGCGGGCCACGACGTTGTTGCCGAAGCGGTCGACGGTGAGGTGCGGCAGGGCGCGCAGGGCGAGCTCGATCGCGTCGGCGAGCGGCTTCTCCGTCCCGCTGACCGAGGGGAAGTCGACGAGGGCGGCGGTGAGCGCGGGGCCGTCGAGCGTGAGGTCGAGGGGAGCGTTGTCAGCCATGTGCCGACCCTAACCCGGCCTCCAGTACGGTGGGCCCCGTGTCCGAGCCCAGCCGTTCCCCCCACACTCGCCGCAAGGGCCGTCTCGCCAGGTTCACGGCGGCCCTCGTCGTGCTCTGCGGCCTGATCGCCTATGTGGCCGTACACCAGTCGACGGGCTCCAGAGGCGCACCCCGGTGCACCGTCGGCAGTGGCGAGAACACGTACGAGTTCACCCTGGAGCAGGCGTCCAACGCGGCGACCATCTCGGCCGTGGGCACCACACGCCGGATGCCGGAGCGGGCGGTCACGATCGCCCTGGCGACGGCGCTCCAGGAGTCCGCGCTGCGCAACATCAGGCACGGTGACCGGGACTCCCTCGGACTGTTCCAGCAGCGCCCGTCCATGGGCTGGGGAACGCCGGCGCAGATCATGGATCCGGTGTACTCCTCGGGAAGGTTCTACGAAGGCCTCGCGGAGGTTCCCGGCTATTCGCGGCTCCCGCTGACCGTGGCGGCGCAGAAGGTGCAGCGCAGCGGTTTCCCGCAGGCCTACGCGAAGCACGAGCCGGACGCGACGCTCCTGTCGGCCGCGCTGACGGGCCGCTCGGCCGCCGCCCTCCGCTGCATGACGGACCCGGCGCGGGACGGCGCCGCGGGCGATCCGGCGAAGCTGCGGGCGGAGCTGGTACGGGCCTTCGGCGAGAAGGCGGCGCCCCGGACGACGGCCGGCGGCAGCGCGAGGACGAGCGTCGGCTCCTCCTCCGCCGTGATCACCGTGCCGGTCCTCGCGACCACGGGGTCGGACGCCCGGCGCGGCTGGGAGCTCGCACACTGGGCCGTGGCGCGCGCGGAGGATCTGCGGGTCGTGGAGGTGGCGTACGCGGACAAGGTCTGGCGGGCGGGCAACTCCGCGGGCGCGTGGACGAAGACGGCCGACGCGGCCGGTGAAGGAACGGTTCGCATCCGCCTCGCGCGCTGAGGCGGGCACTAGGGCGCGCGTACGGGGCGTCACCCGACCGGGTATTCGCCGACGGACGTCGCCGGCCACCCGAACCCAGCTGCGCTCACGCCCTCGCTTCCCTTGCCCGGCAAGGGAAGTGACGGTTCGGCAGAGGTTGGATCTTCATCGCCTTCGTCCGCTTTCCTCCCCACCCGATAATGCGATGCATTGCGGAGCCTTTACCTTCGGTCGCCGCAACCTCTCCCTCCCTCGCCTCGGTTGTCACGGCGTCAGTACGTCGTCTTCGTCGAAGGAGCACCATGTCCCTCCCCCTGACCCGTCGGATCGCCCGCGCCGCCCTTCTCGTCGCGGCCGGAGCAGCCCCCGTGGTCGGTGCGGCCGGCTCCGCGAGCGCCATGGACCACAGCATCGCCCCCACCGGTGCGCTCTCCGGCATCAGCTCGCTGGACGGCGCCGGTGTCGGCAACGCCGTCGACGGCGCCTCGCAGACCGCCACCGGTGTCGTCGGCGACACCGGTACCAAGGCCGTCGGCAAGGCCGTCCCGGCCGCGGGCAAGACCGTGGGCTCGGCGGGCAAGACCGCCACTCCGGCCGCGCAGCAGGTCGCGGGCGACACCGCGGGCAGCGCGGGCGAGGTCCTCGGCGAGGCCGCCCCGGCGGCGGGCGGCCTCGGCAAGAACCTGCCGACCGGCGGGGTGCCCTCTCTGGGCGGTCTGCCGATCGGCGGCTGAACCCCCGGTACCGGTTCTCCGGCACCGGTACGGGAAAGGGCCCGGGGAGCGTCACGCCCCCCGGGCCCTTCCATGTCCGTGCGGCGGTCAGCCCAGGCGCTTGACCGCGGCCTCCACGCGCTCGTCCGTGGCCGTGAAGGCCACCCGGACGAACCGCTCCCCCGCCGTCCCGTAGAAGTCGCCGGGCGCGACGAGGATGCCCTTCTCGGCCAGGTACGCCACGGTCTCCCAGCACGGCTCGTCGCGGGTCGCCCACAGGTAGAGGCTCGCCTCGCTGTGCTCGATCCGGAAGCCGTGCGCCTCCAGCGCCGTCCTCAGCGCGGAGCGCCGGGCCGCGTACCGCTCCCGCTGCTCGGCGACGTGGCCGTCGTCGCCCAGCGCGGCGACCGTGGCGGCCTGCACCGGGGCGGCCGTCATCATCCCGCCGTGCTTGCGGATCAGGAGCAGCTCGCCGAGGACGGCCGCGTCGCCCGCGACGAACGCGGCGCGGTAGCCGGCCAGGTTGGAGCGCTTGGAGAGCGAGTGGACGGCGACGATCCCGTCGTACGAGCCGCCGCAGACGTCCGGGTGCAGCACGGAGACCGGGTCGGCCTCCCAGCCCAGCTCCAGGTAGCACTCGTCGGAGAAGACGAGGATCCCGTGCTCGCGGGCCCAGGCCACGATCCGGGTCAGCTCGTCCTTGCCGAGGACCTTGCCGGTCGGGTTGGAGGGCGAGTTGAGCCAGAGCAGCTTGACCGCGGCAGGGTCCAGGTCGGTCGTCGGGTCGTCGTAGACGACGGGCTCCGCGCCACAGAGCCGCGCGCCGACCTCGTACGTCGGGTAGGCCAGGCGCGGGTAGGCGACCTGGTCCCCGGCGCCGAGGCCGAGCTGGGTGGGCAGCCAGGCCACCAGCTCCTTGGAACCGACGACCGGCAGCACGTTGTGGTGGGTGAGCGCGACCGCGCCGAGGCGCCGCTCGCACCAGCCGGTGAGGGCGTCCCGCAGCTCGGTGGTGCCCCAGACCGTGGGATAGCCGGGCGAGTCCGCCGCCGCGACCAGCGCGCTCCGGATCAGCTCCGGCACGGGGTCGACCGGCGTGCCGACGGACAGGTCCACGATGCCGTCGGGGTGGGCGACCGCCGTCTTCTTGTACGGCTCCAGCTTGTCCCAGGGGAAGACGGGCAGGCGCGAGGAGACTGCGCCCGAGACTGCGCTCACGGTTTGGCTCACTTCGTCGTACGGACGGGAAACGCGTCGGTCCCGTACAGCGGGCGAGGCCGTACGGGACCGAGGGCGGTAGGTCAGCCGTTCTGCGGCGGCAGAGCGGCGATGAAGGGGTGGTCGCGCTCGATCAGGCCGAGCTTGGAGGCACCACCGGGCGAACCGAGCTCGTCGAAGAACTCGACGTTCGCCTTGTAGTAGTCCTTCCACTCCTCCGGGGTGTCGTCCTCGTAGAAGATGGCCTCGACCGGGCACACCGGCTCACAAGCACCACAGTCGACGCATTCGTCCGGGTGGATGTACAAGGACCGGGAGCCCTCGTAGATGCAGTCGACGGGGCACTCCTCGATGCATGCCTTGTCCTTGACGTCGACACAAGGCTGCGCGATGACGTAGGTCACGCTGTCGTTCCTCCTCGGTAGGGCTGGTCTGCGCGGGAGCGCGGCGTCGTCGATGCCCGCCCCTAGTATCTCCGTTCTTGGGGTCGATCCGAACAGGAGGGGCGGAGAAGCTGTGGAATTCACCGCAGGAGGTCGCCTTGAGGTACGTATTACCCGCGCTGACGTGGGAAAACGTGTCTCAGTTCGGTACGTGACGGATGCGGGTGACCACAGTGCGAAATTCACCGACGCGGTTGGAGTTCTCACATCCTGGGCCCACGGTGTGCTCTTGATCACACGCAGGACCGGTGAGACCGTCCGGATCGCGGAATCCGCCCTCGCCGCCGGCAAGGTCGTGCCGGCCGCTCCGGCCCGCAGGCGCGGCCCCGCCGCCTCCTTCGAGGAGCTGGCGCGCACGATGGCGCGCGGCTGGCAGCCGGTGGAGAGCGAGCCTCTGGGCGAGTGGACGCTGCGGGCGGCGGGCGGGTTCACCCGGCGCGCCAATTCGGTGCTTCCGCTCGGCGACCCCGGCCTCCCCCTGGACGAGGCCCTCGCGCGGGTGCGCGACTGGTACGGCGAGCGCGGTCTTCCCGCGTACGTACAGACGGCGACCGGCGCCGAGGGCGCGCAGGAGCTGCTCTGCGCCGACCTGGAGCGGCACGGCTGGCGCTCGGAGGTCTCGGCGGAGGCACGGATCGGGGGGCTCGCCCCGGTCGGCGACCTGGACGCGGACGTGTCGCGCGTCCGGCTCACGCGGAGCGTGGACGAGGCGTGGCTCCGCCGCTACAACCGGTCCGGCGAGGTCGGACCTCATGTGCTGAGCGTCCTGACCGGCGGCCCGAGTGTGTGGTTCGCGTCCGTACCGGGCACGGAAGACATACCGGCGGCGATCGGACGGTGTGTGGTCGACGGCCGCTGGGCCGGGTTCATGGCGGTGGAGGTCGACCCCGCGCAGCGGCGCAAGGGCCTGGCCACGGCCGTGATGGCGGCGCTCGCCCGGCAGGCCCTGGACGAGGGCGCGTCGGCGGCCTGGCTGCAGGTGGAGTCGGACAACGACGGCGCCCGGGCGCTGTACGAGCGGATGGGCTTCGCGGTCCATCACCACTACCACCACTACCGGGCGACCGAGGCGTGAGCGAGGTGACCGACGTGACCGGCGCGGGCGACTGGCGGCGCGAGTTCGCGGAGGAGGCGCGTTCGCGGCGCCCGGACCTGGCGCGGCTCTGCCTGCTGATCGGGGCGGTCGCGGACGGGTCGGTGACCTCGGCGGACCTGGACGCGGCGGAGATCGAGCTGGACCGGCTGGCCGGGGAGCTGCCGTACGGCCTGCGTGAGCCGGACGACTGGGTGGCCGCGCTGGCCCGGCTGCTCGGCGGCCGGTACGGCTTCCAGGGCGTCCCCTCGGACTACCAGCGGCTGGAGTCCTCGCTGCTCCACGAGGTCCTGAAGCGCCGGCGCGGTCTGCCGATCCTCCTGTCCGTGCTCTGGATGGAGGTCGCCCGCCGGGCGGGCGCGCCGGTGTACGGCCTCGGACTGCCGGGCCACTTCGTGGTGGGCTTCGGCGACCCCTCGGTCCAGGTCTTCGCGGACCCGTTCGCGGGCGGTCGGCCGATGACGGGCATGGACGCCGAGCTGCTGGTGGCGGGTGCGACGGGCGAACCCCTCGAACCGTCGATGCTGCGCCCGGCGGACCCGCTGGAGATCGTCCTGCGCATCCTGAACAACATCCGGGCCTGGGCCGCGCCCCGCCCGGAGCGCTCCGGCGTGGCGCTGTGGGCCGTGGAGCTGTCCCTGATGCTCCCCGCCCACCCGGCCAGGCTGCGCTACGAGCACGCGGAGCTGCTGGTGCAGCGGGGCGAGTTCGAGGCGGGGGCGGCGGAGATGGAGGCGTACGCCTCGGTGGTCGACGCGGTCGAGCCGAGCGCGGCGGCGTCGATCCGGAACCGGGCGCAGGCGGCGCGGGCGCTGCTGAACTAGGGCGGGGTCCTCAGGGTGTCGACTTGATAGGCAAGTGAACACTTGCCTATCCTGGAGCCGTGGCCGACGACGTCTTCAAAGCCTTGGCCGACCCCACCCGCCGCACGATCCTCGACGAGCTGACGGAGAGGTCCGGACAGACACTGTTCGAGATCTGTTCGCGACTGAGCATGAAGCACCAGCTCGGCATCTCGCGCCAGGCGGTCTCCCAGCACCTCGCGGTGCTGGAGGCGGCCGGCCTGGTCGAGACGAGGCGGGAGGGGCGCTACAAGTTCCACGACCTGAACACGGCCCCGCTGCGGCAGATCGCCGAGCGGTGGCTCGTGCCCGACACCTCCGGACCGCGGGAGAGCACCCCATGAAGATCCGTCTGACCAGCGTCTTCGTCGACGACCAGGCGAAGGCCCTGCACTTCTACACCGAGATCCTCGGCTTCGTGAAGAAGCACGACGTCCCGGTGGGCGAGAAGGACCGGTGGCTGACCGTCGTCTCCGCCGACGAGCCCGAAGGCACCGAACTCCTCCTGGAGCCCGCCGGCCACCCGGCCGTCAAGGCCTACCGTGACGCGCTCGTCGGCGACGGCATCCCGCTCGCCCAGTTCGCCGTCGACGACGTCCACGCGGAACACGAGCGCCTGACCGCCCTGGGCGTCCGCTTCGTCCAGGACCCCCTGGAGATGGGCCCCGTCACCACGGCGGTCCTCGACGACACCTGCGGCAACCTGATCCAGATCGCGACGCAGCCGTAGGGGGCGCCGTCCCGCCCGCCCACGGCTGACGGGTTCAGCTCATGTGGTTGTACGTACGCCCCGCGTGGATGTCGGTGAGCGTGCGGGCGCGGAACGGCCGGTGGCGGTCGCCGGTGCCGGAGTAGACGTAGACGGTCTTCGAGCCCGGGTGGGTGGCGAAGAGGTCGGCCCTGCCGTCGTGGTCGACGTCTCCCGCGCCGATGAGCTGGGCGTAGATCTGCCAGCCGCCGCCGATGCGGGTGCGCTGGGTGAAGGTGCCGTCGCCCTTGCCGAGGTAGAGCCACAGCACGCCCTCCCTGTCACGGGCGACGAGATCGCCCGCCGGACCGCCGGCGAGCTCTCCCACGGCGGCGAGCTGGTCGTAGATCTGCCAGCCGGTGCCGATCCGCTTGCGGGCCTCGAAGGGGCGGGAGGTGAGGCCGGTGCTCTCGTAGAGCCAGAGGGTGCCGGCCTTGTCGCCGGCGACGACGTCCGGTCGCCCGTCCCCGGTGAGGTCGCTGCCGCCGGTGATGGTCGCGTACGTCTGCCAGCCTCCGCCGATCTGCGTGCGCGAGAGGAAGCCGCTGCCTGAAGGCTGGTGGAGCCAGAGGACGCCGTCCTTGTCACGGGCGATCACATCCGCGGTATGCCCATAGCCGGCGATGTTCCCGACGACCTCGGTCTTGTCGTAGATGTGCCAGCCGGAGCGGATCGCATATGCCTGGCGGCCGTCTCCCGGGCTGTCCCTCCACAACGTGCCCGAGGAGTCACGGCCGAGCAGGTCCGGGGAGCCGTCGTTGTCCAGGTCGTGGGTCACCGAGGCGTCGGTGCCCAGGTGGGCCAGGAGCTGGACGCCCGGCCGGCCCTCCGCGGTCGGGGCGATACGGAAGACACCGGCGCCGTGCGCGGCGGAACGGCCCTCTGTGATCTTGGCCGTGCCGTCGGGGGTGGTGTGCGAGGTGGAGGTGTGGTCGAGCACCTCGACGGTCTCGCCCGACCGCAGGTGGCGGGCGGTCCCGTCGTACATCAGCCAGTCACCGAGCAGTTCGATGTCGGGTCCGTGGTCGGCCGCGGTCCCCGGGACCGTCACGGTGCTCTCGGCTCCGCTCGCGCGGTCCCGGACCACGACCCTGAGCGTGTTCGTGGCCGTGTCGCCCTCGACCCAGGCGAAGCGTTCGCCGGAGACGGCGGCATCGCGGCCCCACGGGCCCGCCGGATACGGGAAGGTCTCCGTGACGGAGGCGGTGGCCAGGTCGATGAGCCCGCGCCGGCGTTCGCCCGCCGCGGTGCTGTAGGTGAGCAGGCCCTGCCCGGCGGCGGCCGGCACCACGCGTTCGTACCGTGTCCCTTCCGGCAGGCCTGTCACGCGGCGCTGGCCGGAGTCCTGCGCCTTCATGAACAGCTCCGCCTTCGCGAGGACGAACAGAGCCTCGCCGGCGGTGCCCCGGTACTCCAGATCCAGCGTGCCGGGTACCTCGTCCGGGCCGAACGACTCCCCCGTGGCCAGGTTCGTGGCCGTGGCCCCGAACCCCTCGGAGGACACGACCAGGAGGTCCCCGGACGTGTCGGTGATGTGCACGTCCGTTCTGAAGGACATGTCACGGGACGGGCCCGGACCGTAGGGGGTCCAGCGCACCGTCTTGCTCATGTCATCGTCGCCGACGGACACGCTCGTGAAGTACCCCGCGCTGCCCCCGCCCAGCAGGTGGGTGCCCGGCAGGAGCGATCGGACCTCGACCGGGTCCGCCGCCGAGGACGTCCGGGCGGAGACGAGGGCACCCGCCGGCGCGGCGGTCAGAACGCCCGCTCCGAGGGTGACGGCAAGGACGGCGGCGACGGCGGCGCCGAGACGGCGCCTGGGCATGCGGCTGGACATCACGTCACTTCTCCTGAACGGGCGGGCAGACACGCACCGGTGCGCGCCACCCGTTCGACCACCGAACAGGAGAAGGGGTTGTACGAGCCGCTGCTCAGGTCTGCGGCACCGTCCTGCGCAGTGCTCGCAGGAACCAGTCGACGGCCGGGGCCGGAGACTCCGGGGGTGGCCAGCCGTTGATGCGGGCGAGGAGCTGGAGGTACCGAACGCGGCGGGGGTCGGTCGCGGCCTTCAGGTACGCGGGGAGGTCGTCCGGGCATGCGGGGTGGGCCGTGACGTGGGCGACGATCGCCCCGGCCTCCGGCGAGGCGGGGTCGAGGGCGAGGTCGGCCCTCTCGCGTACGACGGCCACGATGTCGGGACGCGGGGGCGCGCCGCCGCCGGCCCGGGCGGCGGAGACCCGCTCGGTCAGGCGCCGCGTGTCGGCCACGAACTCCGGGTCCTGCGTCAGCTCGGCCAGCTCCACCCACGCCGCGACCTGCGCGTCGTCGGGATCGTCGGGCAGATCCGGCGTCATGGAGCGGACGACGCCCGGGTCGAGTCCGGTGCAGGCGGCGTCGAGGAACTCCGCGATCAGACGTTCACGTTCGGCTGCGGACAGTTTCGCCAGCTTGTGCATGAGGTCCATCTCCTCCGGGGTAGAGCCCCGACCGGCCACCGCCGTCAGCACCGCGCGCCGCAGCCTCAGCGTGCGGATCTGCACGTCGAGCGCCTCGGCGTGGGCGGCGGCCACCTCGGCGAGCGAGGCCTCCCGGTCCAGGACCTTCCGGATGCCGGGAAGCCCGAACCCCAGGTCGCGAAGCGTCCGTACGAGGTCGAGGCGTGCGACGGCGTCGACGCCGTAGAGGCGGTGGCCGGCGGGGGTGCGGTCGAGGGGCGGCACGATCCCCTCGTCGGAGTAGAACCGCACGGCCTTGACCGTCACACCGGTCCGCCGCGCCAGTTCACCGATCGAGAAGAGCGTGTCGCCGTCCATGCGGACCACTCTGGGACCTCCCCTTGGGGGAGACGCAAGGCCGCCGGTCGATACCTTGACCCCAGGCTCGACGTACTCCGAAGGGATCCCGGCATGTCCAGCGACCGGCTCATGCGCATCCACAGCGACGAGTTCCAGGCCATGGCCGAGAGGGTCCTGCGGGTCACCGAGCTCACCTCCCGCCTGAACGTCCTGCCCTTCGAGGACGAGGTGGGCAAGGCGGAGCTGTTCGCACTGATCCTCGGCAAGCCGCTGCCACCGAGAGTCACGATCTATCCGCCCTTCTACACGGACCACGGCTTGAACCTCGACCTCGCCGAGCGGGTCTTCATCAACCAGAACTGCACGTTCCTGGACTACGCCGGCATCCGCCTCGGCGAGCGGGTGATGGTCGGACCGAAGGTCACCTTCATCACCGGTGGCCACCCGGTCGATCCCGAGGAGCGGCGGCTGTACCTCACCGGCGCGCCCATCGACGTGGCGGAGAACGTCTGGATCGGTGCCGGTGCCACCATCCTGCCCGGCGTCAGCATCGGCCGTGACGCCGTGATCGCCGCCGGCGCGGTCGTGGCCGACGACGTTCCGCCGGCGAGCCTGGTGACCGGTGGGAAGGCGACCGTGCGGCGCACGTGGTGAGGGGGGCCCCTTCGAGGCCGCATATCGCGTTGTGGGCGCCCTGGCGCGCGCATAGGGTCGCCGACATGTCGATACGCCTTCGTATGCGTGAAGCCCTGCCCGTCGCCATGCGCGCCCGCGACAAGGCGGCGGTGAGCGCCCTGCGTTCGACGCTCGCCGCGCTCGACAACGCCGAGGCCGTTCCCCTGACCGAGGACCAGCTCCGTGGCACCGCCCTCGAGGCCTCTCCGGCCGGTGTCGGGGCCACGGAGGCCGTACGGCAGGAGCTGAGCGAGCACACCGTGGTGGAGCTTGTCCGCGCCGAGGCAGCAGAGCGTCTGGAGGCCGCCGAGCAGCTCACCGCGCCCGCCCACGCCGACCGGGCCGCGCGACTCCGCGCGGAGGCCGAGGTGCTGCTCCGCTTCCTCGACTGTCCCGGCCCGCGCGCGGCGGCCACCCCATAAGATCGGCCCCGGATCCAGGGGAGGTCCGAGGGGGCCGTGATGAGACCGCTTGACGCAGGCATGCCGATGGAGGCCGGACCGTACCGGCTGCTGACCGAGCTGGGAAGCGGCGGAATGGGCCGGGTCTTCCTCGGAGCCGCTCCCGACGGCCGCCTCGCCGCGGTGAAGCAGGTGCACCGGCGGTTCGCCGCCGAGGACGGCTTCCGTACACGGTTCCAGCGCGAGGTCGTCGCCTCGCGCCGCGTCTCCGGCGCCTATACCGCCGCCGTCATGGACGCGGACGCCGATGCCGAGCTGCCGTGGCTCGCCTCGGTGTTCGTGCCAGGCCCCTCCCTCGGAGCGGCCGTGAACTCCACCGGTCCGCTGCCCGCCGAGACCGTACGCCGGCTGGCGCTGGGCCTGGTGACGGCGCTCGACGAGATCCACCGGGTGGGCCTCATCCACCGTGACCTCAAGCCGGAGAACGTCCTGCTCGCCGAGGACGGCGTCCGCGTGATCGACTTCGGCATCGCCCGTGCGGCCGAACCGGAAGCGGCCACCGCACTGACCCAGACCGGCTGGGTGATCGGCTCGCCGCCGTTCATGTCGCCCGAGCAGGCCGAGACCAAGGACCTCACCCCGGCGAGCGACGTCTTCTCGCTCGGCGCCGTCCTCGCCTTCGCGTCGACCGGGCGCTCGCCCTTCGCGGCGGACTCGACCCTGATGACCCTGTTCAACGTGGTCAACTCCAAGCCCGACCTCGGCGGAGTACCGAAGGACCTGCGCGGAACCGTCGCCCGTTGCCTCGCCAAGAACCCGTCGGAGCGCCCGTCCCTGGCCGACCTCAGGAAGCTGCTCGGTCCGGTCTCCCCGGCGACCCGTCCGTGGCCGCCCGCCGTCCACGAGCTGATCGCCGAACAGAAGGACCGGCTGGAGGCCCTGTTGGGCGGCGACGACGACGTCGAGGACGGTACGCCCCCCTCGCCCCCACCGGCACCCGAGCCCGTCCCGGCACGGGAGCCCGCCCCGGCACGGGAGCCCGCCCCGGACGCCGAGACCGTCACGGCGACGGCATCGGAACCCGCGCCCGCCCCCACCACCCGCGCGCCGCGCAGGCGCGGCAGGCTCGTGGCCCTGGTGGCGGCGGTCACGGTACTGGCGGGCGCGGGAGTGGGCACGTACCTCACGCTCCAGAGCGACGACGGCGGGGACGGTGGTACGGGCGGCTCGGCGAAGAACCCGGCGGACAGGTACACGAAACTACCGACCTGCGCGGACGCGGCCCCGACCCTGCCCCTGCCGGCCCGGCGCACGGACCAGGACAGCAGCGTCGAGAACAGCCCCGTCTACGTGACCCGCTGCTCCTGGTACACCAAGGAGACGGAGCTGTACGCGGGGGATACGCCGGACGCGGTCGTCCGCTGGACCCTGATAAGGACGACCAGCGCGGACGGGAACGGTACCGAGCGCGCCGACGAGACCTTCGACCAGGATCAGTTCGTCCGCGCGGAAGGCGTCGACTTCGGCGACGAGGCCACCTGGGACCCGTTCCGCGGCGACTGGAACTGCTCCTTGAACGTCCGCGACGGCAACCTCACCGTCTGGGTCATGCTGACGGGCGACCGGCACCCCAACTCGACGTGTGAGGACGAGGCCGTCCGGATCGCCAGGGCCGCCGTGTCAGCGATGCCCAAGTGACGACCGCTTGACCCCGTCGACGAACACCGCCCAGGCGGGAGCGGGGAAGAGGAGCGCAGGGCCGGAGGGGTTCTTGCTGTCCCGGACGGGGACGTGAGCGGGACAGGCTGCGTCGTTGACTTCGAGGCAGTTGCCGCTGTCGCCACCGCTGTAGGAGGACTTCCGCCAGGCGGGGACGACCGAGGCGTCAGGGATGCTCGTCGTGCTGCTGTGATGCATGTTCGTATTCCTTCGCAACGGACCTGATCAGAGCTAGCGACTCGCAGTGGGACAGCGCGTCACCCAGTGCGTGATCGTAGTCGAGCTGACATGCCCGAACCATGTCCGGAGACTCCCAGACACGACCGCTGTTGAGCCCTTCCACGTACGCGATCGGGGGCTGGTCCTCGAACCACATCAAGGAGACAAACCCCTCCAGAAGCGTGTGTGCACCCGCGCTGAACGGCAGTACGTGCACTCGAATCCGGCGGCGCTCCGCCAGGCGCACGATGTGACAGAGCTGCTCGCACATCACCGCCGGGCCGCCTATCCTCCGTCGCAGCACGGCCTCGTCGAGGATCACCCAGAACATCGGGGAGTCGAAGTTCTCCAGGATGCGGGCCCGTTCGAGCCTTGTGACGAGGAGCCTGTCACATTCGTCGTCGCTCTTGGGTTCGGGGCCCGAGGTGAGAACTTCTTCGGCGTACGCCCGGGTCTGGAGCACGCCGGGGACCAGCGTCGGCGCATACACCCGGATCGTCGTCGCCTGGCCCTCGAACTCCAACGCCTCCGCGAAGTGCTCCGCCACCGCCTTCCCGTCCAGCGCCGGCAGGAACCGCTCGAAAAAGCCCCCGGCGTCCAGCACCTGGTCCAAACGCCGCGCGTCCCCCACGTCCGGGCGGCGTCTGCCCGCCTCCATGTGGGCCAGGTGGGTGCGCGAGATGATCGTCAGTTCGCTGAGGCCCTCCTGGGTGAGCCCCGCCGCTTCTCTTCGGCGTTTCAGCTCTTCACCGTATTTTCGGCGCGACTCGGGATTGTCCTCGATTGCCATGGCCAACTCCCCGACGTGCTGGTTGCGTTGTCACATGCGGACCCCTGTCGAGCGTAACGTGATCCACGCCACTGTGTGACCGGAGCAACACACAGAGCGAAAGGGCTCGCACTCAATGCAAACCCCCCATGGTCCAGGCGCCTTCGTCGCCCATACCGGAACCGACGTCTACGGCCCCGGCAAGGTCATCGGCGTGGACGGAGTCCACCGGCGCGTGCGGTTCGTGCACTTCGTGGCCACGATCCGCTCCTCCGACCTCCGGCCCGCCACCCCCCGCGAGACGCGGGAGATCCAGGACTGGCTGCGCGAGAAGCAGCAGCGGTACGGCGGGGAGTGGTGATGCGGCTGCGTGTCTCGCGCGACGGCGGGCGGACCTGGTCCGAGGCGAGGACGTACACGCCCCGGCGGGCAGACGTGCCGGTCGAATCGATTCTCCGATTTCCGCCCTGCCGGTGCGACCTGTGCACTGTCACACCAAGTGACCATCCGGTCACGGAGCTTGCGGTACGGTGAGCACAAAAGCGGCCCCCGAGCTGGTTGCAGCCAGCGCCGAGGGCCTTCACTTCGAGTGCCACGGGAGGCACCCGGAATGCTTCGTCATGCTAACGCGCCCACTCGGCGCTTCAGTCAGATCCCCCACGAGATCCTGCGCCACCCCGATCTCAATTCCGACGCGGTACGGCTGCTGTGCTGGCAGCTCTCGCTGCCCGACGGCGTCAACGAGCCGCTCTCCAAGACCGCCGAACGGGCGGGCATCCGCAAGGTCGCCTTCCTGCGCGCCAAGGGGCAGTTGAAGGCGGCCGGCTATCTCCACGAGTGGCGCGAGCAGGGCGCACGCGGGCTCTGGGCCACCCGGCAGCTCGTCTCCAACGTGCCGTTGAGCCCGGCCGAGGCCTCGGCGGCGCGCTGCGGCGCTCCGACGGACACCCGTCCGGCCGCCGGTGAGCCGACCGGTCGGGCCGTCGGCCGTCATCCAGAAAGGACATCCAGGGAGAACACCTCCATCCCTCCCCCGCCCCTGGTGCCGGAAGACGCCGAAGCCCGCCGTCTCGTCGACGAGCTGCCCGACCTCGATCCCCGGCTGCGCGTTCCGCGCGCCATGCTTCCCGAGCTGACGGGCCTCGCGGCCCGCTGGCTGGAGGCCGGGCACATGGCCGACGCCGTACGGGACGCCGTCGCCCGTTGCCTGCCGGGCCGCGGCAGTCCCATCCACCGCCCCGGCGGGCTGTTGCGGTACATCCTCCGCGAAGTGCCGCCGGTCGCGCCGGCGCCTCCGGCCCCCCGGGTGGCCGCGCTCCGCGAGTGCGAGAGCGGGCTTCACGTACAGCCGTACCTGTTCCTGCCGTTGGCCGACGAGGACCATTGCGGGGGCTGCCGTCGGCCCTCCACGGCCTCCTCCGCCACCGCCACCGCACAGACCGGCCCTTCCCTGGCCCGCGCGGCCCTCCGACGGCGCCTGTAGGGCGTACGCGTCGGCGACTTCCTGCCTACTCTCCGGCCCACCATTTACGGGGTGCACCCGTCTCGAAGTGCAGTCCGTCGTGGCCGCGCGGCAGCTCGCAGAAGAAGTTGCCCTGAAGGAAGAGGTCCCAGCTGTCCGGTCCGGGCTCCATGCAGCGAGGCGTGGGCGCTGCGGCCGCGGCCGATACGGGATTCTGCTCGTCGGTCATACACACATTCTCTCGCGCAGCGGGTATCGATGCGACAATCACCCTTCCCTACCCGAGAGTTGTCTGTACAACTCGCGGTCGCCGTTCCCCGATCGGACGTCGAGAGTTCACTCCCGAGTGCTGCGATACACGCGCCATTTGTACGACGAACAGCGCTTGATCGAGGAGGCTCGAGTGAATCTCGTAGTCAACGGAGACGCGGAGAGCGGGCCCGGCGGGTCCGCCGAGCCGGTCACCGGTGTGACCGGCTGGGAGGTGCGGGAAGGAGCGCCCGCGCTCATCGCGTACAGCCGGGGCAACGGCTACCCGGGGCCCGCGGACCCCGGGCCCGCCGCCCGTGGCACGCGGTTCTTCTCCGGCGGCAACAGCCCGCGCACCGCTCTCGTCCAGGACATCGTCCTGCCGCGGACGGGCACCACGGGGTGGCGGCACATCGACGCCGGGCGGGTGCGGTACACGCTCGCCGGCTGGCTGGGCGGGTACGCCACGCAGGAGGACGGCGCCCGGCTGTCCGTGGAGTTCCGCAACGCCCAGGGGACCCCGGTCGCCCTGTCCGTGCTCGGCCCGGTGACCGCGGGCGAGCGGCTCTCCCGTACCGCGCTCCTGGAGCGCACGGCGACCGCGCAGGTGCCGCGTACGGCGCGCTCCGCGCGGGTCCTGCTCGTCTTCACCCGCAGCGGCGGCGGGACGTCCAACGACGGCTACGCCGACTCCATATCGCTCACGCTGCACGCCACGGAGGGACGCAAGTGACCAGGCTCAACCGACGCGATCTGCTGAAGGCCGCCGGAGCCGCCGGTGCCCTGAACCTCGCCTGGCCGCTGGCCGCCGGGCTCTCGCCCGCGCAGGCCCTGGAAGCCGCCCAGGCGCTGGGCGCCGACTACGACCCGGCGCCCTTCACCCTCGGCGTCGCGTCCGGCGACCCGCAGCCCGACAGCGTCCTGCTGTGGACCCGGCTCGCCCCCGAGCCGCTGGCAGCCGAGCAGAAGCTGTCGGAGATCGTCGAGGTCCAGTGGGTCGTCGCCACCGACGCCCAGCTCAGGCGCATCGTGGCCGAGGGCACCGTGCCCGCCTCGGCGACGCTCGGCCACAGCGTGCACGTCCCGGTCTCCGGACTTCGGCCGAACACCCGCTACTGGTACGCCTTCAAGGCGCTGGGCCGGCGGAGCCGCATCGGCCGCACGAAGACCGCGCCCGTCGGCCGCGTCTCCTCGGTGCGCTTCGCCGCCGCCAACTGCCAGGCGTTCCACGACGGTTTCTACGCGGCCCACCGGGGCATCGCCCGCGAGAACGTCGACTTCGTCGTCCACCTCGGCGACTACATCTACGAGCACGGCCAGGTCGGCGGAGTCCCGGCCGACCACGTCCGCGACCACGAGGGCCCGGGGATCTTCACGGTCGCCGACTACCGCCGCCGGCACGCGCTCTACAAGGGCGACGCCTCCCTGCGCGAGGCTCACGCCGCGCACCCGTGGTTCCTGACGTGGGACGACCACGAGGTCGTCAACGACTACTCCGGTACGGGCGGGGGCGCGCCGTTCATGCAGCGGCGGGCGGCCGCGTACCAGGCCTGGTACGAGAACATGCCGCACCGCGAGGGGGGCGCCGGCGGCGCGACCGCGCTGCCGGACCCCGAGATCCACCGGGTGCGCCGCTGGGGCGACCTGCTGGAGCTGACCGTCCTCGACCTGCGGTCGTACCGCTCGGCGCAGAACCTCGCCGACGGCACGATCCTCGGTGCCGGGCAGAAGGGGTGGCTGAAGCGGAACATCGACCGGGCCCCGGACACCTGGCACGTCTGGGCCAACTCGATCATGCTGAGCCAGCTGCGGTCCCGTCCCGGCGGCTCGTACATGTTCACCGACCAGTGGGACGGCTTCCTCGCCGAGCGCAAGGAGGTCCTCGGCCATGTGCACAGCACCGGTATGGAAGACCTGGTCGTCATCACGGGCGACTGGCACTCGGCGTTCGTCGACGACATCCGGCCGGACTTCGACGACGTCTCGTCGCCGGTCATCGGTACGGAGTTCACGGCGCACTCGGTGACCTCGGGGGCGTACTCGGCGAGCTGGAACGCCACGAACGGCCCGGTCATGGGCGCGGGCAACCCGCACCTGAAGTACTTCGAGGGCAACCGCTACGGCTACGACGTCTACGAGGTCACGCCGGAGCGTTTCAGCGCCCACATGCGGGTGATCGACGACCGCCGTGACGCGGTCTCCCCCGTCTCGACGCTGACCACGTTCCATGTGGACCGCGGGACGGCGGGCTCGTACGAGGACCCGGCGACGAAGAACTCGCCGGCGCAGTACCGCAGGGACTGACCACGCGAAGACGCCCGTCCCGCCGGTCGTGACCGGCGGGACGGGCGTCCGCGCGTGCTCGCGGCTCCGGGTGATCAGCCCTGGCCGGTGAGGTCGATGGTCTTCGTCCGTTCGGCGGTCGTCTTGCCCAGCAGCGCGTCGCGCATGACGAAGGCGACGTCGTCGGCGGAGACCTGGTGCTGCTTGCCGTCGGCCTTGGTGATCATGATGCCGTCGAAGACGCCGTCGAGGAGCCGGTCGATCGCCTTCTTGTCGTAGACCTCGACCAGACGGCCGTTGACGGCCTTCATGGAGAGGATCTGCGGCAGCGACCGCGCCGGACCGAACTTGATCTCCTTGGGGCCCGCCTTGATCAGGATCACGTCGGACATGGCGGGCTTGGCGAACTCCTTCATGGCCCGATCCAGCTCCGCCTTGGTGATCGTGGGCTGGCGGGTGACGACCGGGAGTTCGACCGGCTTCGTCTGGCCGGTCTCGACCTGGGCGCGGAAGGCGTCCTTGACGAAGATCATCGAGCGGCCGACGTCCAGGCCCTTGCCCGGCTTGCCCTCCACGGCGGTGACCTTGCCCGGGGAGAACGTGATCGTGCCCTCGGTGGCCGAGCCGGAGGCACCGGCCACGTCGGAGAGGGCGACGGCCAGCTTCTCCTCGTCGACCGGCAGCTTCGGCTCGGCGACGCGCTCGCCGCCGAAGAGGGAGCCGATCACGGAGACGGGGTTGTAGTCGCTGCCCGCGGCGGCGCGGACGGTCTCCTGGCTGTCCAGGGTGAGGCCCGCCTTGTCGGGAGCGAGCTCGACGTTCTTGCCGCCCACGTTGAGCTTGAGCGGGGCGTGGGCGCGCTTGCCGAGGGCGGCCTCCAGCCTGTTGACCGCCTCCTCCTTCGTACCGCCGCCGATGTCGACGCCGAGGACGGTCGTGCCCTTGGGGACGTCGGAGTGGTTGAGGAGGAGTCCGGCGCCGTAGGCGACACCGGCCAGGCCGAAGACGCCGACACCGACGAGGACCAGCTTGGAGCGGCCCTTCTTCGCCGGGGCGGAACCGCGCCCCGAGGAGGAGGGCGCGGGGCGGGGCGCGGCCGGGGCCGGTGCGCCGCCGACGAACTCCGGCTCGGAGAAGCCGCGGTCGGGGAGCCTGGGCGTCAGGTCGGGGCCCGAGGGCACGACCGGGATACCGCTGGTGAGCGTGTCCCCGGAGACATGGCCGGCGGGGCCGGGGGGCGGGGTCACCGGACCGGGCTTCTGCGGCGTCAGGACCGCGGTGTCGTCGGACATCACCGGGGCGCCCGGGAAGGGGTCACCGCCCATGGGGGCGCCGCCCATCGGAGCGCCGCTCATCGGGGCACCGCCGGTGGGGCCGCCTCCGGCCGGTCGTCCGCCGGCCGGAGCGCCGCCGATCGGGCTGCTGCCCGTGACCGGGCCCGTGGTCGGGCCGGACGGCGCCTGCGGGCCGCCACCGGCGCCCTGGGCGTAGGGCGCCCCGCCGGGGCCGTACGCGGCCTCGTCCTGGGGCGGGGTCGCGAGGAACATGGGCGTACCGGACGCGGGGGTGGCCGAGATCGACGCGCCGCCGACGCGCGGGATGCCACCCGTCGCGGGACCGGCGAAACCGGCACCGCGGTTCGGGCCGGAGCCCGGGGCCGGAGGCCGTACACCCGCGGGAGGCGTACGCCCCGGACCGGAGGCACCGGGTCCGGACGGGCGGGGGCCGGGAGCGCCTGGGCCGGGGGCCGACTGGGACAGCTCGGACAGACCCGACTTTCCGGCCGGAGGGGACGGAGCGCCCGAAGCAGCCGGATCCGCGGGGCCGGCCGGAGCGCCGGGCGCCGCCTTGCGCGGGGCGAACCAGTCGCTGGTCGGCTTCTCCTCCGCCTGGGGCACCTCGGCCTCGGCGGGAGCGGGTGCGGGCGCGGGAGCCGGGGCGGGAGCCTTCGGCGCGGGCGCGGGCGCCTTCTCGGCGGCCGGGGCGCTCGCGGACTCCGAGGAGGCGTCACCGACCGGCTTGCGGACCACCACGGGCGGGATCGGCCGCGAGCCCGGGATGTTGATCCGGATCCGCGTGGTCAGCGTGGTCTCGGTCTTCGGCTCCTCCGGCAGCGGCGGAGCGGGGTGCGTGCCGGTGCTTCCGGACGTCTCGTCCGTTCCGTCCTGCGTGGGGTGGAGCGACGGATACTGACGGGATCCGTACGGCGGCGTGCCCGACGGGTACGCGGCTCCACCGCGCCCCTGGGCGCCGGAGGACGAACTATCAGTCTCTCGACCAGTTTCACGACTCAAAGCAGGATCTCCCGGTTGGCTCCACCGCCCGCTCTTGCTGGTGCTCGTGTACCCGGGCGGCTCGGCGGCGCGCACCACCATACTGGCCGTCGCCGAATCGCACCCGATCGCAGGGGATCCAGTACGGGGCATTCCGGCCGAAGTCGGGGCACTCCTTCACCGAAGCTCCCCCCAAGTCACCCTGGTCACACGGTCGGTCGAGGAATCCTCGCCACCGTGGCACACATCACAGCGATCGCCAGGCCTCCGAGAAGATAGATCATCTCCGAGACTCCGCCGCCGAAGAGCCCGTCGCCCTCCGGGCGTCCGACGCTGAGCAGCACGACGGCGACGAGCCAGCCGACCGCCGGGGCCAGGATGCCCAGCTGGGTGTCGGTGGCCCGCAGCCCGCCGTAGAAGACTCCGGCGGTGGCGAGCAGGGCGAGGAACAACCCGCCGGGGAACCAGGCGGGTTGGGCGATCGAGCCGGCCACGCCCACGAGGGCGCCGAGGACGAGGAACACGACGTACCAGACGATCCGGAGGTTCACGCGTCCTCACCCACACCCGCGAAGAGGTCGTTCTCGCGCACGCCGGCCGGTGCGCCGGGCGTACCCCGCACCAACTGGTAGTACTCCGTGGTGAGGATCGGCTGCCCCAGGTCGTTGGAGAGAGCGAAGAAGGGGCCTTCGACGGCGATTTGGGTGGCATGGGCCCGCATCGCGGCGGTTTTCCGGGCCGCCCAGGCGGTGTCGCCGTCGATCTCGGCGGTGATCAGGGACTCCTCGACGACACCCGGTACGTCGTCGATGTCCGCGATGCCGGGGAAGCCGGCGCCCTCGGCTCGGAGGCGGGCGAACGCGGCCTCGGCGACGGGGCGCGGGACCCGGTTCCAGTAGATCTTCGCGATCGCGTGGGCGGGGCCGAGGTCGGGGCGGTACGCGGCGTCCGCGGCCAGCTCGGCGGCGCGCATGGCGACGCGGTGGGCCTGGATGTGGTCGGGGTGTCCGTAGCCGCCGTCGGGGTCGTAGGTGACCAGGACCTGGGGGCGGGTCTCACGGATGATCTCGACGAGGTACGCGGCGGCGGTGTCGATGTCGGTGTTCCAGAAGGCGTTCGGGCGCCGGTTCTGCTCGACGCCCATCATTCCGGAGTCGCGGAAGCGGCCGGGGCCGCCGAGGAAGCGGTGGTCGGTGACGCCCAGCTCCTTCATCGCGTCGGCGAGCTCGCCGACGCGATGGGCGCCGAGCCGGTCCTCCCGGTCGGGTGCGAGGTGGGCGAGCGCGGGCGGGATGACCTCGCCCTCCTCGCCGAGTGTGCAGGTCACGAGCGTGACCTGGGCGCCCTCGGCCGCGTACCTGGCCATGGTGGCGCCGTTGTTGATCGACTCGTCGTCGGGGTGCGCGTGCACCAGGAGCAGACGACGGGCTGGGAGAACCGTCATGGCCCCACCCTACGAGGCGGGGCCGGGGACCGCCGGGCACCCCCGAGCACGCGGCTCAGAACTTGAGGCCGCCGATCATGCCCGCCACGTTGGTGGTGAGCGTGCTGATGGACGGGGCGATGGACGAACTCGCCAGGTAGAACCCCAGGAGCGCGCAGACCGCCGCATGTCCAGCCTTCAGCCCGGATTTCCGGATCAGCAGGAAGACGACGATCGCCAGCAGCACCACCGCCGAAATCGAGAGTGCCACGGCGGTTCACCTCCACACTTCTTCGGTCGGATATTCGGACGGTCAGTTCGGCGAGCATGTGCCAGATGTCAGGAGACCCCTACCCACCTAGCGCTACGGATCATAACTATGTGTGGCTCCGTATTGATGGTGTACGGAGGCACAGAGGGGGCGCACAGCGCTAGTTTCGGTCGCATGACCTCCACGCAACTGCCGTCGTCCCCCCTGTCGTTCCCCCGCCAGTACGCCCGGACCCAGCGCTTCACCCTGGGAGTTCCTCGCGCCTTCACGGTCTCCCCCGACGGTGAGAGGGTCGTGTTCGTCCGCTCGTCGTCCGGCACGGAACGCACCCACGCGCTGTGGGTGCTCGATCTCGCGAGCGGGGCCGGCGGCACGGCGGGGGACGCTCCGCGCGAGCGGCTCGCGGCGGACCCGGAGGCCCTGCTCGCGGGCGCGGCCGAGGAGTTGTCGGCGGAGGAGCGGGCGCGGCGGGAGCGGAGTCGTGAGGGCTCGGGCGGGATCGTGGCGTACGCGGTGGACGCGGCCGTGGAGTTGGCGGCGTTCGCGCTCTCCGGGCGGCTGTTCGCGGCGGAGCTGAGGGCGGGGACGGCCGGGGAACTCGCGGTGCCGGGGCCGGTGGTCGACCCGCGCCCCTCGCCGGACGGGCGGCACATCGCCTACGTGACCGGCGGCGCGCTGCGGGTGACGGGCGCGGACGGGGTGGGCGACCGGGCGCTAGTGGAGCCGGAGGACGCGCACACGACGTACGGGCTGGCGGAGTTCATCGCCGCCGAGGAGATGGGCCGGTACCGCGGCTTCTGGTGGTCGCCCCACTCGGACCGGCTCCTGGTGGCCCGCGCGCACGACCGGTCGGTGCGGCGGTGGTGGATCGCCGATCCCGCACACCCGGACCGGGAGCCGCAGGTGGTGCCGTATCCGGCGGCGGGGACGGAGAACGCGGAGGTCCGGCTCTATGTGGTGGACCTGGCGGGAGAGCGCACGGAGGTCGTGTGGGACCGCGAGCGGTACCCGTATCTGGCCCGGGTGCACTGGTCGGCGGACGGGGCTCCGCTGCTGCTCGTCCAGGCGCGCGACCAGCGCACGCAGCTGCACCTGGCGGTGGACGTGGCGAGCGGGGCGACACGGACCGTGCACGCGGACGAGGACCCGGTGTGGCTCGAGCTGCTGCCGGGGGCGCCGGCGTGGGCTCCGGACGGGCGGCTCGTGCGGATCGCCGACGAGGGCGGGGCGCGGGTCCTGGCGGTCGGGGACCGGGCGCTCACCGGTGGGGCGCTCCACCTGCGCGCGGTCCTGGACGTCGGCGATGACGACGTCCTGGTCTCGGCGTCGGCCGGTGAGGAGCGGGCGGAGCCGGAGACCGGGGAGATCCATGTGTACCGGGTGAACGAGCGGGGCGTGGAGCGGGTCTCGGAGGGTGTCGGGGTGCACTCGGCGGTGCGCTGCGGCACGGTGACGGTGCTGGTCTCCGCGCGGCCGGACGCGCCGGGGAGTGTGGCGCGGGTGCTGCGGGACGGCGCCCAGGTCGCCGTGATCGCCTCGTACGCGGAGACGCCGGCGCTCTCCGCGGGCGTGCGGCTCGTGGAGGGGGGCGCACGACGGATTCCGTGCGCCGTCCTGCTCCCCTCCGGCTACACGGAAGGGGACGGGCCGCTTCCCGTACTGATGGATCCGTACGGCGGTCCGCACGGTCAGCGGGTGGTGGCCGCCCACAATCCGCATCTGACGTCACAGTGGTTCGCCGACCAGGGGTTCGCCGTGATCGTGGCGGACGGGCGGGGTGCGCCGGGCCGGTCGCCCGGCTGGGAGAAGTCGATCAAGAACGATCTGACGCCGACCCTGGACGACCAGGTCGAGGCGCTGCACGGGCTCGCGAAGGACTTCCCGCTCGACCTGGGGCGGGTGGCGATCCGTGGCTGGTCGTACGGCGGCTACCTCGCCGCGCTCGGGGTGCTGCGGCGGCCGGACGTCTTCCACGCGGCGATCGCGGGGGCGCCGGTGACGGACTTCCGGCTGTACGACACCCACTACACCGAGCGCTATCTCGGGACGCCGCAGGAGGCTCCGGAGGTGTACGCGGCGAACTCGCTGGTGACCGACGACGGGCTGTCGGCGCCGGAGGAGCCGGTCCGGCCGATGATGATCATCCATGGTCTCGCGGACGACAACGTCGTGGTGGCCCATACGCTCCGGCTCTCCTCGGCACTGCTGGCGGCGGGCCGTCCCCATGAGGTGCTGCCGCTGACGGGCGTGACCCATATGACGCCGCAGGAGCAGGTGGCGGAGAACATGCTGCTCCTCCAAGTGGAGTTCCTGAAGCGGACGCTCGGCCTGAACCCGTAGCTCACCAGCCGGGAGGGCGGGGGTGCGGCGGGGCGGGCGGCAGCGCGGCCACCGGGCGGCCGTGTGCGGAGCGGGGTGCGCCGCGCAGGGAGAGCAGGACGAGGACGGCGGCGCCGGCGAGGAGCCCGTAGCCCGAGGTGGCGAGGGTGAGCCGGCCCTCGTCGTCGAGCGCGGCGAGCCGCTCGGCCCGGTCGGTCCGTGACGCGAGGGCGACGGCGGAGAGCCCGCAGCCCGTCATGAGCAGCCCGGCGAGCAGGCCGAGGGGGCGGGCGTGCGAGGAGCGGGCGAAGGCCGTGGCGGCGGCCGTCAGGAACAGGACTGAGAGGGTCAGGTTCAGCCAGGCCGGGGGGACCGCGAGGGCGGGCAGCAGGAGCGAGCGGCCGCCGGTGAACCGGTCGACGGTCGCCTCGACCGGGAGCGCGGCCGCCCGGTGCACCTCCCAGGCTGCCCAGGCGAGCCCGGCGACGGTGCAGAGGACCCCGGCGGCGACGGCGGGCCGGGTGCGGGGCCGGCCCGGCAGCTCGCGGCGGGTCTCGGCGGGGCGGCGGCCGGCGACGGCGGTGACGACGAGTCCGGTGGCGAGGGCGAGCGTGACCAGGGTCGTGACGAGGGCGTCGACACCGGTGGCCCAGAGGCCGGGGAGCCGCAGCGTGAGGGTGACGGCCCCGGTGACGGCGAGGGCGGGCGCGGCGAGGGAGGAGCGCAGGGAGGCGACGGCGGTGGCGGCGTACGCGGCGAGCAGCAGCGGGTCGACCAGCGAGGTGGCGGCCCGCCGGCGTAACGGGAACGCCTCCTCCCCTGCCCAGTACCAGGCCAGCCGGGCGGGAGAGCCGAAGGCCGCGAGGTCCCGCAGGACCCAGACGACGATGACGAGTGCGAGCGCACCGCACAGCGCGGCGCCGGTGAGACGTGCCGGTCGTGTCACTGTCACGACGCCGATACTCACCGCTACCACGCGCCGAAACAAGCGGTTCCGCATATTCACCGGGCAAGACACGAACACTGGGTGGCCGACCGGGCGTCTGGTGATCCCGGTCGGCCTACGGCACCCGCACGGCCGTACGCTCGTGAGCATCCCGCGTTCGTATATCGGATCCAAGTCGCCCGCGTTGCCCCGGCGTTAACCCTCGCTACGGCGTCTCGTCGTCCTCCGAGGGGACCACGTGCTTCTCCTCCGCGAAGTGGCACGCGGAGTCGTGCTTCGCCGGGGTGTCCGCCAGCCGGAAGACCGCCGGGACCGCCAGTTCCGGGACCTCCAGCTCGCAGCGCTGCTGCGCCTTCCAGCACCGGGTGCGGAACCGGCAGCCCGAGGGGATGTTGGCCGGCGAGGGCACGTCCCCGGTGAGGATGATGCGCTCGCGGTGCTCCCGGGCGTCGGGGTCGGGCACCGGGACCGCGGAGAGCAGCGCCTGGGTGTACGGGTGCGTGGGGTGGTCGTAGATCTGCGCGTCCGAGCCGATCTCGACGATCCGGCCGAGGTACATGACGCCGACCCGGTCCGAGATGTGACGGACGATCGACAGGTCGTGCGCGATGAAGACGTAGCTCAGCGAGAACTCGTCCTGGAGCTTCGCCAGGAGGTTCACCACCTGCGCCTGCACGGAGACGTCGAGAGCCGAGACAGGCTCGTCCGCGACGATGATCTCCGGCTGGAGCGCGAGCCCGCGGGCGATGCCGATGCGCTGGCGCTGGCCGCCGGAGAACTGGTGCGGATAGCGGTTGATGTACTCCGGGTTGAGCCCGACCACGTCCAGCAGGTCCTGGACCTTGCGCCGCCGGTCCCCCTTCGGGGCGACCTCGGGGTGGATCTCGTACGGCTCTCCGATGATGTCGCCGACCGTCATGCGCGGGTTGAGCGAGGTGTACGGGTCCTGGAAGACCATCTGGATGTTGCGGCGGACGGCGCGCAGGGCCTTGGCGGAGAGCTTGGTGATGTCGTCGCCCTTGTAGCGGATCGACCCCGAGGTCGGGCGCTCCAGGTTGACGAGCATCTTGGCCACGGTCGACTTGCCGCAGCCGGACTCGCCGACGATGCCGAGGGTCTCCCCCGCCCTGAGGTCGAAGTCGACGCCGTCGACGGCCTTGACCGCACCGACCTGCTTCTTGAAGAGGACGCCCTGGGTCAGCGGGTAGTGCTTGTGCAGGTCCCGGACTTCGAGGATCGACTCAGCCACGGAGGGCCTCCTGCCAGAAGTGGCACGCGCTGCGGCGTTCCTCCGACACTTCGTACAACGGCGGCTCGTCCGTACGGCACACGTCCCTGGCCAGCGGGCAGCGCGGGTTGAAGGCGCAGCCGGGCGGGATGGCGAGCAGGTTCGGCGGCAGGCCCTTGATCGCGTACAGCTCCTGGCCCTTCTGGTCCAGGCGCGGGATCGAGTCGAGCAGGCCCCGGGTGTAGGGGTGGGCGGGCGCCTTGTAGATCTCGTGGACGGGGGCGGTCTCGACGATCCGGCCCGCGTACATGACGGCGATCCGGTCGGCGACGTCGGCGACGACGCCGAGGTCGTGGGTGATCAGGATGAGTCCCATGTTGAGCTCGCGCTGGAGCTCGGCGAGCAGGTCCATGACCTGGGCCTGGACGGTGACGTCGAGGGCGGTGGTGGGCTCGTCGGCGATGATCAGGTCGGGTTCGAGGGAGAGCGCCATCGCGATCATGATGCGCTGGCGCATGCCTCCCGAGAACTGGTGCGGGTACTGCCCCACCCGTTCCTTGGCCGCCGGGATGCGGACCCGGTCCATCAGCTCGACCGCCTTGGCCCGGGAGTCCTTGCGGGACATCCCCTGGTGGACCTGGAACATCTCGCCGAGCTGGTCGCCGACGCTGATGACGGGGTTGAGGGAGGACAGCGCGTCCTGGAAGATCATCGCCATCTTCGCGCCGCGGACCTTGCGCCGCTCCTCCTCCTTGAGCTTCAGCAGGTCCTGGCCCTGGAAGAGGATCTCGCCGCCGGTGATCTTCCCCGGCGGGATGTCGAGGATGCCCATGACGGCCTGCGCGGTCACGGACTTGCCGGAGCCGGACTCGCCGAGCACGGCCAGCGTCTCGCCCGCGTCGACCGAGTAGCTGACCCCGTTGACCGCCTTCGCCACTCCGTCCCGGGTGTGGAACTCCACGTGCAGATCGCTCACTTCGAGCAGCATGGGCGGCTACCTCAGCTTCGGGTCGAGGGCGTCGCGCACCGCGTCGCCGAGCATGATGAACGCGAGCACGGTGATGGCGAGCGCGCCCGCCGGCCAGAGCAGCATGTGCGGGGCGTTGCGGATGTACTGCGAGGCCGAGGAGATGTCGATGCCCCAGGAGACGGTCGGCGGCTTCAGGCCGACGCCCAGGTAGGACAGGGTCGCTTCGAGCGAGATGTACGTACCGAGGGCGATGGTCGCCACGACGATGACCGGCGCGACGGCGTTCGGGGTGATGTGGCGCAGCAGAATGCGGGAGTTGGAGGCGCCGAGCGCGCGGGCCGCCTGCACGTAGTCGTTCTGCTTGGCGGTGATGACCGAGCCGCGGGCGATGCGGGAGATCTGCGGCCAGCCGAGGAGCACCATGAAGCCGATGACGGGCCAGATGGTGTTGCTGGTGACGACCGACAGCAGGACGAGTCCGCCGAGGACGACCGGGATGGCGAAGAAGACGTCGGTGATCCGGGAGAGGAAGGCGTCCGAGCCGCCGCCGAAGAAGCCGGCGATGCCGCCGAGGAGCGAGCCGAGGACCGCGACGCCGAGGGTGGCGAGGACGCCGACGCTGACGGAGGTCCGGGCGCCGTAGACCGTACGGGTGTAGACGTCGCAGCCCTGGCCGTTGAAGCCGAAGGGGTGGCCGGGCTGGGAGCCCTCCTGGGCCTTGGAGAGGTCGCACTGGAGGGGGTCGCCGCTGGCGATCAGGGACGGCCAGATGGAGATGATCACCAGGAAGATGATGATCAGGCCCGAGACGATGAAGACCGGGTTGCGGCGCAGGTCGTGCCAGGCGTCGGACCACAGGGAGCGGGGCTTGCCCGCGGGGCCGGTGCCGAGGGGGCCGCCGGGGGTCTTCTCCAGCGACTCGCCCTCCTCCATGGCGAGGTCCGTCGCGCCGCCCGCCCCCGTGTGGTCGATGGCGCGCCCGTCGTCGAACGGCTCATGCGGCGTAAGAGGCTCAGGCATAGCGGATCCTCGGGTCAAGGACGGCGTACAGGAGGTCGACGATCAGGTTGGCCACCAGGAAGACGAGGACGAGGACGGTCACGAAGCCGACGACGGTCTGGGTGCTCTGGCGGACGATGCCCTGGTAGAGCTGGTAGCCGACGCCGTGGATGTTGAAGATCCGCTCGGTGACGATGGCGCCGCCCATCAGCGCGCCGATGTCGGCGCCGATGAAGGTGACCACCGGGATGAGCGAGTTGCGCAGCAGGTGCCGGGAGATGACCCGGCGGCGCGGGAGGCCCTTGGCGACGGCGGTGCGGACGTAGTCGGCGCGCTTGTTCTCGGCGATCGAGGTCCGGGTGAGCCGGGTGACGTAGGCGAGGGAGACGGAGGCGAGGACGAGGCCGGGGACGATCAGCTCGTTGAAGGGGGCCTCGGGCGAGACGGCCGGCTTGATCCAGCCCCACTCCACGCCGAGCAGCAGCTGGAGCAGCAGGCCGGTGACGAAGGTCGGGATCGAGATCACGACGAGGGTGAGCAGCAGCACCGTGGTGTCGACCGGGCGGCCTCGCTTCAGGCCCGTCAGGACGCCGAGGCTGATGCCGATGACGATCTCGAAGAGGATCGCGACGATGGTGAGCCGGATGGTGACGGGGAAGGCGCTGGCCATCAGCTCGGTCACCGGCTGGCCGTTGAAGGCCGTACCGAAGTCGCCGGTGAAGAGGTTGCCCATGTACGTCAGGTATTGCTGCCACACCGGCTTGTCGAGGCCGAACTCCTTCTCCAGCTGGGCGGCGGTCGCCGGGTCGCAGGCGCGGTCGCCGCAGAGGCCGGCGATGGGGTCGCCCATCACGTTCACCATCAGGAAGATCAGCAGGGTGGCGCCGATGAAGACCGGGATCATCTGCAGCAGACGCCGGATCACATAACGACCCATGAGGGGCTCCGGGGGTGTGAGGACGTCGTACGGCCCGGCGCGCGGAGGGACGCGGGGCCGGGCCGTACGCCGACGAGCTGCGTCAGTTGACCTTGATCTGGTCGTAGACGGGGACGCTGAAGGGGTTCAGCAGCACGTTGGAGACCCGCTCGGAGTAGCCCGCGCTGCCGTTCTGGTACCAGAGCGGGATCGCGCCCATGTCGTCGCGCAGGACCTCCTCGGCGCTCTGGAAGGTCTCGACGGCCTTGGTGATGTCGGACTCGGCGTTGGCCTGGTCGACGAGCTTGTCGAACTCCGGGTCGGTGTACTTCCCGTCGTTGGACGAGGCGTTGGTGTAGTACAGCGGCTGCAGGAAGTTCTGGATGAGCGGGTAGTCCATCTGCCAGCCGGCGCGGAACGGGCCCTTCATCTTCTGTGTGCTGACCTGGCTGCGGAAGTCGGCGAAGGTGCCGACGGGGTTGCCGACGCAGGCCCGGTTGTTGCCGAGGGCGTTGTTGATGGAGTTGCAGACGGCGTCCACCCACTCCTTGTGGGAGCCGGTGTCGGCGTTGTACGTGATGGTCATGGTGCCGCCGGGGATGCCGCCGCCCTCGGCGACCAGCTTCTTCGCCTCTTCGGCGTTGTACTGGCAGAAGTCGCCGCAGATGTCCTTGAAGCCGCCGTCCTCGCCGAGGACCGGGGAGGTCCAGTCGACGGCCGGGGTGCGGGTCTTCTGGAAGATCTGGTCGGTGATCTGCTCGCGGTTGATCGCCATGGAGAGCCCCTGTCGGAGCTTCTCCTGCCCCGGCTTGTTCCACGCCGGGTCGTAGAACGGGAAGCCGAGGGTCTGGATGATGCCGGCCGGCACGTTGATGTACCGGTCGCCGAGGTCCGCCTGGACGTTCTTGAGCTGGGAGGCGGGCACGTCGTCGACGAGGTCGAGGTTGCCGGCCGTCAGGTCCGTGTAGGCGGTGTTGTTGTCGGTGTAGACCTTGAGGGTCACGCCGCCGTTCTGCGCCTTGTCCTGGCCGGGGTAGTCGTCCCACCGCTGGAGCTCCATCTGCGAGCCCTTGGTGTACGAGGAGACCGTGTACGGGCCGTTGCCGACGGGCTTGTCGAGCCAGGCCGCGTGGTCGGTGAAGAAGGACTGCGGCAGCGGGGCGAAGGCGGCGTAGCCGAGGGTGTCCGGCCAGGTGGAGAACTTCTGGGTGAGCTTGACGGTGAACGTCTTGGGGTCGACCACCTTGAGGCCGGACATGGTCTCGGCGGTCGGCTCGCCCGACTCGGGGTGGACCTTGTCGTAGCCCTCGATCTGGCCGAAGAAGAACGCGTTCTTCTGGTTGTTCTTCAGGGAGGCGCCGTAGTTCCACGCGTCCACGAAGGACTGCGCGGTGACCTGCTCCCCGTTGGAGAAGGTCCAGCCGTCCTTGAGGGTGATGGTGAAGTTCGTCGAGTCGGTCGTCTCGATGTTCTCGGCGAGCATGTTCTTGGCCTCGCCGGTCTTCGGGTCGTACTGCTTGAGCCCGCGGAAGATCATGGACAGGACCTTGCCGCCCTGGACCTCGTTGGTGTTGGCGGGCTCCAGCGGGTTCTGCGGGTCCCCCCAGGACGAGCTCACGATGCCGTCGGCGCCACCGCCTCCGCCGTCGCCTCCGCCGCCGCAGGCCGTCACCGTGAGGGCGACGGCGGCGGCCAGTGCGGTCCACTTGGCGTGCGTGGCTCCACGCATCAGGTGCCTCCCGAGGATCTCTGGTCACTACCAAGAGCCCCAATATCACCCCACTGGGGGCGGTATGCACCTTTACGACACCCGTAAGAAGAAACGCGTGAGGCGCCCGGCCGAATCGGCCGGGCGCCTCACGCGTCGAACTCGGTCATCCGGCGTGGACGACGTCCTTCTCCTCGGCGAAGTGACACGCCGACTCGTGCGCGGCCGGGGTGTCCTCGCCCTGGAAGCGCTCGGGGATCGCCAGCAGCGGGACCTCCGTGGAGCACTTCTCCTGCGCCTTCCAGCACCGGGTGCGGAAGCGGCAGCCCGACGGCGGGTTGGCCGGCGAGGGGACGTCACCCGTGAGGATGATCCGCTCGCGGCCCTCGCGGGCCTCCGGGTCCGGAACCGGGACCGCCGACAGCAGCGCCTGGGTGTAGGGGTGCGTCGGGTGGTCGTAGATCTGCGTGTCCGTACCGATCTCGGCCATCTTGCCGAGGTACATGACGCCGACCCGGTCCGAGATGTGCCGGACGATCGACAGGTCGTGCGCGATGAAGACGTAGGAGAGGTTGAACTCGTCCTGCAGCTTCTCCATCAGGTTGATGACCTGCGCCTGGACGGAGACGTCCAGCGCCGAGACCGGCTCGTCGCAGATGATGATCTCCGGGTTGAGCGCGAGGCCGCGGGCGATGCCGATGCGCTGGCGCTGACCGCCGGAGAACTGGTGCGGGTAGCGGTTGATGTACTCGGGGTTCAGACCGACCACATCGAGCAGCTCCTGCACCTTGCGGCGCCGGTCACCCTTCGGGGCCACCTCGGGGTGGATGTCGAAGGGCTCACCGATGATGTCGCCGACCGTCATCCGCGGGTTCAGCGAGGTGTACGGGTCCTGGAACACCATCTGGATGTTCCGGCGGACGGCCTTAAGGGCGCGGCCGGACAGCTGGGTGATGTCCTGGCCCTTGTAGAAGACCTCGCCCGCGGTCGCCCGCTCCAGGTTCATCAGGAGCTTGGCGACGGTGGACTTGCCACAGCCGGACTCGCCGACGATGCCGAGGGTCTCGCCCTGGTAGAGGTCGAAGGAGACCCCGTCCACGGCCTTGACCGCGCCGACCTGGCGCTTGAACAGGATGCCCTGGGTCAGCGGGAAGTGCTTGACCAGGTTGCGCACCTGCAGGATCGGCTCACCGCGCTCGACCGGCGCCTCGATGGCGGCTACGGCCTCCGCCTCGCTCGCGGCGTCGACCGTGTGCACCTCGGTGACGTTCGGAGTCGCGTCCGCGGCCTCGTCCTTCTTGCTGAGCTCAGCCATGGATCGTCTCCTTCCAGAAGTGGCAGGCGCTGCCGCGGCCCGGCAGCTCCGTGCCGTCCCGCTCGGTGACCGGCACGAGCGCCGGGATCTCCGTACGGCAGACGTCGTCCGCCTTGGGGCAGCGCGGGTTGAAGGCGCAGCCCGACGGGATCTTGAGCAGGTTGGGCGGCAGACCCTTGATCGCGTACAGCTCCTGGCCCTTCTGGTCCAGGCGCGGGATCGAGTCGAGCAGACCCTTGGTGTACGGGTGGGCCGGGCGCGCGTAGATCTCGTGCACCGGCGACTGCTCGACGATCCGGCCCGCGTACATCACGGCGATCTTGTCCGCGACGTCGGCGACGACGCCGAGGTCGTGGGTGATCAGGATCAGACCCATGTTGAGCTCGCGCTGGAGCTCGGCGAGCAGGTCCATGACCTGGGCCTGGACGGTCACGTCGAGCGCCGTGGTGGGCTCGTCCGCGATGATCAGGTCGGGCTCGAGGGCGAGCGCCATCGCGATCATGATGCGCTGGCGCATACCGCCGGAGAACTGGTGCGGGTAGTCGTTGACCCGCGCCGCGGCGGCCGGGATCTTCACCCGGTCCATGAGCTCGATCGCCTTGACCTTGGCCTCCTTCTTGGAGAGGCCCTGGTGCACCCGGAACATCTCGCCGAGCTGGTAGCCGACGCTGAGCACGGGGTTGAGCGAGGACAGCGCGTCCTGGAAGATCATCGCGATCTTGCTGCCGCGCAGCTTGCGGTGCTCGTCCTCGGACATCTTGAGCATGTCCTGGCCGCGGAAGAGGATCTCTCCCTTGGTCACGAACCCCGGCGGGGTGTCGAGGATGCCCATGATGGCCTGCGCGGTCACGGACTTGCCGGAACCGGACTCGCCGAGGACGGCGAGGGTCTCGCCGGCGTTCACGGAGTACGAGACGCCGTTCACGGCCTTGGCGACACCCTCACGGGTGCGGAACTCCACGTGGAGGTCGCGTACGTCGAGCAGCGGACCGTCGTGGGTCGCGCCGTCGCGCGGCGCGGGGACGCTCGCGGTTTTGTCGATGGTGGTCACTGCGTTCGTCCTTACTCTCAGCGCAGCTTCGGGTCGAAGGCGTCACGGACCGCGTCGCCGAGCATGATGAAGGCGAGCACCGTGATGGTGAGCATTCCGGACGGGAACAGCAGCGGGTGCAGCCCCTGGGAGATGCGCTGCTGCGCCTCGGAGATCATCACGCCCCAGGAGATGGCCGGGGGCCTGATGCCGATACCGAGGAAGCTCAGCGTCGCTTCCGCGCCGATGACGACACCGAGGGAGATCGTGGCGACCACGATCACCGGGGTGACGGAGTTCGGCATGACGTGACGGAACATCAGCCGCCAGGTGGAGGCACCCAGCGAACGGGCCGCGGCGACGTAGTCCGCCTGCTTCACCTGCATGACCGCGCCGCGCATGACGCGCGCCATGGACATCCAGCCGACGACGGAGAGCGTGATGACCACGGCCATCACACCGGCGTTGCGCATGCCCTTCTCGTCACGGAAGTTGTTCAGGATGACGATCGCGGCGAGCAGCAGCGGCAGTCCGAAGAAGACGTTGGTGACGAACGAGAGGAGGGCGTCCGTCCACTTGCCGAAGAAACCGCCGAGGACACCGACGAGTCCGCCGATGAGCAGCGAGAAGATCGTCGTCAGCACACCCACGATCACCGAGTTGCGGGTGCCGTAGATGGTCTGCGAATAGACGTCGCAGCCCTGGAAGTTGTAGCCGAACCACGCATCGCCGCTGGGGCCGGCCATCGAGTTCTTCAGGTCGCAGTCGAGCGGCTCGACGCTGGTGAAGAGGCCCGGGAAGGCGGCGATGGTCAGGATGGCGAGGATGAGGAACGCCGAGACGAGGAACATCGGCCGGCGTATCAGGTCCCGGAACGCGTCCTGGGCGAGACTGCGCGCCTTGTCCTGCTTGGCGGAGGCCGGACCGGGCACGACAGTGCCGGCGACGCTCTCGGTGTAGGCCTCTTCGGGCGTCTTGAGCGGGTTACTCATAGCGAATCCTCGGGTCAAGCACGGCGTACAGCAGGTCGACGATCAGCGCGGTGAACAGATAGACGAGCACCAGCAGGCTGACGAATCCGACGACCGCCGGCCCGTCCTCCACGTTGAGCGATTGGAAGAGCTGATAGCCCACACCGGGAATGTTGAAGATGCCCTCGGTGACGATGGCACCGCCCATGAGGGAGCCGAGGTCGGCGCCCAGGTAGGTGACCACCGGGATCAGCGAGTTGCGCAGCACGTGGATGCCGATCACTCGGCTCTTCGGAAGGCCCTTGGCCTTCGCGGTCCTGATGTAGTCGGCGCGGAGGTTCTCCGCGACCGAGGCGCGTGCGAGTCGTGCGATGTACGCGAGCGAGACCGAGCCGAGCACCAGACCCGGCAGCAGGTAACTGCTGAATCCGTCGTCCGTTCCGGAGACGGGGAACAGGCCCCATTCCACGCCCAGGAAGGTCTGGCCGACGTTGCCGAGCACGAAGATCGGGATGGCGATGACGGTCAGGGTGGAGACCAGCACCAGGTTGTCGATGAAGCTGCCGCGGCGCATGCCCGCGAGCACACCGGCGACGACACCGACGACGAGCTCGAAGGCGAAGGCCACACCGGCGACCTTCAGCGTCTCCGGCCAGGCCTCGGCAAGCAGCTCGGCGATGGGCCGGCCCTGCGCGATGGACTCACCGAAGTCGCCCTGGAGCAGCCCCTTGAAGTAGTACCAGTACTGCATCCACCACGGCTCGTCGAGGTGGTACTGAGCGGTGAGCGTCGCTCTGATGTTGTCGGGTACGGGCTTCTCGCCGTACAGGTTCTGGATGGGGTCGCCACCCATCTGCGTGACGAGCACGTAGACGATCAAGGTGGTGCCGATGAAGACGGGCACCATCTGAAGGATTCGTCGAATGACGAACCGGCCCATGGATCCTCCTCGCGAGAAGCGGCGGGGGCCGGTGTTGCCGGCCCCCGCCGCCGTTCTCGACTATTCGTTTGGGTCAGATGCCTGAGGCTGTTAGGCCTGCGAGATCTTGGTGACGTCGACCCGGTTGAAGAGGTCCATCTCGACGTTCGCGACCTTCTTGCTGTGCGCGAACACGTTCTTGCCGAAGCGCAGCGGGATCACCGGCATGTCCTGGACGAGGACGTCCTCGGCCTGCTGCCAGAGCTTGATGGCCTCGGCGGGCGTCTTGGCGGCGCGGCCTTCCTCGACGAGCTTGTCGAACTGCTTGTTGCTGTAGCCGTAGTAGTTCGAGGAACCACCGGTGGTGAACAGCGGGCCGAGGTAGTTCTCCATGGACGGGTAGTCCATGATCCAGCCCATGCGGAACATGCCGGAGAACTTCTTCTGCTCGACCTGGGTCAGCAGCTCGGCGAACTGCGGGACGGCCTGGCCGACGCAGTCGACGCCGAGGTTCTTCTTGACCTGGTTGCAGGTGGCGTCCACCCACTCCTTGTGACCGCCATCGCCGTTGTAGCCGATGTTGATCTTGTTGCCCTCGATGCCGCCGGCCTTCGCGAGGAGAGCCTTGGCGGCGGCCGGGTCGAACTTGCAGGACTCACCGCAGGTGTTGTCGCGGTAGCCGCCGACGACCGGGGAGACGAAGGAGCGAGCCGGGGACTGCGAGTCGTTGAAGATCACCTTGGTGATCTCCTCGCGGTCGATGGCCATGGAGATCGCCTTGCGGATCTCCGGCTTCGAGTACTTCTTGTCGTAGGTCGGGAACGACACGAACTGGAAGGTCGAGGCCGGGGACGACTTGAAGCGGTCACCGAACTGCTTGGTGGCGTTGGCCAGCTCGGAGGTCGGAACCTGCGGGATGACGTCAAGGGCGCCGGCGACGACGTCCTTATACATCGTCTCCTGCTTCTGGTAGATCTTGTACGTCACCGAGTCCACGTTGGGCTTGTTGGTGCCCGTGTAGTCAGGGTTCTTGACGACCTTGATCGCCTTGTTGTGGTCCCACTTGCCCTCGATCTTGAAGGCACCCTGGCCGATCGGAGCCTCTTCGTACGCCTTGATGTTGGCGATCGCGGCGTCCGGCAGCGGGTAGAAGACCGTGTAACCGAGGACGGTCTTGTAGTCGGCGAAGGGCTTCGCCAGCTTGACGGTGAAGGTGGTGTCGTCCACGACCTTCAGGCCCGACAGCTCCTTGGCGGAGGGCTCGGGAGCCTTCTTCGGGCCCTCCTCGCCGTCCGGGTCCGCCGGGTTGAGGGCGTCGTAGCCGTCGATGGTGGCGAAGAAGTAGTTGCCGTCGGCCGCGTTCGGGCCGTAGGCACCCCAGTTCCAACCCTGGACGTAGCTCTTGGCGGTCACCGGGGTGCCGTCGTGGAACTTCTGTCCCGGCTTGATCTTGATGGTCCAGAGCTGGTTGTCCGTCGTCGTGATCGACTCGGCAGCGTCCTCGACCGGCTGGTTCTTGTCGTCATAGCTGACGAGCGGACGGAACAGCGCGTCCAGCACCTGCGAGCCCTCGGACTCGGTCGTCGTCTGCGGGACGAGGCGCTTCGGCTCGGAGATGCCGACGCTCACAGCGCCGCCGGCCTTCGCCTTGCCTTCACCCTCCCCACCCTTGTCATTGCTGCCGCCACAGGCGGTTGCTGCCAGGGCCACGACGATCGCGCCCGCTACCCACTTGGCGCTCTTGGCACCGCGCATGGGTTCCTCCTCATGAGTCCACTTGTCACTACAAGGGGGGCACTTCGAGTTCGCCGACACCCCTGACGGCATTGGACTCAAGTGCCCCTAGTGTGCTCGTGAGTCGACACTCCCCACAGTGCGTGACCCATTGACCCGAGCTCAATGGAGCCAACTATTAAGTACGTCCGGGCTGTAAACCACACTTAAGTGGTCTCGTTTTGGCAACATCAGCAAGGGCCTTGAGACCGAAATCCGGACAAACTGATCACAGACAGACACCCCCGAAACGGACCGTTAACACACGTTCCGGAGAGCGACGTCCGGAAATCGAACAGTGGGACGGGAAATCGGTTTGACGGCTTCCCGCCCATCCGAAGTGTCAGATTCGCCACGCTGTGCCCCTCCGACCGGTGGGTTCCGGGAGGGTCTGGGGAGTCGTCCCGGGAGGTCCCGGGAGGTCCCGGGAGGGCTCCGGGAAGGTTCCGGAACAGGCGACGGCCCCCGCGGGAATCCCGCGGGGGCCGTCGCCGGTGTGGCTCAGGTCAGCCGTTCTTGGCGCGCGACGCCGTGCGACCGCGCTGGTTCTGGTCCAGGACGACCTTGCGGATGCGCACGGCCTCCGGGGTCACCTCGACGCACTCGTCGTCGCGGCAGAACTCCAGCGACTGCTCCAGGGAGAGCTTGCGCGGCGGGACGATCGCCTCGAAGGAGTCGGCGGAGGAGGAGCGCATGTTGGTGAGCTTCTTCTCCTTGGTGATGTTCACGTCCATGTCGTCGGAGCGCGAGTTCTCGCCGACGATCATGCCCTCGTACACCTCGGTGCCGGGGTCGGTGAACAGGACGCCGCGCTCCTGGAGGTTGGTCATCGCGAAGGCGGTGACCGCACCCGCGCGGTCGGCGACCAGCGAACCGTTGTTACGGGTCGTCAGGGTGCCGAACCACGGCTCGTGGCCCTCGTGGATCGAGTGGGCGATGCCCGTACCACGGGTGTTGGTCAGGAACTCCGTACGGAAGCCGATGAGGCCACGGGACGGAACGACGAACTCCATGCGGACCCAGCCGGAGCCGTGGTTCGACATGTTGTCCATGCGGCCCTTGCGGACACCCATGAGCTGCGTGACCGCGCCCATGTGCTCCTCGGGCACGTCGACCGTGAGGCGCTCGACGGGCTCGTGGATCTTGCCGTCGACCTCCTTGGTGACGACCTGCGGCTTGCCGATGGTGAGCTCGAAGCCCTCGCGGCGCATCTGCTCGACCAGGATGGCGAGCGCGAGCTCACCACGGCCCTGGACCTCCCAGGCGTCGGGACGCTCGGTGTCGAGGACGCGGAGCGAGACGTTACCGATCAGCTCGCGGTCCAGACGGTCCTTGACCTGGCGGGCGGTGACCTTGCGGTTCTTGACCGCGGCCTTGGCGTCCGCGCCCTTGCCCGTGCCACCGCGGCCGACGAGCGGCGAGGTGTTGGTGCCGATGGTCATGGAGATGGCCGGCTGGTCGACCGTGATCAGCGGCAGCGCGATCGGGTTCTCCGGGTCGGCCAGGGTCTCGCCGATCATGATGTCCGGGATACCGGCGACGGCGCAGATGTCACCGGGGCCCGCGACCTCGGCGGGCTTGCGGGTGAGCGCCTCGGTCATCATCAGCTCGGTGATGCGAACGTTGGAGATCGAACCGTCACGCTTGATCCACGCGACCGTCTGGCCCTTGCGCAGCTCGCCCTGCTCGACGCGGAGGAGCGCGATACGGCCGAGGAAGTTGTCGGCGTCCAGGTTGGTGACGTGCGCCTGGAGCGGGGCCTCCTCGTCGTACACCGGAGCCGGGACGTGCTCCAGGATGGCGGAGAAGAACGGCTCCAGGTTCTCGGAGTCCTGCGGGACCGTGCCGTTCTCCGGCTTGGTCAGCGAGGCGATGCCGTCACGGCCGCAGGCGTAGACGATCGGGAACTCGATCTGGTCCTCGTCCGCGTCCAGGTCGAGGAAGAGGTCGTAGGTCTCGTTGACGACCTCGTCGATCCGAGAGTCCGGGCGGTCCGTCTTGTTGATGCAGAGGATGACGGGCTTGCGCTGCTGGAGGGCCTTGCGCAGCACGAAGCGGGTCTGCGGGAGCGGACCCTCGGAGGCGTCCACGAGGAGGACGACCGCGTCCACCATCGACAGACCACGCTCGACCTCGCCACCGAAGTCGGCGTGACCGGGGGTGTCGATGATGTTGATCGTGATCGGGGCCCCGCCGTCCTTGGGGTGATACTTCACCGCCGTGTTCTTGGCGAGGATCGTGATGCCCTTCTCACGCTCCAGGTCGTTCGAGTCCATCATGCGGTCGTCGAGCTGCTGGTGGGCGGCGAAGGCACCGGCCTGCTTGAGCATGGCGTCGACGATGGTCGTCTTGCCATGGTCGACGTGGGCGACGATGGCGACGTTACGGATGTCGTGGCGCGTGGGCATGGGTGCTTGCGCTTCTCTCGGATCGTGGGATGCGGCGTCAGTTCCTCTTACGCCCGCCGGGCGGACGCGCCACGGCTATGTCCTATGGTACGGGGCCGCCGCGCAAGGGGCTTCCCCGCCTTGATTCGAGAAGGTCTGCCGGAGGCGTGGGGACGCCTCGGTGGTGCGGTGCACTGGGGATGAGGAGGGGCACTGGTCGTGCGGAGACGGCCGGGTCAAGGGGCCGGACGTGATCCTGCCCGCCGGGAGCGCCGGCGGGCAAGGAAATTGAGCTGCATCTGAGGTTGTGACCTGCGGTTTCGCCTACTTGGTGTTGCGCTCCGCACCCTTGGCGGATTCGGGCTTCTTGAACCCGATGTCCTGGTAACGCGGGGCCGCGAAGCCCCAGGCGCCGGCGTTCACGAGCTCGGGCTTGGCCGCCACCAGCTGGGGGCGCTGGTAGAGGGGAATCGATCCGGCGGCGGCCCAGATCCGGGCGTCGGCCTGGCGGACCAGGTCCAGCGCCTCCTTCTCGTCGAGCGTGGACACCGCCTGGTCGAACAGCTGGTCGATCCGGTCGGTGCCGACACGGGAGTAGTTCTGCTCGACCAGGAGGGAGCCGTCCGAGGCCGCCTCGGGCTTGGCGTAGATCGGCCGGGCGTCGGTCGCGGGGAAGGCGGAGGCGGGCCAGGAGTAGAGGGCCAGGTCGTAGTCGCCGGAGGCGATGTGGTCCTTGAAGAAGCTCTCGTCGGCGACCTTGGTGACCTCCGTGCGGATGCCGACCGCGTCGAGCATCCGGACGATCTTGTCCCCGACGGCGCGGAGCGACTCCGAGCCCGGACCCGAGGGCAGGACGAAGCGGAGGTTCAGCGGTTCGCCGTCCTTGCCGAGTGCCTGGGACGCGCCCGCGGGGACGGCGGGGGCCGCGGTGCCGCGCGGGGCGTAGGCCCCGGGGGCGCCCTGGTCGGGACGGGCCGGGTTCTGCGCCTTGGCCTCGGTGCCACCGGAACCGTCGGCGCGGGCGGCGGGCTCGTTGTCGAGCAGGGCGGCCCGGTGCAGCAGCCCGGGGGCCGGGGCGACGACGGTGGTGCCGTTCTCCGGGCCTTCGGCGCCGATCACGGGCTCGCCCGCGGTGGCGGCGGCCGGCTTGTCGTCGCCGACGATGTAGAGGCCTTCGTCGGAGGCGGCGTCGGCGGCCTCGGGCTTCCCGGCCTCCTCGGCCGAGCCGGCCTTGTCCTTCGGGTCGGCCTTCTCCGCCTTCTCGTCCTTCTTCTCCGACTCGGCCTTCTTCTCGTCGGCCGCCTTCTCCTTGGCCTTCTTCTCCTCGGCCTTCTTCTCCTCGGCCTCGCTGCCGGCCTTCGTCCCGGCGGGCTTCTTGTTCGCGCCGCCGGGGACCCAGCCCGCGTCCGCGAGCAGCGCCCGCGCCTCCTTGGCGTCCTGGTCGCCGAGCGCGTCGCTGCTGTCCGCGTACGCCGCCTGTCCCGCGAGCGCCAGGTGGCTGCCGGGGGGACGGGCGGGCAGCCCGAGCGGCTTGAGTACGGCTTCGGCCAGTTCCTGGCGGTCGAGGGCGCGCGCCACCGCCCGGCGTACCCGCTCGTCCGAGAGCGGACCGCTCTCGCCGTTCAGGGAGAGCTGGGTGTACGCGGGCTCCAGGGACTTGCGGACCACGAACGTGCCCAGGGCCCGCTGCTCGGCCGCGTACCCGTCGATGGCCTGCTGGTTCTTCTCGCGCGCGGCCTGGACGGCCTGCGCCTTGCCCTCGTCGGAGCCGTTCGCCAGCGCCCAGGACTTCAGGGCCGCCGACGGGGTGATCGCGGCGCCCGGGCCGTGGGCGAGCGGCTGTCCCGCACTCCGGCCGGCCTGGGCGTCCCGCGCCGCGAGGGCGATGCGGTCGGCGGCCGACCGATCGATCTCGGCCAGATCGAGCTTGCCCGCGACCAGCGCCGCAAGACGCTCGTCGCGCGGCACGGCACGCAGGACGACCTGGTCGAGCTTGGCGGACTGGCCCCACCAGCGGGGGTTGCGGACGAGCGTGACGGTGGCGGCCTTGCTGTCGGCGGCCTTCAGAAGGAACGGTCCTGCGGTCGCCTTCAGGGTGGTGCGGGCACCGTCGTTGAAGGCGTTCGGGGTCCCCGTCACCTCCTTCGGGTAGAGGGGGGTGAAGAGGGACTGCCAGTCGGCGTACGGCCGGGCGAAGGTGACCCGTACCTCCAGGTCGTCCTTGCCGCGCTCGATCTTCTCGATCCGCTCGTAGCCGGCGTTGCGGGCGGTCCAGTACGCGGTGTCCCGGCCGTTCAGGGCCCGCCACTGCGCGACGAAGTCGGGCGCGCCGATCTCCCGGCCGTCGCTCCACACCGCCTGCTGGTTGAGCTTGTAGAGGACGACCTGCTTGGGCTCCGTCTCGATCACCTGCGCGGACTCCAGATAGTCCGCGTTGCGCCGGGGCCGGCCCCGCTCGTCGAGGGTGTAGAGCGCGGGGAGCACGGCTCCGGCGACGCGCGACGTCGCTCCGTCGGCGTCGGCCTGGAAGGCGTTGAGCGTGGTCGGCATCGCGTCCACGGCCCAGTTCAGCGTGCCGCCGTCGGCGACCTTGTCGCGGGCTGCCGGAGCGTGGTCCGGGGCGGCGGCCGGGGCCTCGTCGGCCTCGTCGCCGGAGCTGCATCCGGCGAGGACGGTGATGGCGAGCACCGCGCTGGTGAGCGTGGCGGCGGAGCGGAGCGTGCGGGAGCGGGGGCTCCTGGAGCATGTCCTCCCGCGAGGGGCGCCGACCTGGGACATGACTTGTACCCCTTCGTCCAGTTTTATGGCATTTGGAGATGATCACACCTATTGCTCATACACTGAAAGCGACGTAACGGATCCGGCCGCGCCGACACGGCGGCGTGGCGGCCAAACCCCACCCGTGCGGCCCAACCGCCGGGCGGCGCGGCTCACCGGACGAGTGGAATCCCGTACACATGGCTTCACAAGCGGGATGTGACGCGCGACACTCTCAGGCGCGTGTTCGCCACCCGCACTCGCGGAAGTGAGGGCAACCCATGTCCGTTCAGGATGATTTGGCGGCTGTCAAGCGCTGCCTCGAAGACCTGGTCCGCACGGTCGGACAGCTGGAACGCAGCGTCGCGGCGGAACGGGGCGCCACCGCGCCACCGGCCGCCGGCCGGCCCGAGAACCTCGTGACCATCCCCGACACGCCGTACGACAGCGCGCTCTGGGGATCGGACACGGACGACGAGGGCCTGGGGGCCCGCGACCGGCGGGCACCCTAGGGCCCGCGGCCTCCGGGAGAGCGGCAGCCGCTGGAGGCCCCAGGAGACCGACAGTCGGAACGCTCCCGAGGAGACCGACCTTGGCCACAGGAACCGAACCGCCGTCCACAGGAAGGGGGGTGCGCGCCACCGGCGTGCACTCCCCTTCCCGTGCGGCCATCGCCCCGCGCCATCTGCGCACCGACCGCTGGTGGCTGGCGCCGGCCGCCACCGCCGCCGGACTGCTCGCCTTCGTCGCCTACTCCACCTGGCGAGCCTTCGCCAACAGCGACTACTACGCGGCCCCGTACGTCTCGCCCTTCTACTCGCCCTGCCTGGCCGAGAACTGCGTCCCCATGAAGGGCGGGCCCAACTGGGAGATCTTCGGCAGCTGGTGGGGCCTCTCCCCCGCCCTGCTGATCCTGGTCTTCCCCCTCGGCTTCCGGCTGACCTGCTACTACTACCGCAAGGCGTACTACCGGGGGTTCTGGGCCTCGCCCCCGGCCTGTGCCGTCGCCGAACCCCACCGGACGTACACCGGCGAGACCCGCTTCCCGCTGATCCTGCAGAACATCCACCGGTACTTCTTCTACACCGCGCTGCCGGTCGCCGCGATCCTCACGTACGACGCCGTGCTGACCTTCCGGGACTCGTCGTACGCCTGGGGGCACGCGGGTCTGGGAACCGTGATCTTCCTGATCAACACCGTGCTGATCTGGGCGTACACCCTCTCCTGCCACTCCTGCCGGCACATCGTCGGCGGGCGGCTGCGGCACTTCTCCCGGCATCCCGTGCGCTACCGCATGTGGAACCTGGTCGGGAGGCTCAACGCCCGTCACATGCTGCTCGCGTGGGCCTCTCTGGTCTCCGTCGCGGTCTGCGACCTGTACGTGTACCTGCTCGCCACCGGCACCTTCGACGACCCGAGGATCTTCTGACATGGCGCAAGTCGAGCGGCAGCAGTGGGACGTGGTCGTGGTCGGCGCGGGCGGCGCCGGCCTGCGCGCCGCGATCGAGGCGCGCGAGCGGGGCGCGAGGACGGCGGTGATCTGCAAGTCCCTGTTCGGCAAGGCCCATACGGTGATGGCCGAGGGCGGCATCGCCGCCTCCATGGCCAACGCCAACCCGCACGACACCTGGCAGGTCCACTTCCGCGACACCATGCGCGGCGGGAAGTTCCTCAACCAGTGGCGGATGGCGGAGCTCCACGCGCGCGAGGCGCCCGAGCGGGTGTGGGAACTGGAGGCCTGGGGCGCCCTCTTCGACCGTACGCCGGACGGCCGGATCTCCCAGCGCAACTTCGGCGGCCACGAGTACCCGCGCCTCGCGCACGTCGGCGACCGGACGGGGCTCGAGCTGATCCGTACGCTCCAGCAGAAGACGGTCGCCCTCCAGCAGGAGGACTTCCGGGAGAGCGGGGAGTACGAGTCCCGGCTGAAGGTCTTCCAGGAGTGCACGGTGACGCGCGTCCTGCGGGACGGGTCGGGGCGGGTCGCGGGGGTCTTCTGCTACGAACGGGAGACCGGCCGCTTCTTCGTCCTGGAGGCGCCGGCCGTCGTCCTGGCGACCGGCGGGATCGGCAAGTCCTTCAAGGTCACGTCCAACTCCTGGGAGTACACCGGCGACGGGCACGCCCTGGCGCTGCTCGCGGGCGCGCCGCTGGTGAACATGGAGTTCGTGCAGTTCCATCCGACCGGGATGGTCTGGCCGCCGTCGGTGAAGGGGATCCTTGTCACCGAGTCGGTGCGCGGCGACGGCGGGGTGCTGCGCAACTCCGACGGCAAGCGGTTCATGTTCGACTACGTCCCCGACGTCTTCAAGGAGAAGTACGCGCAGACGGAGGCGGAGGGCGACCGCTGGTACGAGGACCCGGACAACAACCGGCGCCCGCCCGAGCTACTGCCGCGCGACGAGGTGGCGCGGGCCATCAACGCCGAGGTGAAGGCGGGGCGCGGCTCGCCGCACGGCGGCGTCTTCCTCGACGTGTCGACCCGGATGCCGGCCGAGGTGATCAAGCGGCGGCTGCCCTCGATGTACCACCAGTTCAAGGAGCTGGCGGACGTCGACATCACGGCGGAGGCGATGGAGGTCGGGCCTACCTGCCACTACGTGATGGGCGGGGTCGCGGTCGAGTCCGACACCGCGGCGACCGTGGGCGTGCCGGGGCTCTTCGCGGCGGGCGAGGTCGCGGGCGGGATGCACGGCTCGAACCGGCTCGGCGGGAACTCGCTCTCGGACCTGCTGGTCTTCGGGCGGCGGGCGGGGTGGCACGCCGCGGAGCACGCGGCCGCCGCCTCCCGGGAGGGCGTGTCCGAAGCCGGGGTCGCAGAGGCGGCAGCGGAGGCGCTGGCTCCGTTCGGGGCGGCGGAGGAGCCGTCGGCGGAGAATCCGTACACCCTCCACCAGGAGCTCCAGCAGACGATGAACGACCTCGTCGGCATCATCCGGCGGGAGGGCGAGATGGCCGAGGCCCTGGAGCGGATCGCCGCGCTGCGCGATCGGGCCCGGCGCGCCGGGGTCGAGGGACACCGGCAGTTCAACCCGGGCTGGCACCTGGCGCTCGACCTGCGGAACATGCTGCTCGTGAGCGAGTGCGTGGCCCGGGCCGCGCTGGAGCGGACCGAGAGCCGGGGCGGGCACACCCGGGAGGACTACCCGTCGATGGACCGGGCGTGGCGTCCGGTGAACCTGCTGTGCCATCCGGCGGAGGAGGGCATCGCCCTCGAACGCACCCGTACGGAACCCATTCGTCCGGACCTCCTCGCGCTGTTCGAGAAGGAGGAGCTGGTCAAGTACCTGGCCGAGGAGGAGCTGTACGAGTGAGTACCTATGACGCGCACTTCCGGGTGTGGCGGGGCGACACCGACGGCGGGGAACTGAGGGACTTCACGGTCGAGGTGAACGACGGCGAGGTGGTCCTCGACATCGTCCACCGGCTGCAGGCCACACAGGCCCCGGATCTGGCCGTGCGCTGGAACTGCAAGGCGGGCAAGTGCGGTTCGTGCTCGGCCGAGATCAACGGGCGGCCCCGGCTGATGTGCATGACCCGGATGTCGACCTTCGACCGCACGGAGACTCTGACGATCACGCCGCTGAGGGCCTTTCCGGTCGTACGCGACCTGGTGACGGACGTGTCCTTCAACTACGCGAAGGCGCGCGAGATCCCGGCCTTCGTGCCGCCGGAGGGGGTCGCTCCGGGCGAGTACCGGATGCGGCAGGTGGACGTGGAGCGCTCGCAGGAGTTCCGTAAGTGCATCGAGTGCTTCCTGTGCCAGGACACCTGCCATGTGGTCCGTGACCACGAGGAGAACAAGGGGGCGTTCGCCGGGCCGCGCTTCCTGATGCGGGTCGCGGAGCTGGACATGCACCCGCTGGACTCGGCGGCGGAGGCCGGCCTCGACCGGCGGCGGACGGCGCAGGACGAGCACGGGCTCGGGTACTGCAACATCACCAAGTGCTGTACGGAGGTGTGTCCGGAGGACATCAAGATCACGGACAACGCCCTGATCCCGCTGAAGGAGCGGGCCGTGGACCGCAAGTACGACCCGCTGGTGTGGCTGGGCAACAAGATCCGGCGCCGCGAGGGCTAGGGCATCATCCGGAGGACGGGCCCTGGGGCCGTCCCGCCCGCGCGGCGCCGGCCGGTGTGGAGCGGGCGGGTCAGTGCCAGCCCTCGCGGTAGGCCGTCCAGTCCCCCTCCTTCGCGGCGAAGTCGACGTAGAGCGCGACTCCGAACCGTTCGCGGTCGCGGTCCGTGCGCCCCAGGCCCAGCCGGGTGCCGCGGATCGCGGCCGCCACGGTCTCCGCCGAGTCGTGGTGGCCGAGGTCGTCCTCGTGGAAGAAGGGCAGGCCCATGAGCAGGTCGGTGTCCTTCGGCGTGACCTCCAGGGCGAGGCTCGTCTGCTGGGCGACGTATCCGCCGTAGAGGCTCTCCAACGGCATCCACGTGTCGTACGACATGACGGCTATCTGGTCGACCCTGCGCGCGACCTGCCCGAAGAACTCCTGCGACCACCACTTCTCGCTGCCGCTGACCGCGCCGTTCACCGAGTGCAGGGCGGGCAGCGGGTCGATCTGGTGGGCGGCGACGGAGAGCGGGACCTTGCGCGCCCGGGTCAGCTCACCGAGGTCGTCGAGGAGGGACAGGTAGTGCGCGTCGTCCGAGAGCAGCGGCTCCAGGTCGAAGTGGACCCCGTCGAAGCCGGCGTCGAGGATCTGCCGGGCGGATCCCACCACGGCGGTCCGTGAGGCCGCGTCCTCCAGACGGAGCCCCTCGGGCCCCTCGGTGGCCAGGATGTCGCCGAGCCAGGCGTGCACGCGTATGCCGGGCATCGTGCGGTGGACGCTCTGGATCAGCCACGCCGCCCGGGGGTAGCGGGCGGCGGGCAGCGTGCCGTCGTGCTCCAGCGGCCCGGCGTGGACGTAGAGGTCGCGTATGCCGGTCCCCTTGACACGGGCGGCGAACTCGGCGAGGTCGGCGTCCTTCTTCCGGCCGTCCACCCAGGCGTGGCCCAGCCAGATCGCGTCCTTGCCGCGGGTCTTCGTCCCGTCCTGGAGGTCGCCCGCGTAGTTGACGCGCAGGGCGACGGCGCTGCCTGCCAGGGGCAGGACCAGAAGCAGGACGAGACCGAGAGCGATCCATCGCCCCCGCCTCCACCAGCCGCGTACGCGTCCGTTCACCCGAGCCCCCCGAGATCGTCGATGTCGTGATCACCACCCTAGGAGCGGCTACTGACAGTGACGCTCGGGGCCGAGGATGCGGTTCCGCCCGGTCGCGGGCTAACAGACCGGGACATAACCTCCCCATGTGACGCGAACAGCCAGCCGAGCCCTCCTCGCGGTGCTGGTGGCGGCGTGGTGGCTGACCGTGCCCGCCGTTCACGGCGCCCGCGCCGACGACCCCGTCGTGCTGTCCCGCGAGGGGCAGATCACGGACACGGTGGACGCGCTCGGGGACCGGCGCGGCGCGGTCGTCCGGGCCCTGGACCAGCTCTACGACGACCGGCGCGTCCAGCTCTTCGTCGTGTACGTACGGGACTTCTCCGGTCGCCCGGCCCAGAGCTGGGCCGACGCCACGGCCGAGCGCAACGGCCTGGGCGTCGACGACCTCCTGCTCGCGGTGGCCACACACGACCGGCAGTACGGCTACTCGGCCGACCCGGCCTCCCGCTTCACCCAGGCGCAGCTCGACGACGTCGCCCGGACAGCGATCGAGCCGCCCCTCCGGCAGAACGACTGGGCGGGGGCGGCGATCGGCGCGGCGAACGGCTACGACGCGGTCCTCGCCGGGCAGCCGGTGATCACCCCCACGATCACCCCGGGCGACGCCGATCCCGGCGGCACGGTGGACGACGGCACCTCCGGGTCGGACCTCGTCCTGCCCGTCGTCCTCGTCGGCGGGGCCGGCGTCGTCGCCGCGTACGCCTGGAACAAGCGCCGCCGGCGGCCCGCAGCGGGCGCGGGTCCGGGCCACGGCACGAAGGCGGGGGCGGGCGGGGGCACGCCGGGCGGCCAGGGCTGGGGCGCTCCGAAGGAACCCGCGCCGCCGACGCTCGCCGAGCTGGACGGGCGGGCCCGGCAGGCGCTGGTCGCCACGGACGACGCCGTCCGGACCAGCCAGGAGGAACTCGGCTTCGCGACCGCCCAGTTCGGCGAGGAGGCGGTCGGGCCCTTCACCGAGGCCATGGCGTTCGCGAAGGAGGAGCTGACGGCCGCGTTCCGGCTCCGCCAGAAGCTCGACGACGCCTTCCCCGAGGACGACGCGACCCGCCGCTCGATGCTCGAGGAGATCGTCCGGCGCTGCGCCGACGCGAACGCGCGCCTGGACGCCCGGTCCGAGGACTTCGACCGGCTCCGGGCCCTGGAGCGCGACGCCCCCGAGGCGCTGGCCGCCGTCGAGGCCGCGTTCCGCGAGCAGTCGGGACGGGTCGGCACGGCGGAGGCGGCGCTGACCGCGATGCGGGAACGGTACGCCGAGTCCGCGGCCTCCCCCGTGGCGAGCGACGTCGAACAGGCCAAGGACCGGCTGGTGTTCGCGACGACACACGTGGAGCGCGCTCGGCAGGCCGTCGAGGCGGGCGACAACGGCGCCGCGGCCGTCCACATCCGGGCGGCCGAGGGCGCGGTCGACCAGGCGGCCCGGCTGAGCGAGGCCGTCGACCGGCGCGCCAAGGAGCTGGCGGAGGCCGTGGGCAAGCTGACGACCGCCCTCTCGGAGACCGAGGCCGACCTCGCCGACGCCCGCGGACTGCTCCAGGGCACGGCCGAGGGGGTCTCCACCGCCGACCTCCAGGGCCGTATCGCCCGCGCGGAGGCGGTCGTCGCCGATGTACGGCGGACGGTGGACGCGGGCCGCCACGACCCGTTGGACGCGCTGCGCCGCATCGAGGAGGCCGACGCGGCGCTCGACGAGGCGCTGGCGGGCGCACGGGAGCGGGAGTCGGGCGCGCGGCGCGCCCGCGCCCTCCTCGACCAGACGATGCTGACGGCCCGTTCCGCCATCGGGGCGGCGGCCGACTACATCACCACCCATCGCGCGGCCGTGGGCAGCGAGGCCCGCACGCGTCTGGCCGAGGCCCAGCGCCGGCTGGGGAAGGCGGCGGCCCTGGGTGAGGCCGACGACCCGCAGGCGGGCCTGGGCGAGGCCCAGCAGGCGGACGCGCTGGCCCGGCGGGCGCAGGACCTCGCCGAGCAGGACGTCCGGACGTATGGGAACCCGAACGGGCTGGGCGGTGTAACAGGGGTGGGAGGTGGCGGCGGCGGGCTCGGCGGAGCGGTGCTCGGCGGCATCATCCTCGGCGGGCTGTTCGACGGAGGAAGGGGAGGCGGGGGTCATGGCGGGGGATTCGGCGGGGGCGGGTTCGGTGGGGGCGGTTTCGGTGGCGGACCCGGGCGTTTCGGCGGTGGGGGGACCCGCGGCCGGCTGGGCGGCGGCGGCCGCTTCTGACCCTTCACGGCTCATCGCGCTCATCGCGCGCACCGTGCACCTCGTGCTCACCCTGCTCACCACCCTCAAGGAGAAGGACCATGACGAAGCAGACCGTCCTCGGCCGCGTCACCCAGCTGGCGAAGGCCAACATCAACGCGCTGCTGGACCAGGCGGAGGACCCGCAGAAGATGCTGGACCAGCTGATCCGCGACTACAGCGACAACATCACGGAGGCGGAGGAGGCGGTCGCGGCGACGATCGGCAATCTGCGGCTGATGGAGCAGGACCACCAGGAGGACACGGCCGCGGCGAAGGAGTGGGGCGACAAGGCGCTGGCCGCGAGCAGAAAGGGCGACGAGCTACGGGCGGGCGGGCAGACGGCGGAGGCGGACCGGTTCGACAACCTGGCGAAGGTCGCGCTGGGGCGCCAGCTCCAGTCGGAGAAGGAGGCGAGGACGGCCGAGCCGACGATCGCGGCCCAGACCGAGGTCGTGGAGAAGCTCAAGACCGGCCTGGACCAGATGAAGGCCAAGCTGGGCGAGCTGCAGGCGAAGCGCGACGAGCTGGTCGCCCGGGCCGCCTCCGCGCAGGCGCAGAACCGGATGATGGACGCCGTGAAGAACATCGACGTGCTGGACCCGACGAGCGAGCTGAGCCGGTTCGAGGACAAGGTGCGGCGGGAGGAGGCGAAGGCGATGGGCAAGCAGGAGCTGGCCGCCTCCTCGCTGGACGCCCAGTTCGAGCAGCTGGACACGCTCGGCGACAGCGCGGAGATCGAGGCGCGGCTCGCGGCGCTGAAGCGGTAGCGCCCACCCCGCCCGCACGCGGGGTGGTGCGGCACCGGTCAGAACATGCTCAGGAGCTGCTCCACCGTAGGCTCAGCGGCCCCCTCGCCGTCCGGCAGGGGCAGTTCGAACCAGACGGTCTTGCCGCGGGGGGTGCGGCGCGAGCCCCAGGCGGCGCTGAGCAGCCCGACCAGCTGCAGTCCGCGCCCGCCCTCGTCGGTGTCCCGTGCCCGGCGTCGCCGTGGCTGCACGAGCCCGGAGTCCCAGACCTCGCAGACGAGGGTCCGGTCGCGGAGCAGCCGGAGCCGGATCTCGCCCTCGCCGTACCGCAGGGCGTTGGTGACCAGTTCGCTGACCAGGAGCTCGACGGTGTCCACGAGCGGCTCGAGGTCCCAGGCGGTGAGCTGGGCGCGCGCCAGTTCGCGGGCCCGGCCGACCGAGCGGGGCTCACGGGGCAGCCGCCAGTCCCCGACGGCGTCGGCCGGCAGTCCCTGGATACGGGCCATCAGGAGGGCGATGTCGTCCTCGCCGTGCTCGGTGTCGAGGGTGGACAGCACCCGGTCGCAGACGTCCTCGAGGGGCAGGGCCGAGTCCGTGAGCGCGCTGCGGAAGGCGCTGAGCCCCTCGTCGAGCGGATGGTCGCGGGACTCGACGAGCCCGTCGGTGTAGAGGGCCAGCAGGGCGCCCTCGGGCAGTTCGACCTCCACCTCTTCGAAGGGCTCTCCGCCGACGCCGAGCGGCATCCCCGGCGGCACGTCGAGGAGCAGGGCCTTCTCGCCCGGTTCGACGAGGACCGGCGGAAGGTGGCCGGCGTTGGCGAAGGTGCAGCGCCGGGTGACGGGGTCGTAGACGGCGTAGACGCAGGTGGCGAGGTAGACCTCGGAGAGCTCCGGCCCACGGGGCTTGTGGGCGCGGGCGCTCTGCTGGGCTCCCACGGGTGCGCCGAGGCCGCGGGCGATCTCGTCGAGGTGGGAGAGCACCTCCGCGGGTTCCAGGTCGAGCTGGGCCAGGGTGCGGACGGCGGTGCGCAGTTCGCCCATGGCGACGGCGGCGCGCAGGCCGCGGCCCATGACGTCCCCGATGACCAGGGCGGTGCGATGGCCGGGGAGTTCGATGACGTCGAACCAGTCGCCGCCGACCTCGGTGGCCGTGGTGCCGGGGAGATAGCGGCAGGCGATGTCCAGACCGGCGGCCTCGGGATCGCCGGGCGGAAGCAGGCTGCGCTGGAGGATCAGGGCCCGCTCGTGCTCGCGGCGGTAGAGGCGGGCGTTGTCGATGCAGACCGCGGCGCGGGCGGCCAGTTCGACGGCGAGGGCCCGGTCCCGCTCCCCGAAGGGCTCGCTGCCCTTGGTCCGGGAGAACTGGACGAGGCCGACGACGGTGTCGTGGGCGACCATCGGCACGACGAGGGTCGAGTGGACGAGACCGCCCTCGGCGCCGGGGACGGTTCTGACCTGTCCGGTGCGGAGGGCTCCGGCGCAGGGCGAGTTGAACGGGTAGCGGTGGACGGCGCCGACCTCGACGGGGCCGGTGCCGCAACAGCCGCCTTCGGCGTCGGTGCCGGCCGTTCCGTCGGGGTTGCGGAGCGGGGTGTCGGACACCGCGCTCGCGAAGGCGACCCGGCGCAGCTCGGCGCTGCCCGCGCCGTAGCCGACGTCGTGGGAGCTCCCCCACCGTCCGGGCGGAGCCTCGTCCCCGGTCAGCAGCCCCTGGTAGAGATCGACGGAGGCGAGGTCGCAGAAGCCGGGGACGGACACGTCGAGCAGTTCCCGGGCGGTGGCCTCCAGATCCAGGGAGTTGCCGATGCGGGCGCCGGCCTCGTTGAGGAGGGCGAGGTTGCGGCGGGCGCTGGCCGCCTCGCGGGCCGCGTTGTGGCGGCGGGTCACGTCGATGCCCAGTCCGGCGACGCCGACGGGCCGGCCGGATCCGCTGTGCACGCGGTAGAGGTTGATCGACCAGTGGCGCCGGTCGGTGGAGCCCGGAGGGGCACCGACGATCTGCAGTTCGGTGACGGACTCACCGGTCTCCAGGACGCTCTGGAGCGCGGCCGTCATCCGGTCGGCCTCGGGCCGGGAGAGGTAGTCGTGGACGGTGCGGCCCCGGTGGTCGTCCGCCGAGCCGCCGAAGACGGTGGCGAAGCGCTGGTTGGCGCGCTTCACGGTGAGATCGGTGCCGAAGAGCAGAAAACCAAAAGGGGATTGGCCGAAAATCGCCTGCGAAGCGGCGAGGTCGGTCTCGATGTGCCGCAGCGCCCGTACGTCGACGACGATGCAGAGCGCGGCCCGTTCCCCGGTCGTGGTCCGGCTCGGCATGACGTACATCTCGGCGATGCCGTCCCGGCTCCCGCTGCGGTCCTGGCCCGGGATCCGGAAGGGGACGAGGCCCGTCCACTCACGGCCGTCGAGGATCTCGGCGACCCTGAGCCGCCCGCGTTCACGCAGGTCGGCAGGCATGAAGGCCTCGACCGGATCCTTGCCCATGGCCTCTTCGGCAGGCACGCCGAAGAGGTCGACGGCCCGGCGACTCCACTGGTCGACGAGCCCGTCGGGCCCTATCGAGAAGGAGGCGACCCTGATGTAGTCATAGATCGAGCCGGGCGGGCTGCTCTGCCACACGAAGCCGCTCGCCGTCTCAGGTATCTCGCTCACGCGACCGTCCCCTCCAGCTCACCGCACCGGACCGGCCATGCCCGCAGTATTCAGCACTACGGCCCCCGACGGCACGACGTTCACGATCACAGGGTGGTCTCGTTCATTTCCGGCCGAGCCCTCGGTGATCGTTGTCCCAACCCTCTCTTAACCCGGCAGGGCCAGCTCGAACCACACTGTCTTGCCCGTTCTGTCTTGACGGGTCCCCCAGCTCCGAGCGGAACCGGCCACGAGCTGGAGACCGCGACCCCCCTCGTCGTCGGGTCCTGCGGGGCGTTCGGTGGGCGGATCCGGAAGCGGATCAGAGACCTCCACGAGAAGGGCGGGGCGGTGGGCGTCGCCGTCCGGCTCCGGATGGAGGTGGACGAGGCGGACGCCGATGGGGCCGGAGGCATAGCGGAGGGAGTTGGTCACCAGCTCGCTCACCAGGAGGACCGTCAGGTCACCCACCGTCGAGTCGATCCGCCAGGTCCGAAGCGTGTCGCGCACCGCGTGGCGGGCGGTGCGCACGGCATTGGCCTCAGCCGGGAAGTTCCACTCGACGCAGTCGCCATCGGTGTCGATCACTCCCGATCACTTCCCCAACCCATCACCAGAAGGAAGGCCCACGTCCTATTTCGGGGGGTTAATCAGCACATACCCGAATTGAGGGCGCGGTATCGCGGGAGTGGGCCAAGGGGAGCACCGTGGCACGAACGGGTTAAGGCCTCAGCCCCGCGCCCCGTCGGCGGCGACGGGCGGCAGACGCAGCCCGGCCTCGGCGACGGCGGGCCGGTCCTGGTCGAGCCAGTCGACGGAGTCCAGCTCATGACGGGCCAGCCAGCGCAGTTCGTCGTGGTCCTCCAGCGGGCGGGGCTCACCCGAGAGCAGGCGGGCGGTCCACACCCGGAGGACGTAGCCGGGCTTCAGCGGCCACTCGCCCGGGATGCGCTCACCGGGCTCCGTCTCGACGCCGAGTTCCTCGCGCAACTCACGGACCAGCGCGGCTTCGGCGCTCTCGCCCGGCTCCACCTTGCCGCCGGGGAGCTCCCAACGCCCCGCCAGCTCGGCGGGGGCACTGCGGCGCGCGGCCAGCAGACGCCCCCTGTCGTACACGGCGCCGGCGACCACGACCACGTGGTCGGCCACGTGGTCGGAGTGGGGTTCTGTCATGGGCCGGAGCGTATCCCGCGGAGGTCAGACCGCGGGTTGTCCGATCCGCTCCACCCAGTAGAGCTGCTTGTGCCCCCGGTCATCGAGACTGTCGGCGACCTTCTGCGCCTCGTCCCTCGTCGCGTACCGCCCGACCCGATAGCGGTTCCCGTTGTCGTCCTGCCGTATCACCAGCCAGGGCAGGACAGGGCCACTGTCGGTCATCGACCATCTCCCTCCGCCGGTCCGGTCGTCTCTAAGGATCTCCCTGAAATGGCAATCCGCATATGCCCGACCTTACGCCTGACCTTTACACAGCGGATATGAGATTTCACAAAGAGGTACGGATCCGGCCGGGAATTGACGAAGGGCGGCCGAAGATCAGACCCGGGCGGGGGCGCGGGGCGGCCCGGCGCCGACCGACTCCGTCCGGCACGGGTGCCGCGGGCCGCCCCCGGCAGGCTCGGGCGTCGCCGCACGCCTCAGGCCCGACCCGGCCGCGAGGCGACTCCGGCGGGCGCGGGCGCCGGGGCGGCTCCGGCGGGCGCGGGCGCCGGGGCGGCTCCGGCGGGCGCGGGCATCTGGCTGGCTCCGGGCCAGGCGCGGGCGCCGGGGCGGCTCCGTCACGAGGGCAGCCGACCGGGGCCCGCGGCGCTCTCGGGCACGAGGGTCACCGGCACAACGGCAGGCGCGGTTCCTTCAGCGCACCGGGAGGTGGTAGGCGATGCGGTAGCGGTCGGCCGGGACGACGACCTCGGCGGTCTCCACCGCGCGGCCCGAGGCGTAGTACGTCCGCTCGACGACCATCACCACATGGCCGGGGACGCCGCCGAGCGCCAGGAGCTCCTCCGCGAGGCCCGGGCGGGCGCCGACCTCCTCCACCACGTTGTCGACGACGACGTCGATCGCCGCCATGCGCTCCACGACTCCGCAGCCGCCGAGCGGCCCCTCCTCGGGCAGCATCACGGGCGTCCGCCCCGTGACCGCGAGCGGCTCCCAGGAGGTGGAGAGCATCATCGGCTCGCCCCCGTCCCGGTAGACGTAGCGCGTGCGCATCACCCGCTCCCCCGGCTCGATGCCGAGCCGCTCCGCCACGACGGCGCTCGCGTGCTCCTGCTCGCTGCTCGACTCCCAGGTACCGCGCGCCCCGTCCGCCGCCTGCTCCTGCCGGAAGGGATTGGCGCCGGACGGCGGCCGGTACCCGGAGCGGGCGATCCTGCGCGGCACCGGCCGCTCCCGCACATACGTCCCCGAGCCGGAGCGGCCCTCGACGAGTCCCTCTGCCATCAGCACCTTGCGGGCTTCGAGGGCCACGGTGTCCGAGACCCCGTACTCCTCGCGGATGCGCGCCTGCGAGGGGAGTCGGGTATGCGGCGGAAGCGAGCCGTTGGCGATCTTCTCTCGAAGATCGCTCGCCACGCGAAGATAGGCGGGCTGCTCACCGAACGTCACTGGACACTCCCCTCAGGTTGACGGACAGCTACAGCCTGACAACCCTCGGTGGCCACCCGCAAGCATGGGCCAGAGTTTCACCCGAAGTGATGACTTGCCTTTACGCCTGCGCTTACCGCAGGTATGGCCGCCGATTCCCCGCCGGAGTCTTGACCGTAATGGTCCAGACCAATACGTTCCTGTGAGCACAGCTCCCTTCCGGCACACGCACAGGAAACGAGCCCCATGCGTCGTAGAACCCTTTCCCGGCTGACGACCGCCGCCCTCTCCCTCGGCCTCGTGGCCGGACTCGCGCCCGCAGCGGGCGCCGACTCCGCCTCGCACAGCACCAGCCGCCCCTCGTACAAGCGCGTCGGCTACTTCACCCAATGGGGCGTCTACGGACGCGACTTCCAGGTGAAGGATCTGGAGACAAGCGGCACGGCGGCCAAGCTCACCCACATCAACTACGCCTTCGGAAATGTCAGTTCCGACGGCAAGTGCTTCACCGGCAACGTGCCGGGAGAGGCCGACGCGTGGGCCGACTACGTCCGTCCGCTCGACGCGGCCGGCTCCGTGGACGGCGTCGCCGACACCGCCGAGCAGCCTCTCGCCGGCAACTTCAACCAGCTGCGCGAACTCAAGGCGAAGCACCCGGGCCTCAAAGTCCTGATCTCGCTGGGCGGCTGGAGCTGGTCCACCCACTTCTCCGACGCGGCCCGCACCCCCGCGTCCCGCAAGGCCTTCGTCTCCTCCTGCATCGACCTCTACATCAAGGGCAACCTCCCCGTCGACGGAGCCCGTGGCGGCGCGGGAGCCGCCGCGGGTCTCTTCGACGGCATCGACCTCGACTGGGAGTGGCCGGCCTCCGCCGGCGATGTCGACACCGTCTTCCGCCCGGAGGACAAGCAGAACTTCACCGCCCTGGTACGGGAGTTCCGCAGCCAGCTCGACGCCTACGCCACGTCCCGGCAGGGCCACGGCAAGCGCAAGCACTACGAGCTGACCGCCTTCGTGCCGACCGCCCCGGCCAAGATCGACGCGGGCTTCGAAGTCCCGAAGATCATGCGGGACTTCGACTTCGTGAACCTCCAGGGATACGACTTCCACGGCTCCTGGGAGTCCACGACGGCCCAGCAGTCGGCGCTCTTCGCGAAGAGCGGCGACTTCAGCGTCGACCAGACCGTGAACGACTGGCTGCGGCGCGGCGCGCCCGCCCGCAAGCTCGTGGTGGGCATGCCGTTCTACGGCCAGGGCTGGACGGGCGTCACGGGCGGCGGTGACGGGCTCGGACAGCCGGCGACCGGCCCCGCGCCGGGCACCTGGGCGAACGGGAGCGAGGACTACAAGGCCCTGAGGAAGCTCGCGGACTCGGGGACGTACAAGGTGCACCGCGACTGGCGCACCGGCCACGCCTGGCTCTTCGACGGCACGACCCTGTGGACGTACGACGACCCGCAGGTGCTGCGCACCAAGTCGACGTACGTACGCGCCAAGGGGCTCGGCGGCGCGATGTTCTGGTCGCTGGACGGGGACACCCCCGACGGCGAGCTGATCACCGCCGTGGACCGCGGACTCGGCCGCCGCTGACCCACCGGCGCGCAGACCGCCGGCCCGGCGCACAGCGCCGACCCACGGGCGCACCCGCACGCGCGCGTGCACGGGGCCGGGTCCCCTTCGGGAGACCCGGCCCCTGTTCACGCGCACGCCCGACAGGGACGTCTCAGGCGGACGTGCCGGACTCCAGCGTCGCGGCGAGGTCCAGGGCCCTGCGGGCCCCGGACTCCGACTCCCAGTAGGTCCCGTCGTACGCGGCGTCGTAGTGCTCCCAGAAGACGTCCGCGTCGGCGGCCTTCGCCAGCTTGTCCCAATCCTTCGCGGAGGAGTCCAACTCCTTCACCAGCTCGGCGACGCGGGGCGCGGCGGCCGACGACCAGGTGTGGCTTTTCAGGTTCCGGCTCGCCCCGGTGAGGGCGCCGTGGACCTTCCCGGCCCACTCCTTGTTGCCGGCCAGATCCTCGTCCGCGTCCTCCTCCGGCTCCTCGTTCAGCGCGTCGTCGATCGGGTTCATGGTCGTGAGGTAGTGGAGCTGGTGGGCGTCGAGGGTGGTCTTGTCGCTGCGCAGCGAACCCTTGATCGGTTCACCGCCGTCCACGATGAACGCGCAGGTCACGGCACGGTCGCCGGCCCGCCAGCTGGCACGGCTCGGCATGTAGTAGAAGTCGTAGACGTCCTCGGGGAAGGCCCAGCTGTCCAGCGCGTACGCCTTGCCGATGTCCTCGCAGCGCTTCTCCGCGACGCCCTCGATGGAGCTCTCGCCCGGCCACTTGGTGAAGCCGGTGAGCTTGAAGCCGCCGGTGACCTCGCCCTCGTGCGGCCGGTCGCAGGGGACGACCAGGACGTCCGAGGTCTCGGCCTCCATCTCGCCGTCGACGTTGTAGCACTGGCCGGTGCGCAGAGAGAACGCCGAGCTCGAACTCGCCGCCTCCTCCATGCCCTTCTGGAAGCCGCGCCACGCCTCGCCGAAGACTCCGGTGACCAGACCGACGGCCATGACGACGGAGCTGAGCGCGGACAGGATGATGCCCGCGATCGCGAGTCCCTTGCCCGTCTGGTTCCTCTTCCTGATCTGCGGGAGGGCGATCAGGCCGAAGATCAGGCCGAGCGGCGGCAGACAGCACACGACACCGGAGACCAGGGACGCGATGGCCAGACCGTTGGTGGTCTGCTGCGGGGTGGCGTAGGCGGCGGGACCCGCCGCACCCGGGCCGTAGGGCCCGTACGGGGCATAGGGGTTGGCGTTGTACGGCCCCGGCACCACCGGAACCCCGGGAGGCCCGGGAGGAGCCGTCGGAGCGCCCGGGGGAGCCGTCGGGTCCGAAGGCTCCGGGGCGGGCCACGCTCTGTGGGGTGGCTGAGAGTCCTGGGGCGGCTGGGAGGGCTCCACGAGTACGGTGCTCCTGTGCGGGCGGATGATACGAAGGTGCGATCAGGCGCGCGCATCGTACGTGGTCCGGGGGCGGGGGCGGTACAGGGATGACATCTACGGCGATCAGGACACCGGCGGCGTGGAAGGGACTCGCGCTCAACCCGGCCGCTCCCCCCGGCATCCTCCTGCGGCTGCTCGAACCGCCCTACGAGGCGGCCTGGTCGGCCCTCTGCCGCCACCGCCGTGAACTGCCCCCCGAGGTCGTGGACGCGATCGTCGCGCATCCGCACCCCCGCGTACGTGGCGCGCTCGCGCGCAACCCGCATGTGCCCGGAGAGGTGCGGGGCCGGGTCGTCGACGACGAGATGTGGATCGTGCGGGCGCATCTGGCCGACGGGCCGGGGCAGGACGCATGGCCCCGGCACCTGCCCGACCACGTGATCGAGCGGATGTACACGACCTACGACGGTCAGGAACTCAGCTCGCTGCTCTTCTCCCGCCAGGTCCCGTTCCGCTTCCAGCTCGCCACCGCGACCCACCCGGTCGCCGCGATCCGCGCCTACGGGACAGGCGTGTGGCGGCACCTGTCCGAGGAGCGGAGGGCCGCGCTGCTCGCCGACCCGGACCCGGACGTGCGCGCCTCGGCCGAGCGGGCGCTGGCCCGGGTGACGGCGGAGGACGACGCGGAGGAGATGGACCGCTGGCTGCGCACCACGCACCGCCACGGTCACGGCCGCAGTCACGTCCTCGTCAACTGCCGGCTCTCCCGTGCCGTCGTGGACGAGCTGCTCGAGGAGCGCGAGAACGGCGACCTGTGGTGTCTCGCGCACAACTACAGCACCCCGCCGGACGTCGTCGCGCACGTGGCCCGCGTCGGCGACGCCGCGAGCCGCCTGGAGGTCGCCCGGCGCGCCGACCTCCCCCGCGAGCTGGTGGACCTCCTCGCGGCCGACCCGGACCCCGCGGTCCGTACAGCCGTCTCCGTACGGCCCGAGCTGACCGAGGACGAGCGGGCGGCCGTCGACTACGTCGTCGAGCCCCACGAGGTCGTGCAGGTGAGCGCGGACCCCTACCGGGCGCCCCTCTCCCACGCCCGGTCGGCGCACCCCCTGCTGCGCCGCCGTGTCGCGCACAACCCGGAGCTGCCGGCCGAGCTCGTCGCGCTCCTCGCCGCCGACGAGGACCCGGGCGTACGGATCGTCCTCGCGCAGCACCACCCGGAGGCCCCCGCCGAGCTGCTCCTGCGCTGCTATCTGGAGTACCGGGGGATGAACCGCGACCGCCTGCTCGGTCTGCCGCGCTTCCCGGTCGCCGGGCTCGCGGCGCGCTTCGGAAGCGCCGAGGACCCCGCCGTACGCCTGCTGGCCACGCTCGACCCGGGGGCGGACCCGGCGCTCGTGGACGCGCTCACACGCGATCCGGACGCACGCGTGCGTGCCGGGGCGGCCCGCAACCCCGCCCTCCCCTCCGACGTGCTTCTCCGACTCCTCCAGGACGAGGAGCTGTCCAGGGAGGCTGCCGCGAATCCGGCGCTCCCCAGGCAGACCATGGACGCGCTCCTCGACCTTCCCTGACGACGACGGAGGGGCGGCCGCCGAACCCGGCGACCGCCCCTCTCAGGCACCTACGTGCTACTCACCCGCTCAGAACTGGAGCGCCCAGGAGTCGATCTTCCCGGTGTCGTAGTTCGCGTTGTCGCTGACGCGCAGCTTCCACGTGCCGTTCGCGACCTCGGAGGAGGCGTTGACCGTGTAGGTGGTGTTGATGTTGTCGGAGCTGCCGCCGGTGCCGTAGCCCTTCAGCGTGTACGCCGTGCCGTCGGGGGCGATCAGCTGGACCTGAAGGTCACCGATGTAGGTGTGAACGATGTTCACGGGCACCTGGAGGGCGGAGGGGGCGTTGCCCGTGACACCGCTGACGGTGACCGGGGACTCGACGGTCGTGTTGTCGGCGATGGCGAAGTCCGCGGTGTTCTCGAACTTCTTGCCGGGCGGCGGGGTGGTGCCGCCACCGACGAAGAGCAGCCGGTTCGGCGAGCCGGAGCCGGGGTTGCCGACGACGTTGGGGGTGGCGGCGCTCGTCAGCGCGGACGAGACCTGGGCCGGGGTGGCCGACGGGTTGTCCGCGAGCCAGACCGCGGCCGCGCCCGCGACGTGCGGGGTGGCCATCGACGTACCGGAGATGGTGTTGGTGGCGGTGTCGTTCGTGTTCCAGGCCGAGGTGATGGAGGAGCCCGGGGCGAAGATGTCGAGCACGGTGCCGTAGTTGGAGAAGCTGGAGCGGGCGTCGGTGTTGGTCGTGGAGCCGACCGTGATGGCCTCGGAGACGCGCGCCGGCGAGTAGTTGGAGGCGTTGGAGTTGTCGTTGCCCGCGGCCACGGCGTAGGTGACGCCCGACGCGATCGAGTTGCGCACGGCCGTGTCGAGGGCGGAGTCGATGCCGCCGCCGAGGCTCATGTTGGCGACGGCCGGCTTGACGGCGTTCTGGGTGACCCAGTCGATGCCGGCGACGACCTGCGCGGTCGTGCCCGAGCCCTGGTTGTTGAGGACGCGGACGCCGACGATCTTGGCCTTCTTCGCGACACCGTAGGAGGATCCCGCGACGGTGCCGGCGACGTGCGTGCCGTGGCCGTGCCCGTCCTGGGCGACGTTGTCGTTGTCGATCGCGTCGTAGCCGTTGAAGGCCCGGCCGCCGAAGTCGCTGTGGGAGATCCGTACACCGGTGTCGATGATGTACGCCGTGACGCCCTGGCCCGCACTGTCCGGGTAGGTGTAGCTCTGGTTCAGCGGGAGGGCCCGCTGGTCGATCCGGTCCAGGCCCCAGGACGGCGGGGAGGGCTGCGTGCCGTCGACCGTGAAGACGCGGTTCTGCACGACGGAGGCCACCGCGGGGTCGCCGGCGAGCTTCTTCGCCTGCGCCTCGGAGAGCTCGACGTTGTAGCCGTTCAGCGCCGAGGTGTACGTCTTCTTGATCTTCGCGCCGTGCTTGGCCGCGACCGCCCGGCCCTTCGAGGTCTCCGCCGGGGCGGACTCCTTCAGGGTGACGATGTAGCTGCCGTCGATCGTCCCGGGGGCCCCGGCGTTCTGGATCACGCCTTCGGGAGCGGCCTCGGCCGCCGTGGCGGGGAAGGTGGCGGCGGTGCCGAGAGCCAGGGCGGCGACGGCTATGGCACTGGCGGCGGCGAGTCTGCGCCGCGAGTCACGCATCACTGACATGTGAGGGATCCTCCTCATAGGTGGTGCGTTGCTGTGGGGGTACGGCAGGGACATGACAACAAGACGTGAAGTGTCCACGCCGTTCGCACATCCGGCTGCCGAGCGAAAGATTGACGGATCCATAGGAATCCCACAAGAGTCCTGAGCGCCCCGACACACGTGCGCCACACGGCTGACATGCTGGCGCCCATGACGCCGTACGTGTGCCCCCGTTGCCGGCTCCGGTCCCCCGCCGACGCTCTCACCTGGTGTTGTCCGCAGTGCCGCGGCCCCTGGGATCTCGAGTTCACGAGCGCCCCGGTTTCACTCACGTCCCTTGCGTCACGTGTGAATTCATTGTGGCGTTACGAAGAGGCGCTGCCGCTGGCGACCGGGGCGCCACGGGTGACGCTCGGGGAGGGCCGCACTCCGATCGTCCCGCTCACCGACGGGGTCTCGGCCAAACTCGACTTCCTCATGCCGACGTTGTCCTTCAAGGACCGGGGCGCGGTGATGCTCGCCGAGCTCGCCCGCCGCCTCTCCCCGTCCCGTGTCCTCGCCGACAGCAGCGGCAACGCGGGCACGGCGATCGCCGCGTACTGCGCGCGGGCGGGCCTCGACTGCGTCGTCTACGTACCGGAGGGAACGTCCGCCAAGAAGCTCGAGCAGATGCGGGCGCACGGAGCGCACGTGACGGTCGTGCCCGGCGACCGCGAGGCCACGGCGCGGGCGGCCCGGGACGCCGCCGACGAACCGGACACGTTCTACGCCTCGCACGTCTACAACCCGCACTTCCTGCACGGCACGAAGACGTACGTGTACGAGCTCTGGGAGGACCTCGGCGGCAGGCTCCCGGACACCCTCGTCGTCCCGGTCGGCAACGGCACCCTCCTCCTGGGCGCCGCCCTGGCCGTGGAGGAGCTGTACGGCCACGGGCTGATCGACACCCGCCCCGCGCTGATCGCCGTACAGGCGGAGGCGGTGGCTCCGCTGGCCGAGGCGTTCGCGGCGGGGGCGGACGACCTCCTCGAACCGGCGGACGCCCGCCCCACCCTCGCCGAGGGAATCGCCATCCCGAACCCACCACGCGCCGCCCAGATCCTGCGAGCGGTACGGGCGACGGGCGGAACGTTTCTCACGGTGACGGAGGACCAACTCCACTCCGCCCAGGTGGACCTGGCCCGCCGCGGACTCTTCGTCGAGGCGACGGGCGTGGCGTGCTGGGCGGCAGTCCGCGCGTCACCCCCACGTGCGGGCCTGACGGTGCTGCCACTGTGCGGGGCGGGGGCGAAGACGGGGCTGGGTGGGGGGCGGGGGTGAGTGAGGGGCGGGGGTGAGTGAGGGGCGGGGTGAGCGGGGTCCCGGGTCCGAGTCCGGCAGTCCTCACCTTTTCCTTGCGCGGGGTCCTCCCGCCCTGACCAGGTACGGTCACATCCACCGGGTACAACCCACGACCGTGAAGGGCAGTACGTGAGCACGAGTCCCGAGGGCGGGCAGGAGAACGGCGAGGAAGCGGAGTTCTACTTCGCGGACGTCTTCGTCTTCGTCTCCGAGTACCTCGTCCCCATGATCCGCCGCAGGGTGAACGGCTCCTCCGCCACCTGGTGCCCCCGATGGTGGGAGCACCCCGAGGCCGGGGCGCGGCTCAGCTCGATGTGGCTGGCCTGGGAGCATCTGCGCCAGGACCCGGCCCTGGGCATGTCGACGTGGTGGCTGCACCACGCCGACCCTCACCTACGGGTGCTCATGGACACGGACCTGGGTCCGTTCGCGGCCTGCTCGCCCAAGGTGGGCGGGCACACGGCCTACCCCTTCGACCCGCTGCCTCTGGAGCCGTACGACCCCCAGTCGTAGCCCCGGTAGGACATCGGTGGCGGCGCCCGGCCTCAGTCCGTCCAGTACGTGTCGTGCTTGAGGAAGAACTCCGTCCGCTCCTCTTCGGTCATCCCGGCGACCGTCCCGACCTTCTCGAAGTACTCCTCGCGGGGGGCGCCGGGCGCGAAGAGGATCAGGAACGAGGCCGGGTCGTCCGACTCGTTGCGGAAGGCGTGCAGCCCGCCCGTCGGCACGTAGAGGAAGTCGCCCTTCTTCGCGTCGACCCACTGCTTGCCGTCGAAGAGCCGCACGGTCCCGTCGAGGACGAAGAAGCTCTCGGAGATCGTCCGGTGGAAGTGCGTGGCGGGGCCGCCGGCGCGCGGGGTCATGTCGACCTGGTAGAGCCCGAACTCGCCGCCTGTGGAGGCGGTGGTGGCGAGGTAGTGCGTCTGCGTCCCGTTGGCGACGGTGAGGTCCGCCGGGGTACCGACGGGGCGGAAGGAGGCGCTGACCTCACCGTTCTCGCCGTGGTAGCGGTCTGACGGGTAGGACACGATGATCTCCGTTCGTCGCAGACGGCCTCGGCAACGCCCTAGTCGAGCGCTTCCGTCGTGCCGTCCGGGTGGATGAGCAGACGGATCCCGCCGCCGAACCGGTCGTCGGTGATGGTGGCCGCGGCGGGCGCCCCGAACTGCTGGGCGCGCTGCTGGAGGATCGAGATGACGACCTCCTGGATGTCACCGTACGGCGGCGCCGTGACCGGGACACCGTCGATCAGGCCGGCGTTGGGCGAGAAGATACGGACTTCGGCCGCCGGGGGCATGGGCTGCACGACTCGGGTCCTTTCAGGAGTGTTCGGCGAGGTCGTCCCCGGCGAACGGAACGACGGGGGATTCCGCGGGGTCCATGGTGTACGTACCACGCGACACCCGCTGCAGGCGCCCGGACTTGACCAGGGCGGAGAGGACGTTGCTGATCGACTTCGCCGACTCCTGGTACACCTCCGGAGGCAGTGCGAGCAGGACGTCGCGGGCGGTGAACGGCCCGGGGAAGGAGGCGACGGCCCGGTCCACGGCCTGACGCAGACTCGTCGAGGGGTGCAGGGCACGTACCACGGCACCTCCGACGTCCGGGCCCCCGTGGCTGCCGACGGGCGGAACGGAGGTGGGCGCGACAGCGCCGTACGCCGCGATGTGCGCGGCAAGTTCGCGCAGCGCGGACCGGAGATCGGCCAGCAGCGCGCGTCCGGACCTACCCGTGTCGGCTGCGTCCTCCTGCCCGGTCATGAGGACCGACATGACCTCCTCGATCCGTGCGGTCGAGTCGGAGACCCGGCGCAGCAGAGGCTCGAAGAGGTCCTGGCGCAGGGCGGTGATCGGGTCGCTGGTCGCGAGCTCGACGCTGACCGAGCCGACCAACCCGGTGTCCGCCGCAAGGCGGGGAACGTCCTCGGTCAGCTCCGCGCGCCAGGCCTCCAGAGCGAGACGCGCCCGTCGGCACGATGCGGCCAGCTCCGGCGCGAGGCCGGCGGACGGCGCGTGCGCCAGCATGCCGGCGAGCCGCTCGGAGGCTTCGAGCGCGGGCAGCGTGGCGAGCAGCAGCGGCGTGAGGACGGCGTTCTGCACGGCGAGCACGGGATCGTCGAGTGCGAAGGTGATCCGTTCACCTGCCGGCGCCGCCATTGATTCCTCTGCTACGTGATGTGTCTTCTGAGGTGGGACCACCGACCGCGGTCCCGGTCGGCCCTGCGTACGCGGGCGAGAGCTCCGGGAGGTGCGCCCCGGCGCGAACGCGTCCAGTACGGCCTCGAGTTCGGCGTCGAAGCCTTCGCCGAGGCCGACGGCCCCCTGTCGGGGATCCACCGGGGCCGTCAGGTCCCCGTGCGGGGTGCCGATGCCGAGCCGGCGGCGGATGAGCCGGCGGTCCTGCTCGGTGGTGCCGGCGAGGTACCCGCCCGGGTCCGGGCGGAGGACGGAGTCCCGCAGGCACTCCCGCCGGACCGGGCAGGAGGCGCAGAGCTGCCGTGCCGCATGGGCGAGCGCCTGGAGCCGCCGTCCCTGGATGGGCAGCTCGGCCGCGCTGACGGGCGGGTTCTCCAGGAGCGGATGGCGGAAGATGTCCGGCCGGCGGTGGCAGGGCAGTGGAGCGGCGGCCGTGCCTGGCGTTCCGGATATGGTCGCAGAGTGAGTCCTGCGCATGGTGGTGACCATGTAAGTGCCCCCCGTGGCAATTTTTGATACCTGGGGACTCTAGAGCAGTGCAAATGGCGACAGCAAAGCCGTTCCGAACTGTAACCATGTTGCTCAGAACTGATCTGATGTGACATCAGGCTCCCTTGGCACGTCTCGCTACGCGCCGCACGGCCCGGCGGAGCGCCGCTGCGCCCCCGCCCCGGACCATGAGAACGGCGACCACACCGGCGAATCCGAGCGGCACGGCGACCGGGGGCGCGACCGTACCCAGCCCCGCTGCCACGAGGAGGACGACATCGGCGATCACGACGGTGAGCCCGCGCCGCCCGGGATGGTCCTTGACCATCCACGCGCCGAGCAGCGCCATCCCGGCGATCGCCCAGTGCCCGAACACGGCCTGCCCGCTCACCCATCCGGCCGGAATACCCCGGGCGATGTCCGCCACGGCCGCGAGATAGCCCGCGAACGCGGCGGTCACCACCGTCGACCCGATCGCCAGCAGCAACTGACCGCGCTTGCGCAGCAGGAACACCAGCAGGCCGAGCACCAGGAGCGCGCAGATCGTGACGAACGAGCTCATCGAGGAGGAGGCGAGGATGAAGAGCGTGTACGCCCCGGCGATCCCGAAGACGAGCCTGGGCAGCAGCCGGACGGCCCAGGCGTCGCTCTTCTCCTGCCGGACAAGGCGCCGCACGGCCTCGACGACCGAGTCGGTACGTGACATGAACGGTCCTCCTATCGGGGCATGCGGTTGTCGTCACCCGGCGGCCGCTGCGGGGGCAGCTGCGGCGGGTTCGGCTGCGCGGGCTGCTGCGTCACCGGCTGCTGCATCGGCTGCGTACGGGCCGGCCGGGGCGTCTCGGCCGGCGGTGCGGCCTGCTGCGGCACGCCCTGCTGGGGCGTAGGTGCGGCGGTGGGCGTCGGGTTGGCGGCCGGGGGCGGAGTGGTGTTGCCCTGGCTGACCCGGCCGGTACGGCGGGCTCCCTGCGACGCAGGCGACTGGTCCGACGCGTTCGCCTCGCGCTCCTTGGTCCTCTCCTCCGCCTGCTTGAACGAGTCGTTGTGAATCACCCGGGCCTCGCGCTCGGTCTTGCGCTGGCGTCGAGCAGAGTTGTTCTGCGGGATCCAACCACCCTTGCGCAGGCGTCCCTTGAGCAGAGCGTTGTCCATACCACGGGCGACGCTACCGGCGACGCGTCCCGTGCCCTTGGCGGCAGTCTGACCGACGGAGCCGACCATCGGCACGGCCTTCCCGGCGACGGCACCCGGCATGTCCCCGACGCCCAGGTCGGCGGCGCCGGCGATCTTCGGGCTGAACTCCCCGCTGATGAGGCGCTTGAGCATCATCACGACGGCGACGGTGACGAGGAGGAGCATGAGGAGCTGCATGCCCAGGGGAATCCGGGCGGGCAGGATCATCTGGTAGAGCAGGAGCAGGACGGTCAGGATGATGCCGAAGCCGGCTCGCAGCACGAAGCTGTGGATGAACGTCTGCAGCCAGCCCTTGAGCAGCTTCTGCTGGGAAGGGTGGATGCCGAGCGTGGCGACCAGCGGGAGCAGAATGATGAGGATCAGGGTCACCGCGTGCCAGAGCAGCGTGAGGGCGCTGAGCACGATGACCATGATGCCGACGATGAGGGCGGCGACGAGGGAGTAGAAGGCGAGCCCGACCCGGCCCCCGGCGTTGCGACCTGCCCAGTCATTGAAGGGAACCGGGTAGACGTGTTGGTCGGCGACGCGAGGGGTCTTGTCCGGATAGCCCAGTCCGTAGCCGCCCGCGACGTCGATCCGGATGGGCATCCACTGCTCTACCTCCTTGTCGATGTCCTTTCTGTCCCCCTGGAGCGGGTACTGGTCGAAGTTCGTCGTCGACTGCGACACGGCCTGCTTGACCCGGAGGTCCTCGCAGCGCACCCCCTTTCCGAAGTCACATTCGCCCTTGGCGCTGCCGAGGTCGCACACGCCCTTGTTGACCTTGGCCCCGCCGTCCTTCCGGAAAATGCAGTTCGCGCCGCTCTCGCCGAACTGCCCGAGGGCCCACGGCCGGAAGACGAGGGTGTCGTACATCGCGCAGCTGGAGGACCGGAGTCCTCGGTTGTACTCCTCCGTGTCGGCGAGGTCACAGGGCGGCTGCATCTTGCCGGAGACGCCCGCCAGGACCACCTCGGCCAGCCTCGAGTTGAAGTCGGCGATGCCGGAGTCGGCCTGGTTGATGAACTTGTTGTAGTTGCTGTTGTCGCCACCACCGGCGAGAAGGGCGATGACGGCGATGGTCGTCAGACAGGCCCATCCGACACCTGACCAGACCTCACGCATCTCCTGCTTGCGCCATTTGGTGAACACCCAGATACCGGTGAGAAGGATCATGACGGGCACCGCCGGGCGGAAGACGTTGTCCTCCAGCGTCGTCACGGCGTTGTTGCGCCCCTCATAGAGGCCTTTGAGGGGGCTGGGGTTGGATGCCAGTTCCTTGATGGAGATGGCCGAGCGCGAGAGGATCTTCGTACCGTTGAAGACCATGTTGGCCACGCCGTTGTTGACGAAGTCCATGACCGAGCACTTGTCGGCACCGGTGTCGTCCTCGCCGTTCTTGCGAGAGGCGTCGCCCCGGCCCTTGAAGGTGGTCGTCCAGACCATCCCCCGCATACCGTTCATCTCGTAGAACGTGTACCTGTCGGGGGAGTTGGGCATCTTGACGGCGCCTGTGATCATCCCCGACGTGTCGTTGATGTCCTCACCGGTCTGACCCGAGTCCGACCACTGCTGGACCGCCGGAATGATGGACTCACCGCTCGCACCCGGGCTGTCGTGGCTGTATCCGTCGTCCCCCGTGATCTTGCAGCTCAGGTTGAGGTCGATGGCCTGCGCCGTGCTCGGGACGGAGAACGTCAGCGCGAACAGCGCGAGAACCAGGAACAGGCCGGCTCTGACGAACCGTCCGGCACCGCGCACCAGTCTGCCCGGTGAACGGGGAACGGTACGGGTTCCGCGTGACATGGCCCTACGGCGCACGGGTATCGATTTCCTTCCGGGGGTCCGGGATTCCGGAGCGGTAGCGGCTACGCGTTGTGGTTGGTGGTGAAGCAACCCTTGACCTGGCTGTCGTGGACCTCGTAGCCGCTGGGCACGCTGTCGCGCTTGCCCTGGTTGCACGACAACGTCAGCAGACCGCCCTGATTCAGCGTCGCGCCGAAGCCGTCACTCTCGCCGGCGAGGGCGAAGTTCTGACCGACCGTGAAGCTGCCGCCGCCCTTGGCCAAGGACTCCTGGAACTTGGTCATGTCACCGATGAGCAGCACCGTGACGGAGCTGCCCCCACTGTCGAAGCAGACAGCTCGCTCCTTGATGCCCCAGGCGGGATCCTCCGCCTCGTCCTTCATGTAGGTGTGCCCCTCGCGGCTCGACTCCAGCGGACTGCAGTCCTCTCCGCGCTCCTGGACGGCCTTCTGGACGTCCGCCATGGTCTCCGCCTTCGGCAGACTGCTCAGGCCACCACCGGCGGCCGCGTCGCCACCCTCGTCACTCCCGCCGCAGCCCGTCAGGGTCGCGAGCGCGACGAGCGCGACGGCTCCGGCAGCGAGGTTCTTGGTCAGACGCATCGGGATGCTCCTCGGGGTCGATTCGGTCGATTCGGGTGGCCGGGCAGGTCAGACCGCGGCCGACGCTTCCTGCACGGGCGTCGGGTCCGGGTCGTCGACCTCCTGGAGGAACGTCCAGTCCCACACGCTCAGTGGCGGGTTCACGCCCTGCCTCGACGGGCGGGTCGTGCCGTTGGTGTCCGTGGCGGCGAGGATCTCCTTGAAGACCAGGTCCACCGCCACCGTCCCGACACGCTTGTCGGCGTCGCGCTGGAGGCAGACACCCGTGCGGAGTTCCTGGAGCGCCGCCACCACCTTCGCGTCCGACTCCGGACGGCCCAGCAACGGTGCCACGAGGGACGCCTCCTGGGCGGACTTCTGCTTGAACGCGAACACCGTGTGAATCTGGTTCGCGCCACCGCTGCGCGCCTCGGAGTCCTCGATCTGGACCAGGTCGATCGCCTGCTGCGTGATCAGCACGGTGACCGCCAGGTACGAACGGCCCTGCTTGAGCGCCCGTCGCATCAGGTCCCGGCCGCTCTCCGTCGCCGTGACGACGTACGCCTCGTCGACGAACAGCGCCTTCGGACGGAGCCCGATCTCACCCGTCACCGGATTCTTCTCGTACCCGACGTCGAGCATCTGGCTGCCGAGCTCGACGACCGCCATCAGCGCGGTCGCCGCGAGCCGCTCGGCCGGGTTCCAGTTGCGGGGGTCGGAGGCCGCCGGCGACTGGAAGCCTCGCAGCGTGATGACCGTACGGCGCTTGCGCATCGCTGACAGCGTCTGCGGCTTCTCCGCGAACGCGAGTCGCGCGTACGGCAGCGTCCGCAGCTCCGTCAGCAGCATCTGTGCCAGCTTCAGGTCCTTCGCCGCCTCGCGGTCGTTCGTCGCGAGGGCGTGCTCGTACGCCCGCACCACCTCGTCGACGACGTTCCACAGCGTCGGCCTCGGCACCTGCGCCTCGGCGTCCCGGGCGCTCAGGCCCTGCTCGGTCGCCTGTCGGATCGCCGAGTTGTACCAGCCGACGACCGTCGCCATCGCCTCGATGACGGGCAGACGCACGCGCTGGTAGTCCTCGTCACCGAGGAAGCCCCGCAGCATCGACTCGGCCAACAGCCGGCCCGACGGCACGTCGCGCGCGATCACCCACGGGTCGAGCACGCCCGCCTGGCCCTTGAGAAGGTCGACGACCTCCGTCTCCGCCCAGAACTCCGGGTTGACCGGCTGGAACCGGCTCTCCGGCGTCCCCAGCACGCCCCGCTCCGCGTCCGACGCGAAATCGGGGTCGTTCACCTGGGCGCCGTAGCCCAGGTAGTAGCAGAGCTGCGCGAAGTCGGTCTTCGGGTCGATGACCAGGCAGCGGACGCCCGACTCCGACTCCTCGTAGAACTTCTGCAGCGCCAGCGAGGACTTTCCACCACCGGACGCGCCGACGATGGCGAGGCCACCGCCGTCGTTACGGGCGGGGCCCACGTGCAGCGAGTAGTGGACCGGCATCTTGCCCGCCCAGCCGACCAGGTTGCCCACCCAGCCCAGCTTCTTGCCGGACCGCTGCTCGGGGTTGTCGCCCAGCTCCGTACCGGCCGTCGGCAGCCCGGCGCCGAGCTGCTCCACCTCCTGCAGCCGCAGGTACGGCGCGATCGGCAGCTTCGGCGCGTTGCCCGGCAGCTGCGACTGGAGCAGCCGCCACTGCTGACGCGTCGGGCGCAGCAGCGTCACCTTCAGGTCCTGCTTGAACTGCATCTCCAGGATGCGGCGCCGCCGCTCCAGCTCCGTCGGATCGGACGCGGAGATGGTGAAGCGGATCTGCGCCTCCATCCCCGGCATCTTGTGCTCCTCGATGTCGTCCACGAGGTGCTGGGCACGGGTGACCTGGTTGGCGAGCCGGGTGTCCGGGGAACGGCCCGAGTTGGCCATGTCGTTCATCTCGTCGACCAGGTTGCCGCTCATCTTCCCGGCGCGGTCCTTGAACTTCAGGTACGGGATGAGCGTGAAGCGCATGTCGATCTCGACCGGGAACTCCACGTTCTGCGCCGCGTACCGCGCCCAGGCGGTCGACTGCCGGAACCGGGTCTCCGTAGGCCAGTTGGCGGCGACCAGCGTCGTCGTGTAGCTGGTGTGCTGCTCGCCGGTGACCTCGTCGTACTGGTGCAGCACGATGTGCGTCTTGCGGTTCTCGCCGGAGAAGTCGACCACCAGGTCGAACTGGTCCGGACCCCAGGACCGCGAGCCGAGCACCGGCTCGGGCGGCACCGGCAGGTCGCCGTGGAGCGGCTTGCGGATCAGCCAGACCAGCTCCTCGCGGGCCAGCGGCGCTCCGCCGAGGCTCTCCAGGCTCTCGTGCACCTCGCGCGCGACCTGCGTCCACTGGGCCAGCAGGACCGGCGACAGGTACTCCCCGTGCACACCGGTCGCGGCGGCCGCGGCCTTGTCGGCCGTACCCGTCAGGGCTCGGGACAGGGCGAGGTCCTCGACCGGGTCGTCCCCGCCGGGCAGCACACCGCTGCCGTCGCCGGAGCCGCGCTTGAGCGAGCCCAGCTTGACCAGGAGGATGTTCCGCTCGCGCATCGCGCCGATGCGCTCCTGGTACTCGGCCTTGCGGAAGTTGTACGCCTTGTAGTTCTCGGTCGGGTCCCAGGCGACGGCGTTGAGCTCCTCGGCCCAGCCGACGGCGGTGATCGGCCGGTACACCTTGCGGTAGTGGCACTCGACGTTCCGGTCGCCGCGCGCGAGGTTGAGCAGCGCACGGGCCGGCGCCTCGGCCATGGCCTGGAGCTCGGTGGCGTTCAGGTACTCGTCGATCGAGGTGGGCAGGACGATGCCGGTCCACACCGAGTCGCCGTGCACGAAGATCATGTCGTCGGCGTAGCGGTACGGCAGCCGCATCTCCTCGCGCCGGGTCTTCGCCCGGTCGCCCTGCGACTTCCCCCGGTTGCCGGAGCCGGAGCCCCGCTTTCCGTCGCCCTGGCCGCCGTTGGCGGCCTTGGTCTTGGAGGAGGAGGCGGCCATGATCATGGCGATCACGAAGAAGGCGACCGCCCCGCCCAGAAGGATCATCATGAACATGGAAGGGTCATCCTGCGGTCTCGGAGGAGGGTGAGCTTGCGGTGGGTACGGCTGACGGCGCGGGGATCACCGGGCCCGTTCCGGCGTACGACGATCCGTGGCGCGCCGCCTCGGCGAGCGCCTGCTCGTAACTCTGCTGCCAGCGCCGCGAACCCGGCTGCCAGAGGATCACCTGCCAGTGCAGCTGCTCCGGCTCACGGTCGGCGGCCAGGCCCTGCAGCCGCTTGGGCTGCCACCAGTAGTCGGCCCAGACAACCAGCTGCTGGCTGAGGGTGAGGGCGGAGGGGAGCGGCCGGCCCCAGACGAAATAGACGCCGACAGGCGGTCCCAAGTAGAGCACCGCCGTCATCACCGACATGCCGAGGATGGGCACGAAGGCGGAGAGGGAGAGCAACGCCACCATCCACACCACACCGAAGCCGAACGCCGCGCCGAGCGCGGGCAGCAGCAGTCCGGGAAGCGGGATGTTGCCCCAGTTCCAGATGCGCTTGGGACGGTTGAGCAGATCCGTGTGGTCGTAGGCGACCATCGGCTCCGGCTCGCCGTTCACTTCCTGCGCCATGGGTCACTCCCCCTCTCTCGTCGGCTGTGGCCCATCCGGCGGCCGGGACCGCACGGTCCCGGCCGAGTGGCTCAGTTGCCGTCGCCGCCGACCTGCTTGCCGAGTTCGATGAGCACACCGGCAAGACCGGTCGCGCCACCGATGATCAGGGCTGCCAGCGCGATCATGCCGAAGCCCTGGAAGGCCTCGCGCATGCCGTCGCCGCGCTTCATGGACAGCAGCATCCGGATGCCGAGGATGAGCAGGGCGATCACCGCGACCATCGTTCCGATGGTCGTGAGGATCTCCTGGATCTCGCCGAACATGCCCTCCAGCGAGGTCGCTGCCAGGTACATGGGGTGTCCTTTCGGTTCTGGGGGTCGTGAGAGGAAGAGCGGGAAAGTCGGAAGGGTCCGGCAAGAGGCGGGCCGCGCCCGGGAAGACGGCTCCCGGAGAGCCACGCCCCGTCAGGGCTTGGGCGGCTGGGGCTTGCCGGCGGCCGGCTTGCTGGCCGGCTTCGTGGCGGGTGGCTTGGCCGCGCCGGTCGCGGGCGGCGGAGTGGCGGTACCGCCGGCCGGTGGGGTCTGCTGCCCGGGCGCCGGCGTGGCGCTCGGGGCGTCGGTAGAGGCGTCACCCTGCCCGCCAGCCGGGTCGAGGATCGCGCCGCGGATGTCCTTGATGAACCAGCCCTGCGCGGTGTTCACGACGGTCAGCCGATAGGAGCGCTTGACCTGCGGGGTGGTCTCCTGGCCAGGCGTGCCTTCGGCACCTGCACCTGCCCCGCCCCAGACGACCATCACCCGCACCGGCACGGACTGCCCGTACTTGTACGTGATCGCGCCGCTGTCGTCCGTACCGGCCGGGGCCAGCGCCTCGACCGTCTGGACCTGGGGCGCGGACAGCGCGCCGGCCAGCCCGGAGGTGGCGGCGGGCGTGGCGTCGGGTGCCGTGAACCGGGACATCGAGGTGGTGTCGGAGGCACCCCAGGCCGTGAAGTAGCCGGGCAGGACCTGCGCCTTGAGCTGGTCCGAGAGCGCGTCGTCGACGATCTCGTCGCCCCGGTCCACCTCGGGCGCGGTGCCGCGGCCGGGCAACGGCATCTCGCCGACGTCGCCGACGACCCGCAGCCCCGAGCCGGCCGCGAGATTCGCGACGTACACAGGCACGGAGACGGTGGTGACCCGTCCGGTCGAGAGAGTGACCTGCACGCCGAAGTAGCGGCCGTTCTTCCCGTACTCGGGCAGGTCCTCGACGCTGCCGTCCCAGACGGCGCCGGTCACGCTCTGCGTGCCCTGACCGTTCCAACCGCAGTCGCGGTCCACCCCGGACGTGGCGTAGCGCGCCAGCTCGTCGCGGCGCTGCTCTGCCGTCTTCGGGTCGTACGTCAGACAGAGCGTCGCGTACTTCTCCGCGAACGTCCCCGCCGCCTGGGTGGGGAACTCGGTGAGCCGGTACTTCTGGACGTCCTTCTTGCCGAGCGCGGCCGTCGGCGCACTGGAGGACTTCCCGATCGCCAGGCCGACGACCCCGCACGAACCGAGCGCGAATGCGCAGGTGGTGAAGAGCAGGGTGGCGCGGAGGGCGACGTGGGTACCGCGGCCCGTCGCGGGCAGCCGGCCACCGGGGCGGGGTACGTCGAACCCGGCACGCGCGGAGGACGGCGAGACTGACGCGGGGGGTGCGGCGTTCCCGGCGCCCGCGGGGGCTGCGGCACCGACGGGCGCGGCGGTGCCTACCGGTGCGGCGGCGCCGGGCGCGGGTGCCAGTGCCGGTACTCCACCGCGCTTACGGCTCTCCCGCTCGGCCTTCTTCGCCTCGTACGCGGCCTTCCGCTCGGCCCTGGCCTGCTCGCGGCGGTCCTTCTTGTTCTGCTTCGCGGCGTCCGAGGACGAGCCCTGGCGAGGCGGAAGGGCCGGTACGGCGGCTTGGGCGGGCGGTACGGCCGCCTGCGGGGCGCGTCGCGTCCACGCGGCGGCGACCTGGGCACGGGCGGCCTCGGACGCCATCGGCGGCTGGGCCGTGACAGGAGTGGCGGGCGCGGCCGGAGCGTGCACCGCCGGGTATCCGTACGGCGCCTGGCCCTGTGCCTGCTGGTGCTGCTGTGCCTGCTGATGCTGGCCCGGCGCCTGCTGAGGCTGCTGGGTCTGCTGCTGCTGTTGCTGCTGCGGTGCGTGCGGCTGCTGTCCGGCGGCCGTGTGCGGCGGCCCGAACTGGCCCGGCTGCGCGGGCGGTTGGCTCTCGCCGGCACCACCGGCGGGACTGCTGTGGTCCGTCATCGGCTCGGTCTCCCCCCGCGTGTGATCCCCTGATCCCCGGCCGGCCGGATTCGGACGCGGCGGGCCCTGGTGAGGCCAGGTGCGGAGGGCAGTGTGGCAAACGGACCGGACGGGAACACCGCCGTTTCCTCGCCGGGGAAAGGACGAGGAAAACGACGAGGAAGCGAGGAAAGCGGAGATGTCCCTTGAGCGACACCTCCCGGCCTAGTTCCCGGAGGCTCGGCACAATGCGGGGGTTGTGCCCGCGCACCGGGCCGCGCCGTACCGTCCCCGACCTTGCCAAGGACGAGAGTTGAGCGACCAGACCGCAGGACCTCAGCACGCCGCCGCACCGGCCGTGCCCGTGCCACCCGCGGCGCCCGCCGCACCCGTACCCATGTACAACGCCCAGCACGCCTGGATCGACGGCTACGAACCCGGCAACCCCTGGCAGTCCCGCCTCTGCTTCCAGACCGAGTTCGGCACTGTCGCATACCCCCTCACCCCGAACACCATGCCCGAACTCCTCGAGGGCCTGGTGGTCGTGGCCCAGGAGCAGCAGGGCATCACGGGGGACCTGGCCCCGGACACCCCCGAGGCCCCCGACGTGGCGGACGCCCCCCAGTCCTCCGCCACGAGCATCCACGACGGCCGCGCCGCCCGGCTGACGGGCTGGGCCGTCGTCCACGACCTCTGGGAACGCGAGGACCCGAAGGCCCGCCTGATCATGGGCGCGGTCGTGGTGGTTCTTCTGCTCCTCGGGATCCTCCTCAGCTGACCGGGGAATCGGGGTGTCGACAGAAATGACAGGGCGTACCCCTCAGGACCTGGCTGCCGAGCTGCGGGACGCGCTGGCGGTGGAAAGGCTGCCGGCGTGGCAGGGGCTGCCGCAGCTCGGAGGGCCGGAGTTCCGGCGGTTGTTCGACACGTACGGCTGGGAGTACGAGGTCCCGGTCCATGAGCGCGAGAGCCTGACCGTGCGCACCCGCACGGGGGTGCACCTCACGATCGGGCTGGGCACTCTCCGGGGCGTCCAGAGCGTGAGCCACTACGCCTGGCACGTGAAGGCCGGTGACCCGTCCCAGAAGAGCGCCGTCCTCACCCGTGCCGCGGAGGCCTGGTCACGTCTCACCGGGGAACGACCGGCAGGTGCCGACGGCGACGCGCGACGGCCGGCCGGTGAAGACCCGGCCCGGCCCGCCTGCACCAATTCCCCACACGTCCCCTCGGCCTCTTCCGTTCACACGAATTCCTCAGCTTTCCTCGACCGCTCCCCCGCTTTCCCCATCCGGGAAAACAGGTGATCGCCCGCCCGCCTCTCCCCCTACCGTGACCCGGCAACCTTGACTGAGGGAGGCCCGGGACGGTGGAGTCACCTGCCGACAACAAGCGAACTGCGGCACTCGCCCTGGCGATTCTGGGGCTCCTGATGATCGGCGCCTTCGTGGTGCTGATCCTCTTCGACGGGGACGACGACTCCTCGGGCGAGGCGACCGGGGGCTCGTCCGCCACCTCCGCGCCCTCCGGCGGGAACACAGGGGCGTCCGGCTCCTCCGACGGCAAGCCCTCGGGCGACGCCAACGCGGTCGATCCGATCCTCACCGAGGCCGAGGCCGCCTCGGCGCACCAGCGGATGACCGAGTACATGGTCGGGCTCAACACGTACACGTACGCCGACAAGAGCGCTGCCTGGGCCGAGCCGCTCCTCGCGCTGACCGTCGCCGACCGGCAGCTGAAGCAGGACACGGCCCTGCCCACCGGCAAGACGTGGGCGACCTGCGTTGCCGCCAAGTGCACCTCGCGCGGCACGGCCACCGTGGTCCGCGACGCGATGGTCGCCGACGATCTCGTACGCGGCGGCGGCAAGTCGGTCTCCAGCCTCGTCGAGGTGAAGGCAACCCGGAACGAGAACGGCAAGGAGAGCGGCACGGAGAGCAACTCCTGGCTCGTGACGGTGCGCGACACCGGCGGCGGCGCGTGGAAGGTCTCCTCGGTCTCCCTCTTCGGCCTCGGCAACGTGGGCTCGTCCGACCAGGCGGGAGGGTAGGCACCCATGGTGGCTCCAGCCGTTCTCGCGGCCGCTGCAAAGGCGGCGAAGGTCGCCAAGGCGGCCAAGGCCGCCAAGAACGTCGCCCAGAACGCGCGGGGAGGCGGCGGACAGGGCCCCGGTGGAGGGAAGAAGAGCAACCTCAAGCTCTGGCTGCTCCTCGGCGGCGGCGGACTGCTGCCGATCGGCGGCCTGGGCTTCGTCATCCTCGTCCTGATCGGCGGATTGATCGGCGGCATGGGCGGCGGTGTCGCCGCCGCGGCCTGCGGCGACTACGGCGAGAACACCCAGGCCGGCAACACCGGTGACGCGGCTGCCACTTCGCCGATCATGCCGGCGGGCAAGATGTACATGCCCAGCGAGACGGCACGGAACGAGATACCCCCGAAGATGATCCTCGCCGCCATGCGCGCGGCGGCCCGCTACGACGGGCTCGACTGGACGCTCATCGTCGGGCAGATGTACCAGGAGACCAAGTACGGGCAGGATCCCTCGGCCGCGCCCGGCGGCAAGAACAGCGCCGGATACATGGGCATCCTCCAGTTCGGTCACCCCGCCTGGAAGGACTACGGCGCCGACGGCAACGGCGACGGCAAGAAGGACCTGTACAACATCGACGACGCGGCCTTCGCCGCCGCCAACTTCCTGCACGCGATGAAGGCGGAGACCAACGCCTGGAACGCGCTGATGCGGTACTCGGGCTCCCGCCCCAGCAACACCATCTACATGCGCGTCGTTCTCACGCAGGCCGCCCGCTACCGGGGCAACCTCACGGGCGAGAAGGACCTGATCCAGGACTGGTACGCGCATCTGAAGGCCACCGTCGACAAGAACCCCACCTTCCCGACGCTCGGACAGCAGTCCGACATCCCGGAGCCCATCGGCAACAACGCCGACCCGAACACGGCCCTGAGCATCGCGAGTTCCCCCGCCCGCTCCTGGTCCACGCCGCCACTGAAGGGCGACGGTGCGACGACCACGCAGGCGATGGCGGCCTCCTACCGGCTCGAGGACGCCCAGGGAGGATCCGGCATGGTGCCGCTGTCCCTCGCCGCCGCTCCGCTGGAGCCCGCCCCCTCGTCCGGCAAGGACTGGCAGTGGCCGCTGAAGGAGGGCACGTACAAGGTCGGCACCAAGTACCGGAAGCAGGGCAGCATGTGGAGCCTCGGCTACCACACAGGTCTCGACCTGGAGGCCCCTGTCGGCACCGCCATCTACGCCCCGGCCGACGGCAAGATCGTGAAGGCCGGCAGCGGCGGCGCCTACGGCAACGAGACCCACATCCAGCACGCGAACGGCGTCATCACCCAGTACGCCCACCAGTCCCGGTTCGACGTCAAGGTCGGCGACCAGGTCAAGCGCGGCGACCGGATCGGCGCCGTCGGCATGACCGGCAACACCAGCGGACCGCACCTCCACTGGGAGGTCCGCGTCCCCGGCGTCGACAACCCCTTCGTCGGCGGCCAGGACAACGGCCCCGGCATGGTCGACCCCGAGGCCTGGCTGGACGGCAAGATCTCCGCGAGCCCCGACTACGGCGGCGTGCCGGGCGGCGGCGACGGCGACGGGCGGGACGCCGAGTACGCCGAGTGCGCCAAGGGCAGCGGCGGCACCCCGGTCGCCCCCGACGGCGCCGGAGTGACGGGCGTCCTGCCGGACTCCAACGACCCGGTGGTCCGCGCGGCGCTCGGCTGGGCTCAGCGGGGCATCGGCCTGCCGTACGTGTGGGGCGCGCCGCGCCTGCAGGGCGACAGCCCGGTGTCGTTCGACTGCTCCAGCTTCACGCAGTGGGCGTACTACCAGGCGAGCGGCGGCAAGATCAACATCGGGGCGACGACGTACGTCCAGGAGGACAAGCTCGCCGCGTCCGAGGTCGACCTGTCGAAGTCGCAGCCGGGCGACCTGATCTTCTTCCGCCCGGGCCGCAACGGCTCGGAGCACGTCGGGATCATCTGGGACCCGAAGACGAAGAAGATCCTGCACGCACCGCGCAAGGACAAGAACGTCGAGTTCAGCACCTGGGATGTACAGGGCGAGATCACCGGCGTGTTCCGGGTGCCGATCCCGGCCGGTACCAACCCGGCGGAGGCCGGCGGTCACAAAGATGCATGACGTGAGGAAGGTCTGGAAGAGAGATGGCCGCTGAGCAGAAGAAGAAGCCGCGCGCCGAGGACGACTGGACGTACGAGATAGCCGGTCTCGTCGCCGTCGTACTGGTCGTGCTGTGCGGCGCCTGGGGCGCCGCCCACCTCGGCGCGTCCTTCGACGACGCACCGGCCCCGCCGGGCAACCCCTTCTCGTTCGCGGTGGCCCTCGCGAAGAGCGACTACGCGTGGCCGGGCAGCGCGGCGAGCGCCATCGCCGCCGGCGAGGCCGTGCTGCTCCTCATCCTCGTCCTCTGGGCCTACCGACTGCGTCAGCGCGCGAAGCGGAAGCCGGACGTCGACACGGCCGCCCAGCACCTGGCCAAGGGTGAGCAGCTCGGCAAGCTGACGATGAAGGGCGCGGCGGCCATCGCCGAGCGCCTGGGCGTACAGAGCCGGGTCCCTGGTGTCTTCATCGGCCGCTCGGTGAAGGGCAAGCAGCCGCTGTTCGGTTCCTACGAGGACATGCACGTCGACATCTGGGGTCCGCGTACGGGCAAGACCACGCGGCGCGCCATCCCGGCGATCCTCGACGGCCCCGGCGCGGTGCTCGTGACCTCCAACAAGCGGGACATCGTGGACGCCACGCGCGGCCCGCGCCAGGCCCTCGGCCCGGTCTGGGTGTTCGACCCGCAGCAGGTGGCGACCGAGCCGCCGGAGTGGTGGTGGAACCCGCTGTCGTACGTCACGGACGTCGCGAAGGCCCGCAAGCTGGCGGACCACTTCGCGTCCGGCTCGCGCGACCCGAACGCCTCCACCGACGCGTTCTTCGACCCCGCCGGCCAGGACCTCCTGGCGAACCTCCTCCTGGCGGCGGCCACCGGGAAGGCCTCGATCACCCAGGTCTACACCTGGCTGTCGAACCCCAAGGACGACACCCCGGAGCGCATCCTGCGCGGCGCCGGGCACACCATGCCGGCCGACGCGCTGAACGGCGTGATCACCGCCCCCGACAAGCAGCGCAGCGGCATCTACGGCGTGGCCCAGCAGATGGCGTCGTGCCTGATCAACCCCGAGATCAACAAGTGGGTCACGCCGAACGGCCCGGAGGACACGCGCCCGCAGTTCAACCCGCACGAGTTCGTCCGTACCCCGGGTACGCTCTACTCCCTCTCCCGCGAGGGTACGGACTCGGCGGGCCCGCTGGTCACGGCCCTGACGGTGGCGACGGTCGAGGCCGCCGAGGAGTACGCCACCACCCAGCGCGGCGGCCGGCTCCCCCTGCCTCTGGTCGGCGTCCTCGACGAGGCGGCGAACGTCTGCCGCTGGCGGGCCCTGCCCGACCTGTACTCGCACTACGGCTCGCGCGGCATCATCCTCATGACGATCCTCCAGTCCTGGGCGCAGGGCGTCGAGGTGTGGGGCGACCGCGGCATGGAGAAGCTCTGGTCGGCCGCCAACGTCCGCGTGTACGGCGGCGGTGTCTCGGACACCCGCTTCCTGGGCGACCTGTCGGACCTGGCGGGCGAGTACGAGCTGCGCGAGTACTCCACGACCCGCGAATCGGAGCACGGCCACTGGTCGGGCAACCGCACGGTCAACGAGTCGGTCCGCCGCGAACGCGTCCTGCACGTCTCGGACCTGGGCTCGATGCCCCCGGGCCGCGCCCTGGTCCTGGCCTCGGGCACGAAGCCGGTCCTGGTGGAGACGATCCCCTGGTGGGAGGGCCCGTACGCCCAGTCGGTCTCGGCGTCCCTGGCGAAGTTCGACCCGGGCGCGAGGCGCTGACGACACCGCTGACCCCCGGGGCGGCGGGGCGAGAGCCTCGCCGCCCCGGGGGTCAGTTCGCTTCGCTCGGAGGGCCGCCGGCCTTGTCGATGTTGGCGAGGACGGCACGCGCTTCCTCGACGTTTCCTTCGAGGATGTCCCGGTCGAAGTTCCCCGGTTCGCGCTGGTACTGGGCCTTGCCCACCTCGGAGGTAAAGGCACTGGACGGCACGGAATCCTCGCCCGGAGGGAGAAACTTGAGGATCTCCTCGAAGGCCGCGACGGTGTAGGCAACCGTGTCGCGCAGCTTGTAGTGCTCACTCTTGGGAGAGTTGAGCAGTCGAAGACCGACGGATTCCGAGATACGGAAGGCGACATCGGCGAATTCCCCGGGATCAATGATCTCGGAGGGCCGTGAACCACCGAAAGCCGGCGGCGGCGGGGGAATCTCCTCGGCCATGCGGAAGGCGAAACGGCGGGTCGTCCCGCACTGCCTGCACGCGCCTTCGTACACGGCCACCATGTCGTCGCCGTGCAGCTCCAGTCGGTGCTGGCGGTCGAAGTCGCCGGAACCGCAGGTGCAAGGGTGCAGATCCATGTACAGGTGTGCTTCGAACGAGGAGCGCGCTGTCAACATGACATGATCTTACGGTCTGTTCGATGAATGCGAAGAGAAGAGCACGGGGGAGCATCACGTGAACAGGTCCACTGATCCCCGCTTGCAGGCGGACATGCTGGCCCCGGAGGGCGAATCAGCCCCCGCCGCCGACTTTCTCGCCCAGCAGGCAGCACTGATAGCAGTAGCCAACAGCGAATTGAACCGTGTCGCGCGGGCTGTCATGGGAGAGCGCTTCGGAGCGACCCGACCCGGGCGCACCGAGCAGGACGGGCGGGAGTTCACCGTCCTCACGGACAGCCACGGCAGGGAGGTGACTCTCTGGCTGGACTCCATCCCCATGCCGACGGGGATGGTTGCCAATTCCGTGGCGAACACGACGTCGAACAATTACATCGTCCAGGTGTCGGATCGACTGTCCAGCGAGCATCTGACCCGAGTCCTCGCTCACGAGGTCGGGGAACTCCTCGCTGTACGCGACCGGTCCAGTGAAGGACTGGCACCAGTGCGAGAGAGCCTCCTGGAGCGCGCGGCGGAGATCGGTGAACAGCCGGAACTGTCGAGCCAGGACCACGGCCGTATCGGCGAACTGAACTGGCTCGCAGAGCGCACCAACGACGTCGGCCTGTCGGAGCTGCAGCGGGCGGGGGCACGAGCCGAGCTCTCCGCCATGCTCGACCACTGTGGCCTTCGCCCGGTCGCGCCCACTTCCGAGCGGGAAGCATACGAAACCGATCTTGAGACGGCTCAAACGCGACGTTACGTTTCGAGGCCCTTCCTCACGCCCGGCGCGAAGCGCCTGGTTCGCGAACTAGCGCGCCCCATCGAGCAGCTCGACCCCTCCGACGCCTCCGCCCTCCAGGCATCCCGCGACGCCGCTCTCGTCGCCCAGCGCCAGGTCGAGGCGTTCATCGGGCGTCGTGAAGTGACCATGCCCATGCCGGGCTACGCCGAGAACGGGTTGCCCTATCCCCGCGACGCGTTGGAAGGCGCCGCTCCCCAGTGGGCCGAGTACCGCGCGCAGGTCAGCGACCACACCGTGGAGAACCTCCAGCAGGAGACTACGGACGAGGCACTCCCCCGGCGGCAGGTCGTGATCGGGGGCGGCGCGAGCCTCGCCGGGCGGAACCCGGAGGCCCTGCTCGTGGACGGCGTGGGCCGTTGGCACCTCGACCCGGGCGCCGGCATCGTCCAGTCCGCCGACCAGGACCGGGACCTGCAGCAGTGGATGGGTGTCGACCCGTACCAGGCGGTGTCGAAGCCCGGGGAACGGGTGTCCATCGACGCCGTACGCCTCTGGGAGGACCAGCTGGCCACCCAGGGACCGGTGGTGAACGGACATGCGCAGCTGAGGCTCGGGCAGGACGGGCTGGAGGCCGAGGTCCAGCCGTTCGACAGGGACGGCAACCCGAGCGGTGCGGCTCTGCGCGTGGCGTGCGACGGCATTCCCAGTGTCGCGACCGGCCTGCCGCCCGAGGTGGTCCCCGGCATGCCGCGAGGTGCGAACGGCGTGGAAAGCCGTAGTGAGGCCGTGCGGCTGATCAGCGAGCGGCTGCGCGAGTTGGAGAGTGCGGGACTCGCGGGGGCCGAGGAGTTGCGCACCCGCCTCACCGGGGCCGACCGGGGAGGTCAAGACGCTGCGACCCTGCTCGACACTCTGCAGTCCTCCCCGTTGAGGGATGCCCTGACGGCGGGTCTCGGGGAAGGGCCCGCCGCACGCATGGAGAACTGTTTCACCATCCTCGACGCGACGCAGCGGTGGGAGTCGGCCCGAGAGGCGGCGCCGGGCCGGGCGCTCATGGGCGATGAGGTCGCGGAGAGCCGCTTCAACCCGGGGGACGCCCAACACTGGATCGTCGCCGGTTCGGGAGGGACCGGCGTCGCCAACGCGGAGATCATCCTGCTGAAGGACCCCGAGGCGAAGGTGACGATCATCGGCGCGGCCCCGCCGCCCGCTCTGGTGCACCAGGTGCAGTACCGGGAAATGCTCGAGACGTATCAGAAGTCGGGCCGCCTGACCTTCATCGAGGCGCGCGTCGGTGCGATCGAGACGTTCCAGGACGAGAACGGGCAGACGTCGTTCAGCGTCCCCTACACGGAGGGCGAACCGCCTCAGCAGAAGGAACTACGAGGCGACGGCTACGTCGCCAGCCTCGGCCGCACCAACCCCCTCCCGGCCGCCGTCCAGTCGCTGGCGAACGACGTGCGGGACCAGGGCGGCGAGATCAGCGGGGACCTGCGCTTCGACCGCGACGACCAGTACCTCGGCTACGGTCTCACCTTCCGTACGAAGGACGGCCAGGAGCACCGAGTCGACGTGGACGGAGCCGCGTCCTGGCAGCTACCGCGCGAGGTCTTTCCGCCGGAGGAGGGCCTCCAGGGGCGGCTGAACGAGATGGGCGGCCGCGCGCTGCCCGCCGAGACAGGCAACGCCGCGCCCGGCTTCTCCCCCATCGCCCGGCAGAGCGCGCTCAAGGCGCGCGCCGTGGCGGCGGCAGAGGCCGGTGACGAGAACGCCGTACAGCGAAGGACGGACATCCCCGACCGATGGAAGCGTCCGGGGCCGGCGGCGGAGTCCACGAACGTCCCGGCGCCCTCGCCGGGGCCCGGACCCGCGCCCACCCTCGCGCCGACAGCGCCACAGCGGGAGCCGGCCGCCCAGGTACCGAAGCAGCCGGAACCTCCCGCCCCCAAGCCGGCCCCTGGCCGCGGGGCTCCCGACGCGCACCTCTGGCAGATGGGCGTGCCCCAGGCCCGTAAGAGCAACAGCGCCGCCCCGCCCCAGCCGCAGCAGCTTCCCCCGGACCAGCAACGCCCCGGTCCGACCCGCGGACCCGGCTTGGGCGACTGACTCCGGCACCGGGAAGGCTCCTGCTCGACCAGCCGTGGACGGCGACGGAGCTGACGGGGGCCACCCGGCCGCCGGCCGAGACGAGCCCTTGCCCGGAACGGGCACCCCGCCCGATTGAACCGAGAGCCGGGCGGCATCCGCTGGGCCCTGACGGAGCTCGGCGGATGCCGCCCGAATCCCTGTAGTCCCAACTGGACCGGACCGGGAACTCGACTGGACCGCGCCCTGGGAGCACCTGGTCGAGGAGTCCCGCACCTGGTCCCTACTGGAAGCCTCCGAAGCTCCCACCGGCAGTAGCATCTTCTGCGCCCCCACCTGGATCGACCGTACCGACCTGCACCCGGAGAGGTGACCGATGCCGTCCCAGCACCCCGCGGAAGTCGGCTACGGCCATGTGGTCAAGAGCTACGTGACGAGGACGTACGGCGGCCTCCCGCGCTATCTCGTACTGAACGGCGGGCGGTTCCTGGGCCCCCGGTGGTGGCACACCACACGCTTTACCCGGCACCTGATCGCCGACGCCGCCGCGATCGACGACGAGGAACTGGAAGCCCTCCTCGGGTACGAATGGCGCGCACGGCTCACCGCCGGCTGGCTGATCGGCGTCGACCGCCGCGAACGGTTCCGAGCACGCATCGGCGACCTGCTCCTGGCCAGCGAGGTCTGCTTCTCCGGCGGCGCCTACTGCTTCGCCCTGGCTCGCTTCGGTACACGCGCGGACGCCGAGATCCTCACCGCCTACCTCGACCGCTACCTCCCCCGCACCGACCTCCACTACGACCAGCCCGCCGCCCTGGGCGCCCTCCTCCGAATCGACGCCCTCCTTGGTACCCGCCACGCCGATCGCTTCACGGAGCCCGACGGCCTCTGGGACGAGTGGGTCACGGGCATGGGACGCCTCGGCTACCCCAGCTACACCCCCGCCGAACAGCGCCACTGGACAGACCTGACCTGCGAGTTCGCCAACGGCTGGACCCGGCCGTAGCCGCAGCCGCCGGACTCCGACCACGTGAAGTCCGCCGATGCCCAGCCGCAGTTCGACGAAGCGGCGTGGCCGCCCTCCCTCGCGCCGACCGAAGTCAGCACGCTGCGGACTCCCTGCGGACCACAAAGGCCGCCCGACCCGCTCCACCGCAGGTCGGACGGCCTTTCGCCGGACGTGCTAGACGTTGAAGCGGAACTCCACCACGTCGCCGTCCTGCATCACGTACTCCTTGCCCTCCATGCGGGCCTTGCCCGCCGCGCGGGCTTCGGCGACCGAGCCGGTCTCCACGAGGTCGGCGAAGGAGATGACCTCCGCCTTGATGAAGCCCTTCTGGAAGTCCGTGTGGATCACGCCGGCCGCCTCGGGGGCCGTCGCGCCCTTCTTGATCGTCCAGGCGCGGGATTCCTTCGGGCCGGCCGTCAGGTAGGTCTGCAGGCCCAGGGTGTCGAAGCCGACGCGGGCCAGGATCGCCAGGCCCGGCTCCTCGGCGCCGACGGACTGGAGGAGCTCCATGGCGTCCTCCTCGTCCAGCTCGGCGAGGTCCTGCTCCAGCTTCGCGTTGAGGAAGATCGCCTCGGCCGGGGCGACCAGCGCGCGCTGCTCCGCCTTGAAGGCGTCGTCCGTCAGCTCGTCCTCGTCCACGTTGAAGACGTAGAGGAACGGCTTGGTCGTCAGGAGGTGCAGGTCGTGCAGGAGCTCCGCCTTCTCCGAGCCCTGCAGGATGCCCTGCGAGAAGAGCGTGTCGCCGCGCTCCAGGATCTCCTTCGCCGCCTCGACCGCAGCGACCTTGGGGGCCACGTCCTTCTTGATCCGGGCCTCCTTCGCCAGACGCGGCAGGACCTTCTCGATCGTCTGCAGGTCCGCGAGGATCAGCTCGGTGTTGATCGTCTCGATGTCGTCCTTCGGCGAGACCTTGCCGTCGACGTGCACGACGTTCTCGTCCTTGAAGGCGCGGATGACCTGGCAGATCGCATCCGACTCGCGGATGTTCGCCAGGAACTTGTTGCCGAGGCCCTCACCCTCGCTCGCGCCGCGGACGATGCCCGCGATGTCCACGAAGTCGACCGTCGCCGGGAGGATCCGCTGCGAGGCGAAGATCTCCGCCAGCTTCGTCAGACGGGCGTCGGGGACACCGACGACGCCGACGTTCGGCTCGATCGTGGCGAACGGGTAGTTGGCCGCCAGGACGTCGTTCTTGGTCAGGGCGTTGAACAGGGTCGACTTGCCGACATTCGGCAGACCGACGATTCCGATCGTGAGCGACACGGTGGCGACTTCCTGGAGTACGGATGGGGGTGCGAAGGGGGTGCGGTGGTGGGGCCGATCCCCCAGTTTACGGGCGGTCCGAACCGGCCTGTGACGCCGACCTTCGGCCGTTCTCTACGGCAACGTCACCCAAAGGGCGTGTCCTGTGCCGCTCCCCCGGGCCTTCCCGACCTACGTTGGTGTAGTGGAGCAGCAAAGGACAAGTCAGCCGCAAGGCCGCCGACGGCCGCAAACCCCTCTCACGCCGCCCGGCGCGCTTGTGGAGGGCGCCGCCGTCTATCGCGTCGCCGCCCGCCCGGGCCGCCCGGGCCGGGGCCGCGTCGAGCGGGCCACCGCGCCCGTACGACGGCCCGCACCGCCCGTGGCACCCGTCGTCCTCGCCCTGCGCCGGCTGCCCAATCCGCGGCTGACCGGCCTCGGGGCCGGGCTCTTCGCCTCCGCCACCATGCTGGTGCTCGGTTTCCTCGACTGGCTGATCCTGGACGGCTCCCCGCTCGCCTACGGCCTGCTGTTCCTGCCGGTCAGCGCCCTGACCGCGCTCTGGGTCCGTACCGCCGACCTGGTCACCGCCCCGATCAGCGTGCCCATCGCCTTCGCCGTCGGGGTCGTGCCCATCTCGGGCGGCACCGGCGGCCTCGGCGGCCAGGCGATGGCCGTCGTCACGGCGCTCGCCGTGCAGGCCGGATGGCTGTACGGCGGCACGCTCGTCGCCGGACTGATCACCAGCGTCCGGAAGGTACGCGACATGGGGCGCCGCCAGCGCCCCACCGCGAGGCCGGCCGCCCCGCAGAGGCGGCCCGCTCCGTAGAGCCGACGCGGCGTGGGCGCCGGCGGCGTGCGCTCGCGTGGGCTGACGTGGCGTGCGCTGTCGCGGCGTGCGCTCGCGGGGGCCGGCGCGCCGTACGCCGTCGTGTCCTGGGCCGTCGCGGTTCGGCCAGGTGCGGCGCCGCACGCGCGCTCCGTACCGCGTCCCCTGCCTCCGCGCCGCCGTCGCCCCGCCACCTACCCCCGCGCCGCCATCGCCGCGCCCACGATCCCCGCGTTGTTCTGCAGCTCCGCCGGTACGATCTCCGCCCTGATGCCCTCGATCAGCGGCAGGAACCTGTCCGCCTTCCGGCTCACTCCGCCGCCGATGATGAACAGCTCCGGCGAGAAGAGCATCTCCACGTGCGCCAGGTACTTCTGCACGCGCCGCGTCGCCCAGTGCTCCCAGCTGAGGTCCTCGTCCTCCTTGGCCTTCGTCGACGCCCGCTTCTCCGCGTCGTGGCCCTTCAGCTCCAGGTGGCCCAGCTCCGTGTTCGGGACGAGCCGGCCGTCGACGAAGAGCGCCGAGCCGATGCCCGTACCGAGCGTCAGCAGGATCACCGTGCCCGTACGGCCCCGGCCCGCGCCGAAGGTCATCTCGGCGATCCCGGCCGCGTCCGCGTCGTTCAGGACCGTCACCTGGTTGCCGCCGAGCCGGTCGCTCAGCAGCTTGCCCGCGTCGACGCCGATCCAGCGCTTGTCGACGTTGGCGGCCGTGCGGATCGTCGAGCCGGTGACCACGCCGGGGAAGGTCACCCCCACCGGGCCCGTCCAGCCGAAGTTCTCCACGACCTCGACGACACATCCCGCCACACCGTCGGGTGTGGCGGGATGCGGGGTCAGTACCTTGTGGCGGGGCTCGGCCAGCTCTCCGCGCTCCAGGTCGACGGGAGCGCCCTTGATGCCCGAGCCGCCGATGTCCACTCCGAAGACGTTCATGGACCCCACCGTAAGGGCTGCGGCCGGGAGTTACTCCTTGTACGCCACTCCCCGGAGGGGTGTCGCTACTCCTTGCCGAGCTTGGCCGCCTCGGCCCGCAGGTCCTTGTTGCGGAGCTCCTTCGGCAGCGAGAAGGTCAGCGACTCGTCGGCCGTCTTGACGATCTCCACGTCCGCGTAGCCGCGCTCGGAGAGCCACTCCAGGACCTCCTGGACGAGGACGTCCGGGACCGAGGCGCCCGACGACAGGCCGACCGAGGTGACGCCCTCCAGCCAGGCCTCGTCGATCTCGCTCGCGAAGTCGACCAGGTACGCGGCCGGCACGCCCGCCTGCTTGGCGACCTCGACCATACGGATCGAGTTCGAGGAGTTCTTCGAGCCGACGACGATCACCAGCTCCGCCTGGCCCGCGAGCTCCTTGATGGCCAGCTGACGGTTCTGCGTGGCGTAGCAGATGTCGTCGGACGGCGGGGAGATCAGGTTCGGGAACTTCTCCTTCAGCGCGTCGACCGTCTCCATCGTCTCGTCCACGGAGAGCGTGGTCTGCGAGAGCCAGACGACCCGGTCGGGGTCGCGGACCTCGACCTTGGCCACGTCCTCCGGGCCGTCGACGAGCTGGATGTGGTCGGGGGCCTCGCCGGAGGTGCCGATGACCTCCTCGTGGCCCTCGTGGCCGATGAGGAGGATGTCGAAGTCCTCCTTGGCGAACCGCACGGCCTCCTTGTGCACCTTCGTGACCAGCGGGCAGGTGGCGTCGATGGTCTTCAGACGGCCCTCGCGGGCCTCCTCGTGCACGGTCGGGGCGACACCGTGGGCGGAGAACATCACGATGTTGCCGGCCGGGACCTCGGTCGCCTGGTCGACGAAGATCGCGCCCTTCCGCTCCAGGGTCTGTACGACGTACTTGTTGTGCACGATCTCGTGGCGCACGTAGATCGGCGCGCCGTACTGCTCCAGCGCCTTCTCCACGGCGATCACGGCACGGTCCACACCCGCGCAGTAGCCGCGGGGAGCGGCGAGCAGGACACGCTTCGGGCGGTTCGTCGTGGTCGCGTTCTCGGGCGTCGACGCGGGCGTAGCAGTCATGCGTCCCATCGTAAGGCCGCGTGATACCACGGCCGGCTACGGCCATGTCGGTGCGGCGGGTGATCGAGAACGTGGCCGAGACTGGGGCGCATGGCCGAGGAAGCTCAGGTGGCAGCGCACACCGGACTGCGGCGGAGCCTGGGGTTCCGCGACCTTGTCGTCTACGGGCTGCTCTTCATCGCGCCCATGGCGCCCGTCGGCGTGTTCGGCACGCTGGACGCGAAGTCCGGCGGCGCGGTGGCGCTGGTGTACGTCGTCGCCACGGTCGCGATGGCGTTCACCGCTTTCAGCTACGCGCAGATGGTGCGGGTCGCCCCGTTCGCGGGCTCCGTCTTCACGTACGCCCGCAAGGCCCTGGGTGAGGGGCCGGGGTTCATCGCCGGGTGGATGGCGATGCTCGACTACCTGCTGATCCCGGCCGTGGCGTACCTCTTCGCCGGCATCGCGATGGAGGCGCTGGTCCCGGAGGTGGACCGGTGGGTGTGGACGGCGATCGCGGTGGTCGTGACGACGCTGCTGAACCTGTGGGGGGTGCGGGCGGCGGCACGGGTCGGTTTCGCGGTGCTGGTGATGGAGATCGTGGTGCTGCTGGTCTTCGTGGTGTCGGCGGTGGTCGTACTCGTACGGGACGGGGCGCGGCGCGACTGGTGGTCGCCGCTGGCCGGGGACGCGACGTTCTCGTTGGCGGCGGTGATCGGCGCGGTGTCGGTGGCCGTGCTCTCGTACCTGGGGTTCGACGCGATCGCCTCGTTCGCGGAGGAGGTCACGGGAGGCTCGGAGAAGGTGGCGCGGGCGGTGCTGTTCTGTCTGGTCCTCGCGGGTGCGCTGTTCGTGGGGCAGACGTATCTGGTGGCGCTCCTGGAGCCGGTCTCGTCGGCGGAGCTCGCGTCGGATCCGGCGAAGCAGGGTTCGGCCTTCTACGACGCGGTGGACGTGTCCGTGGGGACGTGGCTGCACGACCTGGTGGCGGCGTCGAAGGCGATCGGCGCGGCGTTCGCGGCGCTGGCGGGGCAGGCGGCGGCGGGGCGGCTCCTCTTCGCCATGGCCCGTGAACGGCGCCTCCCGCGGCAGCTCGCCCGTACCGACGGAGGTGTGCCGCGGGTGGCCCTGCTGGTGGCGGCGACGGTGACGATGGCGGCGGCGGTCTGGGCGGCCGACCGGGACGACGGCCTCGACCACCTGGTGTCGGTGGTCGACATCGGCGCGCTGACGGCGTTCGTGCTGCTGCACGCGAGCGTGGTGGGGTGGTTCGCGGTACGGCGGATGGAGGGGCCGCCGCACTGGCTGCGGCACGTGGCGATGCCGGTGGTGGGGGCGGCGATCCTGATCGCGGTGATCGTCGAGGCGTCGACGACGGCTCAGGTGGTCGGTGCGATCTGGCTGTGCGTGGGTCTGGCGGTCCTGGCGGTCCAGGGCGCGACCCGCAAGGCCTGAAGGGGGCCCCGGGGCGGGCGGGCCAGGAGGCGGGCAGGCCGCGCACCGCCCGGCCACCTCCCCCGGCCGCCCCCGGCCACCCCCCGGCCGCCCCCCGCCGACCTTCCGCCCATCTTCCGCCCCGGCTCGGCGCCCGGCTCCGGGATGTCCGTGGCCGCCACTACGCTCGGCGCATGGGTCTCAACACGTCCGCCGAAGCGCCGCTGCCCGTCGGAGAGGTCTCCCGGCTGATCGGGGGGTGGATCGACCGGCTCGGGGCCGTCTGGGTCGAGGGGCAGATCACGCAGTTGTCGCGGCGGCCCGGTGCCGGGGTCGTCTTCCTGACGCTGCGCGATCCGTCGTACGACATCTCCATCGGCGTGACCTGCTACCGCCAGGTCTTCGACGCCGTCGCCGACATCGTCTCCGAGGGCGCCCGCGTCGTCGTGCACGCCAAGCCCGAGTGGTACGCGCCGCGCGGGCAGCTGTCGCTGCGGGCCGTGGAGATCAAGCCCGTCGGGATCGGCGAGCTCCTGGCCCGCCTGGAGCAGCTCAAGCGGAGCCTGGGCGCCGAGGGGCTCTTCGCGCTCGACCGCAAGAAGCCGCTGCCCTTCCTCCCCCAGCTCGTCGGCCTGGTCGTCGGCCGTGCGTCCGCCGCCGAGCGGGACGTCCTGGAGAACGCGCGCCGCCGCTGGCCGGCCGTCCGCTTCGAGGTGCGGAACGTGGCGGTCCAGGGCGTGAAGGCCGTGCCGCAGGTCGTCCAGGCCGTGAAGGAGCTGGACGCGCACGAGGGCGTGGACGTGATCATCGTGGCCCGGGGCGGTGGCAGCGTCGAGGACCTGCTGCCGTTCTCGGACGAGCAGTTGATCCGTACCGTCGCCGACTGCCGCACCCCCGTGGTCTCGGCCATCGGGCACGAACCGGACTCGCCGCTGCTCGACCTCGTCGCCGACCTCCGCGCCTCGACGCCGACCGACGCCGCCAAGAAGGTGGTACCGGACGTCGGCGAGGAGCTCGACCGGGTTCAGGGTCTGCGGGACCGGGCCCTGCGGACCGTGCGCGGGCTGCTCGACCGGGAGGAGCGCGGCCTCGCGCACGCGCTCGCGCGGCCGGTCATGGAGCATCCGCAGCGGATGGTGGAGCAGCGCGAGGACGAGCTCGACGCGCTGCTCGCCCGCAGCCGCCGGACGCTCGGGCATCTGCTGGACCGGGCCGACTCCGAGCTCTCGCACACCCGGGCCCGCGTCCGCGCGCTGTCGCCCGCCGCGACGATGGAGCGCGGGTACGCCGTGCTGCAGAAGGCGGACGGGACGGTCGTGCGGTCTCCGGAGGAGGTCGCGGTGGACGAGGAGCTGCGGGCGCGGGTCGTGGCGGGCGAGTTCACGGTGCGGCGCGCTGTCGGACCCGGCGCTTAGGGTGGTCGCCATGGCAGCCACCACGGAAGAGGCGCTCGGATACGAGCAGGCACGCGACGAGTTGATCGAGGTCGTTCGTCGTCTGGAGACGGGCGGGACGACGCTGGAGGAGTCGCTCGCGCTCTGGGAGCGTGGCGAGGAATTGGCGAAGGTGTGCCGGCGTTGGCTCGAAGGCGCACGAGCCCGCCTCGACGCCGCGATGTCCACGCCCGACGACGGCGACGAGGCCGAAGACGCGGACCGCTCCGAATAGGGGCCCCGCTGCGGCCCACGATGTGAACCGGATCACTATCCGGTTATTTGGTTGAAAGTTAACCAATCTCCGTCGTACGGTGAGGGCATCGCTTGAACCCCTTTGCCCGGAAGGTACGCAGCATGTCCCTCGCCCTTGACCCCGCCGCCCAGGACCTCCTTTTCCGTGAGGCCCGCACCGCCAACACCTTCGCCGACGAGCCGGTGACCGACGAGCAGGTCCAGGCGATCTACGACCTGGTCAAGTACGGCCCCACGGCCTTCAACCAGACCCCGCTGCGCATCACGCTGGTCCGTTCCCCCGAGGCCCGCGAGCGCCTGGTGAAGCACATGGCCGAGGGCAACCAGGAGAAGACCCGCACCGCGCCGCTGGTCGCGATCCTCTCCGCCGACAACGAGTTCCACCACGAGCTCCCGACCCTGCTGCCGCACTTCCCGCAGGCCAAGGACATGTTCTTCGCCGAGCGCCCGGCCCGCGAGGGCTCGGCCCTGCTGAACGCCGCCCTCCAGGCCGCGTACTTCATCGTCGGCGTCCGCGCCGCCGGCCTGGCCGCCGGCCCGATGACCGGTCTCGACTTCGCGGGCCTCCAGAAGGAGTTCCTGGACGACGACCACACCCCGCTGATGGTCGTCAACATCGGCAAGCCGGGCGAGGACGCCTGGTTCCCGCGCTCGCCGCGCCTCTCCTTCGACGAGGTCGTCACCACCGTCTGATCGACACCGTCCGATCGACAGCGTCTGATCAAGGCCGTCCGATCAACGCGGTCCGATCAACGCGGACAGGAGAAAGCCCCCGGACTCCACGAGTCCGGGGGCTTTCCCGTCGCCCAGGCTCTCCGCCTAGACCTTCTTCGACTGCAGGGCGCCCGCCATCTCGGCCAGCCGCTCGAACGAGGCCGTCCCGGTCACGACCGTCGTCGCGCCGCCGTCCGTACGGACCAGGGCGTCGTACTTCGGGCCCTCCCAGCGCTGCCAGACCTGACCGGCGACCGTCTGGGTCTTCCCGGAGTCCTCGGCCTTCTGCGTGACGTCGGGAACGTACTTGTCGGGCTCCTCCGTCGACTGGTGGATCGCCACGTACTGCGCGTCCGGGTCGAGGAAGCCGAGCTTCCAGGCGTCGTGCTGCTCGCGCTTGTACGAGACCACGGTCGCCTTCCACCCCTCCCCGAGGCCCTCGGGGGCCAGCACCGCGTACGGTGCCGCCCGCTGCGCCGTCACCAGCTCGACCCGGTAGTCCTTCGCCTTGACCGGGTCCGCGTCCTCGTCGTGCGGGATGAAGAGATACATCACGCCCGCGGCGACCATGATCACCGCCAGGGACTGGAACATCCCGCGTACCGTCTGCCTGCCTCGCATACCTGCCACGCCCACCATGGTCGCATCATGGTGTTGTGCTCATACGTGGGCCCCTCTGCTCAATTTGTCGACGTACCGATAGAGTCGCAGCACCCTCTTTTTTCCGGCCGTCGCCGTACAGAAAGGTGCGCTCCGATGACCGAGCACTCCCTGCCGTCCGAGCTGGAGGTCTCTCCCGAGGCCCCCGACCGCAACCTCGCCCTGGAGCTGGTCCGCGTCACGGAGGCCGCCGCCATGGCCGCCGGCCGCTGGGTCGGCCGCGGCGACAAGATCGGCGCGGACGGCGCCGCGGTGAACGCCATGCGGACGCTGATCTCCACCGTCTCGATGAACGGCGTCGTCGTCATCGGCGAGGGCGAGAAGGACGAAGCCCCGATGCTGTTCAACGGCGAGCGGGTCGGCGACGGCACCGGCGCCGAGGTGGACATCGCCGTGGACCCGATCGACGGCACCACGCTCAACGCCAAGGGCATGCCGAACGCGATCGCCGTCCTGGCCGCCGCCGACCGCGGCACCATGTTCGACCCGTCCGCGGTCTTCTACATGGACAAGCTGGTCACCGGCCCCGAGGCCGCCGACTTCGTCGACATCAACGCACCCGTCTCGGTCAACATCCGCCGTGTCGCCAAGGCCAAGAGCATGGCCCCCGAGGACGTCACGGTCGTCATCCTGGACCGTCCCCGCCACGAGGGCATCGTCAAGGAGATCCGCGAGACCGGCGCCCGGATCAAGTTCATCACCGACGGCGACGTCGCCGGCTCGATCATGGCCGTCCGCGAGGGCACCGGCGTGGACCTGCTCCTCGGCATCGGCGGCACGCCCGAGGGCATCATCTCCGCCTGCGCCATAAAGTGCCTGGGCGGTGTCATCCAGGGCAAGCTGTGGCCCAAGGACGAGGCCGAGCGCCAGAAGGCGATCGACGCGGGCCACGACCTGGACCGCGTGCTCTCCACCAACGACCTGGTCAGCGGCGAGAACGTGTTCTTCGTCGCCACCGGCATCACGGACGGCGAGCTGCTGCGCGGCGTCCGCTACCGCTCGGAGACCGCGACCACGTCGTCGCTGGTGATGCGCTCGAAGTCCGGCACGATCCGCCAGATCGACTCCACGCACCGGCTCTCGAAGCTCCGCGCGTACAGCAAGATCGACTTCGACCGGGCCAAGTGACCCGGACCGCGACAGGCGCCCCGTAGCGGGCGCCGCGGTACGGCAAGGGGCGCCCCCATGTGCGGTGGGGGCGCCCCTTGCCGTACGTACGGCCGACGTCGACGAGCGCTCGGGCCCGTCAGCCGGCCGCGGCGATCGGGCCGGGCGACGCCTTCTTGAGCTCCACCTCGCGCCGCCTGCGCCGGGCGAGCACGACGCGGCGCTCGGCCGCGGTGAGCCCGCCCCACACCCCGTACGGCTCGGGCTGGAGCAGCGCGTGCTCCCGGCACTCGACCATGACGGGGCAGCGGGCACAGACCCGCTTGGCGGCCTCCTCGCGGGAGAGCCGCGAGGCGGTCGGCTCCTTGGACGGGGCGAAGAACAGTCCGGCTTCGTCCCGGCGGCACACCGCCTCCGTGTGCCAGGGACCGGCCTCGTCCTCCCGAGCGGGGGCACGCTGGGGCGGGGCGGCGGCGACCTGGAGGGGCTGATGCGGCAGTTGCAGCACGGTCTACTCCTGACGACGGCTTCGCGAGCGAGAGACGATGCAGCAGCCCTACCCGCTGTACGCGCGCCTATGCACTGCGTGCCGCCGAGTTCCGGAGTGCGGAATCCGATGGGCGGAATCCGGTCACTCCGTCACCCCTGGTCAGGAGGGGGGACCGGCCGGCGCACCAGGAGAGGTGGAACAGGCCCGGCGATCAGTGGCCGAGGTGCTTGCGCAGCTTGTCCTGGACGTGGTTCTGGAGATCCGTGATCCACTTGCCGCGCTTGGGCTTGGCCTCGACGTTGCCGAAGAGCGAGTAGCCGTTGATCACGACCACCGGGGCCTGCGGGTCGGCGGCCTCCAGGGTCACGACCTCGAAGTTGCCGAAGATCCCGGTGCCGTTCCCCCGGAGGCTGATGTTCTCCGGGACCCGCACCTCGACGTTGCCGAAGATCGAGGTGGCGTTGACGGTGGTCAGCCGCTGGGCGAAGAGCGCCTCGGTCAGGTCGATCTCGATGTTGCCGAAGAGCGCGAAGGCGTTGGTCCTGCGGCCCACGCGCCAGCGGCCCTTGCGCGTGGTGCTGGAGAAGACGGCGATCAGGTTGTCGGCGGGACCCGCCGTGTCATCGGGGCCGTACGCGTACGCCGGGTCGGGCTCCCGGCGGCTGCGGCTTCCCGCGGGGAGGTCGCGGACGATCGGCTCCAGCTCGCCCACGGTCTTCGCACGATAGACGGCGTCGATCCGCTCGGAGTGCTCCTCCGCGTCGATCCGCCCCTCGGCCAGCGCGTCCCTGAGGATGTCCGCGATCCGGTCCCGGTCGGCGTCCGAGGCACGCAGGGAGTCCCCCGGAGCGGCGGCGGGAACGGCCGGGGCGGGGGCGGGCTCGGCGGGGGCGACCGGCTTCTGGGGCTGCTTTTCGAGGTCCACGACCCCAGCCTAGCGAAACGCGATAGATCGCGACTAGTGGGCGCGACCGGACGCCTCGAACAGGACACCCCGGCCGCGCACCCGACCACCCCGCTCCACACTGATGGACACCTGTCCAGCTATCCTGGACACATGTCCATCATCGCGAACGTCGCCGTCGGCCTTGTCGCCGCCCTGCACGCCTACATCCTCGTTCTGGAGATGTTCCTCTGGGAGCGCCGCCCGGGCCGCGGACTCTCCGGTTTCGACGCCCCCATGGCCCGCGCGACCGCGCCCCTCGCCGCCAATCAGGGCCTGTACAACGGCTTCCTGGCGGCCGGTCTGGTCTGGGGCCTGATCGCCGGCGACCCCACCGGACACCAGGTCCAGGTGTTCTTCCTCTCCTGCGTGGTGATCGCCGGGGTGTACGGCGGCCTCACCGCGAACCGCCGGATCCTCCTCGCCCAGGCGCTGCCCGGGACCCTCGCCCTCGCCGCCGTACTGTGGGCGGGATGACCGCCTCAGCCGCCGACCCCGCCGACCCCGGTGCCACCGGCCCCGCCCCCGCCGGCCCCGGATCCACCGACCCCCGCGCCGCCCGCACCCGCGCCAGGCTCCGCGCCGCGCTCTGGGAGGAGTGCGCCGAGCGCCCCCTCGACGAGGTCGGCGTCGCCGCGCTCGTCCGCCGGGCGGGCGTCGGCAGGGCCACGTTCTACCTGCACTACCCCGACCTCCAGGCCCTCGCCGTCGACGCCTGCGCCGATGTCGTACGGGACGCGGTCGAGGCGCTCCACGCCTGGCGCGGCACGCCCGACCCGGCCGCCCCGCCGCCCGCCCTCGCCGCCTTCTTCGCCGACGTCGCTCCCCGGGCGCCGCTCTACCGCGGCCTGCTGCGGCCGGGCGGTGGCGGGCCGCTCGGCGAGCTGCTCCACCGTGAGCTGCGCGCGTACAGCCGGCGCGAGCGGGAACTGGCCGGGGCCCCCGAGCCCGACCTCGTCGCCTCCGCGGTCGCGGCGGCCTTCGGAGGGCTGCTCGCGGACTGGGTGCACGGCCTGATCGAGGCCTCCCCCGACCGGATCGCCGGCCGCACCTGGCGGCTGTTGATCTCCCTCCACCGCACACCGCTGCCGGAGGGCAGGCCCTAACTGAGCCTTACCTCACAGGATCGGCCCCCCGGCCGCGCTCTACGCTGGAGGAGGCGCCGCCAACGGAGGTGGCGCCGCTGTCTGCCGAGTGAGGAATGGCTGCCGTCATGCCAGAGTTTTCGTACTCCGATCTGCTCCCCCTGGGAGAGGACACCACGCCCTACCGCCTGGTGACCGCCGAAGGTGTCTCCACCTTCGAGGCCGACGGCCGTACGTTCCTCAAGGTCGAGCCGGAGGCGCTCCGCACGCTCGCCGCCGAGGCGATCCACGACATCCAGCACTACCTGCGCCCGGCACACCTCGCTCAGCTGCGCCGGATCATCGACGACCCGGAGGCGTCGAGCAACGACAAGTTCGTCGCGCTCGACCTCCTCAAGAACGCGAACATCGCCGCCGCCGGCGTCCTCCCGATGTGCCAGGACACCGGCACGGCGATCGTCATGGGCAAGCGCGGCCAGAACGTGCTGACCTCCGGCCTCGACGAGGAGGCCCTGTCCAAGGGCATCTACGACGCGTACACCAAGCTCAACCTGCGGTACTCGCAGATGGCCCCGGTCACCATGTGGGAGGAGAAGAACACCGGCTCGAACCTGCCCGCGCAGATCGAGCTGTACGCGACCGACGGCGGCGCGTACAAGTTCCTCTTCATGGCCAAGGGCGGCGGCTCGGCCAACAAGTCCTTCCTCTACCAGGAGACGAAGGCCGTGCTCAACGAGGCGAGCATGATGAAGTTCCTGGAGGAGAAGATCCGCTCGCTCGGCACGGCCGCCTGCCCGCCGTACCACCTGGCGATCGTCGTCGGTGGCACCTCCGCCGAGTTCGCGCTGAAGACCGCGAAGTACGCCTCCGCGCACTACCTGGACGAGCTGCCCACCGAGGGCTCGGCCGAGACCGGCCACGGCTTCCGGGACAAGGAGCTGGAGGAGAAGGTCTTCGAGCTCACGCAGAAGATCGGCATCGGCGCGCAGTTCGGCGGCAAGTACTTCTGCCACGACGTCCGTGTCGTCCGGCTGCCGCGCCACGGCGCCTCGCTGCCCGTCGCGATCGCCGTGTCCTGCTCGGCGGACCGCCAGGCCGTCGCGAAGATCACCGCCGAGGGCGTCTTCCTGGAGCAGCTGGAGACCGACCCGGCGCGCTTCCTGCCGGACACGACGGACGAGCATCTCGACGAGGCCTCCGACGTCGTGAAGATCGACCTGAACCAGCCGATGGACGAGATCCTCGCCGAGCTGACGAAGTACCCGGTCAAGACCCGGCTCTCGCTCACCGGCCCGCTGGTCGTGGCGCGCGACATCGCGCACGCCAAGATCAAGGAGCGGCTCGACGCGGGCGAGGAGATGCCGCAGTACCTGAAGGACCACCCGGTCTACTACGCGGGCCCGGCGAAGACCCCCGAGGGCTACGCCTCCGGCTCCTTCGGCCCGACGACGGCCGGCCGGATGGACAGTTACGTCGAGCAGTTCCAGGCGGCGGGCGGCTCCAAGGTCATGCTGGCCAAGGGCAACCGCTCGAAGCAGGTCACGGACGCGTGCGGCAGCCACGGCGGCTTCTACCTGGGCTCCATCGGCGGCCCGGCGGCGCGCCTCGCGCAGGACTGCATCAAGAAGGTCGAGGTCGTCGAGTACGAGGAGCTCGGCATGGAGGCGGTCTGGAAGATCGAGGTCGAGGACTTCCCGGCGTTCATCGTCGTCGACGACAAGGGCAACGACTTCTTCCAGAACCCGGCCCCGGAGCCGACGTTCACCCACATCCCGGTCCGCGGCCCGGGCCTGGTCTGACACGGCTGCGCATCACGGCGTTCCCCTCTCCGAGGCCAAGTAGGACGGAATCAGTCCTACTTGGCCCCTACGGTGACGACACCGGACGAGGAGAGGGGAACACCATGCTGCGAGGACTCACCACGGTCAGCTTCTGGGCCGACGACCTGACGGCCGCGAAGGCCTGGTACACGGAACTGCTCGGCCTGGAGCCGTACTTCGAGCGGCCCGGGTACGCGGAGTTCCGTATCGGCGACTATCAGCACGAGCTCGGGCTGATCGACCGCGCCTACGCGCCGGCCGGTCCGGCGACCGGCGAGCCCGGCGGCGCGATCGTGTACTGGCACGTGGACGACGTGCGCGCGACGCTCGACCGTCTGCTGTCCCTGGGGGCGAAGGAGTACGAGCCGCTCACGCCCCGCGGCCCGGGTTTCGTCACGGCCTCGGTGACCGACCCCTTCGGGAACGTCCTGGGCGTCATGCAGAACCAGCACTACGTGGACGTTCTGCGGGGCCGCCGGTGAAAAACCGCGAGGGGTGCCCTGGCCGTCCCGGCTAGCCTGCGCCCATGAGACATCCGATACGGGTCATGGGGACGGCGCTGGCCGTTCTCACGGCCGTCGGCGCACTGACCGGCTGTGGCACCACGGCGAAGCCCGTCGGCACCGCGCCGCCCGTCACGACGCCCACCACCACCGCAGCGGCCGGTTCCGGCGCGGGTGCCGAGGCCTCGACGTCCGTGGGGGCCTCCGGGTCCGCCTGTGCGCTGCCGGTCTCCTTCGGTCTGGCCGCCGATTGGAGGCCGAAGGCCGTCGAAGCCACCGACGACGAGCTGTTCGCCGCGCTCGCCGTGCAGGGTCCGGCGACGATGACCTGCGAGATCGACGCGAAGCCGGCCGGCAACATCGGCTATCTGCGGGTCTGGACGGCGGACAGGGGCGCGGCGCGTACCGCACTCGAAGGGTTCGTGAAGGCGGAGGAGAACACCTCGAAGGTCACCTACAAGGAGACCGAGGCGGGCACGCTGCCGGCCGTCGAGGTGACGTACACCGTCTACAACAAGCTCATGGAGGAGTCGAAGGAGGAGCGGGCCTTCGCCGTCGCCGCGCCGAAGGGGACGGTCATCGTCCACCTCGGCGGGCTCGACACCGAGGAGCACCGGGAGATGCTCCCGGCGTACGAGCTGGCCCGGACCAGCCTCAAGGCCCTCTGACAGCAGGATTCGCAGCAGGCGTGACCGTGGCCCCCGTCCCGCACCGGACGGGGGCCACGGCGTCGTGGGCCCGGCTCTACGCGAACCGCTGGTTCGCCGAGCCGTCGCAGTTCTGCAGCCGCAGCGGCTGCTTCGCGGCCGCCTGCGTCAGGCAGAGCCCGGTCGCGGCCGCGGGCCTGATCACGGCCCCGTCGCGTACGAACCTCTGGTTCGCGGCGCCCGAGCAGTTCCAGACGATCAGCGCCTCGCCCGCGCGGTAGCGGGCGCCCGGCACGTCCAGGCAGCGGTCCTGGGTCAGCTCCGTGTGGAGGGTCTGCCGGGCGGAGTCGTACCACCACCCCTGGTTGCGGCCGCCGTGGCAGTCCCAGCCGAGCACGGCGGTGCCGTTCCTGGACGTGGCCGCGTCGACGTCCGCGCAGTTGCCGGTGGCCTGGTTCTTCAGCGGCCGGTAGACGTCGTCCCAGGCGTACGGGAAGAGGGTCGGCGTCCCGCTGGAGTTGACGTCCGCGCAACCGGCCTCGCGGAGACCGGAGCCGTAGAGCTGGGTGAGGCACGACGCGAAGGCGCGGTGACCGCTCGCGTTCGGGTGGAAGGACTGCCTGAGCGAGTTCTCGTCGGGGGTGCCGGGCTTGGAGAGGTCGATGTACAGACCGCGGGCCCAGGTGTCCTCCATGCACACCTCGTGGCCGTGGAAGAGCCGCGAGTTGTCGAGGTAGGTCGCGCCGGTGTTCGCCGCCGCCCTGCGCATGCCGCGCTCGAAGGCGGGCACGGCGGTGTTGCGGCCCCAGACGGTGTCGGAGTCGTAGCCCAGGCCGCCGCAGACGAGCTTGCCGGGGAAGTTCGGGTTGTCGGGGAAGTCGGGGCCGATGGGGCTCGGGTAGCCCATGACCACGAGCTTGTAGTCGCCGTCGGCGTAGCCGGCGTCGCGCATCACGGTCCTCAGGTCGCGCACCGTCTGCTCGACCTTGGGGACGAGGGCGTCGACGCGGGCCTGCCAGCCGGGGGCGTACTTCGGCTCGCACGCGCCCTGGAACGTGAGGTAGCGGGTGACGCAGTCGGTCATGACGGGCCCGAACTGGAGGTCGTCGTTGGCTCCGGCCACGAGCAGGACCATCTTGATCCGGGTGTTGCGGGCCTTGACGGCCAGGTTGTCGCTCTGGACCAGCTCGTCGGCGTACTGCTTCGAGCCGCCGATCCTGATGTTGCCGCTGTAGGCACCGGAGCAGGACACGTTGAACGTGAGGTCCGCGGGGATCCCGGTGCGGTGGATGGCGGCTTCGGGCGAGCGGTGGCACCAGTTGCTCGGTCCGTTGGTGGGCGGTTCGTACGTGCCGACGCCCTCGCCGGAGATCTCGCTGTCGCCGAGCGAGATCAGGCCGCTCTTGCGCTGCGCGAGCGGGCGTTCCTCGGGGCTGCCGTAGATCCTGATCGCCTCGGCGGCCCGGACGGCTTCGAGCTCGGGCGGCAGCGGTACGGCGGAGACCGCCGCCCGGGGTGTGCTCGGGGCCGCGCCGGCGGGGGCGGCGGCCCCGGTCGCTCCGAGGACCGCGGCGGCCGCGGCCGAGGCCGCGATCGCCCAACGGAGTCTGTACCTGGTGCGCCTCATTGCGCCTCCTGGAAGTGGGGTTACCCACGGTTTTTACTGGCTGGTAAGCGCAAGGGGAATAGGCGGAACAAGACAAGTGCTCACCTTTGTATGGAGGTTGACGTCATGAGCGACGACACGAGCGGCTACCGGATCGAGCACGACTCGATGGGCGAGGTGCGGGTTCCCGCGCACGCCAAGTGGCGGGCCCAGACCCAGCGGGCGATGGAGAACTTCCCCGTCTCGGGGCAGCGCCTGGAGCGCGCCCACATCGAGGCCCTCGCCCGGATCAAGGCCGCCGCGGCCAAGGTCAACGCCTCGCTCGGGGTGATCGACCAAGACCGCGCGAAGGCCATCGCGGAGGCCGCCGCCGAGGTCGCCGAGGGCCACTGGGACGAGCACTTCCCGGTGGACGTCTTCCAGACCGGCTCGGGCACCTCCTCCAACATGAACACCAACGAGGTCATCGCCACGCTCGCCACCGAGCGGCTCCCCGAGGGGCGCGAGGTCCACCCGAACGACCACGTGAACGCCTCGCAGTCCTCCAACGACGTCTTCCCGTCCTCGATCCACATCGCCGCCACCGCCGCCGTGACCCACGACCTCGTCCCCGCCCTCGACCACCTGGCCGCGTCGCTGGAGCGGAAATCGGCCGAATTCGCGACGGTGGTGAAGTCCGGCCGGACGCATCTCATGGACGCCACGCCGGTGACCCTCGGCCAGGAGTTCGGGGGCTACGCGGCGCAGGTCAGGTACGGCGTCGAACGGCTGCGCGCCTCCCTCCCCCGGCTCGCCGAACTCCCCCTCGGCGGTACGGCGGTGGGCACCGGCATCAACACGCCGCCCGGCTTCTCCGCCGCGGTCATCGCCGAACTCGCCGGCACGACGGGGCTGCCCCTCACCGAGGCCCGCGACCACTTCGAGGCCCAGGGCGCCCGGGACGGCCTGGTGGAGACGTCGGGCCAGCTCAGGACCATCGCCGTCGGTCTGACGAAGATCTCCAACGATCTGCGCTGGATGGCGAGCGGCCCGCGCACCGGCCTGGCCGAGATCAACCTCCCCGACCTGCAGCCCGGCTCCTCGATCATGCCGGGCAAGGTGAATCCGGTCATTCCCGAGGCCGTCCTGATGGTCGCCGCGCAGGTGACCGGAAACGACACCACCGTGGCGGTGGCGGGCGCGGCCGGCAACTTCGAGCTCAACGTGATGCTCCCGGTGATGGCCAAGAACCTGCTGGAATCCGTACGGCTCCTGGCCAATGCCGCGCGTCTGCTGGCGGACCGCACCGTCGACGGCATCACCGCCAACGCCGAACGGGCCCGGGAGTACGCCGAGTCCTCACCGTCCGTCGTCACCCCGCTGAACAGGTACATCGGCTACGAGGAGGCGGCGAAGGTGGCCAAGAGGTCCCTGGCCGAACGGAAGACGATCCGCCAGGTGGTCCTGGAGGCCGGCTACGTCGACCGGGGCGACCTCACCGTCGAACAGCTGGACGAGGCGCTGGACGTGCTGCGTATGACTCATCCGTGACCTGCATCGCAGCGGTCGAGGAGGCGCACCCCTAATATCTGTGCATGACAGGATCGGGTGGTTCTCAGCACTGGGCGCCGGGGGATCACATCCTCTGGCGCTACCTCGACAACGCCTCCGGCGACGTGCACATCTGCCGTCCCGTGACCGTCGTGCGCGACACCCCCGACCTGCTCGCCGTCTGGATGGCGCCGGGCACCGAGTGCGTCAAGCCGGTGCTCGCCGACGGCACCCCCGTCCACCAGGAACCCCTCGCCACCCGCTACACCGCGCCGCGCACCACGGTCCGCTCGCGCTGGTTCGGGACGGGTGTGCTGAAGCTGGCCCGGCCGGCCGACCCCTGGTCGGTCTGGCTGTTCTGGGACCGCGGCTGGCTCTTCCGCAGCTGGTACGTGAACCTGGAGGAGCCGCGCACCCGGTGGTCCGGCGGCGTCGACTCCGTGGACCACTTCCTCGACATCTCCGTCTACCCCGACCGCAGTTGGCTCTGGCGGGACGAGGACGAGTTCGCGCAGGCCCAGCGGTCCGGCCTGATGGACGCGGCGCAGGCCGCGCGCGTCCGGGCGGCCGGCAGCGCGGCCGTCGACCTGATCCGCGCCTGGGGGGCGCCGTTCCGCGACGGGTGGGAGGACTGGCGGCCCGATCCCGGCTGGACCGTTCCCGAACTGCCGTCGGACTGGGATCGCACCCCGGCGCACACGGCACCGTGAGACCCTTGATGCGCCCCCGGGGTGCAAACGTAGGATCGTCCTCCGCACGACGATGATCCACCGAACACGGTGTCAACCACAGAGCACAGCGCAGGACCTGACCGTAAGTCATTCTTGAGGGGGAGAGCAGTGCCGGACGTCTGCCCGGGTGTGCCGACCCCTGTCGTAGCCGCTGCTCGCGGGGCTTTCAGATCCACCGCGCGCCAGGGGTTTATCCCCCGTGAAGGCGCGGCATCGGCGAGAAGAGCGAGTGCATCGCACCACCGGCCCGGACGGACGGAATCCCACGCGTGACGGAGCATCCCACCTCCCACGAAGGCCGGCAGCCGCTGGCTGCCCGGCCGCACGAGCGCACCCGCCCCCGGCAGCAAGCGGCCGAGGCGCCGGTGCCGGCGCAGCCCGGTTCGGCAGGTCCCCGGTCCGCCGCCGCCGGCAGACGCCCCGAGGACACGCCGGGCGCCGACCGTGAGCACACCCCCGACGGCACGGGCGACGGCGGAGGCCGGCCCGTGCCCGGACAGGTGACGCCGCCCGCGGCCGCCGCCCCGGGCTCCACGCCCGCACAGGCGGGTGCTCCGGCGGCCGCGATGGCCGTGACCGCCACCCCGGCGACCCCGGGCTCCCCCGGCTCGCCGCAGTCGCAGGACGGCGCCGCGACCCGGCGCGAGGGCGACCGGCTCCGGTTCGTGGGCGCGGCGACCCGGCGGATCGCGCGCGGGATAGACCTCGACGAGATCGTGCTCGGGCTCTGCCGGGCGACCGTGCCGACCTTCTCCGACGCGATCCTGGTCTATCTGCGCGACCCGCTCCCGGTCGGCGACGAACGGCCGGTCGCGCCGTTCGTGCTGCGGCTGCGCCGCACCGACCGGCTCCGTTTAACGGACGTGGAGGGCGAGGAGCTGACCCTCGTCCCCGACCCGGACCCGACCCCCGCGGCCGAACTCTGCGAGGTGCGCTCCGGCGGGAACCTGGCGGAGGTGCTGCGCGGCGTGCGGCCGGTCTTCGGCGACTCCGCGGCCGCTCGCGCCGCGCTGTCCGAGCTGCTCGGCCGTGACCACGTCCTGCCGGGCGGCCACCGGGCGATCCTCGCCCCCCTGCGGGGCCGGCGCCGGGTCATCGGCGCCGCCGTCTTCCTGCGCCGCCCCGAACGCCCCGCGTTCGAGCCGAACGACCTGCTCGTCGCGGCCCAGCTCGCCACCCACACCGCGCTCGGCATCGACAAGGCCGTGCTCTACGGCCGTGAGGCGTACATCGCCGACGAACTCCAGCGGACGATGCTCCCGGACTCGCTGCCGCAGCCGACCGGCGTCCGGCTCGCCTCCCGCTATCTGCCGGCCGCCGAGACGGCCCGGGTGGGCGGTGACTGGTACGACGCCATCCCGCTGCCCGGCAGCCGGGTGGCCCTGGTCGTCGGCGACGTCATGGGCCACTCCATGACGTCCGCGGCGATCATGGGCCAGCTGCGGACCACGGCGCAGACGCTCGCCGGGCTCGACCTGCCGCCCCAGGAGGTCCTGCACCACCTGGACGAGCAGGCCCAGCGGCTCGGCCAGGACCGGATGGCGACCTGCATGTACGCGGTGTACGACCCGGTCTCGCACCGGATCACCATCGCCAACGCGGGCCATCCGCCGCCGATACTGCTCCACCTCGGGGGCCGCGCCGAGGTCCTGCGCGTCCCGCCGGGCGCGCCGATCGGCGTGGGCGGGGTCGACTTCGAGGCCGTCGAGCTGGACGCCCCTGCGGGCGCCACGCTGCTGCTGTACACGGACGGTCTGGTCGAGTCGCGGCTGCGGGACGTGTGGACCGGGATAGAGCAGCTCCGCGAGCGCCTGGCGGCGACCGCCCAGCTGACCGGCCCGGACCACTCGCCGCCGCTGGAGGCCCTCTGCGACGACGTCCTCGACATGCTCGGCCCGGGTGACCGGGACGACGACATCGCGCTGCTCGCGGCCCGTTTCGACGGGATCGCGCCGAGTGACGTGGCGTACTGGTTCCTGGAGCCGGAGGACGCGGCGCCGGGACGGGCGCGGCGGCTCGCCCGGCGGGCGCTGGCCCGCTGGGACCTGGAGGAGCTCTCGGACTCGGTCGAGCTGCTGATCAGCGAGGTCGTGACGAACGCCGTCCGGTACGCGGAGCGGCCGGTGACGCTGCGTCTGCTCAAGACGGACGTGCTGCGCTGCGAGGTCGGCGACGACTCGCCGCAGCTGCCCCGGCAGCGGCGGGCGCGGGACACGGACGAGGGCGGGCGCGGGCTGTTCCTGGTGAATCGGCTGGCCAGGCGGTGGGGTGCGACCCGGCTCTCGGGCGGCAAGGTCGTCTGGTTCGAGCTGCCGACGCGTATCTGAGCGTGACACGGCGCATGGCATGACACGGCGAAGGCCGGACCCGCTTCGGGTCCGGCCTTCGCCGTGTGGCCGCCCGGTGCCGGCGGCCTGTGTCAGCGCTCCGTGTCAGCGCTCGGGGCGGAGGTTCTCGCTGCCGACGTCGCCGTCGACCGGTGGTTCGATCGTCGGCGGCACCGGGTCCGTCGTCTGCGTGGGCGGCGGCGGCACCGTGACCGTGTCCGTCGGCTGTGGCGGCGTGGTCGCCGTCGAGGTCGGCGGGGGCGTCGGGTCCGGGGACTGGGTGACGGGCGGCGGGGTCGACGTCGGGGCGTCGCCGGTCGGCGTCGTGGTCGGGTCCGGCTCCACGACGTCGCCGAAGCCGTCGGTCTCCAGATCGAAGCGGGCGTCGGAGCCGCCGTCGAGCGCCGCTGCGGTGTAGTCGCCCCAGATCTCGGCGGGGGTGCGGCCACCGTTGGCGCGGCCCGGGTTGATCGTGTCGGTCAGGGTGACCTGGTTGCCCTTGGGGTCCTCGCCGAAGAGGCCGACGGCGGTGACCAGTTCGGGGGTGTAGCCGACGAACCAGGCGGAGCGGTTGTTCTCCGAGGTTCCGGTCTTGCCGGCGGCCGCGTAGTCGCCCGCGGCCCGGAAGCCGGAGCCGCTGCGGACGACGCCGGTCATCGCCTTGGTGACGGTGTCGGCGGCCTCGCGGCTGATGACCTGGCCGCCGATCGACTTCACCGGCTCGGCCTTGCGGTCCTTGTGCTCGGCGGACTTCACGATGGTCGGGGTGACCTTGACGCCGTGGTTGTCGAGCGTGGCGTAGACGCCGGCCATGTCCCAGGTGGAGGCGCCCATGGTGCCGAGCGACATCGCGGGGGTCTCCCCGAAGTCCGCCCCGTCCTTCATGCCGAGGTCGATCGCGGTCTTCTTGGTGGTGCCCGGGCCGACATCCACGATCATCTGCGCGTACACGGAGTTGATCGAGCTGTTGGTGGCCTTCTGGACGGTCACCGGTCCGTAGCTGCGGTTGTCCTCGTTCTCCGGCTTGAACGCGATGGAGCTGCCGACCACGGGACGCTTGCTGGTGCCGTCGTAGATCGTGCCGAGGCCGATCTTCCGGCCGTCCTGGGTCAGCGCGCGGTTGTCGAGCGCGGAGGCGAGGACGATCGGCTTGAACGTCGAGGCGGGCTGGTAGTCGCGGCGGGTGGCGTTCGACGTCCAGTGCTCGGTGGCGCCGACGCCGCCGTACATCGCGACGACCTTGCCGGTCTTCGGGTCGACCGAGGTGGCGCCCGCCTGGACGGTGGCGTCCTTCTTGTCGCCCTTGCGGTCGAGCTTCTTCTCCAGCTGCCGCTCGACCGCCTTGACCAGGTCCTTCTGCTTCTGCTCGTCGATGTTGAGGGTGATCGTCCAGCCGCCGGCCTTGATGTCCTCGGTGCTGATGCCCTGCCGCATGAGCTCCTGGTTGGCGGCCTCGACGAGGTAGCCGCGCTGGCCCTCCATGCCGGGGGCGGCCTTCTCCTTGCGCGGGGCGGGGAACTTCAGCGTGGCGCGCTCGGCCGGGTCGAGCCAGCCCTCCTCGACCATGTTGTCGAGGGTGTAGTTCCAGCGCTCCTCGACCAGCTTGCGGCCGGTGGGCGTGGCGGCGGTCCAGTCGTACTGGTTGGGGGCCTGGAGCAGCGAGGCGAGGTAGGCGCCCTGGGCGACGTCCAGCTTCGCGGCGTCGACACCGTAGTACGACTGCGAGGCGGCCTGGATGCCGTAGGCGCTGCGGCCGTAGAAGCTCGTGTTCATGTAGCCGGCGAGGATGTCGGTCTTCGACATGCGCTGGTCGACCTTGAGCGCGATCACCATCTCGCGGAGCTTGCGGGTGACCGTCTGGTCCTGGTCCAGGTAGTAGTTCTTCACGTACTGCTGGGTGATGGTCGAACCACCCTGCTTGCCCTTGCCGGTGATCGTGTTCAGGGCGCCGCGCGCGGTGCCCTTGATGTCGATGCCGTTGTCCTTGTAGAAGGACTTGTTCTCGGCGGCGACGAAGGCGTGCTGCACGTCGAGCGGGATCTTCTCCAGGCCCACGATCTCGCGGTTGATCTCGCCGGTACGGGCGAGGATCTTGCCGTCCGCGTACTTGTAGACGTTGCTCTGCATGGTCGCCTGCGCGTTGGCGGTCGGCACCGGGACCATCAGGTAGATCGCGTAGAAGGCGCCCATCACGAGCAGGCAGCCGACGAAGAACGTGCCCAGGATCTTCTTCCAGGTGAAGAGGCGGCGTATGCGCCCGCCCTTCTTCCCCTGGCCCTTGTCCGCTCGGCCCATGTTCTCCGTCGCTCCGCTCGTCGTGGTCTCGTCGTCGTGGTGTCGACGCCGTGGTGTCGCCGTCGGTTCTCGGGCGGGTGTCCGCTCCGGATCAGCTCAGCAAGCTAACACCGCCGATGCCGACAAAGTGCACTCGATCCGGTCTTTTCCGGACGTGAGAATCAGCACCTGCTTACGGTGAAACCGACGCTTCTGGGCGACGGATGGTTGTGCGTCGCGGGTCACATTGCGTGTCATCGCTGGTCACCGCAGCTATACAACGTGCGTATACACGGGGTGTAGAGTGACAGCATGTCAATCGGACACACCCTTCTCGGGCTCCTGGAGTCCGGCCCGCGCCACGGCTACGACCTCAAGCGCGCCTTCGACGAGAAGTTCGGCCACGACCGTCCGCTGCACTACGGGCAGGTCTACTCGACGATGTCCAGGCTCCTGAAGAACGGCCTGGTCGAGGTCGACAGCATCGAGGCCGGCGAAGGCCCCGAGCGGAAGCGGTACGCCATCACCGAGGCCGGCGTCACCGACGTCGAGCAGTGGCTGGGCCGCCCCGAGAAGCCGGAGCCGTACCTCCAGTCCACGCTCTACACCAAGGTCGTCCTCGCGCTCCTCACCGGACGCGGCGCCGCCGAGCTGCTCGACGTCCAGCGCGCCGAGCACCTCCGCCTGATGCGCGAACTGACCCGGCGCAAGAAGGGCGGCGACCTCGCCGACCAGCTGATCTGCGACCACGCCCTCTTCCACCTCGAAGCCGACCTGCGCTGGCTGGAGTTGACCGCCGCCCGGCTCGACCGCCTCGCCGAGGAGATCCGCCGATGACCGCCACCCCCCTGCTCCGGGCGAGCGGCCTGGACAAGGCCTACGGACCGACCCCGGCGCTCTCCGGCGCCGAGTTCGCCATCCGGGCCGGCGAGGTCGTCGCCGTGATGGGCCCCTCCGGCTCCGGGAAGTCCACGCTCCTGCACTGCCTCGCCGGCATCGTCCGGCCCGACGCCGGAACCATCGACTACGACGGGCGCGACCTCACCGCGATGTCGGACGGCGAACGCAGCGCCCTGCGCCGCACCGACTTCGGCTTCGTGTTCCAGTTCGGGCAGCTCGTGCCGGAGCTGACCTGCGTCGAGAACGTCGCCCTTCCGCTCCGCCTGAACGGCGAGCGCCGCAAGCGCGCCGAGTCCCGTGCCCGGGAGTGGCTGGACCGCCTGGAGATCGGCGACATCGCCGGCAAGCGGCCCGGCGAGATATCCGGCGGTCAGGGCCAGCGCGTCGCGGTCGCCCGCTCGCTCGTCACCGCCCCGCGGGTGCTCTTCGCCGACGAACCCACCGGCGCCCTCGACTCCCTCAACGGCGAACGCGTCATGGAGCTGCTCACGGACGCGGCCCGCGACACCGGCGCCGCCGTCGTCCTCGTCACCCACGAGGCCCGCGTCGCCGCCTACTCCGACCGCGAGGTCGTCGTCCGCGACGGCGCGGTCCGCTCCACGGAGTGGGCGGCATGAGGCTCCGTACCTGGTCCCGCGACCTGACGCTCGGCGCCCGGTTCGCGGTCACCGGAGGCCGCTCGGGCCTGCTCCGCACCCTCCTGACCGCGCTCGGCGTCGGCATCGGCGTGGCCCTGCTGCTCGCCGCCGCCTCCCTGCCCGGCATGCTCTTCCAGCGGGAGGTCCGCGAGGCGACCCGCTCCGTCGACGGCAGCGAGCAGGAGACCGGCCCCCGCCCCGACACCTTTCTCCACCTCGGGCAGACCACGCTCTACCGGGACCAGGCCGTCACAGGGCTCCTGCTGCGCCCCGAGGGCACCGAGACCCCTGTCCCGCCCGGTACGGCGAAGCTGCCCGCGAGCGGCGAGATGCTGGTCTCGCCCGCGCTCCGCGAGCTCCTCGACTCCCCCGAAGGCGCCCTCCTCAAGGAGCGGCTCCCCTACAAGGCCGTCGGCACGATCGGCGAAGCCGGCCTCATCGGCCCGGCCGAACTGCGCTACGTCGCCCACGTCGACTTCCTCACCACGGACAACTACGACGGGCGCGCCTCCCGCTACGGCTGGTCGGTGCCCGAGGAGCCCTTCAACGCGTTCCTGATCCTCCTCGTCCTCGTCGCCTCCGTCGTCCTGCTGCTGCCGGTGCTCGTCTTCATCGCCACCGCCGTCCGCTTCGGCGGCGAACAGCGCGACCGGCGCCTCGCGGCCCTCCGGCTCGTCGGCGCGGACACCGCGACGACCCGGCGGATCGCGGCCGGCGAGTCCCTGGCCGGCGCACTCGCCGGCCTCGCCGTCGGCATAGGACTCTTCGCGGTCGCACGGCAGTTCGTGGGCACGGTCACCATCTGGGACGTCAACGCCTTCCCCTCCGACGTCGTACCGATGCCCGCCCTCGCCGCGCTCGTCCTCGCCGTCGTCCCCGTCGCCTCCGTCGTCGTCACCCTCTTCGCCCTGCGCGGAGTGGCGATCGAACCCCTCGGCGTCGTCCGCTCCGCCACGCCGCGCCGCCGCCGGCTGTGGTGGCGGCTGCTGCTCGTGGCGGCCGGCGCGGCCCTGCTCGTCCCGCTGTTCGGGACGTTGGAGATCGGCCAGACCGCCCTCGACACCGTCGGAATCGGAGCCGGAGTCACCCTCTGCCTGACCGGCCTCACCAGCCTGCTGCCGTGGCTCGTCGAAGCCGGCGTGAAGCGGCTCCACCGGGGGCCGGTCTCCTGGCAGCTCGCCGTGCGCAGGCTCCAGATGAGCAGCGGTACGGCGGCCCGTGCCGTCAGCGGCATCGTCGTCGCGGCGGCCGGCGCAATCGCGCTCCAGATGCTCTTCCAGGCGATGGAGGGCTCCTTCACGCAGGCCACGGGCGAGGACTCCACGCGGGCCCAGCTCGTCGCCGCGACCGAGGCGAAGACCGGCGACGAGGCCCGGGAGATGATCACCCGGTTCAGGGACACACGGGGCGTCGAAGGGGTGTCCGGCACGATCACCTCGCACGCCTGGCGGCCCGGCCCCCTGAAGGACGGCGAGGACTTCGCCCCGATCACCTCGGTCAAGGTCGGCGACTGCGCCTCGCTCCGCGAGTTCGCGAAGCTGCCCTCCTGCACGGACGGCGACGTCTTCGTCGCCCTCGCCCACGGTACCCAGGGAGGAGCGCCCGACAGCTGGGTCATGGAGACCGCGAAGCCGGGCAGAACGGTCGCGCTGCGCGACCCCGACGCGCACAAGGGCACGCTCCCGACGTGGCGCATCCCCGCCACCGCCCGGATCGTCGACTCCCGCCCCGACCCGACGGGCATGTACGAGTTCGGAATCCTCGCCACGCCGTCGTCGGTCGACGCGGCCCGGCTCGACGACCCCGCCGCGCTCGCCATGGTCCGGCTCGACCCGGCCGTACCGGACGCCGCGGAGTACGTACGGAACACGGCGGCGGCCCTGGACCGGACCTCATGGGTCCGCACACTCAAGAACACCGAGCGGAGCGCCCAGTTCGCCAGCGTCCGCACCGGCATCCTCGTCGGCTCCACCCTCACGATGCTCCTGGTGGCGGCCTCGCTCCTGGTCACCACGCTCGAACAGCTGAGGGACCGCAAGCGGCTGCTCTCCTCGCTGGTCGCCTTCGGCACCCGGCGCACCACCCTGAGCTGGTCGGTGCTGTGGCAGACGGCGGTGCCGATCACGCTCGGCCTCGCCCTGGCCGTGGCGGGCGGGCTCGGCCTCGGCGTCGTCCTGCTGAAGATGACGGACCAACAGGTCCTGGACTGGTGGGTCTTCCTGCCCGTCACCGGCGTCGGTCTCGCCCTGATCGCGGCCGTGACCCTGCTCAGCCTGCCGATGCTGTGGCGCCTGATGCGCGCGGACGGGCTGAGGACCGAGTAGGACCGACCAGGACCGGTCCAGGACCGTCCAGGGCCACAGGGCCGACCAGGGCCACCAGGGCCGAGTAACCCTTCGAATCCTTGTACGACGCGTGGGCGTCGGTTCCCGCAGCCGGGGGGCTTCAGGAACCGGCGCCCACCACGCGTACCGGAAGGCGCCGCATCGCACCCCGCAGCGCCACGGCCAGCTCCTCGAACTCCGCCTGCCGGGCCGCGCCCGTACGCATCGCGAGGGCGACCTGCCGCGAGGGCGCCGGATCGGTGAAGCAGCCGGTGAACAGGGCCGCGTTGCGCGCGGTCTCGACCTTCACCGCCGTCCGCGGGAGCAGCGTCACCCCGAGACCGCCCGCCACCAGCTGGACGAGGGTGGAGAGGCCCGCCGCGGTCGTCGTGACCGGCGCCCCCTCCGTGCGCCCCGCCTCCCGGCAGATGTCGAGGGCCTGGTCACGCAGACAGTGCCCCTCGTCGAGGAGCAGCAGATTGAGCTCCTTCAGCGCCTCGCGCGGAATGTCGTCCCGGCCGGCCAGCGCATGGCCACGCGGCGTGACGAGCACGAAGTCCTCGTCGAAGAGCGGGAGTTCGGTGACACCGGGCACACCGAGCGGCACCGCGAGCAGCAGCAGGTCCAGCCGTCCGGCCGCGAGCCCCTCCAGGAGCGAGGACGTCTGCTCCTCGTGGACCTGGAGGTCGAGCTCCGGATAGCGCTCGTGGACCAGGCTCAGCACCGTGGGCAGCAGATACGGCGCGACGGTCGGGATCACACCCAGCCGCAGCACCCCGGTGAACGGGGCCTGCGCCGCCTCCGCCTCCTCCATCAGCTCCGACACGGCGTCCAGGACACCCCGCGCCCGCACCGCGAGCCGCTCGCCCGCGGGCGAGAGCAGCACTCTGCGCGTCGTACGCTCGAGGAGCTGGACACCGAGTGCCTCTTCGAGAGCCGAAACCGCGCCCGAAAGCGCCGGCTGGCTCATACCGATCGCCGCCGCCGCATCACGGAAGTGCAGATGCTCCGCGACCGCCGCGAAGGCTCTGAGCTGGGACAGGCTGGGTTGTTTCACACGTCGTGCCGGGATCACTGATAACCACCTTCGATCAACCTGAGGCAGTCTAGCTATTTCACTGATCAATGCACTCCGTGCCAGGATGAAGCACGTCCAACCCCTCACGGAAGACCCCAAAAGGGACCCTTCCCACTGCAAGGAGAGCGCGTGCTCACTGTCGGTGACCAGTTCCCCACCTACGACCTGACCGCCTGCGTGTCGCTGGAGAGCGGCAAGGAGTTCGAGCAGATCAACCACAAGTCCTACGAGGGCAAGTGGCGCGTGGTGTTCTTCTGGCCCAAGGACTTCACCTTCGTCTGCCCGACCGAGATCGCCGCCTTCGGCAAGCTGAACGACGAGTTCGCGGACCGCGACGCCCAGATCCTCGGCGCCTCCGGCGACTCCGAGTTCGTGCACCACGCCTGGCGCAAGGACCACGCGGACCTGCGTGACCTGCCCTTCCCGATGCTCGCCGACTCCAAGCACGAGCTCATGCGCGACTGCGGCGTCGAGGGCGAGGACGGCTTCGCCCAGCGCGCCGTCTTCATCGTCGACCCGAACAACGAGATCCAGTTCACGATGGTGACTGCCGGTTCCGTGGGCCGTAACCCCAAGGAGGTCCTGCGGGTCCTCGACGCCCTGCAGACCGACGAGCTGTGCCCGTGCAACTGGACCAAGGGCGAGAACACCCTCGACCCGGTCGCGCTCCTCTCGGGCGAGTGATCTGACATGGCTCTCGACGAACTCAAGTCCGCCATACCGGACTTCGCCAAGGACCTGAAGCTGAACCTCGGTTCGGTCATCGGCAACAGCGAGCTCCCGCAGCAGCAGCTCTGGGGCACGGTCCTCGCCTGCGCGATCGCCTCGCGCTCGCCGAAGGTCCTCGCGGAGCTGGAGCCGGAGGCCAAGGCCAACCTCAAGCCCGAGGCGTACACGGCGGCCAAGTCCGCCGCCGCGATCATGGCGATGAACAACGTCTTCTACCGGACCCGGCACCTGCTGTCGGACCCCGAGTACGGGACGATGCGCGCCGGTCTGCGGATGAACGTCATCGGCAACCCGGGCGTCGAGAAGGTCGACTTCGAGCTGTGGTCGCTGGCCGTCTCCGCGATCAACGGCTGCGGCCAGTGCCTGGACTCGCACGAGCAGGTCCTGCGCAAGGCCGGTGTCGACCGCGAGACGATCCAGGAGGCCGTCAAGATCGCCTCGGTGATCCAGGCGGTCGGCGTGACGCTGGACGCGGAGGCGCTCATCGCCGAGTAGGCGAGCGCGCCCGACAGGAAGGGCCCCGGGGTCTCCACCCCGGGGCTCTTCCGACATCTCCCGGGCCCCACCCGCCATCTCCCGGGCGCTACTGGCCGTCTCGCGCGGGGCCGTCAGGGCTTCTTGAGCGCGGCCATCAGAGCCGTCATGTCCTGGGCGAGGACGGTCTCGACGCCGGAGAGGTCGACCGCCGGGGCGGGGGCGGCCGGCTTGTCCGTCTCCGGGTCCCAGTCCGCCTGCCGGCGGAAGGAGATCATCAGCTCGGCCTGACCGTCGAGGACGCGGATCCACGCGCTCCCGTTCTCCGCCTCACGGTGGACGAACGCCCGCTCGCCGAGCCCCTCCACCGACTCCGCGCCCTCGTTCCAGACGCCCAGGCGCGGCTCGAACTCCGGCTCGGGGTCGGTGACCTTGTGCAGGTCGTACGCGACCTCGACGCTGAACCCCGTCTCGGGCGACCCCATCGTGGCGAAGCAGAGGGCCTGGTCGAGAGCGGGGTGCTTCGTCGTCGGGATCTCGTGGTCCACGGACTTCGCCCCGAGCACCACGGACAACGCCTTCAGTTCGGCCTTCTCGCAGAGCTCGTCGACGGTGCGGTACCCCCTGAGGTCCGGCGCCTCGTCCTGGCTCCGCTCATACGCGTACAGCCCGCCGGCCCACACCGCAGAGGCCACCACCGCACCGCCGAGCGCCCACGGCCAGGAGCGGCGGGGGCGCGACGCCTTCGGCTCGCGCGGCTCTCCGGGCTCGCGGGCCTCCGGATCGAGCACCTGCGCCGTCGGGAACGCGACACCGCCCACCAGCTCCGGCTCGGAAATCACGCGTCGCTCCTGTCCCTGGAGCCGGGCGCCTTGACGGGCGCCACGGCGAAAGCGGTCGCCCCACGCGGCTCCGGCGTACTGAGCAGGGCCTGTTCGTGGCTGTACGCGCGCAGATAGCCGACCACGGTGTTGGTGACGGCGACCAGCGGTACCGCGACCACCGCGCCGCCGATGCCGGCGGTCAGCCCGCCGGCCGCGACCGCGAGGACCACGGCGAGCGGGTGGACCCGGACGGCCCGGCCCAGGATGAACGGCTGGAGCACATGGCCCTCGATCTGCTGCACCGCCAGGACCACGAGGAGGACCATCAGGGCGGTGAACACCCCGTTGGTGACCAGCGCGACCACGACCGCGAGGGCACCGGAGATGACGGCGCCGACGAGCGGGATGAAGGCGAAGAGGAAGATGAAGACGGCGAGCGGGACGGCCATCGGGACTTCGAGGAAGTACAGCCCGAGGCCGATGAAGACCGCGTCGATCAGAGCGACGAGCACCGTCCCCCGCACATACGCGGTCAGCGTGCGCCAGGCCCGCGGCCCCGCGCCCGCGACACCCGGGCGGGCCTGGGCGGGCACCAGCTTCAGCGTCCACTGCCAGACCTTCTTCCCGTCGTAGAGGAGGAAGAGGGTCGAGAACATCGCGAGCAGTATCCCGGTGATCGCCTCGATGATGACGGTCACGCCCTGGAGTCCCGCGGAGGTGATCTGCTCGGTGTTCGCGCCGATCGTGTCGCTGAGGTTCTTGGCGATGTCGTTGATCTGCTTCTCGGTCACATGGAAGGGGCTGTCGAGGAGCCAGCGCTTCAACTCCTCGATACCGTCCCGGACCCGGTCCGAGAGGTTGTCGATGTTGTCCATGACCTGCCAGACCACGAACCAGCCGACCAGCCCCATGATCACGAAGCCGGAGACGGCGGTGACCGCCGTGGCGACCCCGCGCGGCAGCCCCATCCCGCGCAGCCGTGCGACGGTCGGCTGGAGCAGGGCGGTGATGAGGAGCGCGGCGACGAAGGCGAGGACGACCAGCTGTACCGAGCTGATCACCTTCATCAGGACCCAGACGGTGCCGGCGAGCACGAGCAGACGCCAGCCCGCCTCGGCGGCGACCCGCATGCCCCACGGGATCGCGGCGACGGGATCCGGCCGGGCGGCGACGGCGGGGGCGTAGGCGGGCGGCGCGGGAACGGAGACGGCCGCGGCGGTCTGCTGCGGCGCCCGCCGCTTCCCGGGCCACCGCTCGGCCTCGCGGCCCGCCTCGGACGCGGTTTCACGGCCGGGGTCGCGGCCGGGGTCGCGGTCTGCTCCGGACACGGGGGCGGCGGCCGCCGGTCCCGACGAGGACGTCCCCGTGGGGTACCCGTCGCTGCCGGACACCGACCCGGATGCCGACCCGGACACCGGCCCCGATGCCGACCCGGACGCCGATCCGGGTGCCGACTCCGGGCCGTGGCTCAAGGCCGGTTCGTCGCCACGGTCCGGCCCGACGCCCTGGCCGGTGGACACGGACGCGTCGCCCGCGCCCAGGTCGTGCGCACGCTCCGCGCGGACCCGGCGCTCGTCCAGGCGCTCCCCCATGCGGCTCAGCTCGTCGCCCAGCCGGCTCAGCCATCCTGGCAGTCTCGACATCTCTTCTTCCTCTTCCCCCGCTCACTCCCCCGGGGAGCACGTCTGCCCGAACCTACACGCATGAAGCCCCCCACCGTAGGACGGTGAGGGGCTCAGCAGGGTTGAGAGCGCCGGTACTAGTACCAGCGGTTGGCCTGCCAGAAGTTCCACGCGCCGCAGGGGCTGTCGTAGCGGCTGTTCATGTAGTTCAGGCCCCACTTGATCTGGGTGGCCGGGTTCGTCTGCCAGTCGGCGCCGGCCGACGACATCTTCGAACCCGGGAGGGCCTGGACGAGACCGTACGCGCCCGAGGACGGGTTGGTCGCCCGGTAGTTCCAGCCGGACTCGTGGTCCACGATGTTGCTGAAGCACTGGAACTGCGAGGCCGGGATCATCTGGCGGGCGATCGCCTTGACCTCGGAGATGGAGTACGAGCCCTGGGCCGAGAAGCTGGACGCGTCACGGACGGAGGAACGCTCGGCGCGCTCGGCGGCCTCCTTGCGCTCCTTCTCCGCCTTGTCGGCAGCCTTCTTCTTCGCCTCGGCGTCCTTGGCCGCCTGAATACGGGCAGCCTCCTCCGCGGACTTCTTCATGGCCGAGTCGGCCGCGGCGGCCTGGACGGCGGCCTGCTCCGAGAGCGAGGAGACCTGTACCTGGGCCTGCTCGCCCGCGGGAATGTCCGCGAGCAGCGTGGTGTCGGCCGCGGTGGCCTCGAAGTTGTCGTCAGAGGGCTGGGTGTTGCCCGAGGCAACGCCCACGACGGCGCCGACGGTGGTGACCGCAGTGGCCGAAGCCACCGCGAATCCCCGGACCGAGATCCGGCTCACACGGTTTCCTTCCAGCATCGTCCACAGAGGTGACCACGTGGGCGAAATCGTGCCCCTGGCGCTGGTCTCCGACGTACTGGGTCACAGAAGACACGGGCCCGTGGTGCTGTGGGCGGCATACGGCGAACGAGTGTTGAGTTGTGTGGTGCAGCACCTCTGGAGGTGCACGTGTGCCGTATGCGGGGCCTGACGGAAGCAAGACTTTGCCGGACGCCGACACCGCAAGGCAATTCTGAGTTGCGTGTGAAAGCTCACACCTCGTAAGTCGCAGGAGTTTTGGCCGATTTCCCGGACAGCACGACGCCGCCCGGCTAAGCTCCTGCGCTCTGCCGGGCGGCGCCAACTCCCGTACCCGTACGGGACCATGCGAATCGGGTCAGATCTGAACGTCCTCCAACATTTCGGTCACCAGGGCGGCGATCTGCGACCGCTCCGAGCGGGTCAGCGTGACGTGCGCGAAGAGCGGATGCCCCTTCAGCTTCTCGACCACGGCGACGACTCCGTCGTACCGGCCGACCCGGAGGTTGTCGCGCTGGGCGACGTCATGTGTCAGCACCACCCGCGAATTCGCCCCGATACGGGACAGAACGGTCAACAGGACGTTCCGCTCCAGCGACTGGGCCTCGTCCACGATCACGAACGCGTCATGGAGCGAGCGACCCCGGATGTGGGTGAGCGGCAGGACCTCCAGCATCCCGCGCCCGAGCACCTCCTCGATGACCTCCCGGCCCGCCACGGCCGAGAGCGTGTCGAAGACCGCCTGCGCCCAGGGGCTCATCTTCTCGGCCTCGCTGCCCGGCAGATAGCCGAGCTCCTGGCCGCCGACCGCGTACAGCGGACGGAACACCATCACCTTCTGGTGCTGCCGCCGCTCTAGGACCGCCTCCAGGCCCGCGCACAGGGCGAGCGCCGACTTGCCCGTACCGGCCCGGCCGCCCATCGAGATGATCCCGACGTCCGGGTCGAGGAGCAGATCCAGCGCGATCCGCTGCTCGGCGCTGCGGCCCCGGATACCGAAGGCCTCCCGGTCGCCGCGCACCAGCCGGACGTTGCCCTCCGCCGTGATCCGGCCGAGCGCCTTGCCCCGCTCGGACTGCAGGACCAGACCCGTGTGCACCGGAAGCTCGGCGGCCTCCGGCACGTACAGCGTCTCCTGGTCGTAGAGGATGTCCACCTGGTCGGCCGAAAGGGCCAGTTCGGACATTCCGGTCCAACCGGAGTCCGTGATGGCCAGCTCCGCGCGGTACTCCTCCGCGAGGAGACCGACCGAGGACGCCTTGATGCGCAGCGGCAGGTCCTTGGAGACGACCGTGACGTCGTACCCCTCGGCCTGCAGATTGCGCGCGACGGCCAGGATCCGGGAGTCGTTGTCCCCCAGCCGGTAGCCGGCCGGGAGCACTCCGGGGTCGGAATGGTTCAGCTCGACACGCAGGGTGCCGCCCAGCTCCCCGATGGGGAGCGGGGCGTCCAGGCGCCCGTACCGGACCCGGAAGTCGTCCAGGAGGCGCAGGGCCGCCCGGGCGAAGTAGCCGAGCTCGGGGTGGTGCCGCTTGGCCTCCAACTCGGTGACCACGACGATCGGGAGCACGACCTCGTGCTCGTCGAACCGTGACACGGCGTTGGGGTCGGCCAGCAGGACGCTGGTGTCGAGTACGTAGGTGCGCCTGTCGGACAAGCGGCGCTTAGTGCTGGTCACCACGGAAGGACAGACCCCCTTTGACGACCCCTGAGAGGTCGGGGCGCGACGGAAGCGGTGTCGCTGCGGGATGGGACCGGGCTCTGGCCACGATGCGCGGGCCGAGCTCCGGCCCTCCGCTCCGTCCGTACATGTCCTGCACGGTCGTCCTGGTGCAACGGGCCTCCCGGGTGGCGGTCTCCGTGCCGCTCACTCTGGAAGGGGTATTCCCGCGAAAAGACTCAGCCATGCCATGGCATATGACGACGTGTTCGTGAACAGAGTCGAACGTCCGGTGATCGTCCGGCGACGGAGCCCGTGCTTCCGTGCTGCTTCCGTGCTTCTCCGTGCTGCGTCCGGTGGGTTTCCGCGCCGCTTCAGGCCGCTCGTACGGACCTCCGCGGTGCCTCCGCGCCGCTTCCGGGCCGCTTCCGGGCCGTCTCCGCGGCCCCCCGTGGCGCTGCCGAGGTTCGCTCAGGTGCCGTAGCGGCGATGACGGGCGGCGTAGTCACGCAGCGCCCGCAGGAAGTCGACCTTGCGGAAGGCCGGCCAGTGGACCTCGCAGAAGTAGTACTCGGAGTGCGCGCTCTGCCACAGCATGAAGCCCGACAGGCGCTGCTCGCCGCTCGTACGGATCACCAGGTCCGGATCGGGCTGGCCGCGCGTGTAGAGGTGCTCCGAGATGTGCTCGACGTCGACGATCTCGGCGAGCTCCTCGAAGCTCGTCCCCTTCTCCGCGTGCTCCAGGAGCAGCGAGCGGACCGCGTCCGCGATCTCCTGGCGGCCTCCGTAGCCCACGGCGACGTTCACGAGTATCCCCGTGTTGTCGTGCGTGGCCTGCTCGGCCTCCTTCAGTACGGACTGGGTACGGGCCGGCAGCAGGTCCAGCGTGCCCACGTGGTGCACGCGCCACCGGCCGTCCGAGGCCAGGGCGCGCACCGCGCCCTCGATGATCGAGAGCAGCGGGCCCAGCTGGTCCTCGGGCCGGTTCAGGTTGTCCGTCGAGAGCATCCAGAGCGTGACGACCTCGACGTCCGTCTCGGCGCACCAGCCGAGCAGCTCCTGGATCTTGTCCGCGCCGGCCTTGTGGCCCTGCTCGGGGGTACCACCGGAGGCCTTGGCCCAGCGCCGGTTGCCGTCGAGGATGACACCGATGTGCTTCGGCACCTGGGCGTGATCGAGGCGGCCTTCCACCCGGCGTGCGTAGAGCCCGTACACCAGGTCGCGCAGGTTCACTGTTCTTAACCCCTCCATGCTGCGGCGGCCCCCGAAGCCGACACACTACTGCGGACGGGTAACAGGCTCCCAGCCCGGGACTGTCACAAGTCCGTGATAAGCAGAGATACGTGACTGATTCCCCGATCTACCGCGCCTCCGCGGACCGCTACGAGCACATGGAGTACCGCCGCACCGGCCGCAGCGGACTCAAGCTTCCCGCCGTCTCCCTCGGCCTCTGGCACAACTTCGGCGACGACCGCGCGCTCGACGCGCAGCGCGCGATCCTGCGCCGCGCCTTCGACCTCGGCGTCACCCACTTCGACCTGGCGAACAACTACGGACCGCCCCCGGGCTCCGCCGAGCTGAACTTCGGCAAGATCTTCGCCCAGGACTTCACCCGGTACCGGGACGAGCTGATCGTCTCCACCAAGGCCGGCTACGAGATGCACCCCGGCCCGTACGGCGAGTGGGGCTCCCGCAAGTACCTGATGTCCTCGCTCGACGCCTCTCTGAAGCGGATGGGCCTCGACTACGTCGACATCTTCTACTCGCACCGCTTCGACCCGCACACCCCGCTGGAGGAGACGATGGGGGCGCTCGCCTCCGCCGTCCAGCAGGGCAAGGCGCTGTACGTCGGCGTCTCGTCCTACAACAGCGAGCAGACGGCCGAGGCCGCGCGGCTCCTGAAGGAGATGGGGGTCCCGGCGCTCATCCACCAGCCGTCGTACTCGATGATCAACCGCTGGACCGAGGAGGACGCCCTCCTCGACACGCTGGAGGCGGCCGGCATGGGCTGCATCTCCTTCGTGCCGCTGGCGCAGGGGCTGCTCACCAACAAGTACCTGAAGGGCATCCCGGAGGGCTCGCGGGCCACGCAGGGCAAGTCCCTCGACCCGAACCTGCTCTCCGACGAGGTGCTGCGGCGGCTGCACGGCCTGGCCGACATCGCCGAGCGGCGCGGACAGTCGCTGGCGCAGCTGGCGCTCCGCTGGGTCCTGCGCGACGAGCGGATGACCTCCGCGCTGATCGGCGCGTCCAGCGTCGCGCAGCTGGAGGAGAACGTGGCCGCGCTGGCGGGGCCGCCGCTGACGGAGGAGGAGCTGAAGGAGATCGACTCCTTCGCCGTGGACACCGAGGGCACCAACATCTGGGCCGGCCGGGGCTGAGCCGTCCGGTCCGGCCGGGGCTGAGCCTGTCCGGTCTCGTTGGGGCTGAGCCTGTCCGGGCCGGCCGGGGCTCGGACGCGAGGCCCGCGTCACGGGGGCGCGAGGCCGACGCCTCAGGCCGGCTCCACGGGGGCGCGCCAGGCCGTGGGGAAAGAAAACGGGCCGGTCCGTGGGGGGGATACGGACCGGCCCGAGGGGGGGTTTCCACCATAACCCTTCAGAAGCCCTGCTGCGCGCCAAGCGGTGCCGCCGACCTGTGCCGGATGACGCGGAGCCCAGTCGGGACAAGGCTCTTGGGGTGCGCTGGCGGGTTTGCGCCCCGGCGTGGCGGCGGGTTCCGTACCTCCCAAGAGGGACCCTCCCCGAAGGGTCCCAGGTTGACGGCGCTCCCCGTCACGCGGCCTCCGCGGACCTCTGCGCCTCCTTGGCGGCGAGGATGTCGGCCATGAAGCGATCGCCCCACTCCCCCAGCGGCATCAGCGCGGTGTTCAGCGCCTCACCGAGCCCCGTGAGGGAGTACTCCACCCGGGGCGGGACCTCCGGGTAGACCTCGCGGTGGACGACCCCGTCCGCCTCCAGCTCCCGCAGCTGCTGGATCAGCACCTTCTCGCTGACGCCCGTGACCTGCCGCCTCAGCTCCCCGAAGCGGATGGCGCCGTGCGCGTGCAGAGCCCACAGGATCAGCGGCTTCCACTTCCCCCCGACCACGTCGACGGCCACCTCGATCCCACAGCCGTACGTCGTCTTCCCCTTGGCCATGCCAACTCCTCGTCTGTCCCGGCTCTTCGACGCGTCGACGCGTCGCCCCTTCGGCCCTTCGACTCTCCCCCTACTCCGCCAAGGCGGACAGGACCTGACCTATTCCGGGCCTACGGTCGACGCATGACGACCTCCACCCCACCACAGGTCACCTGGGCGCAGGCCGACGCCCGCAGGATCCACCGGCAGTTCCTGGACGAGCCGACGGACGCCCCGCCGGCGGCGGTCGCCGCCGCGATGCTCGGCGCGCACGCCCAGGTCCTGTCTGCGGCGGAGCTGTCCGTCGCCCTGCGCACCGCCGACGCCACCCGGGCGGACGTACGGGCGGCGCTGTGGGAGACGGGCACGCTGGTCAAGACCTACGGCCCGCGCGGCACGGTCCATCTGCTGCCCGCCGCCGACCTGCCGATGTGGACCGGCGCCCTGTCGGCCGTCCCCGGCGGGGCGAGCCCGATGCCGCCGGACGTACGGATGACGGCCGAGCAGACGGACCAGGTCCTGGCCGCCGTCGCGGACGCCCTGACGGACACCGAGCTGACCGTCGACGAACTCACGGACGCCATCGTGGCGCGCACCGGGCCCTGGGCGGGCGAGCGGGTGATGGAGGCCTTCCAGGACAAGTGGCCCCGCTGGCGGCAGATCACCCATCTGGCGGGACACCGCGGGGTGCTGTGCTTCGGCCGGGACCGGGGCCGGAAGGTCACGTACACCAACCCAGGGGTGCGTCCGGCGGAGGGCACGACGGCCCTCCGCGAGCTGGTGGAACGCTACCTGTACGCCTACGGGCCTGCGTCTCCCCAGCACTTCGCGAAGTGGCTGGCGGCACCGGCGGGCTGGGCGACCGGGCTGTTCACCTCGCTGGCCGAGGCCGGCCGGATCGAGGAGGTGTCCTTCGACGGCGCGACCGGCTGGGTCGTCGCACGGGACACCGACTTTCCGGACCCGCGGCCGGCGCGCGGGGTGCGGCTGCTGCCGTACTTCGACGCCTTCACCATCGCCTCGCAGCCCCGCGAACGGCTCTTCCCGGGCGCCGCCCACGGCCGGGCGCTGGCGGGCGGCCAGGCCGGGAACTACCCGGTGCTCCTCGTGGACGGAACGGTCTCGGGGGTCTGGCACCAGCGGCGCTCGGGGAAGCGGATCACGGTGACGGTCGAGCCGCTGAAGCCGCTGAGCGCGACCCGCCTCCGGGACGTGGAGGCCCAGGCCGACCGCGTGGCGACGATCCTCGAGGGTCGTCCGGACCTGGTGGTGGGCACGGTGCCGGTGGGCCCGCACGCCTAGGAGGCGCGGCGGAGGAGGGTGATGCCGTCGCGGGCGGCCACGACCTCGTAGCCGTGCGACTCCCGGGCCGCCTTCAGCTCCCTCTCCTGCTGCTCCTTCGGGTACGGCCACGGGCCACTCTGCTGGGGCCAGGCCTCAGGCGGTACGGCGTCGTAGACGATCCACTCCGCCGTAGGGGCGGGCAGCGGGCCGGTCTCCCGGAGGTCGAGACGGGTGTCGACCGGGAACGTCGGGAAGATCACGACCTCGCAGCGCGAAGTGAGCTGCGGGGCCAGCCGGTTGGAGGCGGCGACGGTGGCATCGTCCGGGATGCGGTCGAGCAGCGCCCGCGCGGCCCCGATGTGCGGCGTGGTCCGCCAGGTGGGCCGCTGGGCGAGCTGGGCCAGGGGGAAGGACGGGATCATCACCACGGTCACGGCGAGGACGATGACGAGCGAGGCACGCACGTTCCGGGCGGGCGCACCGGGGGACGGCGACTCCGTGGCCGCCTGGCGTTCGCGGCCCAGGACGTCGATCAGACCGGCGAAGACGACCGGCATCAGGATCGCGCTGTAGTGGTACGCCGTGCCCCAGTGGAAGGTGTTCTCCGAGACCATCCGCCAGCCGAGCGTGGGCACGGCGATCAGCGAGAGCGGCGAGCGCAGGGCGAGCAGCGCGGACGGTGCGAAGACCAGGATCAGTGTCATCGCCTTGACGTCCGGGCGCAGTGCGTCGATCGGGGCGTGGGCGAGAGTGGAGAGCAGCGAGCCGTGCCCGTCGGCGAGGTGACCACCGTGCGCGTAGGCGCCGCCCGGGTTGAACGCCGGCAGCAGCAGCTTCACCTCGATCAGCGAGCCGAGCAGACCGACCGCCGCCGTGGCGGCCCCGAGCCGCCGCGGCCCCTTCAAGGCGACGTAGACACCGACAGCCGCAAGGGTCAGCCCGAGGTCCTCCTTGACGAGGAGCAGGGGCGCCGCCCAGGCGACGGCGACGCCCCAGCGCCGGCGCCCCAGCGCCTCGAGCGCGAACGCGAGCAGCGGCACGGCGAGCGCGACCTCGTGGAAGTCGAAGGCGGCCGCGGAGGCCACGCCCCAGCTGAGCCCGTACCCGGCGGCGACCACGTGTGCGGCCCGGGTGCCGAGCGCGCGCCGCGCCCAGCGCGCCAGGGGGACGACGGCCAGGGCGAGCAGGGCCGACTGGGCGACGAGCAGACAGAGGGGCGAGGGCCAGAGGCGGTAGAAGGGCGCGAGGGCTGCGAGGAGCGGGTGGAAGTGATCGCCCAGGAGATGGAAGCCCGGGCCGCGCAAGGGGACGACGGGGGCACGGAGTTCGGCGTACGCGCGGACGGCCTGCTCGAAGATGCCCAGGTCGTAGCCGGTGGTCCGCAGGAGCTGGTGGCGGCGTACGGCGACGGTCGCGTAGAGAAGACACAGGCCCGCTGCCCACGCCCAGGGGAGGACGGCGGGCCGCCGGTACCAGCGCACGGGAGGCGGAGTGGCCTCCCGTTGCGACACCACGGGCAGTTTGTCAGTCATTGTCCGCATGTGCCTGAATGCTAGGCCGCGGACCTCAGGGCGAGGCGGAGAGCGCGCCGAGGAGCAGCCCGACCAGGGCGCCGCCGATCATGAACGGCCCGAAGGGGATCGCCGACCTCCCGCTCCCGCGCCGGAGAACGACGAGACCGAGCCCGTACAGCGAACCCGCGAGGAAGGCCGCGAACGTACCGACGAAGAGAACACCCCAGCCGTACCAGCCCAGAGCCGCGCCCACGCCGAGCGCGAGCTTGACGTCGCCCAGGCCCATGCCGCTCGGACGGATCAGGAACAGCACGAGATACCCGGCGCCCAGGGCGACTCCGCCGAGCAGCGCATGGAACCAGGAGCCGGCGTCGTACGGCAGGAGTTCGGCACCGAGCAGGAGCAGCGGGACGGCCGCGGCGAGCGGGAGCGTGAGCGGGTCGGGCAGCCGGTGCACGCGCACGTCGACGGTGGCGAGGAGCACGCCGAACGGTGCGAGGAGCAGCCAGACGGCGAGTTCGGGACGCGGCCCGGTGACGGCGGCGAGGGCGGCACAGGCGAGCGCCGTGAGGAGGGGCGCGGTGAGGACGGTGCGGAGGGGGACGGTGAAGGCAGTGCGGAGGGGAACGGTGAAGGCAGTGCGGAGGGGGGCGACGCGACGTGGGGCGGTCCGGGGGCGCGTGGAGGTTGCGGGAGCCGTCGGGCCGGACTCGGACGACGGATGGGTCGCGCAGGCCGCGCACGCCGGAGCGCCCAGCCAGCCGCGCGCCGGTCCCACCAGCGCGTGACCCGCCCCGCAGGTGTCCCGCCACGGCTCCTCCGGATCGACCGACAGCCGGTACGCGGCGCGCGGCACCAACAGCCCGGTGGCGGCACCCCACAGCGCGGCGACGGCGACGGCGATCAGCGTGGCTAACACCCGCCGCACCCTACCCAGCCGCACCGCTACCGTCTCCCCCATGGGGAGATGGCAGGACGGGACGGGAACACTGACCGTGCCCACGGGGCAGGTCGGGCTGGAGATCGCGGCCACCTACCGGGCACGCCGAAAAGGCCTGCTCGGCCGGGACGGGATCGAGGGCGCGATGCTCATCACCCCGACCAACAGCATCCACACCTTCGGCATGCGCTTCCCCGTCGACGTGGCCTACCTCGACCGGAACCTCACGGTCCTCGCCGTGGTGACCATGCGGCCGGGCCGCCTCGGCATGGTGCGCCCACGCGCCCGGCACGTCCTGGAGGCCGAGGGCGGGGCGATGGCGGGCTGGGGTCTGCGCAAGGGCGTCCGGGTCACGGCGGTCCCGACCCCAGCAACGTGAACGCGCCGTACGCGCCCGACGCGAGCGCGAGCCCGGTGAGCACCAGGACGCGGTTGCGCACCCGAAGGCGTACGAGCGCAGCCGCGGCCGGCAGCAGAAGGCCGAACGCGGGCATCATCAGGCGCGGCCGGGAGCCGAAGTAGGCGGCGCCGATGAGCGACACGACGACGACCCCGATCGTGTACACGAGCAGCGGCAGCGGCTGCCCCTGCCGTACACACAGCACGACCAGCCACCCGAGCAGGCCGAGCGCCGCGCACAGCCCGAGCGCGGCGAGCGGCGGCAGGCCCCAGATGAAGCGGGCGAGGGCGACACCGCCGTCGATGGAGTTCCCCCAGGCCGCCTGGACGTCGAAGTACGCGGTGGCGCTGCCCTCGCGCACGCCGACGTAGACGATGTACGCGAGCCAGCCGAGGGGCGCGAGGAGGACGCCGGCCACCATGCGGGCGGGCAGCTTCCGTTCGCGTACGACGGTGACGAGGGCCGTGATCCCGAGGGCGGCGATCAGCGCGGCGGCCGTCGGCCGGGTGAGCCCGGCGCACGCGCACAACGCTCCGGCGAGGATCCAGCGGCCGCGCAGCACGGCCAGGACCGACCAGGCGGCGAGGGCGGTGAAGAGCGTCTCGGTGTACGCCATCGACTGCACGAACGCGGTCGGGTACACGCCCCAGAGGACGGCCAGCACGACACCGGCCGGCCGGCCTGCGACATGGGAGCCGACCGCGTAGATGCCCCAGGCGGCGGCGAGCGAGGCGGCCCAGGAGACGAGGAGCCCGGCGGTGGCGGCGTCGACGGGGAGGACGCTGGACAGGGCCCGTTCGAGCGCCGGAAAGAGGGGGAAGAACGCCAGGTCGGAGTGGACGCTGCCGTTGGGGAGGGTGACCTCGTACCCGTAACCGTTCTCCGCGATCCGGACATACCAGACGGAGTCCCAGCGGCCCGACAGCCGGTGCAGCCCGTCCTTGCCGGTCGCGACGGCGGCGAGGGCGAGGATCCCGAGGCCGATGAGGCGGGTGGCGGCGTAGCCGCCGAGGGCCACGGCGGGCGAATCGGGTGCACGGAACGACAGAGACGAGCGGGGCGAAGGGGGCCGGTCTGGGGACATGCGCTCGATTATGTCCGGCGGCCGGGAGCGGTCGGCGACCCCGGCCGGGAGCGGTCGGCGACCCCGGCCGGGGGCGGTCGGCGACCCCGGCCGGGGGCCCGGCCGGGGGCCCGCTCGGGACCCGGGCCGGGAGGTGGTCGGTGACTCGCCCGGGGCCCGGGGCGCGGGCCGGGAGGTGGTCGGTGTGCCCGGGGCCCGGGGCGCGGGGGCGGCGCTCACCCTGAGGGGCGGATGCGGCCGAAACGCGCGGCCATGACCGGGCCGAGCTCCCTGACGATGGCGTACCCGGGCTCATGGGGGTACGGCAGGTCGTTGAGGAACGAGGTGACGATGACCTCGTCGACGCCCATTTCCCCGCGGGCGCTCTGCTCCTCCAGGAAGTCCAGCGTGCGTCGCCAGTCGGCTGCCGCCGGGTCCTCCCCGAGGAACGAGCGCACGGTGTTCTGGACGACGTCCCAGAAGAACACGTGCGGAAGCACGCCGCCCTGACTGAACACGTGGTCGTCGTACGTGCCCCGGAACTCGGGGATGCGCGCCACAAGATCGCTGACCAGTCGCACGCTGGGGGATGTCGTTTCCATCGGCAGTCCACTTCGGAGCAGCAGTCCCGGCGCCCGTTCCGCCCGTTCCGACCAGGATGCGGCATAGAGGCACAAGTTATCCACAGGGGATGCGAACGTTCGCCCGTCCGTGGATCGTTGGGGCATGAGAGGAGAGACGGAGGAACTGGTGAGGGTCGCCCGGGGCGGGGTGCTCCTCACGGTGTGGGCGTACGGAGCGGGCTGGTCGCGTGGCCGGGCGACGAGAAGGCTCCGCGCGGACGGATGGCAGCCCATCTGCCAGGGAGCCTGGGCGGCCCCCGGCAAGGAGGTCGACTGGCGCGTCCGCGCCAGAGCCCACCAACTGCTCCGCCCGGAGCTGGTGTGCAGCCACGGCACGGCGGCGGCACTGCACCGGATCGAGGTACTCGGGGGGATCGGGGGGAGGGGGATGGGGGCGGGGGTGGGGCCCCCGGGGGGACCGGACGCCTCGGAGGTGCTGGACTTCACCGTGCCCCGCCCCGGCCGGTCCTCCCGTACCGCCGAAGGGGTACGCGTCCACTCCACGGAGTTCCTCACCGCCGGCGATTGCGTCATGCGCGGGGGCCTGCGGGCGACAAGCCCCGCGCGGACGGTCGGCGACCTGATACGGAGCTGCGGCACCCGCGAGCACGTGGTCGTGGTCGCGGACTCGGCCCTGTCGCGCCGCACGGTCCGGGGCGTGCGCCGCGAGCCGCTCGTCCACCGCGAGCAGCTGGTGGCCGAGCTGTCCGCACCCCGGCCGGGCGCGACCCGGGCCCGCCGCTGGCTGCCGTTCGCCGACCCGGCGTGCGGCTCCCCGGCGGAGACGGTCGCCCGCCTCCGTATGCGGGACGCGGGCCTGCGCCCCGAGTCCCAGCCGCTGCTCCACACCCGCGGGGGCCGTTCCCTGCGCCCCGACTTCCTCTTCCGGGCTCAGGGCCTCGCGGTCGAGATCGAGGGGTACGCCTTCCACGGCAGCCGCCAGGCACACGACCGGGACATCCGCCGCTACAACGACCTCGCGGACTGCCCGGAGGTCCGCCGGGTCCTCCGCTTCACGGCGCGGGACGTGTTCCTCCGCCCGGAGGCTGTGATCGCGACGATCCGGGGGGTGCTGGGGCAGTTGGGCACGTGAGCGAAGGCCCGGAGCAGGCGGGGGGAAAGGTGGTACGGGAGGGAGGGGGTACGGGCGGGCGGTAGTACGGGAGCGCGGTACGGCAGGGGTGCGGGAGGCGGTACGGCGAGCGGTACGGGACTTCAGCGCTTAGCGTGCCGGATCTCCATCCGCCCGTACCCCATGGCCCCGGAGATCCGGATCGTGGGTCCGGTGCGATGGGAGCCGGTCCGAGGCCTGTAGCGCACGTCCTTCCACTCGGTGCGGGCCGTCATCGAGCATTCGACCGTCGAGATCGAGCTCCAACTCGGCACCGGCTGAGCCAAGATCACGGCGCCGCGCGACGCGATCGTCGACGTCGAGGGTCTGTCGCGGTCGTCCTCGCTGATCGGTCGCGGTCGGCCTTCCGGCAACGCTGTCACCTTGGCACCCTGCTCACGGGGCGACGGGTCGGTAGACGAATCCGCTCAAGGGCGAGAGGACCTTCCAGCCGAGCGCTTCGTAGAGCGCCCGGCCCTGGACGGTCGCGCCGAGGATGCCGGTGGACACCCCGTTCTCGACGGCCGCGTTGGTGAGTGTGTCCATCACCATCGTTCCGAGGCCTCGGCGCTGGTGGGCCGGTTCGGTGACGATCTGGTCGAAGACGCAGGCGGTACCGGTCAGACCGGTCTGGCCGCACGCGGCGAGTTCCCCGTCGGCGCTCAGGATGCGTACGTAGGTGACGCCACTGGCGGTCTCGACGGCGGCGGTGTACCCCTCCGGCCCCTGAACGCGCGAGGGGCGCAGGTCGATGGCCATCAGGTAGCAGGGATCGGTGGGTTCCCAGGCGGACGAGAACCAGGGTTCCATGGCGTGCGGTGGGAGAAACGCCTTGACGCACGTGGTGGGTTCGGTGACCGAGCCGATGAGCCGGCGGGCGGTTCCGGCGTCGGTGTCGGTGTCGGGGTCGGTGCCGAGGAGGACATGCCGGACCGCCTGGGTCGGCTGCCCGACCTCGATCCGGAGTCCCCAGGGCACGTCCACCGGCTTGGGTGTCCCCCGGGACACGGCCCAGCCTTCGGCCCACGACCGTGCAGTCGCCCACATTGACCCCACCCCGAGACACGTCTGCCGACACGAGGCGAGAGAGTCCACGGCCGGTGTGTGAAGACTGACCCGTACTCCCACGCCATCGCACTGTACGGGACGACGACCGACAGCGAATCGCCCACGGACGCAGGCCGCTTGGGCGGATCCCGCTACGCGCTGGTGCGGGGGAAGGAGATCTCGACGCGGCGGTTCTTGGTACGGCCTTCCTCGGTGGCGTTGTCGGCGATCGGGTAGTCCTCGCTGTACCCGCGGATGTCGAAGGTCTTGCCCGGGTCGAGCGTCTTGGACAGCTCCTGTTGCACGGCGTCGGCGCGCTGCTTGGAGAGCTTGAGGCCGTGCTCGTACGTCCCGAGGTTGTCGGTGAACCCGAAGACGCGGACGCGGCTGGAGTTCTGCTTGTTGATCTCCACGGCGATGGCGGCGATACGGGCGGTGGCGGCGGGACTGAGCTTGGCGCTGTCCTTGCCGAAGAGCACCTCGGCCTGGAGGGCGAAGGTCACGTCGACATTGGTGTCCTCCCGCCGCTGTTCCCCGCCTTCCTCCTCGACGACCTGCTTGATGTCGAGGACCTTGGGCGCGGCGAGGGTGGCTCCGTCGGGAAGCATGAGTTCGGGCGAGTTGGCGTCGATCTCGGGGGGCGGGGAGGCGCTGGAGGTGGAGTTGGGGGGATCGTCGGCGAGTGCGGGGGTGGCCGTACCGGCGACGAGGAGCAGGGAGGCGGCGGCGAGGGCGACGAGGCGGTGGGGAGTCATGGCGGCGTCCGTCAGGAGAGTTTGATGGTGCCGGGCTCGAAGGTGGGGAGCTGGAAGGTGACCTCGGTGGTCTGTTCTGCGGGGGCGGGGAACTGCATGAAGACTTCGGCGGAGGCGTCGGCCCGGAAGATGTCGAGGCCCGTCGTTGTGAGGGGCCTGCCGTCCGTGTCCCGGAGCACGTAATAGCGCTTCTTCGCAGCCCCGTCCACCAGGGTCGCGCCGCCCAGAGAATCGCCGTGCTTCAGCACTTCGGTCTCGTTGCCCTTCACGGCTTGAGGAAGGGCGCGCCCCTTGTCGGACGTATTCTTCAAGAATCCCTTGACCGTGAGAAAGCCTCCGACATCCCGCTTGGCCGACGTGATGGTCAGCTCGAATCCGTCCTGCCCCTTGAGTACGGCCAGAGTCTCCTCCGGCGCCTCCGACTGAGGCTTCTCGTTGCCCTCGCTCCTGTCGGGAGCCGAGGAGCTCGCGGATGACTGAATCTTCGGAGGCTCATCCTCGCTGCCGCAGCCGGCTACGCCGAGGACCAGGCCGGCCGCGGTGACCGCCACGGCCCACCTCCTGAGGGCCGTCGTTGCGTACCGAACACTCATGAACGGGAATCCTTCGCTTGTCAGTCGGCCAGTCGAACGATGAAGAGGTCTGCCGCGCCCGGGAGCTCCGGCCGGTCGGGGTCGATCGTCCACGGAACACCGTCGCATGTGAGACCGAGGATCGGAGGGGGTTCTGTCGGCGTGGGCCTCGGGTCCGGCTCAGGGTCCGGCTCGGGATCGGGATCGGCCGGCGGCTCGGGTTCCTCGGTCGGTTCAGGAGCCTCGAACGTGCACAGCGGCTCGATGACGGCCGTGGCCGACGCCGTGGCGTGCTGGTTCTCCGTACCCGGGATCACCGAACTTCCGACGCTGTCGCTGTTGCGCACTTCCACTCGGAAGCCGTGCTCGCCGACGGCGAGCGGGACACACCCTTCACCCGTGAGGCTCGCGTCGTTCTTGGCTGCGAACGAAGCCGCTTGCTGACACGCGGCGTACTCGTCGTACTCGCCACCCGAGAGGAAGTCGTTCCACTGTGTGGGGTCGAGAACGACGGTCAACCAGCCGTCCCGCAACTGGTCGCGAGCGTCCTGGGCCGCTGCCAACGCGGCTGCGTCGGCGGCAGTCTGAGCACCGTTCCGGTTCGCCGCGGCCTGGCCGACGGCGAAGTATGCGAACGCCAGAAAGAGCAGGCCCGCCATCACCGTGATGTAGACGGGGAATGCCTGCCCGGAATCCTTCTGCGCGCCGACGAGCGCTAGTCGAGGAGATCGGCGATCTTGTTCGAGATCGCGGTCCTGATGGTGTTGCCGATGCTCGTCCCGCTGATCGCCACCACGATCGCCACGACCACCACGATGATCCCCAGGTACTCGACCGCCGTCTGGCCCCGGTCCCGGTCCCGGTCGTTCGCCGCCCTTGTGCGCATCCATCCGCCGAGGTGGACCTTCGCCCTCGTCACAGCCTTCAGCAGCGCGTCGCTCATGGTGGTCCCCTCCGGATGTGTAGGCACGTGCACCGTACGCCCCCGTGCCCTCCTCCCCACAGGGCCCGTAGGCCCAAACACGGGCCCACCTCGTCATGTGTGTCATGACGCCGCCCGGGTGCCCAGCCAGGCTGCTATGGCTTCGCTGCGGGAGGTGGCGTGGAGTTTGGCGAAGATGCGGTTGATGTGGTTCTTGACCGTCTTCTCGCTGATGAAGCATGTGCAGGCGATCTGACGGTTGTTCAGTCCCGACGCGATCAAGTCCATCACCTCCCCCTCCCTCACGCTCAGTCCAAACCGTGCCACATTTGGTTGCACCTGCGAAGCCATTCTGCCAAATCGCAATGAATCCGAGACGATTGGCCTTTCGCAACCATGTGCAGTCGCACCCCTAACCACCCCCACCAAGGCGTTCGCCGCCGTCGGTGTGAAGCGCGCCCGGCCCGCGCGTACGTCGCAGACCGCCGTCACCAGTTCCTCCGCCGTGAACTCGCCGTGGACCAGGTAGCCCCCCGCGCCCAGCCGCAACGCCTCCTGGACGACCTCGCTCTCGCCGCTGTACGTCAGCATCAGCACCGGCGCCACCCGCACCAGGTGCGGCAGGGCCGTGAGGCCGTCGACGATCGGCAAGCGGACGTCGATGAGGACCACGTCCGGGCGGTGGCGGCGCGTCTCGTCCATCGCCGTGCGGCCGTCGGGGGCCTCCGCGACGACCCGGATGCCCGTGCCGGCGGCGTCGAGCAGGGCCCGCACGCCCGCCCGTACGACAGGGTTGTCATCCGCGACGACCACCGTCAGCGTCATCGTGCGTCCACCTCCTCGGCCCCGCGCGGGGTCGTCGTCACCGCGTCACTCCCCCGTGATCGAGCCGAGGTTCGTCCCCGTGCCCAGGAACAGGCCCGCGCCCAGCAGGATCATCGTCGCCGGGACCATCAGCGTCGTGATCACCATCGTGGCCTTCGGGACCGCCTTCGCCGCCTTGCGGCGGGCGTTCTGCGCGTCTGTCCGCCGCATGTCGTTGGCGATCTGTATCAGCGTCTCCACGATCGGCGCGCCCAGCTCCTCGCCCTGCTGGAGCGCCGTGACGAACTGGGCGACCTGTTCACTGTCGTTGCGCCGGCGCAGTTCGTCGAAGGCCTGCCGCCTGCTCACACCCATGTCCATCTGGCGCAGTGTGATGCGGAGTTCGTCGGACCAGGGTCCTTCGTACTGGTCCGCCACCCGGTCGAGTGCCTGGCGGAAGCCGAGCCCCGCCGACACCACCACCGCGAGGACGTCGAGGAAGTCCGGCAGCGTCCGCTCGATCTGGTCCTTGCGGATGCGGATCGCCGACCAGATGCCGACCTCGGTCCAGAGCGCGGCGAAGGCGAAGAGCAGCAGCGCGACGAGGACGTCGCCGTTGGAGAGCATGACCAGGCCGCCGAGGCCGCCGAGGAAGCCGTAGACGGCGCGCCTGGCTCCGTACCGGTCTATGGTCAGCCCGCCGGGGTTGCCCGCCAGGTCGATACGGCGGCGGACGGCGTTGACGCGTTTGGGTCCCATCGCGCGCAGGACGGCGGCGGAGTAGCGCATGCCGAGCCGGTCGACCACGGAGTAGACGGCGCCGGTGCGCGTGGAGCCGACCTCAAGGGCGAGTTGCAGGTCGTCGGGGAGTCTGGCGTCGGCCCGGTAGAGGCGGATGCCGTAGAAGATGCCGGCGACCGAGATGCCGGCGGTCAGGGCGAGCAGAAGTTCCATGTCCGGCCCCTCACACGTCGATCTTCGAGAAGCGGCGGATGACGACGAAGCCGACGACGTACAGTGCGAAGGCGGTGACGACGGCGAACTGGCCGAGGCCCGAGCCGGTCATCCGGTCCAGGGCGCCCGGCTGCATGTTGTCGATGAGGAGCAGCGAGCCGACGCCGATGACCGGGACCGCGTACGCCGTCATGCTCACCTGGGACAGCTGTGTACGGACCTCCCTGCGCGTCTCCTTGCGCTCCTCCAGGGTCTCCGTGAGGTTGCGCAGCGAGGAGACGACGGTACCGCCCGCTTTGTTGGCGAGGACGAGCGTGGTGACGAGGACGACGAGTTCGCGGGAGGGCAGGCGTTCGGCGAGTTCGCCGAGCGCGTCGTCGATCGAGGTGCCGACGGCGAGCTGCTGGGCGACCTTCTCCAGTTCGTCGCCTGCCGGTGCCTCCATCTCGTCGGCGGCCATGCTGAGCGCCATCCGCAGGGCGAGGCCGGCCTGGGTGGCGTTGGCGAGGATCCGCGACAGCTCGGGCAGCTGGTTGATGAACTTCTCGATGCGCTTCTGGCGCTGCCAGTTGAGGAAGCCCATGGCCACCCAGAGGCCGAGGAGTCCGCAGATCGGGCCGAAGAACGGGGAGAGCGCCGCCTGTCCTGCGATCCACAGCGCGACCACGAGCACCGCCATCGCGACGACGAACTCGCCGGGTGTCACGTCGAGGCCGGTGGCGGAGATCCGCAGCTCCAGTTTCCGGCCGAACGCGGTACGGCGCAGGCGCCGGTCGATTCCGCGGAAGCGTCGCCTGCGGCGGCCGGTGCCGTCCGGGCCGCCGCTCTGGGTCAGCCGGGCGACGAGGGCGGCCCGGTCGGCGGCCCCGCGCGCGTACAGGCGGATGCCGAGCACGCCGAGGACGCAGGCGAGCAGCGCGACGCCGGTCACCAGCCAGGTGAGTGGGTTCATCTCCGCCTCATCTCCGTCCCTCTGCCTCTGCCTCTGCCGCTAGCTCTGCCTCTGGCTCCAGCTCCGCCTCTGCCTCGGTCATGTCGCTTCCCGGGTGGCGAGCTGGTCGTCGGACGCGGCGACACCGAAGGCCTGCGGTATCGGCTGGCCGGCCAGGTAGAGCCGGTCGGCGACCCGGCGGGGCAGCGGGTGGTACTCGTACACGCCGTAGACCCGTCCGTCGGCCGCGAGCGGCTGGGCGCGGAAGGCGCAGACGGTGGCGAGGGTGAAGCGCTCGCGCCCGTTCGACGCCAGGACGGCGATCTCGGTGACGCGGCGCGTGCCGTCGGCGTGCCGGGTGAGCTGGACGAGGACGTCGACGGCGCTGTTGATCTGGTCCCTGAGCGCTTCGAAGGGGACCTTGACCTCGGACATCGACGCCAGGGTCTGGAGCCGCATCAGGGCGTCCTCGGCCGAGTTGGCGTGGACGGTGGCGAGCGAGCCGTCGTGTCCGGTGGACATGGCCTGGAGCATGTCGAGGGTCTCGCCGCCGCGGACCTCGCCGACGATGATGCGGTCGGGGCGCATGCGCAGGGAGTTGCGGACGAGGTCGCGGATGGTGACCTGGCCGCGCCCCTCGATGTTCGGGGGGCGGCTCTCGAGGCGGATGACGTGGGACTGCTGGAGCTGGAGTTCGGCCGAGTCCTCGATGGTGATGACCCGCTCGCCCTCCGGGATCAGCTCGGAGAGCGCGTTGAGGAGGGTGGTCTTGCCGGTGCCGGTGGCGCCGGAGACGATCACGTTGAACTTGGCCTGAACGAGTCCGGCGAGCAGCAGGACCATCTGTTCGTCGAGCGAGCCGAGGCCGACCATCTCGCGGAGCGTGTACGCGCGGGGGAAGCGGCGGATCGTCAGGGTCGCCCCGGTGAGGGAGAGGGGCGGGATGATGACGTTGACGCGCTCGCCGGACGGCAGCCGGGCGTCCACCATCGGGTTGGACTCGTCCACTCGTCGGTTGACGGTGGAGACGATCCGCTCGATGGTCTGCATCAGCTGCTCGTGGGAGGCGAAGCGGAGCGGGAGGAGTTCGACGCGGCCCGCGCGCTCGATGTAGATCTGGTCGGGGCCGTTGACCATGATCTCGGTGATGGAGGCGTCTTCGAGGAGCGGTTCGAGGACGCCGAGGCCGAGCGCCTCGTCGACGACGCGGCGGATCAGCTGGGCCCGTTCGGCGGTGGAGAGGACGGGGCCTTCGCGGCTGATGATGTGGCCGAGTACGCGTTCGAGCCGTGCGCGCCGCTCGGCGGCGGCGAGCGCGGACATCTCGGTGAGGTCGATCTCCTCGAGGAGTTTGGCGCGGAAGGAGGCGACCAGGTGGCCGTCCTCCCTGGTTCCGGCTCCGCCTTCCTCGGGCGTGTGGATACGGGCCCGCAGGCTCATGGCTGCTCGTCCTCCTCGGGCTGCGGCAGGGTGGCACTCCTCGTCACGGCCCCGAAGCCGTCCCAGAAGGGGACGACGGACGGGATCCGTACCCTCACGGTCGCGGTGAACTCGCCGGACCCTTCGGAGGTGGTGACGACGCTCCGTTCGGCGATCCAGTCGCTCATCGCGGCGCGCCCCGCCTGCTGCGGGCCGAGGGTCGCCTCGTCGTGGGTGGCGGCCCGCGCGGCGGCCCGCGCGCCGGTGCCGGCCTGCTGGGCGGCGTACGCGGCGATGCCGAGCTGGATGCCGGCGAGGCCGACGAGCAGCAGGACGGGCAGGAATCCGAGGTACTCGACGGCGACCTGCCCCAGGTCACGGCGCCCGGCACCGCCTGCGACGCGGTGGGTCGTGGTCCGCTTGTCGCCACGTCCCGCACCACGGACAGCCGGGTGGGCCTCGGTCCCCCGGTCACGGCGCCCGGCACCGCGTACGGCGCGGTGGGTGCCCGTCCCCCGGTCGTCGTGCCCTCCGGTGGCCGCGTCTCGTCGTGTCATCCTCCGGCCTCCTTCTCCCGTACGGCTCCGGCCTCGCTCGTCACCGTGAAGGGGAAGTCGATCGCACCCGGGAAGAGCACCGGTACCTTCAGCCTCACCCTCGCCTGGGCGAGGTCGCCCGAGGCGTCGCAGTCCACCTGCGCCGACCACGATTCGCCCACGTGCCGCTTCCCCGCCTCGCGGTAGTCGCCGTCGACCGCGCAGACCCGGGCCGCCTCGTCCGCCGCGTTGCCCGCGAGCGTGAACGTGTAGCCGACCAGGACGCACTGCCAGAGCAGGACGAGCGTGAGCAGGATGAGCGGCACCATGCCGAGGAACTCGACGGCCACCTGCCCCCTGTCGTCCCGCGGTGTACGCCCGGTGGCCGGCATGGCTCAGCGCCCGCCCTTGCCGCGGGTCAGCCGTGCGAGCTGCTTCCCCGACCCGACCGCGATCGCGCCCTGCCCGCCCCGGCCTCCCCGGCCGCCCCGCCCGGCGTGGCCGTCGCGCCCGCCCTCGCCCGGCGCGCCGACCAGGCCCAGTTCGCCCGCGAGGGACCAGAGGGCCTGCTTCACGCTGGAGCGGGCGTCCAGTTCGTGCATGCGGCCCGCGTCGACGACGCCCTGGAGCTCCTTGAAGTTGGCGGGGACGACGACGCCCGAGATCCGCGTTCCGGTGATCTTCTGGATGAGCGCGGGCTGGATCTCGGTGGCCCGGGTGTACCGGTTGACCAGGAGCGTGGTCTCCTCCGCCTTGCGGATCTGGAGCCGGTCCCACATCCGTACCGTCCGCTTCGCCGCCCGCACGGTGACGACGTCGGGCGTGGTGACCAGGATCGCCGCGTCGGCCATCTCGACGGCGGCCGCGTTGGCGCCGTTGAGGTACGTGCCGCAGTCGACGACCACGACGTCGTAGCGGGAGCGCAGGGCGCTGACGATCTGGCGGGCGGAGCGGTCGGCGACGTCCTCGGCGCGTTCGCCCTCCGCCGGCGCGAGGAGCAGGGCGATGCCCGTCTCGTGGACGTACAGGGCGTCCTGGAGGACGCGGGGCGAGATGTCGTCGACGGCCGCGAGGTCGGCGACGGAGCGGCGGAACTGGACGTCGAGGTACGAGGCGATGTCGCCGCCCTGGAGGTCCATGTCGACGAGGGCCACGTTGCGGCCGGAGGCCCGGGAGGCGAGGGCGAGCTGCACGGCGGTGACGGTGGTGCCGACGCCGCCCTTGGCGCCGCTGACGGTGACCACCGTGCCGCCGGGGCCGGTGAGGACGTCGGCGCCGGTGCCGAGGTGACGGCGGACTCCGACGGACCACTGGGCGGCGGCCTGCACGCGGCTGGCCAGTTCCTCGTATCCGAGCGGCAGGGTGACGAGGCCTCGGGCGCCGGAGTCCATGGCGGCGGAGAAGAGCACCGGGCTCGCGTCGGCGGTGATGAGGACGACCCCGACGGCGGGGAAGCGGAGGGCGACCTCGCGGACCAGTTCGAGGGCGGGGACGGGGCCGATCCGCTCGTGGACCAGGACGACTTCGGGGAGTTCGGCGACGGACTCGGCGGCCAGCCGGGCGAGGGTGTCGACGAGCTGGGTGGAGTCGGCGACGGGCGGGGCGGGTTCGGCGTCGGGGAGCTGGCTGAGCAGGCTGGTGACGGCCCGGGCAGCGTCGGGGTCGGCGACGGCAGGCAGGATCCTGGTGGTCATACCGGCCTCACTTGTCCTTGTCGAGCGTGTAGGTGCGGTCGCCGGGGGCGAGGGTGGGCTCGCCGCCGGGCGCGACGAGGGCGAGCCGGACGTGTTCGGCGAAGGACTCGGCGTACGCGACGCGCTGGGTGTCGATGGTGGAGAGCGCGAAGGTGATCGGGACGGCTTCGGTGGGCCGGCTGGTCCGGTCGTTGCGCTGGGAGATGGGGGTGAGTTCGCCGACGTCGAGAACCCGGGCGTTGCTCACGATGACCTTGGACTGGGCGGCCTGGCCGCCCTTCTCACCGGCGAACGTGGCGTAGATGTTGACCGTGGCGCCGGGGGTGATCTTGCCGGCGACTCCCGTGGCCGCGTCGATCATGATGGCGATCTCCTGCTGGCCCGGCTGGAGGGCTGGGCGCGCGACGATCATGTCCGACTGGAGGAGCGAGCCGGAGGCGAGCGTGGTGACGGCGATCTTGCCGTTGATCTGGTCGAGGTCGGTGACGGCGGTGTCCGGGAGCCAGCGCTCCGGCATCGAGATCTTCTCGAACTGCCCGGCCTTCAGAGGGGTGTAGGGCGCCACCCTGTCCTTGATGCGGTACGCCGTCACCTCGGGTCCGACCTTGGAGTTCACGTCGTCGATCACCGAGAGGACGCCGGCGAAGGCAGCGAGGGCGCACAGGACGGACAGCAGCAGCAGGATGACGCCACGACGCTGGCGGGAGTTCATTGCCGGACAACCTCGATCGGGGGTACGTGTGGCTCAGCGGACGGGGGACGTGAGCGCCCTGGGCGCTCGGGACGACCGGAGCGCCCGCGGTTCCGACCTGTCGGAGGGCGGACCGGCGGCGTGGGATCCGCCGCCCTGGGACCCGGCGGCCTGGGATCCTGCGGCTTGGGATCCTGCGGCTCGGGCCCCTGTGGCATGGGCCCCGGTGGCGTGGGGTCCTGCGGGCACGGGGGCGGCCAGCGGGGCGCAGCAGAAGGCGCAGCGGTCGCCGATGAGCTCCATTTCGCACCAGTGGCAGGTCTCCCGGCGTACGGAGGAGACCAGTTGGTGGAGGACGGCGATGTCCGACAGGTACGCGGCGAACTCGACCAGCCGCCCCGTCCCCCACCATCCGGGCGACTCGGCGGGCAGCGGCGCCTCCTGCACTCCCTGGACCTGCCAGCGCGGCGCGAGGGTGCCGGTGGGCCAGTCGGTCTGCAGGTGTCCTCTGGCCAGCAGGAGCTGGGTGGCGAACTCGGGGCCCGTGGGCGGTTCGACTCCCGGTCCGACGCGGACGAGCTGCGGGACGGGTCCGGCCAGCACGGCGAACTGGGAGCCGGGCAGCCAGCCCTTGAGGTGCGACTTCAGGCCGACGGGTACGCGGTCGAGCCTGGCGACCGAGCCGAGGACCGCGCCGGCGTAGACGTAGTGCGCGAGCAGCCGGGCCGCGGAGGCGACGACGCCGGGGCTGAAGTCGCAGACGGAGAGCTGGCGCAGCTGCCGGGCGAGGACGGCGACACCCAGGGGCGGCAGATCGGTCTTGACCAGGGCGATCCGGTCGCTCTCCAGGAGGGCGCGGCCGGCGTGGAGCCGCTGTTCGGCCGCCTTGGGCAGGGAGGTCGGGCAGACGACGATCACATGACCGTAGCGGTCGAGGAGGAGTTGGAGGTCCGCGACGGCGGAGGCGAGCGGCCGGGTGTCGAGTGCGGGCAGGACGGCGGCGGTGGGTGTCTGCTGGTCGGTCGGTGGCAGCACCAGATCGGCGCTGGTGACCGCGATCGCTGTCGGCACGTCGGGCTCCCCGTCCCCATGTCCCCATGACTCACTGCGTTCACCGCGTCACTGCACGGCGGTGCTTCTGCACTTTATCCACGTCCCGCGGGGTGGTGAACACACAATCCGCCAAGCACAACGAGAAATCTGGGCCCGGGCGGGTCGCGTGGGACCCCTGCACCGGGCCCGGCCCTGGTCCCGCCCTGGTCCCGCCCCCGGATTCACCCCGGGGGCCCCTCATGGGCCCACCCCTGGGTCCACCCGTAGGTCCACCCGTAGGTCCGCCTATAGGCCCTCTCCTGGGCCTCGGCGTAGGCCCACCCCTGGGCCCGGGGACCCACCGCGCCAACTCCCCTACGCCACCAGAGGTCTTGACAAGTCGATTGGTCTGGACCAGCTTGTTCCCCCAAGCGGTGGCCACCGTTCCCGACCCCTCCCACACTCCCCCACCGGAGGCAGCAAGTGGACCGCACCACCACACGCTCGCGCAGATGGATCGGCAGCGCCCTCGCGCTGGCCGTCGGCTCCGGGCTCGTACTCGTCGGCGGCGCGGGCACCGCCCAGGCCGCGGACGTCAACGTGGCCAAGAACGCGGGCTTCGAGTCCGGCACCGCCAACTGGACCTGTACGGCGGGCAGCGGCGCCGCCGTCTCCTCGCCCGTACGGACCGGGGCGGGCGCCCTCAGGGCGACCCCGGCCGGGCAGGACAACGCCCGCTGCAGCCAGGTCGTCACCGTCAAGCCCAACTCGACGTACACGCTGAGCGCCTGGGTCCAGGGCGGGTACACCTACCTCGGCGCGACCGGGACCGGAACCACGGACGTCTCCACCTGGACCCCCGACAGCTCCTCCTGGAAGCAGCTGACCACCAGCTTCACCACCGGCGCCAACACCACCTCGGTGACGGTCTACACCCACGGCTGGTACGGCCAGGCCGCCTACCACGTGGACGACGTCTCCGTCTTCGGCCCGGACGGCGGGGGCGGCACCGACCCCGACCCGGTCGTCCCGTCGACCCCGGCGGGCCTCGCCGCGGGCACGGTCACCTCGTCCTCGGTCGCGCTGAGCTGGAACGCCGTCTCGGGCGCCACGGGCTACAAGGTCTACCGCGACGGCGCCCTCGCACAGACCGTCTCCGGCACCTCGGCCACCGTGACCGGTCTGGCCGCGAACACCTCGTACCAGTTCCAGGTCTCCGCGACCAACGCGGCGGGCGAGTCGGCCAAGTCCACCGCCGTCTCTGCGCGGACCGGTACCACCAATCCGGGCCCCGGGCCGTCCGTGCCCAAGCACGCCCTGACCGGCTACTGGCAGAACTTCAACAACGGTGCCACCGTCCAGAAACTGCGGGACGTGCAGGCGCAGTACGACATCATCGCCGTCTCCTTCGCCGACTCGACGACCACACCGGGCCAGATCGTCTTCAACCTCGACCCGGCCGTCGGCTACGCCTCCGTCGCCGACTTCAAGGCCGACGTCGCGGCCAAGAAGGCGGCCGGCAAGTCGGTCGTCATCTCGGTCGGCGGCGAGAAGGGGAACGTCACGATCAACAGTGACGCGTCCGCCACCACCTTCGCGAACAGCGCGTACGCCCTGATGCAGGAGTACGGCTTCAACGGGGTCGACATCGACCTGGAGCACGGCATCAACTCGACGTACCTGACCAAGGCACTGCGCCAGCTCTCCGCCAAGGCCGGTTCGTCGATGGTGCTCACGATGGCCCCGCAGACCATCGACATGCAGAACACGGGCACCGAGTACTTCAAGACCGCGCTGGCCGTGAAGGACATCCTCACGGTCGTCAACATGCAGTACTACAACAGCGGTTCGATGCTCGGCTGCGACGGCAAGGTGTACAGCCAGGGATCGGTGGACTTCCTCACCGCGCTCGCCTGCATCCAGCTCCAGGGCGGTCTGGACGCCTCCCAGGTCGGACTCGGCGTGCCGGCCTCGACCCGCGGCGCGGGCAGCGGCTACGTCGACCCGTCGATCGTGAAGAACGCCCTCGACTGTTTGACCCGCGGCACGGGCTGCGGCTCCTTCAAGCCCTCGCAGACGTGGCCGAATCTGCGCGGTGCGATGACCTGGTCGACCAACTGGGACGCGACGGCGGGCAACGCCTGGTCCAACGCGGTCGGCCCGCACGTCCACAACCTCCCGTAACCCGCACCCTGCGCCCACGCGAGCAGCGCCGCCGCTTCCCCCGGCGGCGCTGTCCGCGTTCCCGGCTCACCAGGGCAGCCCGCTCACCAGGGCAGCTCGCGCACCTGCTGGACGCAGAGCACGACGAAGAGCAGGCCGGCGGCCGCGAGCATCGTGTTGCTCACCGGTCCGTTGCGCCATTCGGCCGGGGTGCGGGAGGAGTTGAGGAGCCGGATCAGGGTCAGCGCCAGGAACGGCATGAAGAACGCGCCGATCACGCCGTACACGATGACGAGCCCGAACGGCTGGTCGAGGAAGAGCAGCGCGATCGGCGGAAAGGTCAGCCAGAGGAGGTACGCGCGGAACGGCAGGGACCTGTCGCGGGGCGTTCCCGCGGGTACGAGGCCGGGCCGGTAGTGCGCCACGAAGTCGGCGAACATCAGGCTGACGCCGTGCCAGACCCCGATGAGCGAGGTGAAGGAGGTGGCGAAGAAGCCGATCAGGAAGAGCTTGGCGGTGGCGTTCCCGTACCGCTCGGACAGGATGCCGCCGAGGTCGAGCAGCCCCTTGTCGCCCTTGGCGATCGCGAGCCCGGAGGCGTGCAGCAGCTCGGCGCCGACGAAGAGCATCGCGACGACGAAGATGCCGGTGGTGACGTAGGCGACGCGGTTGTCGAGCCGCATCACCTTCATCCAGCCGCTGTCCCGCCAGCCCTTGGCGTTGATCCAGTAGCCGTACGCCGCCAGGGTGATGGTGCCGCCCACGCCGCCGATCAGGCCGAGGGTGTAGACGAGGGAGCCGTCGGGAAGGGCCGGGACCAGACCGGCGACGGCGTCGCCGAGGTGAGGGGTCACCCGGACGGCGAGGTAGACGGTGACCACGAACATCACGCCGACCAGGACGGTCATGACCTTCTCGAAGACGGCGTACCGGTTGAACCAGACGAAGACCAGGCCGACCAGGCCGCACAGCACGGCCCAGACCTTGAGGTCCATGAGGCCGGGGAAGAGGGCGCCGAGCGGGAGGGCGCTGGAGGACATCGCGGCCGCTCCGTAGACGAAGCCCCAGACGACGACGTAGCCGACGAAGTAGACGGTGGTCCATGAGCCGAGGCTGCGCCAGCCGTCGAAGAGGGTCCGGCCGGTGGCCAGGTGCCAGCGGCCGGCTGCCTCGGCGAGGGAGATCTTGACGAGGCAGCCGATGACGGCGGCCCAGAGCAGGGTGTAGCCGAACTTCGAGCCCGCCACCAGGGTCGCGACGAGGTCTCCGGCGCCGACGCCGGTGGCCGCGACCACGATGCCGGGGCCCACGTACCGCCACGAGGCCTTTCGCGGGCGGGCGACCGTGTCATCGGCGCCCTCCTCCCGAGCGATCTCCGCCATGTCCGACCGCCTTTCACCCGTCCTGTGTGATCTGCTGGTTGGCCCAGACACCCAAGCGGGTGGGACGCGACAGCACAAGAGGGCATGGCCGAACTCCCTCTTGACCAGTTCATGTCATCGCCGGACGATGTGCCGGGACACCCGCACAGCCTGTCGCACACCCCCACACTCCCCACCCAGGAGACAGCATGCGACTTCGAACCCGCGGAAGAAGGTCCGCCACTCTCGCGGCCCTTCTGGCGCTCGCCCTGGCGGCGCCGCTCTCCGCCGGCGCGTACCAGGCCGGAGCCGACTCGGAACCGACCCCCGCCGCCGAGGAGGTCATCCGTCAGTACGAGATCCACGGCCCGTCCACGGTCGCCGAACGCACCGCGCTCGCCGCGACCGGCGTCTCGATCGACGAGGCGGACGACCACAGCGTCGTCGTCAGCGCCAACACCGCCCAGCTGCGCAAGCTCCGCGCGCTCGGCCACCGCCCCGAGGCGCTGCCCGCGCCGCCGGACCGGTCCGTCAAGGGCCTGGCCGCCAAGCCCTTCGACTTCCCCTCCACCGACGCGAGGTACCACAACTTCGCCGAGATGAACGCGGAGATCGACCAGCGCCTCGCCCAGTACCCGAACATCATGAACAAGCGGGTCATCGGGAAGACGTACCAGGGCCGGGACATCGTCGCCATCAAGATCAGCGACAACGTCGGTACGGACGAGGCCGAGCCCGAGGTCCTCTTCACCCACCACCAGCACGCCCGCGAGCACCTGACCGTCGAGATGGCGCTGTATCTGCTGCGTGAGCTGGGCGCGGGGTACGGCTCGGACACCCGCGTCACGAATCTGGTGAACAGCCGCGAACTCTGGATCGTGCCGGACCTCAACCCGGACGGCGGCGAGTACGACATCGCCTCCGGCTCCTACCGCAGCTGGCGCAAGAACCGGCAGCCCAACTCCGGTTCCTCCTACGTCGGTACGGACATGAACCGGAACTGGGACTACAAGTGGGGCTGCTGCGGCGGCTCCTCCGGCTCCAAGAGCTCCGAGACCTACCGGGGCGCGGCCCCCGAGTCGGCCCCCGAGGTCAAGGTCGTCGCCGACTTCGTCCGCTCGCGCGTGGTGGGCGGCAAGCAGCAGATCAGGGCGGCGATCGACTTCCACACGTACAGCGAACTGGTCCTCTGGCCCTTCGGCTGGACCACCGCGAACACGGCGCCGGGCATGACCCAGGACGACCGCGACGCGTTCGCGACCGTCGGCCAGAAGATGGCGGCCAGCAACGGCTACACGCCTGAACAGTCCAGCGACCTCTACATCACGGACGGGTCGATCGACGACTACCTCTGGGGCGCGCACAGGATCTTCGGCTACACCTTCGAGATGTACCCGGCCTCGTCCTGGAACGGCGGCTTCTACCCGCCCGACGAGGTGATCGAACGCGAGACGAGCCGCAACAAGGACGCCGTCCTCCAGCTCCTGGAGAACGCCGACTGCATGTACCGCTCGATCGGCAAGGCCTCGCAGTACTGCACGGCCTGACCCGGCACACGGGCAGGAGGGGCGCCCCGGAATCTCCGGGGCGCCCCTCGCCGTGCCGGAACCCGGCATGATCCGGGAGGCAGGTCCTAGACCGCCAGGCTCAGGGCGGCGGCGACGGCGAAGCCCGCCAGGGAGAGGACCGACTCCAGGACGGTCCAGGACTTCAGGGTGTCGCGCTCGGAGATGCCGAAGTACTTGCTCACGATCCAGAAGCCGCCGTCGTTGACGTGCGAGGCGAAGATCGAGCCCGCCGAGATGGCCATGATGACCAGGGCGAGGAACGCCTGCGAGTGGTCGCCGCCCTCGACCAGGGGCAGGACGATGCCAGCCGTGGTGACGATGGCGACGGTCGCCGAGCCCTGCGCGACCCGGAGGACGAGCGAGATCAGGTAGGCGAGGACGATCACCGGCAGGCCGACGTCGTTGAAGGTGTCGGAGAGGGCCTGCGCGACACCGCTCGCCTTGAGGACCGCGCCGAAGACGCCGCCCGCGCCGACCACCAGCAGGATGTTGCCGACCGGCTTCAGCGAGGAGGTGGACACCTGCTCCAGGGACTTGCGGGACCAGCCGCGCCGGATGCACAGCAGGTAGTACGCGAGGAAGAGCGCGATCGTCAGGGCGACGAACGGGTTGCCGAAGAACTCGATCACGGAGCGGGCCGTCGACGCGTCCAGGGCGATGGAGGAGAACGTCGCGGCGAGGATGAGGACCAGGGGCGTACCGATGATGAGGAGCACGGTGGCAAGGGAGACGGGCGCCTCGGAGGCACCGCCCTTGCGCTCGGCGGCGACCTGGGCCTTGGCGTCCTCCGCGGCCTCGACCATGTCCTGCGGGACCTCGACGAAGATGCGCCTGCCGATCCAGGCGGCGTAGGCCCAGGCGGCGAGGACGGCGGGGACGCCGACGACGACGCCCATGAGGATGACCCAGCCGAGCGAGACGTGGAGCATGCCCGCGGCGGCGACGGGGCCGGGGTGCGGCGGCAGGAAGGCGTGGGTCATGGAGAGACCCGCGAGGAGCGGCATGCAGTAGAGCAGGATCGATTTTCCGGACCGCTTGGCGGCCGCGTAGACGATCGGGGCGAGGACGAAGATGCCGACGTCGAAGAAGACCGGGATGCCGAAGATCAGTCCGGTGAGGCCCATCGCGAGCGGCGCGCGCTTCTCGCCGAAGAGGCCGAGCAGGCGGGAGGAGAGCACCTCGGCGCCGCCGGAGACCTCGAGGATCGCGCCCAGCATGGTGCCGAGGCCGATGATGATCGCGACATGACCGAGGATGCCGCCCATGCCGGTCTCGATGACGGAGGTGGCGGCGGACTTCTGGACGGTGCCGAAGAGTTCGGTGACGGAGAGGCCCGCGGCGAGGCCGACGCTGATGGAGACGGCGAGCAGCGCGACGAACGGCTGCAGCCTGACCTTGATGATCAGGAAGAGGAGGAGGGCGATGCCGAGGGCGGCGACGGTGAGCAGTCCGGCGGTGCCCGGTATCAGCAGCAGGAGACCGCCGGTGTGGGGCGGCGTCTCGGCGGCGGGGGGCGCGGCGGCGAGCAGCAAGGGGGACCTCGTTTTTGGGTAGGGGGGAGCGCGGCACGGCGTCCCGGGGCGGACGCCGTGCCGTGGAGCGGCGGTTTCAGGAAGATCAGTCCGGTCAGCCGAGGACCGCGAGGGCGTCGATCTCGATGAGGAGGCCCTGGGGGAGGCCGACGTAGACCGTCGTACGGGCCGAGGCGGGCGCCTTGAGGCCCTGCTCCTCGAAGTACGCGTTGTAGATCTCGTTCATCTCGGCGAAGTGGTCGACGTCGGTGAGGTAGACGCGCATCATCATCACGTCGTCCCAGCTCGCGCCGCCCTCCTCCAGGATCGCCTTGACGTTGGCGAAGGTCTGGAGGGTCTGCTCGCGCAGCGTGGGGCCGGCGGGCGTGGGCGGCTTGCCCTCCTCGGCGGGCAGGAAGCCGACCTGGCCGGCGACCTGGAGGATGTTGCCCTTCTTGACGCCGTGCGAGAACTTCGCGGGCGGGGCGGTGTGGGTGGCGGGCGTGAGTGCGGTCTTCTCGGTCATGTCCGGTCCTTGGTAGGGGTGTTGCCTGAGTAGTCCCGGCTGATGGCGTCGGCGGTGCGGCGCACCAGCGGGAGCAGGGTGAGGAGTTCCTCGGCCGTCACGACCACATTGGGTGCCGAGACCGACATGGCGGCGGCGACGCGGCCGTCGGCGCCGCGGATGGGGGCGGCGACGCAGTTGATGGACTCCTCGTGGCCGCCGAGGTCGGTGGCCCAGCCCTGTTCGCGTACGGTCGCCAGCTCCTTGAGGAACGCGGCGGCGCCGGGGGTCGAACGGGGCGTGTACATGGGGTAGTCGAGCTTGGCGGCGACGGCGCGCCGCTCGGTCTCGGGGAGGTCGGCGAGCAGCAGTTTGGCGACGGCGGCGACGGTGATCGCGACGGGCTTGCCGATGCGGGAGTACATCCGGACGGGGTAGCGGCTCTCGACCTTGTCGATGTAGAGGACCTCGCTCTCCTCGTACACGGCGAGGTGGACGGTGTGTCCGATCTGCTCGTTGAGGGCGGCGAGGTGGGGGTGCGCGATCTCCCGGATGTCGAGGTTCTCGACGGCCTCCTGCGCGAGGGCGAAGAGGCGGGCGCCGAGGCGGTAGCGCTGGTCCTGCTGGCGGTAGACGAGTCCGTGTTCGTGCAGGGTGCGCAGCAGCCGGAGCGCGGTGGACTTGTGCACCCCGAGCCGGTCGGCGACCTGCCCGAGGTCGGCGGGACCCTGGGCGAGCAGCGGCAGGATGCTGAGCGCGCGGTCGACGGTCTGGCTCATGGCGTACGTACCTCCTGGTCCGCCCCGGTCCAGCCGGGGGCGAGGTGCAGTCTCCCCCAGCTCTCGTCGTCGAGTGCGACGAGACGGTCGGCGTCTTCGGTACGGCCGGGCTCGCCGAGGTCTCCGGGGACGGTGAGCGCTGCGGCGGCCATGAGGTGGCCGTGCCTGATCCGGGCCCTGGCGTCGAGCCCGCGGAGGGTTCCGGAGAGGAACCCGGCGGCGAAGGCGTCGCCGGCGCCGACGGGGGCGACGACGTCGACGCGGGGGGCGGGGACGGCGGTGACGGTGTCGGGGACGGGGGTGTCGGGTGCGGGGGCGGCGGTGACGGTGTCGGGTGCAGGGGTGTCGGGTGCGGGTGCGGGGGCGCTGCGCGGGGCTCCTTCTCCGCCCCGCCGCTTCCCGAACTGGGGCTCCGCCCCAGGCCCGGTAGGGCTTCCGGCCGTGTCCTCAGACGCCGGACGGGCCGGCATCGCGGCCCGGGCGGCGAATCCAGCCCCGCCGGCGTTTGAGGCTCGGGGGTCTGGGGGCAGAGCCCCTGGTTCGGGGAGGGGCCGGGTGGGGAAGGAAGCCGCGCAGCGCTCGAAGACGACCGCACCCGCCGCACCCCGCTTGACCACCAGCACGGCCGGCTCGGGGAGCGCCTCACGGATCGCCTCCACGCCCTTGATACCCCACGCCTCCTCCGCCTCGTCCTCCCCGACGAACACCAGATCCGCTCCCCGAGCCAGTTCCAGCAGCACCCGCCCCCCGGCCGCCGCATCCCGCCAGAGCCCGGCTCGGAAGTTCACGTCGAACGACACCAGCGGCCGCCCGGCGCGCGCAACGGTGAGCGTCCTCATCAGCTCCAGGCAGTCCGGGGACAGCGCGGCCGTGATGCCCGAGAGGTGGAGCACCCGCCCGTCGCCCACGGAGTCGTACGGGACCGTCGCGGGCGACATCGCGGACGCCGCCGACCCGGCCCGGTAGTACGCGACCTCGTGTCCGGCGGTCGCCCGGTCGGTGGCCGTACGGAAGTAGATCCCGGTCGGCCGCCCGGGGTCCCGGCCCACCGCCGACACGTCGACCCCGTACGCCCCGATCGCCTCGACCAGGTGGTCGCCGAAGCCGTCCGCGCCGACCCGGCTCACCCACTTCGCCCGGTGGCCCGCCGTGGCCAGCGCGCAGGCCACGTTGGACTCGGCGCCGCCTATGGCGCGGGCGAACGAGGGGACGTCGGCGAGGCGGCCCGGCCGGGACGGCAGAAAGGTGACCATGGACTCGCCGAGGCAGACGACGTCCACGGGCGGCGCGTCCACGGGCGGGGCTCCGGTCACGTGCGGACTCCTCGTCGGTCATGCGGGTCCATTGACCCGGCGTTGGCCCGGATGTTAGACAGCCGTAAGCGATATGCGCAATGACCGTTGCACATCGTGCAACACCTCGACGAGGAGGACCCCATGCCCGCCGACCGGCCCACCCCGCAGCTGGCCAACGAGCGCGTCGACCACCGCTTCAAGGCCCTGCCCCCGGACGCCGAGGGTCTGACCGTCGGCGAGCTGGCCGCCCAGCGCCGCAACCTCTTCACGGGCGGCTTCACCACCCCCGTCCTCGCCCTCTCCGCCGAGTCCGTCGAGCACAACCTGCGCCTCCTGGAGACCTACTCCGAGCGCCACGGCCTCGCCTTCGCCCCGCACGGCAAGACCTCGATGGCGCCGCAGCTCTTCGACCGCCAGCTGGAGCACGGCGCCTGGGGCATCACCGCCGCCGTCCCGCACCAGGCCCGCGTCTACCGCGCCCACGGCATCGCCCGGATCTTCCTCGCCAACGAGCTCGTCGACGCCCCCGCCCTGCGCTGGCTGGCCTCCGAACTCGACGAGGACCCCGACTTCCGCTTCGTCTGTTACGTCGACTCCGTGCGCGGGGTCGAGCTGATGGACGCGGCGCTCACCGAGGCAGGCGCCCGCCGCCCGGTGGACGTCGTCGTCGAGCTCGGCGCCGGCGAGGGAGCCCGTACCGGAGCCCGTACGGAGGCCGACTGCACCGCCGTCGCCGACGCCGTCGCCACGACGACCACCCTGCGCCTGGTCGGTGTCGCCGGGTACGAGGGCGAGGTCCCGCGGGCGGACGCCGACCGCGTCCACGCCTGGCTGCGGCGGCTGACCGCCCTCGCCGCGGAGTTCGACAAGGCGGGCCGCTTCTCCCCGGAGATCGAGGAGATCGTGGTCAGCGCGGGCGGCAGCGCCTGGTTCGACGCGGTCGCCGACGTCTTCGCGGAGATCCCCGAACTCTCCCTCCCCGTACTGAAGCTGCTCCGCTCTGGGGCGTACGTCTCGCACGACTCCGGTCACTACCGCACGCTCACCCCCTTCAACCGGGTCCCCGAGGAGGGGGAGCTGCAGCCCGCGTTCAGGCTCTGGGCGCAGGTCGTCTCCCGCCCGACGCCCGAGCAGGCGTTCACCAACGCGGGCAAGCGCGACGCGGCGTACGACCTCCACCTCCCCGAGGCGCAGGTCGTCCGCGACGCCCGCACCGGCGCGGTCCGCCCCGCCGACGGCATCGCGGTCACCGGCCTCTCCGACCAGCACGGCTGGGTACGGACGGAGCCGGGCGCCGGGATCGAGGTCGGCGACTGGCTGGGCATGGGCCTCTCCCACCCCTGTACGTCCTTCGACAAGTGGCAGCTGATCCCGCTGGTCGAGGCGGACGGCACGGTCGTCGACTACATCCGCACCTTCTTCTAGAGGAGCCGGTCACCATGGACCTCGTCATCCGCGACGTGGACGTCATCGACGGCTCGGGCGGGGACTCGTACCGCGCCGACGTCGCCGTCGAGAACGGCAGGATCGCCGCCATCGTCAAGGAGGCCGCGGCGGCGGGCTGCCAGCGCCCGACCGCCCGGCGCGTCCTGGAAGCCGAGGGCCTCGTCCTCTCCCCCGGCTTCATCGACATGCACGCCCACAGCGACCTCGCGCTGCTGCGCGACCCGGAGCACACCGCGAAGGTCGCGCAGGGCGTCACCCTCGAAGTCCTGGGCCAGGACGGGCTGTCGTACGCGCCGGTCGACGACCGCACGCTCGCGGAGGTCCGCCGCTCGATCGCGGGCTGGAACGGCGGCGCTCCGGGTGACACGGCCGTCGACTTCGACTGGCGCACGGTCGGCGAGTACCTGGACCGCCTGGACCGGGGCGTCGCGGTGAACGCCGCCTACCTGATCCCGCAGGGCACGGTCCGGATGTACGCCGTCGGCTGGGACGACCGCCCGGCGACCGAGGCCGAGCTGAACCGGATGCGGCAGCTCGTCGCGGAGGGCCTGGAGCAGGGCGCGGTGGGCATGTCCTCCGGCCTGACCTACACCCCGGGGATGTACGCGAAGGACGCCGAACTCACCGAGCTCTGCAAGGTCGTGGCGGAGTACGGCGGCTACTACTGCCCGCACCACCGCTCGTACGGCGCCGGCGCGCTCCAGGCGTACGAGGAGATGGTCGCCCTCACCCGCGACGCGGGCTGCGCCCTGCACCTGGCGCACGCGACGATGAACTTCGGCGTGAACAAGGGCAGGGCGCCCGATCTGCTGGCCCTGCTGGACGAGGCGCTCGCGGGCGGCTCCGACATCTCCCTGGACACCTACCCGTACACGCCCGGCTGCACGACCCTCGTGGCGATGCTGCCGAGCTGGGCGGGCGAGGGCGGCCCGGAGGCGACGCTCGCACGGCTCCAGGACCCGGAGACCTCGGAGCGCATCCGCCACCACCTGGAGGAGCTGGGCTCGGACGGCTGCCACGGGGTGCCGATCGAGTGGGACACGATCGAGATCTCCGGGGTGGGCGACCCGGCGCTGGCGTCCTACGTCGGCAGGACGGTCCTGGAGTCCGCGGAGGTGCGCGGCGAGGACCCGTGGACCACGGCCCGGCGGCTGCTGATCGGGGACCGGCTCGGTTCGACGATCCTCCAGCACGTCGGCCATGAGGAGAACGTCCGCGCGATCATGCGCCACCGGGTCCACACCGGCGGCTCGGACGGCATCCTCCAGGGTGCCAAGCCGCACCCGCGGGCGTACGGGACGTTCCCGGAGTACCTGGGGAAGTACGCGCGGGACGAGGGCGTCCTGTCGCTGGAGGAGTGCGTGGCCCACCTGACCTCCCGCCCGGCGGCCCGCCTCCGCCTCCCCGACCGCGGCCTGGTCCGCGAGGGCCACGTCGCGGACCTGGTCCTCTTCGACCCGGGGACGGTGGCGGCGGGCTCGACGTACGAAGCCCCCCGCACGCTCCCGGTGGGCATCCCGTACGTCCTCGTGAACGGCGAGTTCGTGATGGAGGACGGCACACGGACGAACGCCGTGCCGGGCCGGTCGATCAGACGGACACCGGTGGGGTGACGCCCCCCGTGCGGGCCACCGCCCCGCCAGGGGGTGGGGGTGGGCACACGGGACGGCGCCCTTACAGGCGCGTCCGCTCCAGGTGCCCGCCCGCCACGGGTTCGGCGTCCGTGGCGGGCCGGGCCCACGGCGACCGCCGCACCCACAGCAGCCCCACTCCCAGCACCACGCCCGCCGCCACGAACCCGTACCAAGGCGTGGCCCCCGACGGCGCCGTCTCGTACACGAGCGCCGCCGACAGGACGGCGAGCACCTGTCCCGCCCGCCCCCGCCACGCCGGTGTCGCCGCCACCACGCACACCCCCCACAGCAGGTACCACGGCTGCACCATCGGCGAGAGCGCGACCAGCGCCACGAGCGAGAGCCCGAGACCCAGGACCGGATCGATCCGCCCCCGCCACGCCCGCCAGGCGAGCGTCAGGACGACCGCCACCGCCGCCAGCAGCCCGAGCTTCTGGACCACGCCCTTCACCGGGTCGGGGTCGTCCGCGAGGAGCAGTCCGAGCCCGAGCCCCACGTCGCTGGTCAGCGACAGCGCGGTATGGATCGCCCCGGCGACGCTCTGCGTGCGCAGCCAGCCGAACCCGGTCCCGGCCGCCACCGTCGCGCCCACGGCGACCGCGCCCGCCACGAGCCCCGGCAGGACGAGGCCTTTCGCCACGCCCCGGCCGCCGCCCTCCCGCCGCGCGATCGTCACGCCGATGAAGAGCAGTGCGACCGCCGCCGGTGACTTGATCATCATGGCGAGTCCGACGAGCACACAGCCGAGCACCCACCGGCCCCGCACCGCCAGCAGGACCCCGCCGAGCATGAGTCCGGCCATCAGCCCGTCGTTGTGCGTCCCGCCGACGACATGGATGAGGAAGAGGGGGTTGAGCGCGGCCAGCCACAGCGCGCCGCTGTCGCCGCCGAGGCCCCGGACGGCCCGGACGACGAGCAGGAGCGCGCCGAGCGCGATCAGCCGCATACCGATCACGGCCGGCACGATCTCGCCGCCGGTCAGCTTGACGACAGCCTGGGCGAGGACGAGGAAGACCGGGCCGTACGGGGCCGGGGTGTCCGTCCAGTGCCCGCCGACGCTCGCCGCGGCGTCCGCCCCGAGGTCGCCGGGGCCGAGGACCGACGGCCCCGCCCCGTACACGTCGTACCCCTCCAGGACCATGCCGCCCTGCGCGATGTAGCTGTAGACGTCGGCGCTGTACAGCGGCGGCGCGAGCACCAGCGGCGCGGTCCACCACGCGAGCGTGGAGAGCACCCGCTCCCGCGCGTCCCGTACGCCACGCGCCAGGAGCGCCCCGTACCGCCACCAGGCCACGACGAGCAGGGTCAGGCCGAGGTACGCGAGGAGGGCGCCGGCCGGCGCCGCCGCGGACTCCCGGGGCACCCACACGCCCCACGGCTCACGCGCCGGGAGCGTCCCGGCGGTGTAGCCGCCCACGGTGACGGCGAGCGCGCCGAACGCCCCCAGCCACCGGCAGCCGTAGGCGCTCCCCAGGCGGCTCCACGTCGCCGCGACCGCTCCCGGCCTCACCTGGGACGCTTCGTCTGCCCGGGGGCCCCGCCCGACTTCCCCGGCTTGCCGCTCCCGGAGCCCCCGGTCGCGGTGGGCCCGGGTGCCTCCGTGGCGGAGGAGCTCCCCGGGACGGACGCCGAGGCCGACGTGGCCGCCGACGCCGAGGGGGACTCGGACGCGGACCGGGCCGCGGCGGACGAGGACGCCGAAGGCGTACCGGTCGCGTCGCTCTCCTCCCCGTCGCCGGAGGGGTCGGCCCGGATCAGCGAGGGCATCCCCGGCCGGCCGTCGTCGACCGCCGGCGCCCCGCCGGTCTGGCCCGACCGGAACGCCCCGGAGACGACCGCGACCAGCAGCCCGACGCCGACGACACCGGCGCCCGCCAGCAGTCGGCGCGGGCCCGGGGTGCGCCGCTTCGTGGCATGACGGCGGCGGCCGGGGGCGTCTGCGGCTCGGTCACGCTGGTGGCTCATGGCCGCGCATTCTACGGAGCGGACAGCGGGCCGAGTCGCGCCAGGTCACCTCCCGGGGCCGGCCAGGACACGGCTCGGGGCACCGGCCGGGACACGGCCTGGAGCACGGCCCCGGAGCACGGCCCCGGAGCACGGCCCTGAAGTGCACCTTCCAGCCCCCGGGCCAGGCTCCGATCTGCCCGACGTGTCCCAAAACACGAGGCGACCCGCGCCACACCCCCGTAAGCTCTCGACATGCAGGTGATCCAGTCCACGAAGCTCGCCAACGTCTGTTACGAAATCCGGGGCCCGGTGCTCGAAGAGGCGATGCGGCTTGAGGCTGCGGGTCATCGCATCCTCAAGCTCAACACCGGAAACCCGGCCGCCTTCGGGTTCGAGTGCCCGCCGGCGATCCTCGAGGACGTGCTGCGCAACCTCGCCGACGCGCACGGCTACGGCGACGCGAAGGGCCTGCTCGCCGCCCGCCGCGCGGTGATGAGCCACTACGAGACCAAGGGCATCCCGCTCTCCGTCGAGGACATCTACCTCGGCAACGGCGTCTCCGAGCTGATCCAGATGTCGATGCAGGCGCTGCTCGACGACGGCGACGAGGTCCTCGTCCCCGCCCCGGACTACCCGCTGTGGACCGCCTCGGTCTCGCTGGCCGGCGGTACGGCCGTGCACTACCGCTGCGACGAGCAGTCGGACTGGATGCCGGACCTCGCCGACATCGAGCGGAAGATCACCGACCGCACCAAGGCGATCGTGATCATCAACCCGAACAACCCGACGGGCGCCGTCTACGACGACGAGATGCTCCGCTCGCTCACGGAGATCGCCCGGCGGCACAACCTGGTCGTCTGTTCGGACGAGATCTACGACAAGATCCTCTACGACGGCACCACGCACACCCCGACCGCCGCCATCGCCCCGGATCTCCTGGTCCTGACGTTCAACGGGATGAGCAAGAACTACCGGGTGGCCGGATTCCGTTCCGGCTGGCTCGCGGTCTGCGGCCCCAAGGCACACGCCACCTCGTACATCGAGGGCCTCACGATCCTCGCCAACATGCGACTGTGCGCCAACATGCCGGCGCAGCACGCGGTGGCGGCCGCCCTGCAGGGCCGGCAGTCGATCGAGGACCTGGTGCTGCCGGGCGGGCGGCTCCTGGAGCAGCGCGACGTGGCGTACGACCTGCTGACGCAGATCCCGGGCGTAACCTGTGTGAAGCCGAAGGGCGCCCTGTACCTCTTCCCGCGGCTCGACCCGAGCGTCTACAAGGTCAAGGACGACCGGCAGATGGTCCTCGACCTGCTGCGGGCCGAGAAGATCATGGTGGTCCACGGGACGGGCTTCAACTGGCACGAGCCGGACCACTTCCGGATCGTGACGCTGCCGAACGCGACGGACCTGGCGGACGCGGTGACCCGGATCGGCACCTTCCTGGACGGCTACAGCCAGCACTGACCCGCCACGCCGGGCCGTAATCCCGGACCACGCTCAACTTTAGATTGAATCCAAGCTAGGATGGATCCAGAGATACCTCAGGAGGCCGTCCCATGTACGAACCGATCCGCACGAAGTCGGTCCACCGGATGGCCGACGACGCCCAGGACGCGTACCCGCACCGCTCCCGCGAGGAGGAGCTGGACATCCAGCTCGCCGGTCACCTCGCCGCCCTCCTCGCCGTCACGGACGAGCTGGGCGACGCGGAGGCCGGTGACCTCATCGCCCGGCAGGTCGCGCGGCTGCGCGGCGCGCCGCCGGCCCGGCACGCGGGACTGAGCGGCTCGGGCGCCCCGTCGCTGCACCGGCGCGCCCACGCCCTCGCCGGCCGCGCCCTGGTGGTCGCCGCCTCCCGGGCCGACACGGCCGCCGCGATCCTCGCCGCCGAGCGCATGGACGCGCACACCGCGGCGCTGACCTCCACCGAGCTGGTCAGCGCCCCCTGACGGCCCCGGGCCGCGTGCCGGGGAGGCGCGCGGCCCGGGTGCCACACACCCCACGGCCAGTCCCGCTACGGCGAGACGGTCGCCGCCGGCTCCGTCGACTCGAACCGCGCCTCCATCACCACGCACCGCAGCTCGCCGCCCTCGTACGGCCACCTGCCCACGAACGCGGCCCGCCCCGTCGCCCCCGGCGCCAGGTCCTCGACAGCCGGCCGGCCCGTCTCGACGAACCGGCCGTCCCCGTCCTGGAAGTCGATCATCAGGTGGTACGTGCCCGTGCGGGCCGCCTGGCTGGTGACCGCCAGTTCGGCGACCGGCCGCCGTGTCACCGGGTCCACCGCGCACCGCGTGACCGACACGTCGTCCTCGGGGAACCGCATGTCCGCGTGATTCTCGCCGTAGACGTAGAAGAACCCGACGAGCAGGCCGACCGGCGCCAGCACCACCGACGCCCCCACGACCACCAGCAGGACGATCACCCATCGCGGCATGCCGCCACCCCCTCCCCAGAGGCGATCACCGTACACGGCGGGTGCTCGTCCTCCGGTTCTGTACCGGGATCACCACTTCACCCCCCGTCCACCCGACTCCCCCTGGAATGTGGGCTTCCGTGAGCAGCCTGCCCTCGTGAGACGCATCCTGGGAATCGTCCTGGCCGTCCTGCTCCTGGGCGGCGTGGCCGTCGTCCTCGTGGCGGGCGGCGACAAGGACAAGGGCACGGCAACGAAGACCGTGCGAGGAGTGATCGGGTCGGAGAAGGCGGAGTTCTTCGCCGACCCGGAGGTCGTGAAGGCCCTGGCCGACAAGGGCTTCACCGTACGGACGGAGACCTCGGGGTCCTGGGACATGGAGGAGCTGCCCCTCACGGGCTACGACTTCGCGTTCCCGGCCTCCAAGGCGCCCGCCGACGAGCTGCGTTCCAAGGCGGGGGTGAAGGGCGCCGCGCTGCGGCCCTTCTACTCGCCGCTGGTCGTCGTCGCCCATCGCGCCGCCGCCGAGGTCCTCGCCGACAACGGCCTGGTACGGCTGGGCTCCGGGGGCCAGACCGGCACCCTGCTCATGGACCCCTATCTGAAGGCCGCGAAGGCCGACAGGACCTGGCAGCAGCTCAAGGGCGCGAGCGCGCATCCGGAGCTGAGCGGCACGGTCTTCGTCACCTCGACCGACCCCGTCGCCTCCAACTCCGGGGCCCTCTACCTCGCCGCGGCCGGCTATGTCGCCGACGGGGGCAGGGTCGCCGGCGACAAGGCGGCCGTGGACCGTACGGCACCGCTGCTGCGGAAGCTGATCGGCGTCCAGGGCGCCCAGCAGTCGAGCTCCGACGCGCCCTTCCGGGACTTCGTCAGCGGCGTCGGCAACCAGCTGGTGCTCGTGTACGAGTCCCAGGTGGCCTCCCCGCTCATGGCGAAGCAGCAGATGGGCGATCTCGTGGTGCTCTACCCGGACACCACGGTGATCAGCGACCACACGGTCGTACCGCTCACCGAGAACGGCCGGGCGCTCGGCGAACTCCTCACCTCCGACCCGGAGCTGCGCAAGCTCGCGGTACGTCACGGCTTCCGCCCGCAGGGCGCCGCCGCCGAGTTCACGGCCGCGACGGCGGACCTCGGGGACCGCCTCAACCAGACACTGACCGGGGTCCGCCAGGCGCCCGTGCCCACCAGCGAGGTGCTGCACGAGATGGCGCGGCGGGCCCGCAACCAGGGGGACTCCGCATGACCACACCCAACGACCCCGCCACCGCGCAACTGGTCCTCACCCCGCCGGAACCGGTGCCCCCGGTCCGCACCGAGCAGGCCTCGGGCCTGGTCCCGCTGGACGAGTCCGTCCGCACGGAGATGAGCCGGCGCGCGGTCGAGTACGTCGACTCGCTCGCCGGGCTCGACGCCCGCTCGCCCGAGTTCGCGGGCCGCATCGGGGAGATCGCGGCGCTCGGGGCGGGCGACATGCGCAGCGCGGCCGCCCAGTCGAACCGGATGCTCGACCGGACGGTCCGGTCGCTCGCCGAGGGCGGCGACGCCCAGTCCCGGGTCGGCGCCTCGCTCGTCGAGCTGCGCCGCACGGTCGAGGACCTCGACCCGCGCGACACGCCGGGCAAAGGGGCCCGCCGGTTGCTCTCCAAGCTGCCGGGCGGCAACAAGCTCCGCGACCATGTCGCCAGGTACGCCTCCTCGCAGGGGACGTTGACCGGGATCGTGGGCGCGCTGCGCGGCGGCCAGGACGAGCTGCGCCGCGACAACGCGGCGTTGCAGACCGAGCGGGCGCGGCTCTGGGAGACCATGGGCAAGCTCCAGGAGTACGCGGTGCTCACCGAGGCTCTCGACGGGGCCGTCGAGGAGCGGATCGCCCTGACTCCGGACCCGGCCGCGGCGGACGCGCTCCGCTCGGACGTGCTCTTCCCCGTCCGCCAGAAGCACCAGGACCTGCTGACCCAGCTCGCCGTCTGCGCCCAGGGGTACCTGGCGATGGACGTGGTCCGGCGGAACAACGACGAGCTGATCAAGGGCGTCGAGCGGGCGGCGACGAGCACGGTCTCGGCGCTGCGGATCGCGGTCATGCTCTCCTCCGCGCTGGAGAACCAGCGCAAGGTGGCCGAGCAGGTCAATGTGCTCCGCTCGACGACCGAGGACCTGATCCGCGGGAACGCGGAGATGCTGTCGACCCAGAGCGGCGAGATCCAGCGCATCGCGGCGGACCCGGCGGTGGGCGCGGAGACGCTGCGCTCGGCGTTCCAGCAGATCTACCGGACGCTCGACGCGATCGACACGTACAAGGTGCAGGCGACCGAGTCGATGGCGGCGACGGTCGAGTCGCTGACCGCCGAACTGCAGTCGGCCGGCTCCTATCTGGCCCGTACCCGCCGCACGAGCGCCCTGGAAGGCGGCCTCGAATGAGACACCCGCACCGCCGCGCCTCGGCCGCCCTCGCTCTTCTGGCCACCCTGACGGTGGCCGCCTGCACCGCCGACGGCACGGACGCGGGCGGTACGGGGGACGACGGGGCCTCCTCTCCCCGTACGCTCCGCGTCCTCGCCTCCTCCGAACTGTCCGACATGGAACCGGTCCTCGAAGAGGCCCGGAAGGCGACCGGGGTGACAGTCAGGCCCACGTACGCGGGCACGCTCGACGCGGTCGAGCAGATCGCGTCCGGTGACGCGGAGAAGTCGTACGACGCGGTCTGGCTCTCCTCCAACGATTACCTGCGGCTGCGCCCCGACACCGCGGGGAAGATCACGGGCGAGACGCCGATCATGACCTCTCCGGTCGCGCTCGGCATCCGCCCGGCCGCCGTGAGCCGTCTCGGCTGGGACCCCGCCGAGGTGACCTGGTCGCAGATCCACCAGGCCGTCGCCGACAGGAAGCTCGGTTACGGCATGACGGACCCGGCGCGGTCCAACTCGGGCTTCTCCGCCCTGGTCTCCATCGCCTCCGGTCTCTCCGGCGCCCAGTCCGCGCTCACCGAGAAGGACGTGGCCGCGGCCACGCCGAAACTCAAGGAGTTCTTCGGCGGCCAGAAGCTGACGTCGGGCTCCTCCGGCTGGCTGGCGACCGCCTGGGCCCGCCGCACGGACGTCGACGCACTGATCAACTACGAGTCGGTGCTGCTCAATTCGCCCGAGAGGCTGACGGTCGTGCGGCCCGCCGACGGAGTCGTCACCGCCGACTACCCCTTCACCCTGCTCACCTCCGCGAGCGCCGACGCGAAGCAGGCGGCCGCGAACCTGACCGCGCATCTGCGCACCCCGGCCGCCCAGCGCATGATCACCGACCGGACCCTGCGCCGCCCGGTCGTCCCCGGGGTGGAGCTCGCCGGGCCGCTCACCTCCGACCAGCGCCGTGAGCTGCCCTTCCCCGGCAGCCGCGCCGTCGCCGACGGGCTGCTCGACGCGTACGAGAACAAGCTCCGCCGTCCTTCCCGCACGGTCTACGTCCTCGACACCTCCGGCTCGATGGCGGGCGACCGGCTCACCCGCCTGAGGTCGGCGCTGGCCGAACTGACCGGCGACTTCAGGGACCGGGAGACGGTCACCCTGATGCCCTTCGGCTCGTCGGTGAAGCAGGGGGAGGTCCGTACGTACACGGTCGACCCGGCCTCCCCGGACCTGGCCATCGGGGCCATGCGCGCACAGGCGAACGGGCTCACCGCCTCGGGCGGCACAGCGGTCTACTCCAGCCTGAAGGAGGCGTACGCGCGGCTCGGCAGCGGCAGCGAGGACGACGCCTTCACGTCGATCGTGCTGATGACCGACGGCGAGAACACCGACGGCGACCCGGCCGACGCGTTCGACGCCTTCTACCGGAACCAGTCGCCCGCCCAGCAGCGGACGCCGGTCTTCCCGATCGTCTTCGGGGACTCCGACCGCGCCGAGCTGGACCACATCGCGACCCTCACCGGCGGCCGGCTCTTCGACGCGACCAAGGGCTCGCTGGACGGAGCCTTCGAGGAGATCCGTGGCTACCAGTAATCCGGTCCTGCGGTTCCTGGAGTCCCGCAAGAACCTCACCGGCTGTGCCTGCGGCATCGTGGGCCTCGCCCTCGCGTTCACCGGCGCGGCCGGCTCGCTGTGGCCGCTGGTCGTCGCGGGTCTGTACGCCGCCGGCGCGCTGATCGCGCCGCCCGAGCGGCCGCCCGCCCCGGCGTTCCCGGACGCGGCGGAGCGGCTCGACGCCCTGCGGGCGGACTTCGCGCGGCTGCGGGAGTACCTGGGCGAGGTGGAGCTGCCCGCGGCGGCCGCCGGCCGTCTCGCCGAGCTGGACGAGCTGGTCGAGGCGCTTCTCGCGCCGGGGTGGGTCAGCGACCCCGAGCAACTGCACGTGCTGGCCAGGGCGGTGCGCCAGGACGTTCTGGAAGCGGTGGACACGTTCGTACGGACGCGGTGGTGGGACCGGGTCGTGCCGGGCTCCGAGCCGCCCGAGCGTCATCTCGAACGCCAGCTGACCGCGCTCCACGAGGAGGCCGCGGCGCTCGCCGCGGCCCTGCAGGACGCGGAGGCGATCCGGCAGCAGACGCACACGCGCTATCTGGAGGAGCGCGGAAGGTCCTGACCCGCCTCCTCTCCGCGGCATGTCCGGGAAGAATCCACCTCGCACCGTCACGATCGGTTATGTTCCGGCCATGACCACGGATCATGCTTCAGCACCGCGTTCCGCCTCCCGCCGCACGGTCCTCACGGCGCTCGCCGCCGCCGCGGCGACGGGCTCCCCGCTGCTCGCCCAACTGGCGTCCGCCGCACCGGCGAACGCGGCGGAGGCGGAGTACCCCTCGAACACCGCGCTCTACCGCGAGCTGGCGGGCCAGGAGGGCACCACCTTCGGCCGCCGGTTCCGCCGCCACGAGCAGTTCGACACCTCGTTGACCGCCGTCGCCCCTTTCCGGCGCACCGCGATCCTCGCCCTGCACGGCGGCGGCATCGAGATCGGCACCAGCGAACTCTGCCTGGGCATCGCCGGATACAGCCCGGGCGACGCCGCGGGTGCCCCGGTCCTGCCCACCGTGCACGACTACTGGATGTTCGAGGGCCTGCTCTCCGCCGGCAACAAGGACCTGCACGTCACCTCGAAGAACTGCGACGACCACGTCGCCCTGGCGACCGCGGCGAGCCATCTCAACGTACTCAGCCTGCACGGCTGCCAGTTCGACCAGCTGCGGCTGCCCACCGGCACCTACCCGCCGACCGGCGACCGACGGATGGCCGTCGTCGGCGGCCTCGACAAGGCGTTCCGTACGGCACTCGTGGCGGAGCTGAACGCGGCGGGCTTCCCGGCCATCGACTCCCTCGCTCCCGCCTGGGCCCCGCTCCTCACGGAGTTCAACGGCGACCACACCGCGAACCCCTGCAACCGGACGATGCTCGGCAGGGGCGCGCAGCTCGAACTCACCACGGAGCTGCGCAAGAGCCTCTTCGACGACCCCGACAGCCGGGGCGGCCGGGCGAGCAGCTGGAACGCCGACTTCGTGAGGTTCCGCGACGCCTGCCGCCGGGCGATCGCCACGGTCGAGGCCGGTCAGCCGCTGCTCTGAGCCGGGAATGCACCGGCCCCCGGAGCCGTGAGGGGGCTCCGGGGGCCGGTGTGCGTCGCAGCGAGCCGTTCGTGACCCCACTGGTCAGGGCGGTGTTCGGGGCGACTCGCCACGAGTCTTTCGGTGGTACCTCGGTGGTACGGGGATCAGCCCAGGCGCTCGACCAGCGCGCGGTACTCGTCCCACAGCTCCTTCGGCGTGTGGTCGCCGAAGGTGTTGAGGTGTTCGGGGACCAGGGAGGCCTCCTCGCGCCAGACGTCGCGGTCGACCTTGAGCAGGAACTCCAGGTCCTCCGCGGGCAGGTCCAGGCCCTCGGTGTCGAGCGCTTCGGCGGTCGGGAGGATGCCGATCGGGGTCTCGACGCCCTCGGCCTTGCCCTCCAGACGCTCCACGATCCACTTCAGGACGCGGCTGTTCTCACCGAAGCCGGGCCAGACGAACTTGCCGGCCTCGTTCTTGCGGAACCAGTTCACGTAGTAGATCTTCGGCAGCTTGGACTGGTCCGCGTTCGCGCCGACCTTGATCCAGTGCGCCATGTAGTCGCCCATGTTGTAGCCGCAGAACGGCAGCATGGCGAACGGGTCGCGGCGCAGCTCGCCGACCTTGCCCTCGGCGGCGGCCGTCTTCTCGGAGGCGACGTTCGCGCCCAGGAAGACACCGTGCTGCCAGGTGAAGGACTCGGTGACCAGCGGGACGGCGGAGGCGCGGCGGCCACCGAAGAGGATGGCCGAGATCGGCACGCCCTTCGGGTCCTCCCACTCCGGGGCGATGGTCGGGCACTGCCCGGCGGGGACGGTGAAGCGGGCGTTCGGGTGGGCGGCCGGGGTCTCGGACTCCGGCGTCCAGTCGTTGCCCTTCCAGTCGGTGAGGTGGGCGGGCGCCTTCTCGGTCATGCCCTCCCACCAGACGTCGCCGTCGTCGGTGAGCGCGACGTTGGTGAAGACGGAGTTGCCCCACAGGGTCTTCATGGCGTTGGCGTTGGTGTGCTCGCCGGTGCCGGGCGCGACGCCGAAGAAGCCGGCCTCGGGGTTGATCGCGTAGAGGCGGCCGTCCTCGCCGAAGCGCATCCAGGCGATGTCGTCGCCGATGGTCTCGACCGTCCAGCCGGAGATCGTGGGCTCCAGCATGGCGAGGTTGGTCTTGCCACAGGCGGACGGGAAGGCGGCGGCGACGTACTTCGACTCGCCCTGCGGCGGGGTGAGCTTCAGGACGAGCATGTGCTCGGCGAGCCAGCCCTCGTCACGCGCCATGACGGAGGCGATGCGCAGCGCGTAGCACTTCTTGCCGAGCAGGGCGTTGCCGCCGTAGCCGGAGCCGTAGGACCAGATCTCTCGGGTCTCCGGGAAGTGCGAGATGTACTTGGTGGAGTTGCACGGCCACGGCACGTCCTCCTCGCCCTCCGCGAGCGGGGCGCCGAGGGTGTGGACGGCCTTGACGAAGAATCCGTCGGTGCCGAGCTCGTCGAGGACGGCCTGTCCCATGCGGGTCATGGTGCGCATGGAGGCGGCGACGTACGCGGAGTCGGTGATCTCGACGCCGATGGCGGAGAGCGGGGAGCCGACCGGGCCCATGCAGAAGGGCACGACGTACATGGTGCGGCCCTTCATCGAGCCGCGGAAGATCCCCTTCTCGCCCGCGAAGATCTCTTTCATCTCCGCCGGGGCCTTCCAGTGGTTGGTCGGGCCCGCGTCCTCCTCCTTCTCGGAGCAGATGAAGGTCCGGTCCTCGACGCGCGCGACGTCGGACGGGTCGGAGGCGGCGTAGTAGGAGTTCGGGCGCAGCGTGGGGTCGAGCTTCTTGAACGTGCCCTTGGCGACGAGCTCCTCGCACAGGCGCTCGTACTCGGCCTCGGATCCGTCGCACCAGACGATGCTGTCCGGCTGCGTGATCTCGGCGATCTCGTTCACCCAGGCGACCAGTTCCTGGTGCTGGGTGGGGACGGCGGTGGTGGGAGCCGCGTTGTCGCGCGCCACGATTGCTCCTTGATGAGGGGTTTTGAAGATGTCTGCCCCGTGGGGGCTGCGACCCGGATGCGTCGTAGCTGCTCATCCGGTGCCGACCACACTCATTTGATCATCCGACGCATGCGCCCATATGTCCAGAGGGCCGCACACGTGAGCATCGCCACTCCTTTCCGTGCCCTACGGGTCCGTAGGTAGCATTCGGCTCATGACTTCTGCTGTGCCGGACCTGAACGAGATCGAGCAGTTCGTCAAGCCACGGCTCAGGGGCTGGCTGCACGCGGGGATGTTCCCCGCGGTCGTCATCGCGGGCCTCACCCTCGTCGCGCTCTCCGACTCGCCGCGCGCGCGGATCGCCTGCGGGATCTACGTCCTCACCGCCTGCCTGCTCTTCGGCATCAGCGCGCTCTACCACCGCGGCAACTGGGGTCCGCGCGGCGAGGCCGTCCTGCGGCGCCTGGACCACGCCAACATCTTCCTGATCATCGCGGGCACCTACACCCCGCTGACCCTGCTCCTGCTCCCCGAGTCCACCGGCCGGCCGCTCATGTGGGCGGTCTGGGGCGCCGCCGTCGCGGGCATCGCCTTCCGGGTCTTCTGGGTCGGCGCACCTCGCTGGCTGTACACGCCCTGCTACATCGCGATGGGCTGGGCCGCCGTCTTCTTCCTGCCCGACTTCATGCGGACCGGCGGCATCGCCGTCCTCGTCCTGGTGATCGTCGGCGGCGTGCTCTACAGCGCCGGCGGGGTCGTCTACGGCATGAAGCGCCCGAACCCGTCCCCGCGCTGGTTCGGCTTCCACGAGGTCTTCCACTCCCTCACCCTCGCGGCCTTCATCGTCCACTACGTCGGCATCTCCCTGGTCGCCTACAACGCGTGAGCCTCACGGCCCGCCCAGCGCGCCCCTGACCACCTCGCCCGACTCCGGATTGTCCGCGCACCCGTACACCCCGTGCGGGCAGTAGTCCGTGAAGGTCTGGTAGACGGGCCGGTACCGCGCGAACCAGTCGAGCATCCCGCGTACGTAGGCCGGGTTGTCCCCGTTGCGGAAGAGTCCCCACTCCGGGTACGAGACGGGCTTGCCGTGCGCCGCCGCGAACCGCACATGGTGCGCGAGGCCGAACTCCTCGGTCACCTGCTCCTCGAAGCCGACCCCCTCGGGCTGGTCGTAGGCGTCGAGGCCGATGATGTCGACGTACGCGTCGCCCGGGTAGCACCGCGGCCACTCGACGGCGTCCCGCCCCCGGCTCGCGGTGAAGTCGAAGCGGAACCGCTGCCCCGGCACGTCCCGCAACACGCCCACCACCCGCTTCCAGTACGCCTTCCAGGCCTCGGGGTCCGGCCCGCAGCGATGGCTGTAGGTGGTGCCGTTCATCTCCCAGCCGAGGACGAGGACGGCGTCGGAGAGCCGGTGCGCGACCAGCCGCTCCCCCAGGGTCCGGAAGTGCCCGTCGTACGCGCCCGCCGCCCCGCTGCGCAGTCCCGACCGGACCTCGCCGTCCGTCAGCCCCTCCTCGCTGCGGTCGAGCAGCGGCACGTTCAGGACGAAGAGCCGCCCCGGCCCCTCCTCCTTCCACCGCGCCCAGGGCTCGAAGAGCGCGGGGTGCCCCTCGATGTTGGACCACCGGTCGCCGGGCAGGTAGGTGTGCCCGACGGTCAGGTCCGCACCGCCGAGCCAGCGCTGCACCTCGGCGATCCGCCGCACCCCGCTCGCGTCGGAACCGGTGAAGAACCCGGACGGCACGTCCGGCCGCCCCGGAACGGGCGCGGGCGCGCGGTCCCCGGGCGCGAGCCGGCCGCCGGGCAGCAGGACGAACGCGAGAACGGCCGCGAGCAGCACGGTCAGTGCGGCCCGCGGCCAGGAGGGGAGGCTCACGTCAGCTGGTCCAGAAGTCCCACCACCGGGTCAGGATCAGCATCCCGATGATTCCGATGTGCAGCACCGGCAGCACGAAGGTGAACTCCTCGAAGAAGCCCCTCACGGCGGCGGGCGCCGGCAGCACCCCCGTACGGACGTTGTGCGAGGTCACGTACCAGAACATGAGAAGCGTCGCGGTCCAGGCCAGGCAGCACCACAGGCAGAGCGCGTTGATCTCGTACAGGGACTGCTGCATCAGCCAGGTGCAGAAACCGACGCCGAACAGCATCCCGGCGTTCAGGCCGAGCCAGAACCAGCCCCGGTAGCGGGCCCCGGCGAGCAGGCCGGCGCCGATCGCGACGACCATCCCGTACGTCACGAGACCGAGCATCGGGTTCGGGAAGCCGAACACCGCCGCCTGCTCGCTCTTCATGATGTTGCCGCAGGACACGACCGGGTTGAGGCTGCAGCCCGGCTGGAAGTTCGGGTCCTCCAGGAGCTTGAACTTGTCGATCGTGATGACCCAGCCGGCCAGCACCCCGGCCGCCCCGGTGATCACGAGCAGCAGCCCGAGAGCCCGGCTCGCGCCGATCGTCCCGGCGCTCTCCGGGGACTCCTCCTGCCGCTGTCCCGGGACCCCGCCGCGTACGTTCACCGTCGCCATGCCGCCACCCCCACTCTCCGCCGCTTCCCGCTCAGCCCTGCAGGCGCCGGACCGGCAGCAGGAGGTGGGCGGCGGAGCCGACCACCTGGTCGTCGGTGACGAAGCTCTTCAGCCGCTCCTCGGTGACCGCCTCGCCGGGCACCGCGTCGGGCCAGGGGCGTACCGAGCAGATCAGGTAGACGTGCCCGTTCTCCTTGGCGGCCGCCTCCCACTCGGCGGGCACCGGGCACTGCGCCTTCATGAACGGCAGCGTGAGCACGGCCCGCTGGGCCTCGACGAGCAGATGGGCGCCGGTCGCCCGCTCCACCGAGGCGTCGACGACGCGGTCCCCCAGCGGCAGACCCATGCCTTCGAGGGCCGCCCGCATGGCCTCCTCGCCGGCCTCGGGACCGTCACGGCCGTCCCCGAGCGAATACACCATCAGGAAAGGAGTGACGGGGGTGTCGTCGGTCGGACCGATGGTCCACGGAACGACGGTGAGCGTGCCCAGCGGATTGTCACTGCGCGCCGCGGAAACGGCGGAGGGAGAAGTCATGGACCCGGATGCTAGTGGTCGAACAGCCGCCTTCCCGCGCTGAATTCACTCGATCGGCCGACATTCCACCCGCTGGCATTTCCCTCGCAACGAAGTCGGGTTTCCATCGTTGTGCCCTGAGGGCATTCTCCGACCGTTTGGAGATCAATCATGATCGTCCCGCGCCGCGTCGCACTGCGGTCCCTCTTCACCCTGGCCGTCGCCGCCTTCACCGGCGGCGCCCTGGCCCGCATCGCCGCCACACCACGCGAGGGCTCGCCCCGCGCCTCGGCCGGCGACACCGCCGAGAAGCCGTTCGGGGAGCCGTTCGGGGAGCACGGGGAGCTCTTCGACGAGATGTACCGAGGGCGCCGCATCCGGAGCCTCGCGGGCCCCTCGGGCGAGCCCGTGGTCCTCGTCGACGGCCGGCCGCTCCATCTGATGCGCCGCGCCGGCGGCGGCTATCTCACCCCCATCGACCACTACGAGTCCCATGCGACACCCCTGGCGGCCACCCGCGCGGCCGTGGACGAGCTGGGATCCGCCCCGCTGACCCGCTACGCCGCCGCCCACGGCGTCCACCAGGGAGGGAGTCCGCGTGGCCTACACGCGTAAGAACCAGCGCGATCTGACGAGCGCCGAGCGGAAGAAGTTCGTCGCCGCCGTCCTGGAACTCAAGCGGTCCGGAAAGTACGACGACTTCGTCCGCACGCACATCGACTACTACGTCGCCGACGGGGACAACCGCCTCCGCGTGGCCCACATGACCCCCAGCTTCCTGCCCTGGCACCGCAAGTTCCTGCTGGAGTTCGAGCGGGCACTGCGCCGGATCGACCCGACCGTCACCGTGCCGTACTGGGACTGGACCCGGGACAACACCCCGGCCGCCTCCCTCTGGAGCGAGGACTTCATGGGCGGCAACGGGCGCCGCGAGGACCTCCAGGTGATGACCGGCCCCTTCGCCTACTCCGGCGGACGGTGGGCGGTGAAGCACGGCATGACCGAAGGCCGCTTCCTGACCAGGGACTTCGGCCGCCCCCAGGACCCGATCACGCTGCCCACGAAGGCGCAGCTGGACGAGGTGATGCGGGAGACCGTGTACGACGTCGAGCCGTGGAACTCCACGAGCCGCTCGGGGTTCCGGAACACCCTGGAGGGCTGGGCCCCGGGCCGGGGCAACGAACGGTTCCGCATCCACAACCGTGTGCACCGCTGGGTCGGCGGCCTGATGCTCGGCGGCGCCTCCGTCAACGACCCGGTCTTCTGGCTCCACCACTCCTTCGTGGACCTCCAGTGGTCCCGCTGGCAGCAGCGCAACCCACGGGCCGGGTATCTCCCCACGCGCCCGCCGCAGCTGGGCGAGTCCCAGTACCGGCGGATCGCGGCCCGCGACGAGAAGATGGGCCCCTGGGGGGTCACCCCTGGCGAGATGCTCGACCACAGCGCGATCTACCGGTACGCATGACAGAACGTCCCCCCGGCCGACCGGCCGGGGGGACGTCGATGACGAGGGGTCGGCCTCAGCCGCCGTAGCCGCCGTCGCCGTGCCCGTCGACGTTCGCGCACTGGTTGCCGAACGCCGGGTTGATCAGCCCGATGACCGTGACGGTGTTGCCGCACAGGTTGACCGGCACGTGGACCGGGACCTGGACGGCGTTGCCCGACCCGACGCCGGGCGAGTGGGCGGCGACACCGTGGGCGCCCGAGTCGGCGACGGCCATGCCGGCTCCGCTGAGGGCAACGGCACCCGTGCCGGCGAGAACAGCGGCAGCCTTCGCGATGCGAGACATCAAGAACTCCTTGGACGTGGAAAGGCGACCGCGAGAATCACGGCCGACATTCCCGTTCAACGCCGAAACGGCACATGGGTCACGGCCATTACGCCGGACGGGACTGAAGGTGAGGGAAGGCCCGCAGAACCGGTGGGTCCGCCCGCCGTCGGATACGACGGAACGGGCCCGGGATCTGCGGGCCACGGCCATGCGACCAGCCTTCCGTTGTAACGAGCAACGACCCCTCGGGTGGCGGGGAAGAATCGTGCCTTCACCCGCCAGGCCATTGGTCGTACAAACGAACGCCGTCAGGCCGTCTACTGCGCCAGACCCAGCTGGGAGTCCAGCGCTCCGCTCAGCATCGGGGCGACGACTCCGACCTCGGGCACCGCGAGGTCCGGCAGCCCGAGCCGGTCGCCGCGCGGCGCGACGACCGGGTTGCCGACCGTGGCGCCCGGGGTGGCGGCGACCATCTCCGAGCGCGGGGTGGTGAAGAGGGCCTTGCCCGGCTCGCTGCCCTCGATGACCTCGGGCAGCTGCGCGGCGAGGACGGTCTCCGGGAGCGTGCTCGTGAACGGCACGCGGGGCAGGGCCACGTCCGGCAGCAGACCGGCCTGCCCCTCCTGAAAGCCGGTGGGGCCGCCCGGCACGGGCAGGGGAACCCCGCTGGCGACCGTGGGGGCGTCCATCGGGATCACCGGCTCCAGTCCCTGGAGCGGAACGACGACCGGCGCGTCGGCGGCGACGGCGGGGGAGGCCATGGCCGCGGAGGCGAGAGCGGTCATGAGGATTCCCATGCCGGCGTGAGAGCGCAGATTCATGACTGCGTAGGCCCTTCAGAGCAAGTGTCGACGTTACTGAGGTACTGCGCACTGAGAACGAGCCCGGCGGAGGGAACGTCGCGAAATTCCCCTGTCTGCAGCAACGTGAAAGACCCCCACCGGTGACGGCGGGGGTCTTCGTTGACGTGTCGTCAGTACGGAACGTCAGTGCCGGCGCTCACGGCGTCCGGCGCCGACGACGCGGCCGGCCCGGAGGTAGACCACGGTTCCGCCGATGATCAGGGCCGCGCTGATCGCCGCCGCGCCCATCGTCACCGAGTCGGCGCCCGTGTCGGGAAGGTGCGGCTTGTCGGGGCCGTGCGACTCCCCGGGCCCGCCCGGCCCGCCGGGGTGGCTCGGGGACGAGGTCGGCGGCTTCGTCGGCGGCGTGGTGGGCGGAGTCGTCGGAGGCTTGGTCGGCGGCTTCGTCGGCGGCGTGGTGGGCGGAGTCGTCGGAGGCTTGGTCGGCGGCTTCGTCGGCGGAGTCGTCGGCGGCTTCGTCGGAGGCGTGGTCGGCGGCTTCGTGGGCGGAGTCGTCGGCGGCTTCGTCGGAGGCGTGGTCGGCGGCTTCGTGGGCGGCTTCGTCGGAGGCGTGGTCGGCGGCTTCGTGGGCGGAGTCGTCGGCGGCTTCGTAGGCGGAGTCGTCGGCGGCTTCGTAGGCGGAGTCGTCGGCGGAGTCGTCGGCGGCTTCGTCGGCGGCGTGGTCTCGTCGTCCCCGTAGCCGCCGGGCTCTTCCTCGTCCGACGGCGGGCCGCACAGTTCCGCGAGCACGGAGGGCGGGACATGGGCGAACGGCGCGTGGTCGCCGCACAGGTCCGGCGGGACGGGGGCCTGGACGTGGTGACCCGAGCCGGGGTCTGGCGAACGGCCGGTGCCGCTCAGGGAGTTCGCCGCCAGCGCGAGACCTCCCGTCAGCGACAGGATTCCCGTCGTCGCCGCTGCGGTGATCAGCTTTCGGCTGATGTTGGATCGCATACCGATCTTCCTCTGGAGAAGGGAGAGACCGGCGGGACCCCCCTCGCTCCGACCGGCCTGTCCACGCACTCAACGCGTCGGTCCACCTGACGCACTGGTTACGGAACGTCAGGCTCAGGGACACCGGGCAGCGGCGCCGCGGACAGCGGCGCGAGTTCGAGCGCTGCCGCCCTCGGTCTCTCCATGGGCCGACCTTCCGTGAGGGGTCGGCGAGAGCCTAAGGAGCGGCACACCGCGGGAGCCGCGACCACACGGCAGCCGATCTGAAAATCATTCGATCAGCCGATCACTGTGGGTGGCGGCATACGCTCGGTGAGGGCGTCCGCCCGGGGCCAGGCGGAGCGAGGGTTCGATCCAGGAGGATCGGGACCGCGGGCGCGGTCCGCCACGCCGGGGAGCGGCGCGGGTCAGGCAGTCATGCGGGGAGAGAGGGTCAGCCGCCGATCGGGAGGCCGCCGAGCAGCGGGGCGCTCTGGGTCGTCTTGTTGAGCTGGTTGGCGGTGTCTCCCACGGTCTTGACGACGGAGCCGTCGGTGGTGCTGCTCAGCGCGTCCGTCTTCAGGCCCTCGCTGGCGAGCGCCCCGAGTCCACCGTTCAGGCTGGTGGGCATCATCGCCTCGGCGGCCATGGCGGGCGCGGCGGCACCCAGGGCCATCACAGAACCGGCGACGACCGCGGCAACCTTGGTGGGCTTCATGAATCGAATCCTTCCTCTTGGCGTAACTGTGCAGGCAAGTCGCTTGCTGTACAGGCCTCTTGGCCGATTCCTGTACGTCGTTCTGCCTTCTGTAACGAGAGGTGCGCTCCACGGAAACTCCGAGAGGCGGGATTTCTCTCCACTGCACTCGAATGACTGGACCCGGTGCTATTTGCGGATCGGATACCCGGACGCCGTGCCGTCCGGGTGACCGGGCGGCACGGCGTCGGGTGGTGAGGCGGAGCTACCAGCGGACCGGCAGGTCCAGTTCGGGCAGGTCCAGCTCGGGCGGTTCGACCTCGGGAAGCTCCGCCGCGGGAAGCTCCACCGGCGGCACCGCCACCGCCGGCACCTCGACCGGAAGCGTGGGCACCTCGACGGGGATCTCCGGCAGCGCCGGCAGTCCGCCGAGCACCCCGGAGAGAACCGAGTCGATCAGCGAGGTGACGGTCGCGGTGACCTGGGGCACGAGACTGCCGACACCGCCGGTGACCGTCGCGAGGAGATCGGCGATCACCTTCTGGACGGCCGCGAGGGCGTCGGAGACGGGGTCGGCGGCCGCGGCCTTCGCGGTCGGCGCCCCGTAGAAGGAGACCGGGGTACCGGGGCGCGAGGCCGGCGTGATGCCCTTGGCGGCGTCGACCGCCGTCGTGACCTTCGCCTTGAGCGCCTCGATCTCGGAGTGGGGCGGCGCCTCGGCTGTCGCGGCCGGGACGCGGGACTGGTGGTGTTCGTCGGCGACGGCGGTTCCGGCCGCGCCGAGGGTGAGGGTGGCGGATATCGCCAGGACGGTGAGGCGGCTGCAAGCGAGGGGACGCATATGTGTTCCTTTTCCTTATGCGTCGGACAACATCACGGCCACCGTGCGCTGCACACATAGCGCTCCGCAACAGGAGAACTACGGAGCGCCACCCCCTCCGTTCGGGTGAATCCGCCGCTCTGACCTGCTCCTCCGAGGGGCGTACGCCGTTGCACCGGGCGGCGCACGAGGGTGCGTCCGAATGATGCAGAAGGCCGGCGCGCCACCCCGGGTACAGGGGCGGCGCGCCGGCCTCGGAAGGACCACGATCCGGCGTGCGAGATCAGACGTTGGCGCAGGTGTTGCCGAAGGCGGGGTTCAGGGCGCCGATGACGTTGACCGTGTTGCCGCAGACGTTGACCGGCACGTGGACCGGCGCCTGGACGACGTTGCCGGACAGGACGCCCGGGGACTTGACGGCAGCGCCCTCGGCCAGGGAGTCGGCAGCGGCGACACCGGCGGCACCCGCGACGGACGCGGCGACACCCACGGACAGGACTACAGCCTTCGCGATACGGGACATGGAGAAGCGCTCCTCGATTGTTGACGAACCTGCGAGACGGCACGGACGGTTTCGCCCGGCTCCTTCAACAACGCTTCCGCAATTCATCGGTTGCTCTCCCGAACGGGTGACGTTCAACCGATCTTTGGGCCATAAGAGGGCCATTCGAGCGACTGACCGAAGAATGGCGCAACACGCTCAACGAGGAAACTGCCGAGCAGATGCGGGAGTTAGCGTTTGTGAGCATCTAATGCTTACTATCGCCCGACGTCGGGGCTATAACGTTCCCGAGCGTCGCCTACGGTCCAGCCGCGCGAACATCCCTTTCGCGCGGTCGACATCTTCTTCTCCCCCGGTCTACACGGGTGTTCCCTTGCTTCTCTCATCAAAGCGGAGAACCACTATGCGGAATTCAGCGGGTCGTGCTGTGCGCCGCGGTCTGTCGTGTGCCCGGTCGTGTGCGGCCCTGCCCGTCACGCCGCCGGCCGCCTCCGCCGCAGCGCTCCCGTCCAAGCAGGGCTTTCACGTTACCGAGTTGGGGAACGCGGCGGATTCCTCCCATTCCGCGGACGACGGGGGTGCGCTGCGCCATGGAGCCGACCGATTCCACATTCGCTTCGGAGCGCTCTTCCTCCAGGCGGACGTCGGGCGCTGACATGCGTTCCTTCTCCGTTCTGCACGCGGTCCAGCCCGGTGACGGCGGGGTCGCGCGGGTCGTCGTCGACCTCGTGCGCGCCCAGCTCGAAGAGGGGCTGCGGGTGTCCGTCGCGTGCCCGCCCGGCACCGCGCTGGCCTCGGCCGTCCGGGCCGAGGGCGCGGAGCCGTACGACTGGCGGGCCGGGCGCGATCCGGGTCCCCGTCTGGTCGGCGAGACCCGGCACCTGGCGCGGGTGATCCGTACGGTCCGCCCCGCCCTGGTCCACGCGCACAGCGCCAAGGCCGGGCTCTGCGCCCGGCTGGCCGTGCGCGGCCGGATCCCGACGGTGTACCAGCCGCACGCCTGGTCCTTCGAGGCGGTCGACGGCGCCGTCGCCGCGGCGGCCCGCCGCTGGGAGGCGTGGGCGGCGCGCTGGACGCACCGGATCGTCTGCGTCAGTGAGGCGGAGCGCCGCACCGGCGAGGCCGCGGGCGTCCGCGCGCCCTGGTCGGTCATCCACAACGGTGTGGACGTCGAGCGGTTCGGGACGTCCACGGCCGCCGTGGCGGACACCGGCTCCGACGGCTCCGCCGACGGGCCCACCGTCGTCTGCGTCGGGCGGCTCTGCCGGCAGAAGGGGCAGGACGTCCTGCTCGCCGCCTGGCCCGCCGTCCTGGAGCAGGTGCCCACGGCCCGGCTCGTCCTGGTCGGCGACGGGCCCGACGCGGAGCGGCTGCGGGCCGCGGCTCCGCCGTCGGTGCGGTTCACCGGCAACGTCGACGACACCGCGCCCTGGTACCGGGCGGCCGATCTCGTCGTCCTGCCGTCCCGTTGGGAGGGCATGGCGCTCGCGCCCCTGGAGGCGATGGCGAGCGGACGCCCGGTCGTCGTCAGCGACGTGGACGGGGCGCGCGAGAGCCTGCCGCCCGGCCACGAACCCCTGTGCCTGGTCCCGCCCGAGGACCCGGCCGCCCTCGCCGCCGCCGTCGGCCGCCTGCTCGGCGGGCCGGAGCCGCGGCGAACCCTGGGCCGTGAGGCCCACGAACACGTACTCAGCAGATTCGATGTGCGGCGCACCGGCGCGGCCGTCGCGGACGTGTACCGCGAGCTGGCCGGAGTGCGGTGCACCGAGCACAGAGAGCCGATTTCGCCGTGACCACGGAAAGCACCAGCGTTCCTCCTTCACCGGGCCCCTGGCCCTCGACGGTCCAGGGCCCCGGCCCCGGACGCGCCTCCCTCGCACCGCAGCGCGGCCGGCCCGACCGGCTCGCGCTGCCGCCGCGCCGGCCCGCGCCGCCACGGCTGACCGCCGTACCGCTGATCGCGGCCGACGGTCTCGCCGTGCTCATCGCGGCCGCGCTGCTGCCCGAACCACAGCGCGGGCTCCGGCTGTTCCTGCTGGTCGCCGTGTGCGTGCTCGTCGTCAACGCGCACGGGGGCCTGCACCGGCCGTCCGGCGTCGCCGCCTGCGTACTGGACGAACTGCCGGCGCTCGCCGCGCGCGCCGGTGTGGCCTGGTGCGTGGCCGCGGCGGCCGTCGCCGCGTTCGCCCCGGCCCTGGCCATCGGTCCGGTCGCGCTCTGCTCCGCTTACGCGACACAGCTCGCCGCCGTAGCCCTGGCCCGTGCAGCGGTGCACGCCGTCAGGCGGCGCAGGGCCCGGACGCATCCGCGCTCCGCGCTGGTCGTCGGCGGTCCCGCCGCAGCCCGCAGGTTCGCGGCGGCGCTCGCGCAGCACCCGGAGTACGGCATCAGGCCGGTCGGGATCGTCGGGTCGCGGGCGGACGGGGAGCCCGGGCTTCCGGTGCTCACCTCGTCCGAGGAGATCCACCGGGCGGTCATCCAGAACACGGTCCGCGACGCCGTCCTCCTGACCGACGACAGCAGCCTGGTGACGCTCTTCCAGCACTACGGCTGCACCACCTGGCGGGTGGGCGGCCGGGATCACGGCGGGCCGATGGGCGACCACCTGTGGGGGTACGCCTGCCGTCGTCTGGTCCCGCTGGACGAGCGGCCGGGACAGGGCGCGAAGCGCGCGCTGGACGTGGCCCTGGCCGGTCCCGCGCTCGTGCTGGCCCTGCCCGTGCTGCTGCTGTGCGCGCTGGCGGTACGGCTCTCCGACGGGCCCGGGGTGCTCTTCCGGCAGGAGCGGGTGGGGCAGCACGGGCGGCTGTTCACGCTGCTGAAGTTCCGTACGATCCGGCCGGCCGACGAGACCGAGTCGGCGACCCGGTGGAGCGTCGCCGAGGACCGGCGGATGAGCGCGGTCGGCGGCTTCCTGCGGAAGTCCTCGCTCGACGAGCTGCCGCAGCTGTGGAACGTGCTGCGCGGGGACATGAGCCTGGTCGGGCCGCGCCCCGAACGTCCGTACTTCGTCACGCAGTTCAGCCGTGCGCACGCCGGCTACGCGGACCGGCACCGGATGCCCGTCGGGCTGACGGGCCTGGCCCAGGTGCACGGGCTGCGCGGCGACACCTCCATCGAGGACCGCTGCCGCTTCGACAACCACTACATCGACCACTGGTCGCTCTGGCAGGACGTCCGGATCCTGCTGCGCACCGCGGCGGGCCTGGTCCGGCCGGCGGGGAGCTGATGATGGCGACGGCGGCCTGGGCGCTCCCCGGGACGGCTGGGACGACTGGGACGCCTGGGACCGGCGTACGGGACTGGACGCGCCGGATCTGGGCGCTGTCCCCGGTCCTCGCGGTGATCGCGCTGCTGCTCGTCCCGGGCGGCGGTGGCGCCGAGGGCGGCACCGGCGGTACGGGAACGATCGCGGACGCGGCCTCGGGGCTGCTCGTGCTGATCTGTCTGGTGCGGGTGGTCCGCAGCGGAGCGCGGCCGTTGAGCCGCGCGGCCGCGGTCGTGCTCGGGCTGCCGGTGCTCGGCATCTGTCTGGCGGCGATCACCTCGAACGACCCGGCGGCGAGCCTCCCGGGGGTCGCCCGGTACGTCCAGGTCTTCGTACTCGTCCCGGCCGCCGTGCTGCTGATGATCCGCGACCGGCGGGACTTCGCGGTGGTCGCCTGGGCGCTGGTCGGGCTGGCGCTGCTCCAGGGCGCGGTCGGGGTCACGCAGTACCTGACCGGGACGGGCGCGTCGTACCAGGGCGAGGACATCCGTGCGGTCGGGACGTTCGGTCCGACGGACGTGATGGGGATGGCGACGGTCGTCGCGTACGGCCTGGTCATCGTCACCGGGATCGCGCTGGGGAGCGGGCGGGGCCGGGCCCGTACCGCGGCGCTGGTCTGCGCCGGGCTGCTGTTCGTCCCCCTCGTGCTCTCGTTCAGCCGGGGCGCGTGGATCGCGACGGTGCTGACGGTCGCGATCCAGCTGGTGCTGTCGGGGCTGCGACGGGCGGGGCGGGTGGCGCTCGCGGCGGGCGCGCTGGCGGTGGTCCTGGTGGGCGGGCTCGGGGTCGGTTCGGCCATGGTGAAGGAGCGGGTCGCCAGCATCACGCAGGTGGCGGGCGCGCCGGACCAGTCGGTGACGGACCGGTACACGATGTGGGCGGCGGCCGGGGAGATGTGGCGGTCGGATCCGCTGACCGGGGTGGGGCTCAAGGGCTTCCCGGCGTACCGGGACTCGCACGCCTCGCTGGCGCTGTCGTCGGGCAGCGACACGGCGGGCGCGGGCGCCGCGTTCCACCGTCAGCCGCTGCTGTCCCCGCACAACATGTACCTGCTGGTGCTCAGCGAACAGGGGCTGCTGGGGCTGCTCGCCCTCATGGGCAGCTGGGCGGCGTTGCTCGTGGGGGCGGTGCGGCGGATGGGGCTCGTCGCCATCGGCGTGCTGTCGTGGCAGCTCATCGACTTCTTCTACGCGGACATCGGGGGGCCTTCGACGGTCCTGATGTCGGTCGTCCTCGGGCTCGCGGCCTGGTGGGCGCTGGCGGAGGTGAAACGTGCGTGACCCATGGGGCGGGGAGCCCGAGTCCACGGACCGGGTGTCCGCTCCGGAGGGCCCGAGGGCCGCGGGACCGCCGGTCTGGGCGGACCCGTGGCCCATGCCCGACCTCCCGGTGGGCGGCCGCCGCTGGGCGGGCACGGCCTCCCCCGTCCCGGACTCCCCGCCGCTCCGGCTCCCCGAAGGCCCCGCGGGCCAGGGCTCGGTGGGCCAGGGCCGGGGTCCGGGTGCCGGTCCGCGTCCGAGTCCCGCGGGTGCGACGGGCGGTCAGGGCTCCGGCGGAGGCGGCACCGACACCGGGCCGCGAACCGGCCCGTGGCCCGGGCCGGGCACCCGAGCGACGGTGCGCCCCGGCGCGTACACCGGTGCACACCTCGGCGGGGGTCCCGGCGGCCGTTCCGGCGCGGGCGCCGGTCCGGGGGGCGCCCGGGCCGGTGGTGCGACCGCCGTCCAGCCGCACGTCCACCGGGCGGACCGGGCCGTGGAGTACCCCGACGACTGGCGGCCCCGTCCGCCGCGCGACGAGGGCGTCCCGGCACGCGGACGCGCCCGGCACAGGGCGCCGAAGCCCGCCCGCTCCGGCGGGTTCCTCGCGCGGGCCGCGGCCGTGACGGCCGGGCTCACCGCGGCGGGGGCCGTACTCGGTCTCGTACGGGACCAGAGCCTCGCGCGCTACTTCGGCGCCGGGGCGGAGACCGACGCGTTCCTCGTCGCCTGGACCGTGCCCGAGTTCGCGTCGACGCTGCTCATCGAGGACGCGATGGCCCTCATCCTCGTGCCCGCGTTCAGCCGCGCCCTCACCCGCCGCGGCGCCGTCCGCGCGCTCGTACGCTCCACGCTGCCCCGGCTCGCGCTCGTCATGTCCGCCCTCGCCGGCCTCCTGGTCCTCGCCGCGCCGCTCCTCGTCGCCGCCCTCGCGCCCGGTCTCCCCGACCCGCGGCTCGCCGTCGACTGCACCCGGCTGACCGCGACCTGCGTGCTGACCTTCGCCCTCGCCGGCTACTGCTCGGCCGCGCTCCGCGCACACGGCTCCTTCCTCCCGCCGGCCGCCATCTACGTCGCGTACAACGTCGGCATCATCGGCACGATCGTGGCGCTGCGCGAGCCCTTCGGCGTCCGGGCGGCGGCCGCGGGGGTCGCCGTCGGCGGCGTGCTGATGGTGGCGGTCCAGGCGCCCTACCTCGTACGGGAGTTGCGGCGCACACCACGAGTCTCGCGCGGCACGCCGGCCGCCGACGGACGGCTCCTGGTGCTCGGGCTCATCGCCCCCGTCATCGCCTTCACCGTCTCCCGCCAGTCCCAGATCCTCATCGAGCGCTTCCTCGCCTCACCGCTGCCCTCCGGCGCGATCTCGCATCTGAACTACGCGCAGAAGGTCGCGCAGATGCCGATGATCCTCTCGCTGATGCTGTGCACGGTCAGCTTCCCCGTCGTCGCCCGCGCCATGGCGGCGGGCGACACGGACGGCGCGCGCCGCCGTGTCGAGCGGGACCTGCTGCTCGCCGCCGTGGTCGTCCTCACGGGCACCTCGATCGTCATCGCGGCCGCCCCCCAGATCGTCGAACTCCTCTTCCAGCGCGGCGCGTTCGACCGCTCCGACACCGCCGCGACCGCCGCCGTGATGCGCGTCTACGCCCTCGGCCTGCTGGGTCAGACGACGGTCGGCACACTCGTCCGCTGCTACTTCTCCGCCTCCCGCCCGCTCTGGTACCCGGCCGCCGCCATGGCCGTCGGCCTCGCCGCGACCGCCGTGGCCGGCGTCGCCGGCGCCGGCCTCTGGGGCGCCGTCGGCATCGCCGCAGCCAACGCCCTCGGGATCACGCTCACCGCCGCGATGATGCTGCTCGGCGCCCGCCGCCAGGCCATCCCGGTCCGGATCCGTTACCTCGGCGAGGGACTCCTGCGGCTCGCCACCGCCGCCGCCTGGGCCACCGCCGCCGGCTGGCTCTGCTCGGTCCTGATCGAGCCCGTGCTCCTCTCGCTCGCCGTCGCGTGCGCGGTCTGCGCCGCCGTCTTCCTGCTCCTCCTCGCCTGCTCCGCCCATGCGCCGGACATCCCTCCCCTCACCCGCACCGCGTCACGAAGGCTCGCCCATGCCCGATGCCACGGCGCCACGCGCCGCCTCGATCCGTCGACTGCTGCCCAAACCGCCTCCGTGGGTGGCGATGTACCACTCGATCGCCGACACCAGGGATGACCCGTACCGGGTGACCGTCTCCCCCGTGCGCTTCGCCCGGCAGCTGCACTGGCTCAACGACCGGGGCCTGCGCGGTGTCTCCGTACGCGAGCTGCTCGACGCGACGGCGGCGGGCCGCGCGAAGGGACTCGTCGGCCTCACCTTCGACGACGGGTACGCCGACTTCGCCGACTCGGCCCTGCCGCTGCTGCGCCGGCACGGCTTCACCGCCACCGTCTACGTCCTGCCCGGCCGGATCGGCGGCGAGAACGCCTGGGACGACGACGGCCCGCGCAAACCGCTGCTGACGGAGGACGGCATCGTGGCCGTCGCCCGGGCCGGCATGGAGATCGGCTCGCACGGGCTGCGGCACGTCTCGCTGCCCACGGTCGACACCGCGACGCTCGCCGAGGAGACCCGCCGCAGCCGCGAGCTCCTGGAGGAGATCACGGGCGGCCCGGTGCAGGGATTCTGCTACCCGTACGGGCACATCGACGCGCGCGCGGTGCGGGCTGTGCGGGAGGCGGGGTACCGGTACGGCTGCGCCGTCGACCCCGGCCCGCTGACCTGCGCGCACGCGCTGCCCCGGGTTCACATCGACGAGCAGGACACTCCTTTGCGCCTCGCAGCCAAGCGCGTCCTGCACCCCCTGCGCCGCCGGCGTCCCCGCGACCTCGACGACGGCCTCGGCATCGGCCTCGGCCTCGGCAACGCCACCCGTACCGGCGCCGGCCTCGAGGCGATGTCCGGCCGCGACGCCGTACGGGAGGCGTCGTGAAGGTCCTCCACGTCATCACCGGCCTCGGCATCGGCGGCGCCGAGCAGCAGCTCCGGCTGATGCTGCGTCATCTCCCGGTCCGCAGTGAGGTCGTCACGCTCACCAACCCGGGCCCGGTCGCCCGCGGCCTGGAGTCCGACGGGGTCCCGGTCACGCATCTCGGCATGACCGGCAACCGCGACCTCCGCGCGCTCCCCCGCCTCACGGGACTGGTCCGCCGGGGCGGGTACGACCTCGTCCACACCCATCTCTACCGGGCGTGCGTGTACGGCAGGATCGCCGCGCGCCTCGGCGGTGTCCGTGCCGTCGTCGCGACCGAGCACTCCCTCGGGGAGACCCAGATCGAGGGACGGCCGCTGTCGTCCGGAACCCGTGCGCTCTATCGGGCCACCGAGCGGCTGGGCACGGCGACGGTCGCCGTCTCGCCCAGCGTCGCCCGCCGTCTGGAGGCGTGGGGGGTGACGCCCTCCCGTGTCCGGGTCGTCCCCAACGGCATCGAGCGGGCCCGCTTCGGCTACGACGAGGACGCGCGCCGGATCGCCAGGAAGCAGCTCGACCTGCCGGACGACGCGTTCGTCGTCGGCGGGGTGGGACGGCTCGCCCCGGGCAAGCGCTTCGACCGGCTCGTACGGGCGGTGGCGTCGGTGCCCGAGGCACGGCTGCTGCTCGTCGGCGACGGGGAGGAGCGCACACGGCTCCTCGCCGTCGCGCGCGAGTGCGGGGCCGCCGACCGGGTGCTCCTGCCGGGCGCCTGCGAGGACCCGCCGCCCGCGTTCTCGCCCGACCCCGGTCTTCCGTCGCTGCTCGCGGCGATGGACGTCTTCGTCTCCACCTCCCCCGACGAGGCCTTCGGGCTCGCGGTCGTCGAGGCACTGGCCGCCGGGCTGCCCGCGCTGTACGTGGCCTGCCCGGCGATCGACGACCTGCCGCCGGACGAGGCGCCCGGGGCCCGGCGGGTCGGCGAGTCCGTACCCGAGCTGATCTCGGCGCTGCGCGGCATCCGCGACGCCCGGCTCACCCGGCTGCCGCAGCCCGCCGCGGCACGCCGCTACGACATCGCGCACAGCGCCCGGCAGTTGATGTCCCTCTACGAACAGGCCGTCCACGGCACCCCTCTCCTTGCGAAGTGAGTCACCGATGAGCTCCCTGAGTCCCCGACGCTCCCGTCTCGCGACGGCCCTGCGCACCCCTCGCCGCTGGTGGGTGCTGCCCTCGTCCGTACTGATCGGCGCGGTGCTCGGCGGCGGCTACGGGGCCGTGAAGACCCCGCAGTACGCGGCCACGAGTTACGTCATCGTGGTCCCCGGCGAGAAGTCCGACCCGGCCGCGGCGCTCGGCTTCGCCCAGGCGTACGGCAGGGTCGCCACCGACATCGCGGTCACCGGCGACGCCCAGGTGTGGTCGGGGGTCTCCGCCGCGACCCTGCGCGAGAGCGTGCAGGCGGAGACCTCCCCCGACGCGCCGATGATCTCCCTCACGGCACGGTCCACCACGCCGGGCAAGGCCGTCGCCATGGCGGACGGCGTCGCCCGCTCCCTGATCCTCAACAGCACACAGGTCTCGGGGAGCACGGGCGTGAAGGTCGTGCAGTTCTCCCGGGCGACCAAGCCGGCGGCGCCCGTGTCGCCGTCGGCCTCCCTCTCGGCGCTGGTCGGCGGCTGCGCGGGCGGGCTGCTCGGTGGTCTGGCGCTGCTCGTACGCCCCCAGCGCGCGGCGCGCGCAGAGGCCCGGCACTCCCGTCCGGCCACGGCCCCCGTCCCCGGCCCGGCGGCGGGCAGGACCCAGCCCGAACCGGCGTCGGAGACGGTGTGACGAGGGACGGGGTGTCGGGACACGGCGGGTCGGGGGACGGCCGGTCCGGGGACGGAGGGTCGGGGGACGGTCGGTCCGGGGACGGCCGGTCCGGCGGCTGGAGAAGCGAGGTCTGCCGGGACGGCGCGGAATTCGGCCGGCTCGGCGAGCGCTGGGCGTCGCTGTACGCCCGCTGCTCCACGGCCACTCCCTTCCAGTCCCACTCCTGGCTGCACTCCTGGTGGGTGTCGTACGGCAGGCCGGGCGCGCTGCGGCTCGTGCTCGTACGGCGGGAGGACGGCGAACTGGTCGCGGCGGCGCCCCTGATGCGCGCCCGCGGCCCGCTCCCGGTCCTCACCCAGCTCGGTGGCGCGATCACCGACTTCACGGACGTCCTGCTCGACGACGCCTGCCCCGGGGCCGCCGCCGCGCTGGCCGATGCGCTGGCCGGGTTGGCGCGCGGCGCGGTGATCGATCTGCGCGAGGTGCGGCCGGGGGCGTCGGCCGAGCAGGTCTTCGCCCGCTGGCGGGGGCCGCGCCGACGGCTCCCCGACTCGCTCTGCCTGGAGCTCCCCGCCCAGCCGGTGGACTCCCTGCTCGAACGGATCCCCACGGGCAAGGCCCAGCAGCGGGTGCGGGCGAAGCTGCGCAAGCTGGACGCGCTCGGGATCGATGAGCGGATCGTGCCCGGCGACGAGGTGCCGGCCGCGCTCGACCGGCTGCTGAGGCTGCACCGGCTGCAGTGGCAGGGGCGGGGCGTGACCGCCGAGCACACCAGCGACCGGTTCGCCCAGCATCTCGCGCGGGCCGTGCGGCCGATGGTCGAGGGCGGGGACGCGCGGGTGACGGAGTTCCGGCTGGGCGGGGACGTCGTCGCCGCCGACCTGACCCTGATGTCGCCCCGCCTCGCGGGCGGCTATCTCTACGGTGCCGATCCCGAGCTGCGCGCGCGGAAGGTCGACGTCGCGACGATGCTGCTGCGGCACGGGGCCCGGGAAGCCGGTGCGAGCGGGCGGGCCACGCTGAGCATGCTGCGCGGGAACGAACCGTACAAGCGGCACTGGCGGCCGGAGGCCGTACCCAACCAGCGGCTGATGCTGGCGGGTCCCGGTACGGCTCCGCTGCTGTGGCTGCGCGCGGGCGCGGCGGACGGCAGGCGCTGGGCGGCGCGGCAGGCCCGCGAACGGGCCTGGGTGGGGCGGGCGGTCGAACGGCTGCCGGGACGGCCGCGCGGCGGCGGAGGATGATCTCCTCCGCCGCCGCGCGGGACGGCGTCAGAAGGGCCAGACGCCGTTCAGCATCTCCTCCCAGTCGCCGCTGTCGCCGAGGCCCAGGGCGCCCTCGTCCTTCCAGGTCTCCTTGGGGACGCAGACGGGCCCGCCGATCCAGTTCTCGACCCACGAGCCGAGTTCCAGGGTCCAGCAGTCCGGCTTGGGCTCGGGCTTCGGCTCGGGCTTCGGTTCCGGCTTCGGCTCGGGCTTCGGTTCCGGCTTGGGCTCGGGCTTCGGTTCCGGCTTCGGCTCGGGCTTCGGCTCGGGCTTCGGCTCGGGCTTCGGCTCGGGCTTCGGCTCGGGCTTGGGCTCGGGCTTCGGCTCCGGCTTGGGCTCGGGCTTCGGCGGAACCTCCGGCTTCGGCTCCGGGACCGTCGGTTCCTCCGGCTGCGTCGGCAGCTCGGGAATCTCGGGCTCGGCCGGGATCTCCGGGAGTTCGGGGATCTCCGGAATCTCCGGAATCTCCGGGATCTCCGGGATCTCCGGAATCTCCGGGAGTTCGGGGATCTCCGGGTACTCCGGGATCTCCGGGAACTCGGGCACGTCCGGGATCTCCGGATACTCGGGGAACTCCGGCAGCTCGGGCTCGGCCGGGATCTCCGGCACCTCGGGAACCTCGGGCTCCGTCGGAACCTCCGGGATCTCCGGGACCTCCGGGACCTCCGGCTCGGCGCCCATCAGCATCTGCCGGAACACCTGTGAGGACTTCGGGTTGTTGTCGCACTGCCAGACGCCGTGCGGGCAGTAGTCCGTGATCGTGTGGTACAGCGGCTGGTGCTCGTCGATCCACTCGAGCATCCGGCGCATGTACTCGGGATTGTCCCCGTTCCGGAAGAGACCCCATTCCGGATAGGAGATCTCCTTGCCGTGCTCGGCCGCGAAGTCCACCTGCTTCTGCAGCCCGTACGGCTCGTCGATGTGCCGCTGGAAGTCCGACCCGGCCGGCTGGTCGTACGAATCCATGCCGATGATGTCGACCACGTCGTCACCCGGATAGCACTCCGTCCACGGAATGGCGTCCCTACCCCGGCTCGGATTGAAGTCGAAGCGGAACTCCTGGCCGGGAACGGACCGCATGGCGGTGACGATCCGCGTCCAGTACTTCTTCCACGACGTGGGATCGGGCGCACACCGGTGGGTGTACGTCGTGCCGTTCATCTCCCAGCCGAGGACGATGACGGTGTCCTTGGCCTTCAGGCCGACGAGCCGCTCCGCCAGCTTCTTGAAGTGGTGGTCGTAGTACCCCGCCGCGCCGAGCTGGAGCTGGCGGCGGACCTCGTGGTCGGAGACGCCGGCCTCGTTCCGCTCCAGCATCGGGACGTTCAGGACGAACATCCGGTCGGCCCGCTGGTTGCGCCAGGCCGCCCAGGCGTCCAGGAAGCCGGGCGGGCTCTCGATGTTCGACCAGAGGTCGCCCGGGAGGTAGGTGTGGCCGACGCGGAGCTCCCGCCCGCCGAGCCATCGCTCCAGCTGGCCGATCCGGCCGACGCCGGGCGGTCCCGATTCGAGGAACGCGCCCAGTGCGGTGGAGAGAGTCGGTTCGGGGTCTCGTGTCGTGACGGATTCGGCGGCGTGAACGGGAGAGGACAGCACGACGGAACCTGAGGCGAGGAGACCTGCGGTGAACACCCCCAGCCACACTCTCGATGCCTTCCGCTTCCTGTTGGTCATGGCCCACTCCTTCACGATCCACGCCGCTTGATGCACCGTCAGTCCGATACTCGGAAAGTATTCCTAATGAGCCGACCGTGAACGCGGCACCGACCTGATCAGTAGTCCATTGGTGTATTTCATCGCCCGGTTGGGGCACCGGAATGAAGACACGAGGTGCGAAACGCCGACCGCGCGGGCATGGCAAAGGGCCGGTCCCCGGAGCGTCGAAGGCTCTCCGGGGACCGGCCCTGAATACGTGTCAGGCGTTGATGCAGGTGTTGAAGGCGGCCGGGTTCAGGACCCCGATCACGTTCACGGAGTTGCCGCAGACGTTGATGGGAGCGTGGATCGGAACCTGGACGACGTTCCCGGACAGCACGCCCGGCGAACCGATGGCCGCACCGTACGCGTCGGCGTCCGCCATCGCGGGGGCGGCGGCACCCAGGGCCATGAACAGTCCGGCGACGACGACCGCGGCCTTCTTGCACTTCATTTCTCTTACGTCCCTTCCGCGGCGGACGGAATTTCACGGATTTCGCGAATCGCCGGGGGACAAAGAAGTCCCCCGGCCTCCGCCGCACACATCACAACGACCATGCCCCGAAAAGGAAACCGGCTTATCGCCGACCGGCCGGTATTCACTCCATTGAGCCCAGGCTTCCGCGCGGGACGCGTCATCGCGGCCAGACCGGCGTCGAGACCAGCCGTTCCCACTCGCGGTCGGGCATCCCCGGAACGGTGCGCCCGGCCAGGGCCCACTGCTGAACCAGCGAGGAATAGACGGGGAAGGGTCCCCGGTCGGCGGGTGGCGGGTCCGCCACATAACGGCTCTTCGGAATGAAGGCCATCCGTTCCCATTTCCCGGGATCGGGTGCCATCTTCCCTCCCATCCACAGCGGTTCTCGCATCATTACACACCCCCCGCAGCAGAGTGATTCGTCCGCACCATGTCGCGTCGCGAACCTGTGTGCGAGGCATATAGGCCTATCGTGCGCTCATCTCATTTTCTCGGAGTCAGGTGGTGTGCCCCGTGACCGTCAGGAAATTCCGCCGCCCCGGCCGGCTCGTGTTCGCCTCCGCGGCGCTCGTCACCCTCGCGTCGGGGGCGGTCGCCGGCGCCGCGGCCCTGCCGACGCTGCCGGCCCCCCGGCACGGGCTCACCGTCCTGGTGGCCGGGGTGGACAGCCGGGAGGGCCTCACGGCCGCGGAGCTGAAGCGCTATCACGCCGGCGGCAAGGGGTGCGACTGCACCGACGTGATGATGCTGGTGCACATCTCGGCCGCGAACGACCGCGTGAGCGTGGTGAGTCTGCCCCGCGACTCGCTCACCGAGTTCGACAGGGAGCACGTCGACCAGCGGACGGGCAAGACGCACAAGCCCCACCCGGCGAAGATCAACGCGGCGCACACGGAGGGCGGGCCCGCGTTCACCGTCGAGGCCGTCGAGCGGATGACGGGCACGCCCGTCCACCGCTATCTGGAGATCGACTTCCGGCGCTTCGTCGACGGTGTGAACCGCGTCGAGGGCGGTGTGCCGATCTGCACCGACACACCGCTCGAGGACCACGTCACCGGGCTCGACCTGGCGGCGGGCACCACCCGTCACGTCGGGGGCGGCGAGGCACTCCAGTACGTACGGTCGCGGCGCGCCGACGGGAAGATGGACTTCGGCCGGATCCAGAAGCAGCAGCGGTTCGTCGCCAACACGCTGAAGACGATCCGGGCGGACCTCGCCGCCCCCACCCGGCTGCGGCAGCTCGCCGCCACCCTGCGCGGCACGGCTCCGGTCGAGCGCTCCCTGACCGTCACCGAGATGCTCGTCCTCGGATCGCGGCTGCGGAACCTCACCCCGGACCGCATGGAGTTCGCGATGGTGCCGATCCGCCGCTTCAATCCCCTCATCGTGGGCGTCGGGTCCTCCGTCGCGGTGGACGAGGAGCACGCCGAGGAGGTCTTCGAGGCGCTGCGCTCCGACCGGCCGCTGCCGAAGGCCCGCCCCGACTCCACGAGCGAGATCCCGCGGGGTCTGGGCGACTACCGGCCGGCCGGAGGCGCCTCCCTCCTCTGTCCGTGACGGCAGCCTCAGCGGGAGAGCGCGTGGGCCAGGTCGGCCGGGTCCGTCGTCGGCGCGTCGCAGGTGAAGTGGCGGCAGACGTACGCGGCGGCTCCGCCGACCACCAGCGGGCGGTCCCTGAGCAGGGGGAACTCCTCACTGTCCGGGGCTCCGACGGCGACCACGGCGCCCGGCGCCGAACCCAGCAGCGCGGTGCGGTGCAGCGCGCGGGTCAGGGCGTCGTCGCCGTCGGGGCCGACCACCGCGATCTCGCGGGGCCCGTCGAGCAGGGCCTCCGCCGTGGCCAGGCCCCAGCCGATGAACCGCGGCGCGCGCGGGCCCAGCGCCTTGACCACACCGAGCGCGCGCTCGGCGGCGGAACGGTGCGCCTCGGAGCCGGTGTGGGCGGCGTACGAGAGAAGTGCGCCGGCGGCGGCCGTCCAGCCGGAGGGCGTCGCGTTGTCGGTGGGGTCCTGGGGGCGGCGGATCAGCGCCTCGGCGTCGTGGGCCGTGTCGTACAGCGCCCCGCCCTCGGCGACGAACTGGTCGAGGACGATGTCGAGCAGGAAGCCCGCGAACTCCAGCCAGACACCCTCGCCCGTGACTCCAGCGAGCGTCAGGAAGCCCTCGGCGACGTCGGCGTAGTCCTCCAGGACCCCGGCGTTGGCGCCGGCCTTGCCGTCCTTGCTGGTACGGAAGAGCCGCGCGCCCTCGTTCATGTGGAGCCGTACGAGCAGGTCGGCGGCGTCCGTGGCGCGCTCCACCAGATCGGGCCGGTCGAAGAAGGCGCCGGTCTCGGCGAGGGCCGCGATGGCGAGGCCGTTCCAGGCGGCGACGATCTTGTCGTCACGGCCGGGGCGTTCGCGCAGGTCGCGGGCGGCGAGCAGCCGCTCCCGGACGGAGGCGACGCGGTCCGTGTCGGCGACACCGGCGTCCTGGGGAAGCTGGAGGACGGAGGCGCCCTCCTCGAAGGTGCCCTCGTCGGTGACGCCGAAATACCGCGCGGCGAAGGCCGCGTCCTCCTCGCCGAGCACCTCGGCGAGCTGGGCCGGGGTCCACACGTAGTAGGCGCCCTCGACGTGCCTGCCCGTGGCGTCGGCGCTGTCCGCGTCGAGCGCGGAAGCGAAACCGCCCTCGGGGGTGCGCAGTTCGCGGACCAGGAAGTCGGCGGTCTCCAGGGCGACCCGGCGGGCCAGGTCGCTGCCGGTGGTCCGCCACAGATGCGCGTACGTCCGGCACAGCAGGGCGTTGTCGTAGAGCATCTTCTCGAAGTGCGGGACGACCCACTCGCGGTCCACCGAGTAGCGGGCGAAGCCGCCGCCGAGCTGGTCGTAGAGCCCGCCCCGCGCCATCGCCTCGCAGGTGTCGGCGGCCATCTGCAGGGCGCCCTCGGCCCCCGTACGGGCGTGGTGGCGCAGCAGGAACTCCAGCGCCATCGACGGCGGGAACTTGGGCGCCCCGCCGAAACCGCCGCTGCGGCTGTCGTACTCACGGGTCAGGCCGAGCAGCGCCTGCGAGAGCTCCTGCTCGCCCGGCACGCCGTCGCCGCCGAAGGCGAGCGACCGGGCGGAGAGGTCCTCGACGATCTTCGCCGCGACCTCGCCGACCTCCTCGCGGCGGTCGGCCCAGGCGCGGGCGACGCCGTCGAGGACGTCACCGAAGGAGGGCATGCCGTGCCGGGACTCGGGCGGGAAGTACGTACCGAAGTAGAAGGGCTCCGCGTCGGGCGTGAGGAAGACGGTCATCGGCCAGCCGCCCTGGCCGGTGGCCGCCTGCACGGCCTCCATGTAGACCGCGTCGACGTCGGGCCGCTCCTCGCGGTCGACCTTGACGGCGACGAAGCGTTCGTTGACCTGTGCGGCGGTGGCCTCGTCCTCGAAGGACTCGTGGGCCATCACATGGCACCAGTGACAACTGCTGTAGCCGACGCTGAGCAGCACGGGAACGTCGCGGCGCCGCGCCTCCTCGAACGCCTCGGCCGACCACGGCCACCAGTCGACCGGGTTGTCGGCGTGCTGCAGGAGATAGGGGGACGTCTCATGGGCCAGTCTGTTCGGCATGTCTCCATCCTCGCGCACACGACAAGACCCCGGTCGTACGCCACGGGTGGCGACGCGCGAACGGGGCAGTGATAGTGATACGGAAAGCGGCCCCGTTCCCCGCAGGTCGAATGCGGGGAACGGGGCCGTTTTCAGCGGTGCGGTCTGACTCAGCCGCCGACGTTCCCGTTCTGGGACAGAACCTCGCCCAGGATGTGCGACAGGGCGTCGTCGCCCTTCTGCTGCACCGAGTTCTGGGTGCAGGTCTGGTTCGACATCGGGTTGCCGAGGACGTCCTGGACGGCGACCGGGACGGCGATGACGCCGACCGGGACCTGCGCCTGGATCTTCTGGATGTCGAAGCAGTGCAGGACGCCACCGTTGATGAGGCCGAAGTTCGGGCTCATGTAGCCACCGGTGGAGTTGCTGCCGATCGACTGCTTCGACGTGTTGCCGATGATGTTGGCGCTGCCGCCGTCGTTGCCGGCCGCCGACGCAGCGGTCGCCGTCACACCGACGACCGAGGCCGCAACTGCCGCCGTAGCAAGAACCTTCTTGATCACGAGTCTTCCTTCTTGAGCTCGAGGGCCCTGGAATGCTCCGTTAGCCGAAGCACGCTGATCAACTGCCCTCCGAGGGATTGGTTCCGGGGCGTCACCCGGACGCGGTATTCGGCAGATGAACGCCATCGGACGCCGTGTCGAGGGGCAGGCGTTCGGGACGCCGGTCACCCCCGCTCCCTCGCGCCGACGCGCGTCCCGCAGGACACTTGGGGCCGCAAGCGGAAGCTCTCGGAGGGGGACGTACATGCGGGACAGCCACCGGGCCGAAGCCGAACGGCTGTTGGCACGCGCCGTGGAGGAGGAGGTGCGGCGCTCCGGAGGCCGCCTCGACGCCACGGCTCTGCTGGCACGCGGCCGGACCGCGCTGGACACCATGGCGGCGGGTGCGGGCGAGGAGTACACGGCCTATCTGCGGGCCCTGGAGGAGACGGAGGCGGCGCACCGCTCGCTGGGGGATCGATTCAGCAGAGCCGCTGTGGGAACGCCCTCGCTGGTGACCGCCGTCGCGGCGGTCGCCGCCTTCGGCGCCGACCTGGCGCTGGGCACGGCGGCCGGGACGGCGCTGGCCGCCGGGGCCGTGGTGGCCGTGACCGGCGCGGCGGCGACGGTCCTGAAGGTGACGGCGGGGCACTGGCCCGCCGCGCACCGCCGGGCGGGCGCCCTGGGCCAGCCGGGCGGGCCCGAGCAGCTCAGGCTGCAGTGGCTGACGGCGCTCGACGTCCGGGGCGTACGGCCGTTCATCGACCAGCAGCGGGTGCTGCTCGCCACGACGCAGCCGCCCGCGCAGAAGGTCGTGTCCCAGCTGCGCGGCGCCGACCGCAGCGCGGCGGCCCGCCGGCGGACGGTCCTCGAGCAGTCCTTCGGCCATCTGCCCGATCCGGGAGGGCCGTTCGCGGGCCGGCGGGCCGAGCTGGCCCAGATCACCCAGTGGGTGCAGGCCGGGCGGGCGTCGACCATGACCCGGCCGACGGTCGTGATGCTCCACGGGGAGCAGGGCGCGGGCCGGACGGCGCTCGCCTTACGGGCGGCGCACGCGCTGCGGGACCAGTTCCGCGGGGCGTGCGTGGTGGACCTGCGGGGCGGGACACCCGGCGAGAAGCCGCTGACGACCCGGGAGGCGCTGCTGCATCTGCTGAACCGGCTCGGCGCGCCGCGCGAGCAGCTGCTGTTCCGGGAACGGTCCTCGGCGGAGCAACAGGTGCGCCGGCTGGCCGAGTTGTACCACCAGCATCTGACCGGGCTCGCGGTGACGGTGATCCTCGACGACGCGGTGGAGGCGGAGCAGGTCCGCACGCTGCTGCCCGAGCGCTCGGACAGCCTGGTCCTGGTGACCTGCCGCGAACCGCTTGACCTGGGCGGGGACGTACCGGCGTCGGTGCACGCGCTGCCGGTGGCCGCGCTGGACGCGGCCGGGGCGGAGGAGCTGCTGCGGGAGGCGGCCTGGGAGCCCGACCCGGGGCCCTACGACTCCGAGGCGTTCGAGGAGATCCGGGAGCTGTGCGGCGGGCTGCCGCTGGCGCTGCGGGTCGCCGGTTCCTCGCTGGGCCGCCGTTCGATGAGCGATCTGGCGCATCTGCTCGCCCGGCCCGGCTGGGGCCCGACACCGCTCGAACGGGCGCTCTCCGTAAGGTACTTCACCGATCTCGACGAGGACGGCAGGCGGCTGCTGCGGCGGCTCGCGCTGGCCGGGAGGGCCTCGCTGGGCGCGGCCGCGGCCGGGGCGCTGTTCGGCGGCAGCGGGCAGGACGGGACCCGGCTGCTGGCGGAGCTGGCCCGGGCCGGGCTGCTGGACCATGTCCGGGGAGAGCGGTACCGGCTGCACGACGCTGTGCGCGGTTTCGCGGCGGCCCGGCTCAGGGACGAGGAGGACGCGGCGTCGATCGCGGCTGCGCAGGAGCGGCTGATCCAGAACTACGCGGAGCTCGCGAACGCGGTGATCCGGATGGTCGACGGCAAGATGTCGACACGCGTCAACCGCGCTTCCCGGTTCGACGGGCACGGCTTCGGCTCGCTGGAGGCCGCGCTGCGCTGGCTGGACGACGAGTCGAGCTTCATCACGGCGGCCCTGCGGCTCGCCGAGGGCGTCGACCAGCAGGCCGTACTGAACCTGCTCGGCGCGCTCTGCGACTACTGCCTGCTGCGCGGCGACCTCTACCGGCTCGGCGAGATCAACGAGCTGACCGACGCCGTCGGGCAGGGGCTGCTGTCCCGGTCGGTGCAGTGGCGGACCGGTATCGCGGCCCGGCAGCTCGGCGAGCTCGACAAGGCGCGCACCACGCTGACCTCGGTGGTCTCCCTCTACCAGGAGGCGCACCAGGACGCCGGGGCCGCGCTCGCGCTCTGCTCGCTCGGGATCACACTGCACCACCAGGGCAATCTGACGGAGGCGTCGACGAAGCTGCGGGAGGCCCTGGTGCTCCAGGAGCCCGAGTCGCTCGCGGCCGACCGGGGCTGGACCCTGCACGCCCTCGCGGCGGTCGAACGGGACCGGGCCAACCTGGCCGAGGCGCTGGCCCTGCTGCACGCGGCCCTGGAGCTGCACCGGGAGCACGAGTCCGTGCACGGTGAGGCCTGGGCGCACTTCCAGCTGGGCCAGGTGTGCCTGCGCATGGGCGACGTGGAGCGGGCGGACGCCGAGCTGCGGCGTGCTCTGGAGCTGTACGGGCGGACCCGCGACGGGCGCGGCGAGGCGTGGGCGCTGACCCAGCTCGCCCGCGCCCGGCTCGTCGAGGGCGAGGTGGCGCCCGCGGTCGAGGGCCTGCGCCAGGCGCTCGCCCGCCACCGCGACCAGGAGGACGCGCGGGGCGAGGCCTGGACGCTGTACTACCTGGGGCACGCCCTGGAGGAGCGCGGGGACCTGGACAAGGCGGTGCGGGAGCTGGAGCGGGCCCGCACGATGTTCTCCCGGATGAGGGACGTGTACGGGCTCGCCTGCGCCCGGCACCACTCGGGGCGGGTCACCCGCGACCAGCGGGCGGCGCAGACCGGCAACCTGCGCAACTCCGGCTTCGCCCGGCAGCTCCTGGTGGACGCCCGGGCGGACTTCCACCGCGTCGGCGTGGCCCACGGCGAGGCCTGGACCTGCCTTGAGCTGGCGATCGTGGACGCCGGGAACGGGAAGGCGGCGCAGGCCCTGGAGCTGTGCGGGGAGTCGGAGCGGCTCTTCCTGTCGTACGGCGACCGCAGGGGCGCCGACTGGGCCCGCTTCCTGCGCTGCACCCTGCTCCCGTACGCCTCGCCGGGCGGCGTGGAGGTGGGTACGGCGGTGGCGCAGGAGGAGCTGGCACTGCTGCGCCGGGACCGCCATCCGACGCGGGACGGCAAGGTCGAGGACTGCGCGGAGGCGTACGCCCTCGTCCTGGAGCGGGGCGTCCAGCTGGAGGCCGGCTGGCAGGCCTGGGATCTGGGCATGGTGCCGAACCGCCACGCCCGGGAGGTGATGGGCGTTCCGGTGGAGGTGGCGTAGCCGCGGAAGCCGCGGCGGGAGGCGGTGCGCACGGATCGCCGCAGCGCGGGCCCTCCTCGGGGGAGGGCCCGCGCCGCGGCGTACCGCCACTACTCCCGCGCGGCCGCCTTGCCGCCCTGCGGGGCGGCGGGCGCCGGGGCGGCGGGCGCCTTCGGGTCCGGGGCCTCCTCGAAGGAGACCTTGCCCATGTGGCGGTTCATCGACTTCATCAGCATCCAGACGGCCACGGCCATCACCGCGAAGACGACGAAACCGAGGACGCCGGGGGTGACCTTGTTCTTGTCCAGCTCTTCGGCGGCGAAGGGGACAAGCTGGGTCAGTGCCAGGTGTGCGCTCATGTCAGGCATTGTCGCGGATGCCCGCGAAGAGGTCGTCCTCGGGGAGGGAGGTGGGCACCAGCGACTTGCTGAGCTCGTACTCCTCCGTCGGCCAGACCTCCTTCTGGATCTCCATGGGGACCCGGAACCAGCCACCGTCCGGATCGATCTGCGTACGGTGCGCGATCAGCGCCTTGTCGCGGATCTCGTAGAAGTCCGCGCAGGGCACGTGCGTGGTGAGCGTCCGTTCCTTGCGCTCGAACTCCTTCCAGCGCTCCAGCCACTCGCCGTAGGGCGACTCCATGCCCCGGTCGAGCAGCGCCTGGTGCAGGGCCATGGTGCGCGGCTTGTTGAAGCCCTGGTTGTAGTAGAGCTTCTGGGGCTGGAAGGCGGGGCCGAACTCGGCCTCCGGGTACTTCTCGGTGTCCGCGGCGCCGTCGAAGGCCACCATCGTGATCTTGTGGGTCATGATGTGGTCGGGGTGCGGGTACCCGCCGTTCTCGTCGTAGGTCGTGATGACCTGCGGACGGAAGGCACGGATCTTGCGGACCAGGGCGCCGGCGGCCGTGTCGACGTCCTCCAGGGCGAAACAGCCCTGGGGCAGCGGCGGCAGCGGGTCGCCCTCCGGCAGGCCGGAGTCGACGAAGCCGAGCCATTCCTGGTCGACGCCGAGGATCTCCCGGGCCTCGTCCATCTCCTTGCGGCGCACCTCGTGGATGTTCGCCTCGATGTAGGCGTCTCCCTGGAGCTTGGGGTTGAGGATGGAGCCGCGCTCGCCGCCCGTGCACGTGACCACGAGCACGTCCACCCCCTCGGACACGTACTTGGCCATCGTCGCCGCACCCTTGCTCGACTCGTCGTCGGGGTGGGCGTGAACGGCCATCAGTCGCAGCTGCTCAGTCAAGGCTCGATCCTCTGTGATGTGGCGTGGAGGGAGGTCTCTATAGTGACGGAACCGGGGGGCGGAAAATTCCCACCCCCGCGGCGAGAGGAACGATCATGAGCGCGGTGCGAGAGCGGCTGCCCGAGGGGCGCTACGGGCGTTCCGCGGACGAGCGCGCCGACCGCACGCTCAAGATCGTCGGCGCCGTGCTGGGCGTGCTGTTCCTCGGGCTGCTCGGCTGGTTCGGCTGGTTCTACGTGGTCGACAGCAAGATCAGCGCGGAGACGATCAAGTTCGACGTGGTGAGCGACACCGAGGTGCAGGTGCACCTGGAGGTCCGCAAGGACGCCGGCGCCGAGGGCGTGTGCACCCTGCGCTCACGCGCCGAGGACGGGGCCGAGGTGGGCCGCAAGGACGTCCGCTTCGACGAGGCGAGCGAGCGGATCGACCGTGTCGTCGCCATCCGTACGACCGCGCGGGCGACCAGTGCCGAGCTCATCGGGTGTACGGCGCGGTAGCGGTGGGTAGGCACCGGATGGCGCGCCGTCCGGGAGTCCGCGCTGACCAGGGATGACGTCATCTTGATGCTTTATGTCCTCCCCCTTTTCGCCACTAATTGTTAGGCTCGTGGTTTCGCCCGCTCAGGAAGGACAATTCTTCCGGGTAGGGCGATGCTTTGTATTCCCAGTACCTACGAGGAGCACCTGTGACCCAGACCAGCGACAACGTCACCTGGCTCACCCAGGAGGCGTACAACCAGCTCAGGGCCGAGCTGGAGTACCTGTCTGGTCCCGCGCGAACCGAGATCGCCGCCAAGATCGCCGCGGCGCGCGAGGAGGGCGACCTGCGCGAGAACGGCGGGTACCACGCGGCCAAGGAGGAGCAGGGCAAGCAGGAGCTCCGGGTCCGCCAGCTGACCCAGCTGCTCGAGCACGCCAAGGTGGGCGAGGCCCCGGCCGACGAGGGCGTCGTCGCCCCCGGCACGGTCGTCACGATCGCGTTCGACGGCGACGAGGACGACACGACGACCTTCCTGCTGGCCTCGCGCGAGTACGCGAGCAGCGACATCGAGACGTACTCGCCGCAGTCCCCGCTCGGCGTGGGCGTCAACGGCAAGAAGGCGGGCGAGGACGCCGAGTACGAGCTGCCGAACGGCAGGACCGCCTCGGTGAAGATCCTCAGCGTGAAGCCCTACACCGGCTGAGCCGCCGGCGACGATCACGGGCCGGACCCCTTCGGGGGTCCGGCCCTTCGCCTTTCATGGACATGTAATGATCGGGACCTGACGTCACGTCACAGGGGGATGACACACGTGCTGGGACCACTGCGCGAGGACGCGCCGGGGCGGTTCGGACCGTACGAGATCCTGGCGCGGCTCGGCGCCGGAGGCATGGGCGAGGTGTTCCTGGGCCGGCTGCCCGGCGAGGGCACCTTCGTGGCGGTGAAGACCGTACGGCGGGACGTCGCGAACGAGCCCGCCTTCCGTGACCGCTTCCGGCGCGAGATCAAGGTCGCCGGACTCGTACGGAGCGCCTGGGCGGCCGCTCCGGAAGGCGGGGACGCCGATGCCCAGGTGCCCTGGCTGGCGACCGCGTACGTCCCCGGACCGAGCCTGTCGCAGGCCGTGCGGCGGGGCGGCGCGCTGCCGGTGGCGACCGTGCGGGAGCTGGGCGCCGGGATCGCCCGCGCTCTCGCCGACCTGCACACGGCCGGGGTGCTGCACCGGGACCTCAAGCCCGGCAACGTCATGCTCTCCGTCGACGGGCCGCGCCTGATCGACTTCGGCATCGCGCGGAGCACCGGCGCCACGACGATGACGGCGACCGGGATGATGGTCGGCACCCCCGCCTTCATGTCGCCCGAGCACGTCGCGGGGGCGCGCCATGTCACCGGCGCCTCGGACGTCTTCTGCCTGGGCTCGCTGCTCTGCTACGCGGCGACCGGCGAGGACCCCTTCGGGGACGGGCCCCTCGCGGCCGTCCTCTACCGCGTCTCCCAGGCCGAGGCGGACCTGGGCCGCGTCCCGGAGGAGCTGCGGGACACAATCGCCGCATGTCTGCGCCTCGACCCGGCCGAGCGGCCCACACCGGCCGGGCTCGTGGAGCTCCTGGGCGGCGAACGGCGGCCCGCGTGGCCCGAGAGCGTACGGGAGCACATCGGGGAGTACGGGCGGGAGCTCGCGCAGCTCGTGGCGTCGGGAGGCCCGCTCCGCGCGGTCCCGGCGGCGGCACCCGCCGCGGCCCCGGGTCTCGACCAGCTGCCGACGATGCCGCCGGTGGCGCCCACCGCTCCTCAGGAGCCCCCGCGCCGGAAGCGCCGGGCGCTGATCGCGGCCGTGGTGGCCGTCGCGGTGGTCGCCGGCGGGGTGGGCACGTATCTGCTCCGGCCGGAGGCCGAGCAGAAGCAGCCCCCGGCGAAGGCGGCCCCACCGGCGGCCACCGCCCCCGAGGTCGCCGGCGTCGACGACCGCGGGCTCCCCGACGCCTCCGGTGTCGTCCCGCAGAACACGGCCCAGCGACCGGCCGGCTGGAAGCCGTGGAAGGCGAAGCTGAGCGCGCCGGCCTTCGGCTGCTCGGCGGGCGAGTCCGTGGTGGTGTGCCGGACGACGGACGGGCGGTACGAGGCACTGGACACGGCGAGCGGGAAGGGACTGTGGACCGCCGACCTGATCGAGGACCCGCGCGACAACACCAGCTTCATCAGTCCCACCGGCGCCATGCTCATCGCCGGATCGTCCGCCCGGCCGGCGGTCCACGGTTCCTCCGTGGTGATCACCTCTCGTGACAAGCTCCAGGTCCGTGACGCACGGACCGGGAAGGTCCGCTGGGAGGCCGAGGCCTGGGGAGCACAGGACGCGGAGAGCCGGCCCGTGGTGGGCAACGGGATGGTCTTCGCGACGACGGCCTCCCCCCTGGAGGCGGGGGCCAGAGAGATGGTGGACCTCACCGCGTTCTCTCTCGCCGACGGCAAGCCGGTGTGGACCAAGTCCCTCACCAACTCGTCGCTGAGCCGCGCGCAGTTCCGCCCCTTCGACGCCGTGGCCTTCGCGCAGGGGCGGGTGTACGCGCTCAGCGACGCCGGGCTCGTCGCGTACGACGCCCAGGACGGGACACTGCTCGGTCAGGTCGCGGAGAAGGGCGCCGGCTGCGCGACCGTGCATGTCCTGGGCGCGTCGGCCTACTGCACCGACGTCGAGTCCAACCCGCAGGACAGGACCACGCGGACCGTCCTGCGGGTCATGGACGCCGCCACCCTCGCGCCCAAGGCGGACCTCCCGGCCTCGCTGGAGGGGCTGAACCCGCTGGCCATGGACTCCCGGACGGTCGTCGCCGGGGACGGCAAGGGCATCTCGATCCATGACGCGAAGACCGGAGAACGGCTGGCGCGGTACGCGACCAAGGCGACGCCCGCGGGGCTGAAGCAGGCCGTCTCCACCCCGCTGCTCGCCGGCTCGCAGGTCGTGTACGCCGACTTCTCCACGCTCTACACCGTGCGGCTCGGCACGGACGGCAAGCCCTCCGGCCTGGAGGCGCGAGCGGTGCCCGGGGCCCCCGGGGCACGCGTCCCGAAGGAGTACTCGAAGGCGTACGAGGGTGAGGTCTTCGCCTCGGAGGTCCGCCCGCCCGACCTGCTGCCGATCGGCGGCATCGCGTACCTCGTCTACGACCAGGGCGTCGTCGCCTCCGTCGAGCTTCCCAAGTGACGTACTGAAAGGACGTGTTCGGTGCTGGAAGCACTGCCCGCCGGGCAGCCCCCACGCCTCGTCGGCCCCTACCGGCTGCTCGCCCGGCTCGGCGCGGGCGGCATGGGCGAGGTCCATCTGGCGTGCCGGGCGGACGCGCCGACGGCCGATCCGTACCGGATGGTCGCGGTGAAGACCGTCCGGGAGGACCTGGAGGTCGACGGCGACTTCCGGACCCGCTTCCGGCGTGAGATCACGGCCGCGCGGGCCGTGAGCAGCCCGTACGCGGCGCTGCTCGTCGACGCCGACGCGGACGCGGCCGTGCCCTGGCTGGCGACCGAGTACGTGCCCGGACCCTCGCTCGCCGAGGCGGTCACCCGGGCGGGCGCGCTGCCGGTCGACGCCGTACGGGCGACGGGCGCGGCGCTCGCCCGGGCGCTGCAGTCCGTGCATACGGCGAAGGTGCTGCACCGGGACCTGAAGCCCGCGAACGTCCTGCTCGGCGCCGCCGGGCCCAAGCTCATCGACTTCGGCATCGCGCAGGCCTTCGAGGCGACGGCTCTCACGTCGACGGGGCTCGTGGTGGGCTCGCCGGGGTTCATGTCCCCGGAGCATCTGATCGGCAGCCGGGCGGTCGTGCCCGCGTCGGACGTGTTCTGTCTGGGCGCGGTCCTCGCCTTCGCGGCGAGCGGGCGTGGACCCTTCCACGACGAGGAGATGGCGTCGGTCGTCTTCCGGATCAGCCGGGCGGACGCCGAACTGGACCGTGTGCCGCCGGAGTTGCGGCCGGTGGTGGAGCGGTGCCTGCGGCTCGACCCGGCGGAGCGGCCGTCCGCCGCGGAGCTGGTGGCACTGCTCGGCGCGGAGGTCCCGGCGGCCTTCCCGTGGCCGGGCGGGGTGCTCTCGCTGCTGGCGGAGTACGGGGATTCCGCGCGGCGGATCGGCGAGGCGGCGGCTTCCGGGGCGGGCGTGGCCGACCTGCCGACGCTCGCCCCCCAGGTCCCGTACTCCCCCACGGCCGCGGGGATCCGTCCGGCCGTCACCGAGACGCGGGAACGGCGCAGGCCGTGGGGACGGATCGCGGCAAGCGCCGTGGCCGTGGCCGTCCTGGCGACCGTGGGTGTGGTGCTGCTCGACCGGACGGGCGGGCAGGGCGGCCAGGGAGAGCAGGGCGGTTCGGCGGGGGCGACGCCGAGCGGCGGTGTGCGGTCGAGCAGCGCGTCACCCGGCGCGAGCGCCGCGCCCGCCGCCCTCGACCATGTGATCCAGCCCTTCGGCGGCGAGGGTCACGCCGGCGACTTCGGCAAGGACGGTTCCGACCGCTCGGCCCGCCCGGCCGGCTGGTCGCCCTGGGCGACCAGCACGGACGCGGGCGTCGGCCCGTGCGCGCTCGGCCCGGAGATCCTGGTCTGCTCGGGCGACGGCGGTGCGGCCGTGGCGCTGCGGGCCGCCGACGGGAAGAAGCTGTGGTCCAAGCCGTCGACGGGCGATCAGCTGCAGGTCGGCGCGCAGTACCCAGCGGTCGTCGGGGACGTCGCCTGGATGACCGGGCGCGACGGACTCGTCGGGTACCGGCTGAGCGACGGCAGACAGGTCGGGCGGCTGGCCGGGCCGGGGGGCGTGTTCGGCGTCAAGGGAACCGACCTGCACGACGGCGTCCTGTACACGACCTACGTCGACACCACGGACTTCGAGAAGCCGTCCGGCCTGGTGACGGCGGTCCCGCTGTCGGGGGACGGCACTCCGAAGGAGCGCTGGCGGCAGCCGATCGCGGTCTTCCCCGAGTCCCCCGTGGTCTCCGGCGGGCAGGTCTACGTCCCCGGGAACGGCACCGTGCTGGCGCTGGACGCCCGCACGGGCAAGCAGACGGCCCGGGCCCAGGGCCTCGAAGGCTGCTACCGGATCATCGTCGGCGCGCGCCGCGTGCTGTGTCCGCAGGCGGGCCAGGACGGCGTCGAGGTCCTCGACGCCCGCACCCTGAAGCGGGAGCGGACGGTAGGGCGCGGGAGGCAGGTCACGGCCCTGGCGGTGAACTCCGCGGGGGTGGTGGCACTGAGCGACGGCGACACGCTCTCGACGTACGACCTGAAGTCGGGCGCGGAACGCTGGAGCCGGGCCACCGGCGGGCAGTGGGTGGCGTTTGCCGGCGACCGGGTGCTGACCGGGAGGAAGTCGACGGTCACTTCGGTTCCGCTGACCGACCCGCCGGCCGATCCCGACGAGAGGACTTTCAACGCGCCCGAAGGAACGGCCGCCGTGGAGGGCGAGGACGTGGCCACCGGCGCGGTCGCCGCCGGCGGGGCCGTCTTCATCGGCCTCGCCGGCGGCGTCGTCGTCTCGGGTTACGCCCCGTAGCCGGACACCACGGGGCGGTCGCCGCTAGGCGGTCGCCGAGCGGTACTTGCGGACCGACAGCGTCCTGAACACCACGATGATCAGCACCGACCAGATGATCGACGCCCACACCGGGTGCTGCATCGGCCAGGCGTCGGACGTCGAGACGCCCGGGTTGCCGAACAGGACGCGGCACGCCTGGACCGTCGCGCTGAAGGGGTTCCACTCGGCGATCGGCTGCAGCCAGGACGCCATCTGCGCGGAGTCCACGAACGCGATCGAGATGAACGTGACCGGGAAGAGCCAGATCAGCCCGCCGGACGTGGCGGCCTCCGGTGTGCGGACCGAGAGGCCGATCAGGGCTCCGATCCAGGAGAAGGCGTAGCCGAGGAGGAGCAGCAGGGCGAACGCGCCCAGCGCCTTCGGGACGCCCTCGTGGATGCGCCAGCCGACCAGGAGGGCGACGATCGCGAGGACGACCACGGTGAGGGCCGTCTGGACCAGGTCGGCGAGGGTGCGGCCGGTGAGGACCGCGCCACGGGCCATCGGCAGTGACCGGAAGCGGTCGATCAGGCCCTTGTGCATGTCGTCGGCGATGCCGGCGCCCGCGCCTGCGGTGGCGAAGGTGACCGTCTGGGCGAAGATGCCGGCCATCAGGAACTCCCGGTAGACAGCCGGGGAGTTGGTGCCTCCGATGGTCATGGAGCCGCCGAACACGTAGCTGAAGAGCACCACGAACATGATCGGCTGGATGAGCCCGAAGATGACCATCTCGGGGATCCGGGACATCCGGATCAGGTTGCGCCTGGCGACGACGAGCGAGTCGCCGATGGACTGGGCGATGCCGCCGCGCGCCTTCGGGGCCGCGACGGCCTCGTTCACTGCGGTCACTTCGCCGTCTCCTTCCGGTCGCGGCCGCGGCCCTTCGCGTCCTGCGCCGGGCCCCCGGATTCCTCTTCCGCCCGTTCGGCCGCGTGGCCGGTCAGCGAGATGAAGACGTCGTCGAGGGTGGGGCGGCGCAGACCGATGTCGTCGATCTCGACGCCCACGGTGTCCAGGTCGCGGATGACCTCGGCCAGCAGCTTGGCTCCGCCGGTGACCGGGACGGTGAGCTTGCGGGTGTGGTTCTCGACGGAGACCTCGCCGTGGCCGATGCCCGCCACGCCGTAGCGGGCGAGGACGTCGTGGGCCGGGGCGATCATCTCGGGTTCGTGGACGACGACCTCGACGCGCTCGCCGCCGGTCTGGGCCTTGAGCTGGTCCGAGGTGCCGCGGGCGATGACCTTGCCGTGGTCGATGACGCAGATGTCGTGGGCCAGGTGGTCGGCCTCCTCCAGGTACTGCGTGGTCAGGAGGAGGGTCGTGCCGCCCGCGACGAGCTCCTGGATGACCTCCCAGAGCGCCTGCCGGTTCCGGGGGTCGAGACCGGTCGTCGGCTCGTCCATGAACATCACGGGCGGGGATACGACGAGGGCCGCGGCCAGGTCGAGCCGGCGGCGCATGCCGCCGGAGTACGTCTTGGCGGTGCGGTCGGCCGCGTCGGCGAGGTTGAACCGCTCCAGCAGCTCGTCCGCCCGCGCCTTCGCCCGCTTGGCGTTCAACTGGTAGAGCTGCCCGACCATCTGGAGGTTCTCGCGGCCGGTCAGGTACTCGTCGACGGCGGCGAACTGGCCGGAGAGGCCGATCGAGCGCCGGACCTCGTTGGGGTGCTTCAGTACGTCGATGCCCGCGACGAGCGCCTTCCCGCTGTCCGGCTGGAGGAGCGTCGTCAGCACGCGCACGGCGGTCGTCTTCCCCGCGCCGTTGGGGCCGAGCAGGCCCAGGACCGTGCCCTCGGGTACGTCGAGGTCCACGCCGTCCAGAGCTCGTACGTCACCGAAGGTCTTCACCAGACCCTCGGCGTAGATCGCGCCTGGCATGTGGGTTCTCCCAGGGATTTGGGCGTTTCCGCCCAAGTTTAGGTTTGGACGGCGACCGCCGCCCACCGGATATGTGACCCGGACCACACGCTAACGCGATACATCGCGACCCACAAGGGGATTACGCCATCACCACGTATCCCGCGTCCCGCAGCGCCGCCTCGACCTCCCGGCAGTGCTCGGGGCCCTTCGTCTCCAGGTGCAGCTCCACCTCCGCCTCCGTCAGCCCCAGCCGCGGATCGGTGCGCACATGGCTCACGTCGAGGACGTTGGCGTCCACCACCGTCAGCACCGCGAGCAGCGTCGCCAGCGCGCCCGGCCGGTCCGTCACCCGCAGCCGCAGGCTCAGATAGCGCCCCCCGGCCGCCATGCCGTGCCTCAGGACCCGCTGCATCAGCACCGGATCGACGTTCCCGCCGGACAGGACCGCCACCACCGGCCCCTGGAACGCCTTCGGGTCGCTCAGCAGCGCCGCGACCGGGCTCGCGCCGGCGGGTTCGACGACCAGCTTCGCCCGCTCCAGACAGAGCAGCAGCGCCGAGGAGAGGGCGTCCTCGGAGACGGTACGGATCTCGTCGACGTACTCGCGCACGATCGCGAACGGCACGTCGCCCGGCCGCCCGACCTTGATCCCGTCCGCCATCGTCACCGGCGAGCCGATCGCCACCGGATGCCCCGCGGCCAGCGACGGCGGGTAGGCGGCCGCTCCCTCCGCCTGCACGCCGATCACCTTCACGTCGGGGCGTACGGACTTCACCGCGAGCCCGACACCGGCCACGAGCCCTCCCCCGCCGACGCCCACCAGGATCGTGCGGACCTCCGGGCACTGCTCCAGGATCTCCAGGCCGACCGTGCCCTGCCCCGCGATGATGTCCGGGTGGTCGAAGGGGTGGATGAAGACCGCGCCGGTCTCCGCCGCGTACTCCTCCGCCGCCGCCAGCGTCTCGTCCACGACCTGGCCGTGCAGCCGCACCTCGGCGCCGTACTCCCGGGTCGCCGCGACCTTCGGCAGCGGGGCGCCGACCGGCATGAAGACCGTGGAGTGCACGCCGAGGAGCGCGGAGGCGAGGGCGACGCCCTGCGCGTGGTTGCCCGCCGACGCGGCGACCACGCCGGCCGCCCGCTGCTCGGGACGGAGCCCCGCGATCCGTACGTACGCGCCGCGCAGCTTGAACGAACCCGTTCGTTGAAGGTTCTCGCACTTGAGGTGGACCGGGGCTCCCACCAGCGAGGACAGATGCCGGCTCCCCTCCATCGCGGTCATCCGGGCCACCCCCGACAACATCTTCTGCGCCCCGCGCACGTCGTCGAGGATCAGTGGATGCAAGGGGTCTGGCCGACGGAAGCTCATGACAGCAAGTCTCGCAGCTCAAGGGGCTGGTGGCCGCCCGGCGAGAGGTCGTCGCAGCCGGTTTGCGCAGCGCAGGTACGGACCCACGCGGGTCCGCGTACTCTGTCCCCCACCAACCGACCACCGCACGAGAGAGCCCCCACAGCCATGCCCACATCTCAGGACATGACGACTGAGCTTGACCCCGGTCTCCTCGATGCCCTCCAGCACCAGGTGGCCGTCTTCGCGCGCCGGGCCGAACAGACCCGCCTCGGCGGCACCGGCCAGCTCCGCAACTCGATGGACCGGGCGGCGTACCTGCTCCTGAACCGGCTCGACCAGGAAGGCCCGATGGGCGTCAAGGCGCTCGCGGCGGGCATGGGGATCGACTCCTCGACCGTCACCCGCCAGGTCGCTCCGCTCGTCGACACGGGCCTGGTCAAGCGCACCTCGCACCCCGAGGACGGGCGTGCGGTCGTGCTCCAGCTCTCCCCGCGCGGCCTGGCCCGCCTGGAGGAGGTCCGCGCCTCGCGCCGCGAGCTGATGGCTCAGGTGACGGAGGGCTGGACGCCGGCGGAGCGCGAGTCGTTCTGCACCCTGCTCACCCGGTTCAACTCCGCGCTCTCCGCGCGGCAGTCGGGCCTGCCGCCCGCCACCGACACGGAGTCCGGCGCGACCTCTTGACCCCGGCCGTCCGCTGTCCTCATATGAGGACGTGCGAGATCGAGAGGACGGCCGGTCGGGCGGGAACCGCTTCCGCGCCCGGCAGTTCGAGGCGTTCACGGCGGGGGCGGCGGGACGGCTGCTGCATGCCGCGACGCTGCTGACCGCGGAGACGCGGGACGCCAATCCGCGCGCCCAGGCGCTGTTGACCGCCTCCCTCGCCCACACCTACGCCCACTGGGACCGGCTGCGCGGCGAGGATCCTTACGACCGCACCCGCTCCGACCTCGCCGTCCGCTTCGCGCGCACCGCCTGGCGGCACCACCGCGGCCGGGGCGGGCTCCTCTCCACGCTCACCCCGCAGGAACGTCTCGTCGTGGTGCTGCGGCTGTACGAGGGGGTGGCCGAGGAGCAGACCGCGGCCCTGCTCGGACTGGCCGAGGAGCGCGTGCGGGCCATCTGCGCGCGGTCCGTCTCCGCGCTGCGGGACCGGCGCGGCGGGAGCCTCGCCTCGTGAGCAGGTACGAGGACAAGGAGGACGAGGTGCGGCGGATGCTGGAGTCCCCGCACCCGCAGGTCCCGGCCGAGCTGGTCGCGCGGGCCGTGACGCGCGGCGGCCGGCTGCGCCACCGCGACCGGGCCGTCCGCCGGGCCCTGTGGTCACTGCTCGTCGTGGCCGTGCTCGCGTTCGCCGTCTGGGCGACGGTGGCCGAGCCCTGGAGCGTGCCGCCCGCGGAGACGACTCCACCGCTCGAAGGCTGGTGACGGCGGACTTAGCCTGGAAGGAGCGGGCGAGTCGAGGAGGATTCATGACCAGGAAAGTCGCCGACTGCCGCAAGGAACCGAGCGTGATGAACTGCACCCTCACCATCACCGGCGAGGAGGACGAGGTCGTGAAGGCGGCCTCCGAACACGCGATCTCCGTGCACGGGCACGAGGACACCCCCGAGCTGCGCACCATGGTCCGGGAGTCCCTGGAGGACGAGAAGGTCCCGGCCTGACGGACGGGACACAAGGACGGGACTCGAGGACGGGAGACGGGAGAGCGTGCCGGGCGCCCCTGGCTCAGGGGCGCCCGGCAGCGTGTCGTACGTACTAGCCCAGCGCCTGGCGCAGGTCCGCCAGCAGGTCGTCCACGTTCTCGATGCCCACGGAGAGGCGGACCAGGTCGGCCGGGACCTCCAGGGCCGAGCCCGCGACGCTGGCGTGGGTCATCCGGCCCGGGTGCTCGATGAGCGACTCGACGCCGCCGAGGGACTCACCGAGGGTGAAGAGCTTCGCGCGGTTGCAGACCTCGACCGCCGCCTCCTCGCCGCCCTCCACCCGGAAGGAGATCATCCCGCCGAAGGCCTTCATCTGCTTGGCGGCGATCTCGTGGCCCGGGTGCTCCGGCAGGCCCGGATAGAGGACCTGGGTGACCTTCGGGTGCTGCGTCAGCATCTCCACGATCTTGCCCGCGTTCTCGCTGTGCCGGTCCATGCGGACGGCGAGCGTCTTGATGCCGCGCAGCACGATCCACGAGTCGAACGGACCGGCCACCGCGCCCATCGCGTTCTGGTGGTACGCCAGCTCCTCGCCGAGCGCCTCGTCGGCCGTCACCAGGGCGCCGCCCACGACGTCCGAGTGGCCGCCCATGTACTTCGTCAGCGAGTGCACGACGACGTCCGCGCCGAGCGACAGCGGCTGCTGGAGGTAGGGCGAGGCGAAGGTGTTGTCGACGACGAGCTTCGCGCCCGCCGACCGGGCCACGGCCGCGACCGCCGCGATGTCGGTGATGCCGAGCAGCGGGTTCGACGGGGTCTCGACCCAGATCACCTTCGTACGGTCGTTGACCGCGCCGCGCACCGCGTCGACGTCGGAGGTGTCGGCCACGGAGAAGTCCACGCCCCAGCGCTGGACGACCTTGGCGAAGAGCCGGAAGGTGCCGCCGTAGGCGTCGTTCGGGATCACCACGTGGGCGCCGGGGGCCAGCAGCGTCCGCAGCAGGCAGTCCTCGGCGGCGAGGCCGGAGGCGAAGGCCAGTCCGCGGCGGCCGCCTTCGAGGGCCGCGAGGTTCTCCTCGAGCGCGGTGCGCGTGGGGTTGGCGCTCCGGCTGTACTCGTAACCCCCGCGCAGCCCGCCCACGCCGTCCTGCTTGTACGTGGAGACCTGGTAGATCGGCGGGACGACCGCGCCGGTCAGCGGGTCGGCGGTGTTGCCCGCGTGGATCGCGCGGGTCTCGAAGCTCTGGTGGATGTGCTCATCGCTCATGGGTCAGGAGCGTAGTCGCGAGGGGCGGGGACCGCCGCCCGATGTCTCAGGGAGTGTCCTGGACAATGGACACATGGAGATTCTCTGGTTCCTGATGGCGATGGCTCTGCTGATCGCGGTCGTGACCCCGTACGTGAGGCGCCGCCGGTCCGGCGTCGGCATCCGTCAGGTCGCGCCCGGCTCACCGGACGCCGCCGACCCCGAGGCCTACGGCTTCCTGCGCCAGGAGGAGCAGGACGTACGGATGCCGGGGCCGGACCGGGATCTGCTCGACGTGCTCGACGTGGTCCAGGCGACCCAGGACTGGCGGGCGGCCTCGCAGCTCCTCGCCGGCACGGAGAAGGCGGGCGAGGTCCGCTGGCAGCGCGTCCAGGCGTTCGCGGGCGCGGCCTCGCTGGAGCTCCAGCAGAAGCCCGGGGTCGGCGGCGCGTGGCTGCGGGCCTGGCGGGCCGACTCGCCGAAGGACCCGGGCGGGGCCGCCGTGCACGCCGAGTTCCTGGTGCAGCAGGCGTGGCGCTCCTCCTCGGCGGGCAGCGACGACTTCCGGATCATCCTCGAAGAGGCGAAGAAGGTGAGCGAGGAGGCGGCCCTGCTCGCCCCTGGGGACCCCGTCCCGTACATCGTGCAGCTCGCGGTGGCGCGGGGACTCGGCTACAGCCACGAGGAGTTCGACCAGGTCTGGGCGAAGATCATCGACCGCGCGCCGCAGCACATGGGCGCGCACCTGGCCGCGCTGCACTACTGGTGCGAGAAGTGGCACGGCTCGCGCGAGGACGCCGACCGGTTCGCCACCGCGGCCGCGGCACGCGCCCCGCGGGGCTCGCTGCTCGCCGCGCTGCCGCTGTTCGCGGTCTACGAGCACCTGCCGGAGATCGTGCTCGTCCAGGACTTCTTCCGTACCGAGGTGGTGCGCAAGGCGATGGAGGGCGCGCTGTACGCCGTCCACTCGGCGCGCGCCGACGACCCGATGCTGGCGCACGTCCGGCACCTGCTGGTCCTCTTCCTGGTCCGCGGGGAGCGCTGGCAGGAGGCCATGCACCAGCTGGTCCACGTGGACGGCCACGTGGGCGCCCTGCCGTGGACGCTGACCGGAGACCCGGCGGCGGAGTACACGGTGTACCGGAACCTGGCCGTCGCGGGCTACGAGGCCAACGGCGGAAGCCCGGCGACCCTGCCGCACTGACGCACGGGGAGACACGCGCTCCGCCGGACCCCGGGGGGAATCCCTCCCGGGGTCCGGACGTTGTGCGTAACGCCCACCGTCGAGGAGATGCCGCATGTTCCTGTCACGCACCCCTGTCCTCCCCACGCCCGAGCAGGCGCTCAAGGGCCGGTCCGAGTCCGAGTTCGCGGTTCCCGAGCGCCACACCGTGCTGGGCACACCGCTGCTCGGCCCGTACCCCGAGGGCCTTGAGGTGGCCGACTTCGCCCTGGGCTGCTTCTGGGGCGCCGAGCGCAAGTTCTGGCAGACCGAGGGCGTCTTCACGACGCTGGTCGGCTACCAGGGCGGCATCACGCCGCACCCCGTCTACGAGGAGGTCTGCTCGGGCCTCACGGGCCACACCGAGGTCGTCCGGGTCGTCTTCGACCCGTCGAAGGTCTCGTACGAGCAACTGCTCAAGCTCTTCTGGGAGTCCCACGACCCGACCCAGGGCTTCCGCCAGGGCAACGACGTCGGCACCCAGTACCGCTCCGCCGTCTACACCCACTCCGACGCCCAGGCCGCCACCGCCGACGCCTCCCGCGCGGCGTACCAGAAGGTCCTGACCGGCTCCGGGTACGGCACGATCACCACGGAGGTGCTCCCGGCCGAGGGCCGCACCTTCTACCCGGCCGAGGGCTACCACCAGCAGTACCTGGACAAGAACCCGGCCGGCTACTGCGGCATCGGCGGTACGGGAGTCTCCTGCCCGATCGGCGTCGCGAAGGCCGACGGCTGAGACCGTCCTGAGGGGCCCCGGCCCGACGCAGGGCCCCGCGCACGCGGACCGCCCGCCCGGAAAATCCACGCGACCCGGGCGGGCGCCGTCGTTACACTCGGTCGCATGGGTTCGTTCCACTTCTTTCTCTGATTCCGGCCGCGGACACGGTCCGACCCGCTGATCCGGCGCCCTTGGGGCGCGGCGGCGGTGGTCCCGGTGTCCTCTCCCCGGCCCGAACGCACCCCAGCCATCAGGGAAAGATCCCATGCGCGACCGCGCCCAGTTGACCTTGAAAGACGTCTCCGTCTCCTACGGGGACCGCTCCGTCCTCGAACAGCTCACGCTCACCGTCCGCCCCGGCGAGAAGGCCGCCGTCATCGGTGAGAACGGCTCCGGCAAGTCCACCCTTCTCCGGCTGCTCTCCGGTGCGGAGGCCCCCGACGACGGCGAGGTGACCGTGGTCTTCCCCGGCGGCGTCGCGCGGCTCGCGCAGACGCTCGCCGAGACCTTCGGCCTCGGCCCCGAGCACACCGTGCGCGACGTCGCCGACGCGGCGCTCGCCGAACTCCTCGCCATGGAACGGGAGATGCGGGCGGCCGAGGAGCGGCTCGGCTCCGCGACCCCCGAGGAGCTCGTCGCGTACGGCGAGCTGGCCGCCCGGTACGAGGAGCGGGGCGGGTACGAGGCCGACGCCCGGGTCGACGCCGCGCTGCACGGGCTCGGCCTCGGCCACGTCCCGTACGAACGCCGCGTCGGCACGCTCTCCGGCGGGGAGCAGTCACGGCTCGCCCTCGCCTGTGTCCTCGCGTCGGGCGCCGAGCTGCTGCTCCTCGACGAACCGACGAACCACCTCGACCGGGCCGCCGCCGGCTGGCTGGCGGAACGGCTGCGCACCCACCGCGGCACGGTCGTGGCGGTCACCCACGACCGGGGCTTCCTGGAGGGGATGGCGACCACGATCCTGGAGGTCGACCGCGACACCCGGGCGGTGACCCGGTACGGCGACGGCTGGCACGGCTACCGCGCGGCGAAGGCCGCCGCCCGCCGGCGCTGGGCCCGGCAGCACGAGGAGTGGCGCGAGGAGCTGGCCCGCACGGAGGAGCTGGTGGCCGCGGCCGGGCAGCGGCTCGCGGGGGCGGGGAAGGACCCCCGGCAGGGGTTCGGCAAGCACCGCCGCTCGCACGAGAACAAGCTGTCCGGGCAGGTCAGGGCGGCCCGTGTACGGCTCGAACAGCTACGGAGGGCGCCGGTGCCGGCCCCGCCCGAGCCGCTGCGGTTCACGGCCCGGCTGACGACCGCCGGCCCTCGCACCACGGCACCCGCGGACGGCGTGCCGTGGTCGGACGGTGGTCCCGGGCGGCACGCCGGCGTGCTCGCCGAGCTCGACGACGTCGTGGTCGGCGAGCGGCTGCGGATCGGCGCACTGCGGATCGCACCCGGCGACCGGCTGCTCGTCTCCGGGCCCAACGGGGCCGGGAAGACGACCCTGTTGCGGGTTCTCGCCGGGGATCTCCGGCCCGACAGCGGCACGGTCGTCCGGTCGGGCCCGGTCGGCTACCTGGCCCAGGAGCTGCCCGCCGTACCGTCCGCGAAACCGCTGCTCACGGCGTACGCGGCGGGCCGCCCCGGCCCGCCCGAGGAGCACGCGGAGGAGCTGCTCGCCCTCGGTCTCTTCCGGGAGGAGGACCTGGCCGTTCCGGTGGCCCGGCTCTCCGTGGGGCAGCAGCGCCGGCTGGAGCTGGCACGGCTCGTGACCCGGCCGGCCGACCTGCTGGTCCTGGACGAGCCGACCAACCATGTGGCGCTCTCGCTGGTGGAGGAGCTGGAGGCGGCACTCGCCGCCTTCGAGGGCGCGGTGGTCGCGGTCTCCCACGACGCGCGCTTCCGCGCGGGGTTCGGCGGGACGCCGCTCGAGCTCCGCCCAGGCCGTACCGGCTGACGCGGCGCGCATCGCGGCGGCGGTCGACGCCGGGTCGTAGCCGGGCGGTACGCCGTCGATCAGCAGGATGTCGCCCGGGATGTGGCGGGTGCGCAGCGGGAGGATCTCCTGGTAGGCGGCGGAGTCGTACCAGTCGCGGGCGGCCTCCATCGACGGGAAGGCGATCATGACGAGGGCGCCGGGCCACTCCCCCTCCCTCACCTCCCGTTCGGGAGCGCCGTGCACGAGGAAGCGGCCGCCGTAGGGGTCGAGCGTGGACTGGATGCGCTCGATGTAGACGAGGACCTCCTCGTGCGGTGCGGTCTGCGGGCGGAGGTTCGCGAGGGCATATGCGGTCATGACGCAAGGGTGCCGGGACATGCCGTGCGGGGTCGATTACCCCGGAGGTCATGCCCCGGCACCTTCGCGAGCCCCGGGCCCGAGGGCCCTCAGGTCCTCAGATCGTCGACGTGTCGATCACGAAGCGGTACCGCACGTCGCTCGCGAGCACCCGCTCGTACGCCTCGTTGATCCGGTCGGCGCTGATCAGCTCGATCTCCGCGCCCAGGCCGTGCTCCGCGCAGAAGTCGAGCATCTCCTGCGTCTCCGCGATACCGCCGATCGCCGAGCCGGCGAGCGTCTTGCGGCCGAGCATCAGCGGGAACAGGTTGAGCGAGATCGGCTCCTCGGGAGCGCCGACGTTCACCAGCGCGCCGTCCGTCCGCAGCAGCCCGAGATAGGCGGCGAAGTCGAGCGGGGCCGAGACGGTGGAGATGATCAGGTCGAAGGAGCCGGCGAGCTCGGTGAAGGTCCGCGGGTCGCTGGTGGCGTGGTAGTGGTCGGCACCCAGCTTGCGGCCGTCCTCCTGCTTCTTCAGCGACTGGCTGAGCACGGTCACCTCGGCGCCGAGAGCGTGGGCGATCTTGACGCCCATGTGGCCGAGGCCGCCGAGACCGACGATCGCGACCTTCTTGCCCGGGCCGGCCTTCCAGTGGACGAGCGGCGAGTAGAGGGTGATGCCGGCGCAGAGGAGCGGGGCGGCCTCGTCGAGGGCGATGCCCTCCGGGATGCGCAGCGTGTAGTTCTCGTCGACGACGATGTGGGTGGAGTAGCCGCCGTAGGTCGGCTCGCCGTCCTTGCCGAGGGCGTTGTACGTGCCCGTCGAGCCGCCCGTGCAGTACTGCTCCAGGCCCTGGCGGCAGTTCGCGCACTCCCGGCAGGAGTCGACGAAGCAGCCGACGCCGACGCGGTCGCCGACCTGGTGCCGGGTGACGCCGGGGCCGACCTCGGTGACGACGCCGGCGATCTCGTGGCCGGGCACCATCGGGAAGATGCCCTCGCCCCAGCCGTCGCGGGCCTGGTGGATGTCGGAGTGGCAGATGCCGGCGTACTTGATCTCGATCAGGACGTCGTGCTCGCCGACCGGGCGGCGCGGCACGGTGGTGCGCTCCAGCGGGGCGTTGGCGGCGGGGGCGGCGTAGGCGGGGACGAGGGAGACGTTCGTGGTCATGGCGACCAGCCTGCCGGAGCGGCCGCCGTCCACCCAGACCTCTGCTCTGCCTACGTCCAGCGTGCCTACCACTGGCAGGGTCAGGAACACCTGTCCGTCCGGTCGTAGGGCCTGGGATAATCGGGACGCATGGATGGCCGCATGGACCTCAGTGCCGAACTCAGTGAATTCCTGCGCTCGCGCCGGGCCCGGCTGAAGCCGGAGGACGTGGGCCTGCCGGAGTTCGGGCGCCATCGTCGCGTACCGGGGCTGCGCCGGGAGGAGCTCGCGCAGCTGGCGGGCGTCTCCGTCGCGTACTACACCCGCCTCGAACAGGGCAACGGGCGCAACGTGTCCATGGAGGTGCTGGACTCGATCGCGCGGGCGCTGCGGCTGAACGACTCCGAGCGGGCGCATCTGACGCACCTGGCCAAGCCGACGGCGAAGAAGAAGCAGCACCGGGCGGCGATCGTCCGGCCCCAGCACGTGCGGCCCGGTCTGCAGCATCTCCTGGACTCGATGGAGTCCGTCCCCGCCCTCCTCGTCGGCCGCCGCCTCGACGTCCTCGCCTGGAACCGGATGGCGCGGGCGCTGCTCGGCGACTTCGTCGCGATGGAGCCGGAGGAGCGCAACATGGCCCGGCTGGTCTTCCTCGGGCCCAACGCGCGTGATCTGTACCTGGACTGGGAGTGCAAGGCGACCGAGGTGGTGAGCGTGCTGCGGCTGTACGCGGGCTGCTACCCGGACGACCCCGCGCTGCTCGCGCTGGTCGGCGAACTGTCGGTGAAGAGCGAGGAGTTCCGCTCGCTGTGGGCGGCGCACACCGTCGCGGACAAGGGGCACGGCAGCAAGAAGCTGCGGCACCCGCTGGTGGGCGAGATGACGTTGCAGTACGAGTCGCTGAAGGTCTCCGGGACGGACCCGGACCTGGTGCTCGTGACGTACCAGGCGGAGCCGGGGACGGCCTCGGCGGACGCCCTGCGGCTGCTGGCGCAGTGGGGCGTGGAGGAGGTCGTCCGGTAGGCCGGCCTCTGCCGTACGCCATGACCGGATGACAGCGGCGGCCCCCTCCGTCCTCAAAGGGGGCCGCCGCTGTCGTCGGTACGGGACGGGATCAGACCGCCGAGCCGGCCTTCCACGCCGACCAGCTCATGTTCCAGCCGTTGAGGCCGTTGTCGGGAGCGATCGTCTTGTCCTTGGAGTTCTTCACGACCACGACGTCACCCACGATCGAGTGGTCGTAGAGCCAGGCGGCCTGCTGCTTCGGGTCGCCCGCGCCCTTGACGTCGTTCAGGCCCACGCAGCCGTGGCTGGTGTTGGCCGAGCCGAAGATCGAGTCCGGGCCCCAGTAGTTGCCGTGGATGAACGTGCCCGAGGTGGACAGGCGCATCGCGTGCGGGACGTCCTTGATGTCGTACTCGCCCTTGCCGTCGTCGTCCGTGAAGCCGACGGTGGCGCCGTTCATCCGGGTCTCCTTGAACTTCTCGGAGATCACCATCTGACCGTTGTAGGTCGGGTTCTCCGGAGAGCCGGCGGAGACGGGGATCGTCTTGACCGTCTTGCCGTCCTGCGTGACCGTCATGGTCTTGGTGGCGACGTCGACGGTGGAGACCTGGTTGCGGCCGATCTTGAAGGTGACGGTCTTCTGCTGGACGCCGTAGACGCCCTGGGCGCCCTCGACGCCGTCGAGGTCCAGCTTCAGCGTGACGGTCGAGCCCTCGGTCCAGTAGCTCTCGGGGCGGAAGTCCAGGCGCTGGGAGTTGAACCAGTGCCCGACGACCTCCTGGCCGCTGCTGGACGACACCTTGATGCCGCCCTGGACGGCGGCCTTGTCGGTGATGGCCTTGTTGAAGTTGATCGAGACCGGCATGCCGACGCCGACGGTGGAGCCGTCCTCGGGCGTGAAGCTGCCGATGAAGCTGTTGGCCTGGGAGACGGTGGTGAAGGAGGAGTTCTCGTGCGCCTCCAGACCGTCCGCGTCCTTGGCGGTCGCGGCGATCTTGTACAGGGTGGCGCGCTTGAGCTGCTCGGCCGGCTGCCAGCTCGTCTTGTCGGCCGACATCTCGCCCTTGACGGCCTCGCCGTCCTGGGTGGTCATCGTGACCTCGGTCAGCGTGCCCTCGGTGACGGTGACCTTGGCGTCCTTGTTGATCGAGGCGTTGTCGGCGCCGTTCTTGGGCGCGATGGATATCTGCGCCTTCGACGTCTTCTGCGCCGCGGCCTCGTCGACCTGAGCCTGTGACTGCGCCGACGCGGAGCTGTCGGCCGCGCCGCCCTTGTCCCCGTCGCTGCACGCCGAGAGCACCAATACGCCACCGAGCACCGCGGCAGCCGCCGCCAGGCCCTTGCGGCGCTTGCTGTCCGTCATCACACGCTTCTCCATCGTCGCCGAATCCCTGCCCACACTTGCCTGAACATCCATGACACCCCGCCCGGTTCCGGAAGCGGGGGCTTTGTGGGGAACACCACTGATCAACACGCGCAAACGGTCCTTCCGGTTCCGCACACTGCTCCCGCACACGAGACCCGCGCACGAGACCTGCGCACGGAGCCCCTCGGAGAGCCCCACTCGGATCCTCGCGAGGACGCGTACCCGGGATGCGTGCGCGGACTCCCCATGGGAAAGCCCCGGGGTGTGCGACGTCTCACAACGTCGCCCCGGGGCTCCTGGCAGGGCGTGCCGCGCTGCTAGGCCGTTTCTTCGTCGTCTTCCTCGTCCCCGTCTTCCTCGTCCCCGTCTTCCTCGTCGAGGTCCCACTCCTGGGCGTCGGGGTCGTAGTCGATCTCCTCACTGGTCCAGGAGGCCTGGACCAGGTCGACGCCGGGGACGTCCCTGACGAGGTCGAAGGGCTCGATCAGGTACGCCAGCGCCTCGGCGCTGTCCTCGTGGACCGCGGAGCGGGCGTGCACACGCTCCTCCTCGGGCATGAACTCGTCGGTCTCGATCCGCCCGACGGCCGCGCCCGTCAGCTTCTCGGCCTCGGCGATCTCCAGGACGACTTCCACTCGAAGCCGTACATAGCGCGATGTCTCGGAAGTGCTCATACGTCGGAGAGTAGGCCGCCCGAGCTCCCGACTTTCCTGCGACCCGCTGTGTTCATTAGCATCGGCGCACCGACCAATTCGCGGTTTCCGCAAGGAGGATCGAATCTCTGTGTCCGTCGCTCGACGTCCGCTGCTGACCGCCACGGCGGCCGGGGCGCTGCTCTTCGCCCTGTGGTTCGTCCCGTCCGCGAACGCGACCGACGAGGGTCGCGTCACCTCCTCCGAGCAGGAGCGCGCGGCGAGCGGGGCACGGCTCGCCGAGACGGGCGGCCCGGACACGACGCCGTACGTGATCGGCGGGACGGGATTCCTCGCTGTGGGCGCCGGGTTCGTGGCGCTGGCGATGAGACGCGGCGGCCGGGCGTACTGAGACGCGCGGAGAACGGCACAGGCGGCCGCCCCCTGCCGGGGTGGCCGCCTGCGTCATGTCCGGGTGCGGTCCGTCACGCCAGCGGGCCGGTGACCGGTTCCACGGCGGCGACGAGCTTCCCCTCGCGTACGAAGGCGTCGGCCGCCGCCAGGTCGGGGGCGAGGAAGCGGTCCGGGCCCGGGCCCTCGACACCCGCGGCGCGCAGGGCCTCGATGGCGGCCTGCGAGGCGGGGGCGGGGGTGAGGCCGCGGCGCAGCTCGATGCCGCGGGTGGCGGCGTAGAGCTCGACCGCGATGATCCGGTTGAGGTTGCCGATCGCCGTGCGCAGCTTGCGGGCGGCGGACCAGCCCATGGAGACGTGGTCCTCCTGCATGGCGGAGGACGGGATGGAGTCGGCCGAGGCCGGGACGGCCAGCCGCTTCATCTCGCTGACCAGGGCGGCCTGGGTGTACTGGGCGATCATCAGGCCGGAGTCGACGCCGGCGTCGTCGGCGAGGAACGGCGGCAGGCCGTGGGACCGGTTCTTGTCGAGGAGCCGGTCGGTGCGGCGCTCGGCGATGGAGCCGAGGTCGGCGGCGGCGATGGCGAGGAAGTCGAGGACGTACGCGACGGGGGCGCCGTGGAAGTTGCCGTTGGAGCGCACCTGGCCGTCCGCGAGGATCACGGGGTTGTCGACGGCGGAGGCGAGCTCGCGCTCGGCCACCGTACGGGCGTGGACCATGGTGTCGCGGCCGGCGCCGGCCACCTGGGGGGCGCAGCGCACGGAGTACGCGTCCTGGACGCGCGGGGCCTCCTCCTCCTGGAAGTGGCCGGTGAGCCCGGAGCCCTTGAGCACGGCGAGCATGTTGGCGGCGGACGCGCCCTGGCCCGGGTGGGGGCGGATCGCGTGCAGCTCGGGCTCGAGGACCTTCTCGGTGCCGAGGAGGGCTTCGAGGGAGAGGGCCGCGGTGATGTCCGCGGACTTGTAGAGGGTGTCGAGGTCGGCGAGGGCCATGATCAGCATGCCGAGCATGCCGTCGGTGCCGTTGAGGAGGGCGAGGCCCTCCTTCTCGCGCAGCTCGACGGGCTCGATCCCGGCGGCGGCCAGCAGCTCGCCCGCGGGCTTCACGGTGCCGTCGGGGCCCTCGGCGTCACCCTCGCCCATGAGGGCCAGGGCGCAGTGCGAGAGCGGCGCGAGGTCGCCGGAGCAGCCGAGGGAGCCGTACTCGTGGACGACCGGCGTGATGCCCGCGTTGAGGACGTCGGCCATGGTCCGGGCGACCTCGGGGCGGACGCCGGTGTGGCCGGAGGCGACGGTCTTGAGCCGGAGGAACATGAGCGCCCGCACGACCTCCCGCTCGACGCGCGGACCCATGCCGGCGGCGTGCGAGCGGACGATGTTGCGCTGGAGCTGCGCCCGCAGCTCGGGGCTGATGTGCCGGGTGGCGAGGGCCCCGAACCCGGTCGAGACGCCGTACACGGGCTCGGGCTTGGCGGCGAGCGCGTCCACGACGGCACGGGAGTCGGCAAGCGCCTGCACGGCCTCGGGGGACAGCTCGATGCGGGCGCCGTGGCGGGCGACGTCGATGACGTCCTGGAAGGTGGTTCCGGACGTGCCAAGGACGACTGAGTGCATATCCATATTCAGCACCCTACGGACTGAAGACCTCCATGTCACTAGTCGACCGCCGGACGAGTCCTTACCGGGGTCCGTACGGGGTCCGTACGGGGTCCTAGACCGGCGGCGCGTCGCGGAAACGCCTGCGGTCGCGCGCCCCGGGCGGGGCGTCGGCGAGGCGGATGACCGTGCCGTCGCGGCCCGCCACCACCGGCTTCACCGAGCGGGCCGCCTTGGCCTGGTACTGGGCGGCGTCGGCCAGGCGGAAGAGGCGGCGGGCGGACTTGACCGGACCGATGGGGTCGCCCGTGGAGGCCACTCCGCAGGCGACGCCCTCGCCCAGCTCCAGTTCGCCCGCGCGGACGCAGAGTTCGTCGGCGACGGCCACCACCTCGTCGGACGTCGGGCCGACCGAGAGCAGACAGAACTCGTCGCCGCCGAGGCGCGCCGAGAGGGCGCCGGGGAGCATCGCCCCGCACCGGGAGAGCACCGAGCCGAACCGCTCCAGGAGCCGGTCGCCGACCGCGTGCCCATGGGTGTCGTTGACCCGCTTGAGACCGTTCAGGTCGCAGACCACCAGGCTCACCACGGAGCCGTCCGTCCGGTAGCGCTCGATCGCCTCGTCGAGCCGGGTGTCGACCGCCCGACGGTTGGCGAGGCCGGTCAGCGGGTCGGTGAAGGCCAGCTTGCGGACCTCCTCCAGGCGCTCGGACTGGGCGATGCCCGCCGCGACCACCGCCGCGAGCACCGCGGCGAAGTCCGCGTCGTCGCGGCCGAAGACCGGCACCCCGGCCGGTCGGGCCACGTACAGCTCGCCCCAGGCCCTTCCGTGCAGCACGACCGGCGCGACCACGCAGCAGCCGCGCCCGCGCCGGCGCAGTCCGGTGACACGGCCGGTCGGGAGGCGGTCGCCCGCGGTCTCCACCCAGGCGTCCGGCTCGCCGCCGCCCGCCCACCGCGCGTGCAGGAACTCGGTGATCTCGGGGAACTGGTGCACGGGATACGTCTCGGCGTCGGGGAACTCCTCCTCCCCCACCGCCCGCTCTCCGGCGTTCACCAGCACCTTGAGCCGGCCGTGGTCACGTTCCCAGACCGACAGGGCGGCGAAGCTCCCGCCGAGCGCGTCGCGGGCACCCAGCGCCGCTGCCCGCCAGAACTCGCGCGGGGTGTGCGCCGCCGCCATCGCCTGCGCCAGCGCCACTACGGCCCGCAGCCGCACATCCTCTCCCATTCCTCCAGCTTAGGGACGTTTCATCCCTTTTTACGTGTGGAGCATCACGGAAAGTGACAGTCCGGGAGGAATCCGGGAGGAATCCGCGAGATTCTCAGACGCCCGGCCACTCCGGCTTCCGCTTCTCGTTGAACGCGGCCACACCCTCGGCCCGGTCCCCCGAGAAGGCCACCGCCCGCCACGCCGCGTCCTCGACCTCCATGCCGGCCTTCAGGTCCAGACCCTGACCGAGCCGCAGCGCCCGCTTGGAGGCGCGCAGACCGACCGGGGAGTTCGCCGCCATCCGGCCGCCGAGCTCCAGGGCCGCCGTACGGGCGTCCTCCGCCAGCACGTCGACGAGGCCCAGCTCGCGCGCCTCCGCCGCCTCCACCCGCCGCGCCGTGAAGATCAGCTCGGCCGCCCGCGCCGCGCCCACCCGGCGCGGGAGCAGCTGCGTACCGCCGCCGCCCGGGATCACGCCCACCGACACCTCCGGGAGCCCGACGACGGCCGTCGCGTCGGCGACGATCACGTCACAGGCGAGCGCCAGCTCGTAGCCGCCGCCCAGCGCGAAGCCGTGGACCGCTGCCACGGTCGGCATCGGCAGGTCGAGCACGCCCCCGTAGGCGCCGCGCGAGACGGGACGCTGACGGACCATGTCGGCGTCCGTGAAGGAGTTCCGCTCCTTGAGGTCGGCGCCGACGCAGAAGGCCTTGTCGTTGGAGGACGTCAGCACCGCCACGCGTACCGTGTCGTCCGCGCCGAGCGCCGCGCAGGCCGCGCTGATGGAGCGCGCCATCTCCAGGGAGACCGCGTTCATCGCCTTGGGCCGGTCGAGGACCAGCTCGGCGACGTGCTCGTGCCTCCGGACCGCGACGAACTCACCAAAACGCTGCTCGGACTGCTCGGACATGACCGCACCCTCCCGGTTAACGCCTGTTAACGACTGTTCACCGGATCCTAGGTGGGGCGACGGGTCAGGTGCCAGGGCTCCACGACGCCGAGACCGCGCACGGGCCGCTGCCACATGGGCTGGAGCGCGAAGCGGTACGTCGGAGGCTGCTCGCCCTCCTTCTCGGCGCGGGCGGTCTCCTCGGCGGCCTGCGTCTCGGAGACGGGCGCGTCGCCGGTCCTGGTCAGCTCCTCGGCGAGCGCCCCGTCGACCAGGACGGTGTCCTTGGGCGCTATCGAGGTGAGCCGGCTGGCGAGGTTCACGGTCGTACCGAAGACGTCGCCCATCCGGGTCGTCACCGTGCCGAAGGCGATGCCGACGCGGAGGGCGGGCATCGTCTCGTCGTGGCTGAGCGTCTCGATCAGCCGCAGCGCGATCTCGGCGGCGGTTCCGGCGTCGTCGGCGGCGTAGAGCACCTCGTCACCGAGGGTCTTGATGAGGCGGCCGCCGTGGGCGGCGACGAGGTCGGCGCAGGTGGTCTCGAAGGCCTCGACGAGCTCGCCGAGCTCCTCCTCCTCCAGGCGGCGGGTCAGCCGGGTGAACCCGACGAGGTCGGCGAAGCCGACGGCGAGCCGGCGGTCGACCATCTCCTCGTCGTCCGCGGCCTGTACGACGCGGCCGGTGGCGGCGGCGAGCTGGCGGCGCCAGACGTAGATCAGGAACTCCTCCAGCTCGGGCAGGAGCAGCTCGACCAGGGGGTACGTGACCTCGGTCCGGGTCATTCCGGGCTCGGGCGGCTCGGTGAGGCCCTCCAGGAACGAGTCGATCTGCCACTCGGCGAGCCGGGCGGTGGTCTGTCCGGTGGACCGGGCGACCTGGACGGCCATCGGCTCGCTGAGCAGCCCGGCCTCGACGAGACCGGCGAGGCGGCGCAGGGCGAGGACGTCGGCCTCGGTGAGCGCCTTGGCCTGACCGATGTCGGCGAAGCCCATGGCGCGCCAGAAGCGGGAGGCCAGCTCCATGGAGACGCCGGCGGTGCGGGCCGCCTGGAAGGGGGTGTAGCGGCGGTCCGCGCCGAGGATGAGCTGTTCGAGGCGGATCGCCAGGGGATCGTCGGTCGGCTCGGCCGTGTGGTCGACATGGTGGTGCGGGGTCGGGTACGCCGGTGGCTCGGCCTCGCCGCCGTTGTGCGCGTCGTCGACGGTCACCGGCCGCCTCCTGCCCGTTCCCTGCCCACTGCCCTGCCGATCTGTCGCCATGGATCGCGCTCCACGATACGACAGGTGTGTGCCAGCTCACGCCCTCGGCGTACATCCGGTGCACGCGTTCGGCCCACGGAGGCGTCACCCACCCTCGACCCCCGTTGCGGGCGTTCGTCCCGCCGGGACGGGGGTCCTCCCGGACGGAGTCCGGGGGAGGGTGGGCACAACCCAGGGCCCCGGCGCCGTCGCCGGGCAGCTCGTGCACACTCCACGGCCCCGGCGCCGTCGGCGGGCCGTCGTGCACGGGCCCCCTCGCCGCGCCCCGGCCCCGCGGGCGCGGGGCCGGGGCCGCAGGGCCTCGGGGTGACGCACCCGGACGTCAGGGAGCGGCCCGGACGTGGACGATGTCGCCCGCCGCGACCGCCTCCGTGCCGCCGCCCTCCGTCTCGACCACCAGGCGCCCGTCGCCGTCCAGGGCCACCGCCTCGCCCTCCAGCATCCGCTCGCCCGGGAGGTCGGCCCTGATGTGGCGGCCCAGGGTCGAGCAGCCCGTCGTGTACGCCGCCTGGAGCCCGGACGCCTCGGGGTCGCCGTCCGCCCGCACCCACTCCCCGTACCGCTGCTCCAGCGACCGCAGGACCGCCCGCAGCAGCGTGTCCCGGTCCGTCGAGATCGCGTTCGCGAGGAGCAGGGAACCCGCGCCGGGCACCGGCAGCTCGTCCTCCTTGAGCGTCACGTTGACGCCGATGCCGACGACGATGCCGTCCGCGCCGGCCCGCTCGGCGAGGATCCCGCCGGTCTTCCGCTCCTCGCCCCCGACCGAAACCAGCAGGTCGTTCGGCCACTTGAGGGAAAGGTCCACGCCGGCGGCCTTCGCGAGCCCGGTCGACGCGGCGACGCCGGCGAGCAGCGGGAGCCAGCCCCAGCGGTGCACCGGCACGTCCGGCTTGAACAGGACGGAGAAGAAGAGCCCGGCCCGCGGCGGTGACACCCAGTCCCGGTCGAGGCGGCCGCGCCCCGAGGTCTGCTCCTCGGCGACGAGCACCGCGCCCTCGGGCAGCTCGTCCGCGCGCGCGGCCAGGTCGGTGTTGGTGGAGCCGGTCGTGGTGACGAGGTCGAGCGAGGTCCACAGACCGTCGGAGTGGACGAGCGCGCGGCGCAGCGCGGCGGCGTTGAGCGGGGGCCGGTCCAGGTCGGACCACCGGGCTCCTGAGGCATCGGAGGACGTCATGCAAGCCAGACTAGGTGTGGCAAAGACCGCAGTGCCGAACCGTATCGGCGTCGATACCCTACGGATCAGTAGCCGGGCAGTAGCCCATTCGTACCCAACGAACCCCCGTGACCAGGCAGGGAGCCGCATCCCGATGTCCGAGTCGGTAGAGCCGCAAGAAATCGACATTCACACGACCGCGGGCAAGATCGCGGATCTGCAGCGCCGCATTGACGAGGCGACCCACGCCGGCTCCGAGCGGGCGGTGGAGAAGCAGCACGCGAAGGGCAAACTGACCGCGCGCGAGCGGATCGCGCTCCTGCTCGACGAGGGCTCCTTCGTGGAGCTCGACGAGCTGGCCCGGCACCGGTCGACCAACTTCGGCCTGGAGAAGACCCGGCCGTACGGCGACGGCGTGGTCACCGGCTACGGCACCGTCGACGGGCGCCCGGTCGCCGTGTTCTCGCAGGACTTCACGGTCTTCGGCGGCGCGCTCGGCGAGGTCTTCGGCCAGAAGATCATGAAGGTGATGGACTTCGCGCTGAAGACCGGCTGCCCGGTGGTCGGGATCAACGACTCGGGCGGCGCGCGGATCCAGGAGGGCGTCATGGCCCTCGGCATGTACGGCGAGATCTTCCGCCGCAACACCCACGCCTCCGGCGTGATCCCGCAGATCAGCCTGGTCGTCGGCCCGTGCGCCGGCGGCGCGGTCTACTCCCCGGCGATCACCGACTTCACGGTCATGGTCGACCAGACCTCGCACATGTTCATCACCGGACCCGACGTCATCAAGACGGTCACCGGCGAGGACGTGGGCTTCGAGGAGCTGGGCGGTGCGCGCACGCACAACACCACGTCCGGTGTCGCGCACCACATGGCGGGCGACGAGAAGGACGCGATCGAGTACGTCAAGTCCCTGCTGTCGTACCTCCCTTCGAACAACCTGTCGGAGCCGCCGGCCTTCCCGGAGGTCGCCGACACGGAGCCCTCGGACGAGGACCGCGAGCTGGACGTCCTGATCCCGGACTCCGCGAACCAGCCGTACGACATGCACACCGTCATCGAACACGTCGTCGACGACGGCGAGTTCCTGGAGACCCAGGCCCTGTTCGCGCCGAACATCCTGACCGGCTTCGGCCGCGTCGAGGGCTTCCCGGTCGGTATCGTCGCCAACCAGCCGATGCAGTTCGCCGGCTGTCTGGACATCGACGCGAGCGAGAAGGCCGCGCGCTTCGTCCGCACCTGCGACGCCTTCAACATCCCGGTCCTCACCTTCGTCGACGTGCCGGGCTTCCTGCCCGGTGTCGACCAGGAGTACGGCGGCATCATCCGCCGGGGCGCGAAGCTGATCTACGCGTACGCCGAGGCGACGGTCCCGCTGATCACCGTCATCACCCGCAAGGCGTTCGGCGGCGCGTACGACGTCATGGGCTCCAAGCACCTGGGCGCCGACCTGAACCTGGCGTGGCCCACCGCGCAGATCGCGGTCATGGGCGCGCAGGGCGCGGTGAACATCCTGCACCGCAGGACCATCGCGGCGGCCGAGGACCAGGACGCCGAGCGGGCTCGGCTGATCCAGGAGTACGAGGACACGCTGCTCAACCCGTACACGGCGGCCGAGCGCGGCTACATCGACGGGGTGATCATGCCGTCGGACACCCGCCCGCAGATCGTGAAGGGGCTGCGTCAGCTCCGCACGAAGCGGGAATCCCTGCCTCCGAAGAAGCACGGCAACATCCCCCTCTAGGCCTCTGGGAGTCGACATGATCAAGGTCGTACGAGGTAACCCGACGCCGGAGGAGCTGGCCGCCGCACTGGCGGTGGTCCAGGCCCGGGCCGCGGCGACCGCGGCGGCGTCCGCGGACGGCGGCGGCCCGGTGGCCCCGGAGGGCTGGTCGGACCCGGCCCGTATCGCCCGTTCGGTACGCCCCCGGCCGGGGCCGCGCTCATGGGCGCGGTCCTACTGGCCCGCGTAGCGAGACCGGTACGCCGAAGGCCGGACCCCTTGTGCGGGGGGTCCGGCCTTTCGCGTACCCGCACCGCGGGGCGGGAAGGTCACGAGCGGCGGAGGAGGAGTCCGGCGAGGACCGCGCCCGCGAGCACGATCGCGGCGTTGACGAGGACCGCGAGGCCGATGCCGTCGAGGACCGTGGTGGAGGTGACCACGATGGCGCTCATGATCGGCGTGCCCATGGTGATGCCGATCTGCTGGGTCATGGTGGCGAGGCCGGTGGCCATGCCCTGCTCGGAGTCGGGCAGTCCCGATGTGGCGGTGACCATGAAGCCGACGATGGCGAGCATGTTGCCGACACCGCCCGTGAACGTGGCCGCGAGCAGCAGCCAGAGCCAGCCGCGGTCGTCGCCGAGGGCGTAGAGGGAGACCGTGGCGGCCGCCTGGAGGAGCCCGCCGGCCACGAGCGCGGCGCGGGAGCCGTACCGGCCGATGAAGCGCGACGCGAGGACTCCGCCGAGGACCGTGCCCGCGCCGAGCACACCGAACGACAGGCCGGCGGCGAGCGGCGAGAAGCCGAGGACGTCCTGGAGGTAGAGCGTCATCAGGAAGACCAGCGAGGTCTCGGTGACGAAGGCGACGAGCCCGGCGAGGTTGCCCCAGACGACGGTGCGGCGGGTGAGGATCCGTACGGGGACGAGGGGCGAGGCGGCCCGTCGCTCCACGAACCAGAAGGCGACGAGGAGGGCGACGCCGACGGGGAGCGCCAGGGGCTCGGTCGTGAGGCCGTACACGAGGGCCAGCAGACCGCCGGTGACCGTGATCGCGCCGGGGACGTCCAGGCGGGGGCGGACCTCGGGACGGCTCTCCTTGAGCACGGCGGGGGCGACGAGGAGGACGGCGAGGGCGACGGGAACGTTGATGAAGAACGCCCACCGCCAGGAGAGCAGATCGGTCAGGACGCCGCCGAGGATCGCCCCGGTGGTGAAGCCGGCCGACATCAGCGCGCCGTTGAGCCCGAGCGCCTTGGCCCGCAGGGGACCCTCCGGGAACGAGGAGGTCAGCAGCGAGAGCCCGGCGGGGGTGACGGCGGCGGTGGCGAGGCCCTGCGCGACGCGCGCGGCCATCAGGACGGCCGGGTCGGTGGCGAGGCCGCCCGCGAGCGAGGAGAGCCCGAGGAGCGCCATTCCCGCGAGGAAGAGGCGGCGGCGGCCCACGAGGTCCGCGACGCGCCCGAAGAGGAGGGTGAATCCGGCCGCGGCGAGGGCGAAGGCGGTGGCGATCCACTGGAGCCCGGCCAGGGAGAAGCCGAGTCCTTCGCCCATGACGGGCAGGGCGACGTTCAGGATCGAGAAGTCGACGGCCAGCATGAACTGGGCGACGAGGAGGACGAGGAGGACGAGCCGCATCCGTCCGTCCATACGGGTGACGGGCGGGGTGTCGGCCTGAGGCCGGACATCGGTGGCAACCATGAGCGGACCCCTTAATGGGCTTCTGGTTCCGTTAGGATGTCCCGAACCGTAGCAGACTCGAAGGCGTTAATGGAACAGGAGACCCGTTTGAGCGAGAGCCAGCCGGCTGTGCCCGGCACCGTGCGTCCCGGGGGCCGTACCGCGAAGGTGCGCCGGGCCGTCCTCGAAGCGACCGAGGACGCCTTGGCCGCCACGGGCTTCCACGGGCTGAACATGGACCACGTCGCCGCGAGCGCGGGCGTCGGCAAGACGACCGTCTACCGGCGCTGGGGCTCCCCCGTCGGCCTCGTCGCCGACCTGCTGCGCGACATGGCGGAGCAGTCCCTGCCGGCCTCCGACACCGGAAGCCTGGCCGGGGACCTGCGGGCCAACGCCGCGCTCGTCACCAGGACCCTCACCGACCCCCGGATGGGGGGCGTGTTTCGCGCGGTCATCGCGGCCGCCGCCTGCGACGAGGAGTGCGCCGAGGCGCTGCACGGCTTCTACCGGGCCCGGCTCGAGGAGTGGGCGCCGGTGGTCAAGCGGGGCGCGTCGCGCGGCGAGGTCCCGCCGGAGACGGACGCGCTGGAGCTGCTGCGCGCGGTCTCGGCGCCGCTCTACTACCGCTTCATGATCAGCCGCGAGCCGCTCGGCCCGGACGACGCCGAGCGGGCGGTCCTGGCGGCGCTGACGGCGGCGCACGCGGGGGTGTTCACCACCACGTGACTAGTTCGTCGGCACGGGTTCGCCTGAGTACGGGTACTCAGGCGGCCCGGCCCTCGCGCGAGCAGGATCGGAACATGCTGTGGTCCGACCCGGAGAACGAGCCGCCCGAGGAGATGCGCGACATGCAGGCGATGCTGCGCCGCGCGTCGATCCTGCTGGCCCTGGCGATGGTGGTGGCGATGTTCGTGGTCAACGTCCACTGACGACCGGTCACGGGCCGTACGCCAAGGGCCGCCGGACGTCGGGAGGCGCCCGTACTGGCTACGCTTCGCCCATGACTGCTGATCGCCGCCGTGTCGTGCTCGCCTCCGCCTCCCCCGCCCGGCTCGGGCTGCTGCGGCAGGCCGGACTCGCTCCCGAGGTCATCGTGAGCGGCGTCGACGAGGACAAGGTGCACGCCCCGACCCCCGCAGAACTCGCCCTCGCGCTCGCCGAGGCCAAGGCCGCCCACGTGGCCGCCCGCCCCGAGGTCTTCGGCGCGCTCGTCATCGGCTGCGACTCGGTCCTGGAGCTGGACGGCAAGGCCCTCGGCAAGCCCGCCGACGCCGAGGAGGCCACCGCCCGCTGGAAGGCCATGCGGGGCCGCGTGGGCATCCTCCAGACGGGTCACTGCGTGTACGACACGGCCGCCAAGCGCTACGAGTCGGCGACCGCCTCCACCGTGGTCCGCTTCGGCGAGCCCACCGACGCCGAGGTCGCCGCGTACGTGGCGAGCGGCGAACCGCTGCACGTGGCGGGCGCGTTCACCCTCGACGGCCGCTCGGCGCCGTTCATCGACGGCATCGACGGCGACCCGGGCAACGTGATCGGCCTGTCCCTTCCCCTGCTGCGGCGGCTGCTCGGCAAGCTCGGGGTCTCCATCACCGACCTCTGGCACTGAGCGCCGAGGGCGCTACGCGGGCGCCGGCTCCCCCTCGGGGGCGTCGACGCCCTTCCCGTACGCCACCAGGGTCAGCACGACCAGGCCGAGCACCACGGTCATGAACGCGAAGGCGCCCCAGCCGATCAGACCGACCGTCACCGCGCCGAGCAGCCCGTGCACCACGGCGCAGCCGACGAGCAGGGCCCGGCCGGCGCGCCCGGGGCGCCTGTCGCGGACGCCGGCGAGCAGCGCGACGGTGGCGCAGAGGGCGAGCAACACGCCCGAGACGATCCCGAGCACCCAGGTACCGGTGACCATCGCGTCCGGGTCGAGGCCGTCGAGGGACATCGACTGCGCCTCGACGAACCGTGCCATGACGGCGTTGAGCGCGACGATGCCCGGCGCCTCCAGGAACAGCACCCCCGCCGTCACGAGCGCTATCGGTCTGCGGGCCACTCCGGCCACCCCCTGTATACGGCTGTTACCGACAGTACGTACGACTGCGCGAAGGCTACTGCCGGGTAAACCCGTGGACAAGGGCCGGCGACGGACGAAGCCGCAGCAAAGAATCGTTGGGCCATTCGTAGGGACTCCACAAAGAATCCGTATCAGCGACTGATCGCTTGAACAGAGACCTGTGCCACACAGGCGAGCTACTGTGCCGTAGAGGAACCCTGCGTACCGTGGTGCGACAAGGGATTTCACGAGCCCGAACGCCTCGTATCACGCTCCGTGTGGGCAAGCTCACCACTGGGGACGGGTCGAAAAGACGTGTCGGCAGTCCCTAAACTCAGCTTGTTTTCAAGGAGGGAGCCATCGTGCGCAAGGTGCTCATCGCCAACCGTGGCGAAATCGCTGTCCGCGTCGCCCGGGCGTGCCGGGATGCGGGGATCGCGAGCGTAGCCGTCTACGCCGAGCCGGACCGGGACGCGCTGCACGTCCGCGCGGCCGACGAGGCGTTCGCCCTGGGCGGTGACACCCCGGCCGCCAGCTATCTGGACATGGCCAAGGTGCTCCAGGCCGCGAAGGACTCCGGCGCGGACGCCATCCACCCCGGGTACGGCTTCCTCTCCGAGAACGCCGAATTCGCCCAGGCCGTCCTCGACGCCGGCCTGACCTGGATCGGTCCGCCGCCGCAGGCGATCCGCGACCTCGGCGACAAGGTCGCCGCCCGCCACATCGCGCAGCGCGCCGGCGCGCCCCTGGTCGCCGGCACCCCCGACCCGGTCTCCGGGGCGGACGAGGTCGTCGCCTTCGCCGAGGAGCACGGACTCCCGATCGCGATCAAGGCCGCGTTCGGTGGTGGCGGCCGCGGTCTGAAGGTGGCCCGCACCCTCGAAGAGGTCCCCGAGCTCTACGACTCCGCCGTCCGCGAGGCCGTCGCCGCGTTCGGCCGCGGCGAGTGCTTCGTCGAGCGCTACCTCGACAAGCCCCGCCACGTCGAGACCCAGTGCCTGGCCGACTCCCACGGCAACGTGGTCGTCGTCTCCACCCGTGACTGCTCCCTCCAGCGCCGCCACCAGAAGCTGGTCGAGGAGGCCCCGGCGCCGTTCCTCTCCGAGGAGCAGAACGCCCAGCTCTACAAGGCGTCGAAGGCGATCCTGAAGGAGGCCGGCTACGTCGGCGCCGGCACGGTCGAGTTCCTCGTCGGCCTCGACGGCACGATCTCCTTCCTGGAGGTCAACACCCGTCTCCAGGTCGAGCACCCGGTCACCGAAGAGGTCACCGGCATCGACCTCGTACGCGAGATGTTCCGCATCGCCGACGGCGAGGAGCTGGGCTACGACGACCCGGCCATAAGGGGTCACTCCTTCGAGTTCCGTATCAACGGCGAGGACCCGGGCCGCAACTTCCTCCCCGCGCCCGGCACGGTCACCACCTTCAACCCGCCGACCGGCCCCGGTGTCCGCCTGGACGCCGGCGTCGAGTCCGGCTCGGTCATCGGCCCCGCCTGGGACTCGCTCCTGGCCAAGCTGATCGTCACCGGCGCCACCCGCGAGCAGGCGCTCCAGCGCGCCGCCCGCGCGCTCGCGGAGTTCAAGGTCGACGGCATGGCCACCGCCATCCCGTTCCACCAGGCCGTCGTGGTCGACCCGGCGTTCACCGCGGACCCCTTCCGGGTCCACACCCGGTGGATCGAGACCGAGTTCGACAACCAGATCAAGCCCTTCGCGCCGGCCGGTGCCGACGCGGAGGAGGACGAGTCCGGCCGCGAGACCATCGTCGTCGAGGTCGGCGGCAAGCGGCTGGAGGTCTCCCTCCCGTCCTCGCTCGGCATGTCCCTGGCCCGTACGGGTCTGGCCGCCGGCGCCAAGCCGAAGCGCCGCGCCGCGAAGAAGTCCGGCCCGACCGCCTCCGGCGACACCCTCGCCTCCCCGATGCAGGGCACGATCGTGAAGGTGGCGGTCGAGGAGGGCCAGGAGGTCAAGGAGGGCGATCTGATCGTCGTCCTGGAGGCCATGAAGATGGAGCAGCCGCTCAACGCGCACCGCTCCGGCACGATCAAGGGCCTGTCGGCCGAGGTCGGTGCCTCGGTGACGTCCGGCGCGCCGATCTGCGAGATCAAGGACTGATCACCGCACCGGTGACGGAGCCTGGACACAGGTACGGTACGGAGGGCTCGCGGGCGCACAGCCTGCGGGCCCTTCGCCCGTATCCGGAGGGAGGACCATGCGTGCCGACGCGCGCCGCAACCACGAGCGGCTGCTGACCGAGGCCCGCGCCGTCTTCGCCGAGCACGGCACGGACGCCTCGCTGGAGGACGTCGCCCGCCGTGCGGGGGTCGGTATCGGGACGCTCTACCGGCACTTCCCCACCCGCGAGGCGCTGATCAACTCCGTGTTCCAGGAGGCCCTGGCGGCGCTGCTCCAGCGGGGCCGGGAGCTGGCGGAGGCCCAGGAACCGTGCCCGGCGCTCGTGGAGTGGCTGCGCTCCCTGATCACTCACGCGGGTGAGTACCGCGGGCTCTCCCGGGCGCTGTTGACGGCCATGTCGGGCTCGCGGGACGCACGTTCGGCGCTCGCGCAGTGCGGTGTACCGCTGCGGGCGGCGGGCGAGACCCTGCTGTCACGGGCCCAGGAGGCCGGCACGGTACGCGACGACGTGTCGATCGGCGATCTGATGCAGCTCACCAACGCGATCGCCCTGGCCGCCGAGGAGTCCCCGGAGGACGAGGAGTTGGCCGACCGCCTGCTCGCCCTGACCCTGCGGGGCCTGAAGCGCTGAGCCGGAGGGCGGGCCTCCACCCGGGCCCCCTGGGGGAGGGGCCACCGGATCGCGTCTCAGCGCCTGCGCATGTCGGCCACCCGCGCCGCGCGCTCGGGAGCCAGCACCTCACTCGTCAACGCTCCTCCTGCGCTGCGGAGTTGGGCGCCCGGATGGCGGCCCCGCTGCCCCGGGAGGGGGACGTCGCGGCGGGGGCGTCCGGGCGGGGGGACCGCGTCACCGGCCACACCGGTGCCCGCCACCGCGATCTGGACGCCCTGGTCGGCCAGCGCCTGGAGCTCCGTCGCGGCCCGGTCGTCGTGCGCCGGGGGCTCGTCGGTGACCAGTCGGGTGATCACGTCCGTCGGCACCGTCTGGAACATGGTGTCGGTGCCGAGCTTGGTGTGATCGGCCAGGACCACGACCTCCGCGGCCGCCTGCACCAGTGCCCGGTCCACGCTCGCGGAGAGCATGTTGGACGTGGACAGACCGCGCTCGGCCGTCAGACCGCTGCCGGAGAGGAAGGCCCGGGAGACCCGCAGCCCCTGGAGGGACTGCTCGGCCCCGCTGCCCACCAGCGCGTAGTTGGAGCCACGCAGCGTGCCCCCGGTCATGACGACCTCGACCCGGTTGGCATGGGCCAGCGCCTGGGCGACGAGCAGGGAGTTGGTGACCACCGTGAGGCCGGGCACGCGGGCGAGCCGGCGCGCCAGCTCCTGCGTGGTGGTCCCGGCGCCGACGACGATGGCCTCGCCTTCTTCGACGAGGCTCGCGGCGACGTCGGCGATGGCCGTCTTCTCCGCGGTCGCGAGATGGGATTTCTGCGGGAAGCCGGACTCTCGCGTGAATCCGCCCGGCAGTACCGCACCGCCGTGCCGGCGGTCGAGGAGTCCTTCTGCCTCAAGGGCCCGCACGTCTCGCCGTACGGTCACTTCTGAGGTCTGGACGACGCGGGCGAGCTCCCGGAGCGACACGGCTCCGTTGGCGCGCACCATTTCGAGGATCAACTGACGACGTTCTGCAGCGAACACGAAACTGACAGTAACCTGACCGGCCGGAACTTTTCAGCACTATGCGCCGAATTGCAGAAGATGCGCACAGACGGGGCCTCCAAGTGGTATGGGAGGCCCCGTCGTTGATCGTTCTATGCCCCGCCTTGCCGGGGGTTGTCCAGATCGCCCCAGGCGGGAGGGCTGATCAGCCCTCGCCCGTCGCCTTTCGGGTGTGCAACTGCCGTGCCACTTCCGCGATCGAGCCCGACAGGGAGGGGTACACCGTGAAAGCGTTTGCGATCTGTTCGACCGTCAGATTGTTGTCGACCGCGATCGAGATGGGATGGATCAGCTCGCTCGCCCGGGGGGCGACGACACAGCCGCCGACCACGATCCCGGTGCCCGGACGGCAGAAGATCTTGACGAAGCCGTCCCGGATGCCCTGCATCTTCGCGCGCGGGTTGCGCAGCAGCGGCAGCTTCACGACCCGGGCGTCGATCTTGCCCGCGTCCACGTCGGCCTGCGTGTAACCGACGGTGGCGATCTCCGGGTCGGTGAACACGTTCGAGGAGACCGTCTTCAGGTTCAGGGGGGTCACCGCGTCGCCGAGGAAGTGGTACATCGCGATCCGGCCCTGCATCGCCGCCACCGAGGCGAGGGCGAAGACGCCGGTGACGTCACCGGCCGCGTACACACCGGGGGCCGAGGTACGGGAGACCTTGTCGGTCCAGATGTGCCCGGAGTCCTTCAGCCGGACCCCCGCCTCCTCCAGTCCCATTCCGGCCGAGTTCGGGATGGCGCCGACAGCCATCAGACAGTGGGTGCCGGAGATGACCCGGCCGTCGGAGAGGGTGACCTCGACCCGGTCGCCGACCCGCTTGGCGGACTCGGCGCGCGAGCGGGCCATGACGTTCATGCCGCGGCGGCGGAAGACGTCCTCCAGGACGGCGGCGGCGTCCGGGTCCTCGCCGGGCAGCACGCGGTCACGGGAGGAGACCAGGGTGACGCGCGAGCCCAGCGCCTGGTAGGCGCCGGCGAACTCGGCGCCGGTGACACCGGAGCCGACCACGATGAGCTCCTCGGGGAGCTCCTTGAGGTCGTAGACCTGGGTCCAGTTGAGGATCCGCTCGCCGTCGGGCTGGGCGTCGGGCAGCTCGCGCGGGTGGCCGCCGGTCGCGATCAGCACGGCGTCGGCGGTCAGCGTCTCCTCGGAGCCGTCGGCGGCGGTGACGATCACCTGGCGCGAGCCGTCCGTCGCCTGACGGCCGGAGAGCCGGCCGCGACCGCGCAGCACCCGGGCGCCGGCCCGGGTGACGGAGGCGGTGATGTCGTGGGACTGGGCGAGCGCGAGGCGCTTCACCCGGCGGTTGACCTTGCCGAGGTCGACGCCCACGACGCGGGCGGCCTGCTCCACGTGGGGGGTGTCGTCGGCGACGATGATGCCCAGCTCCTCGTAGGAGGAGTCGAACGTGGTCATCACCTCGGCCGTGGCGATGAGCGTCTTGGAGGGGACGCAGTCGGTCAGGACGGACGCGCCGCCCAGGCCGTCGCAGTCGACGACGGTCACCTCCGCGCCGAGTTGGGCGCCCACCAGGGCAGCCTCGTATCCGCCGGGTCCGCCGCCGATGATCACGATCCGGGTCACTGGGATCTACGCCTCGCGCTCTCGTTCTGCCGGGGGGTCCCCCGCTGGGCTGCAGTGCGTACGCCATTGTCCCGCACGCTTCAAGTGCGTACCCCATTGTCCCGTACGCCGGCGGTGGTCTCTCCCCGGGGCCTCCGTACGGCCGCCGCCGCTGCCCCGGTCACCGACTTCCACGGACACCCGCTCCCCTCCCGTACCCTCGACCCCATGTCGCTCTACGCCGCGTACGCCGGCAACCTCGACGCGCGGCTCATGACCCGCCGCGCCCCGCACTCCCCGCTGCGCGGCACCGGCTGGCTGAACGGCTGGCGGCTCACCTTCGGCGGCGAGCAGATGGGCTGGGAGGGGGCGCTGGCCACGATCGTCGAGGCCCCGCGGTCCCAGGTCTTCGTCGCGCTGTACGACATCGCCCCGATGGACGAGGAGTCGATGGACCGCTGGGAAGGCGTCGGCCTCGACATCTACCGGCGGATGCGGGTGCGCGTGCACACCCTGGACGGCGACGAGTCCGCCTGGGTCTACGTCCTGAACGCCTACGAGGGCGGGCTGCCCTCGGCCCGCTACCTGGGCGAGGTCGCCGACGCGGCGGAGTCCGCGGGCGCCCCCCACGACTACGTGATGGAGCTGCGCAAGCGTCCGTGCTGACGCGTCTCCGGCGCGCCCGGACGGACCGCGAGACCCCGGACCCGGGTCGCCGTTTGTCGGAAACGACAAGACAACGATCGCATGTCCGTCCGCACTGTCATCTACGCGCGTAGGAATTCTCGGGCTACGCTTCTGCGGGTACGAAATCCGTCCGGGGCTCCCCTCGGACCCCCCTCCCCGAGGCGAGAGAGTCAGTGAACGCAACTGCCACCCCGTACGAGGCCGCCGAGGCCGCAGCCACGCGACTTCGCGAGCTGACCGGAATCGAGAACCACGACGTGGCGCTCGTCATGGGCTCCGGCTGGGCGCCGGCCGTCGACGCGCTCGGCGCTCCGGAGGCCGAGTTCCCCGTGACCGAGCTGCCCGGCTTCCCGCCGCCGGCCGTCGAGGGACACGGCGGCAAGGTCCGCTCGTACAAGATCGGCGCCAAGCACGTCCTGGTCTTCCTGGGCCGCACCCACTTCTACGAGGGCCGGGGCGTCGCCTCCGTCGCCCACGGGGTGCGCACCGCCGTCGCCGCCGGCTGCAAGACCGTCGTCCTGACGAACGGCTGCGGCGGTCTGCGCGAGGGCATGCGCCCCGGCCAGCCGGTCCTGATCAGCGACCACATCAACCTGACGGCCGCCTCGCCGATCGTCGGCGCGAACTTCGTGGACCTCACCGACCTGTACTCGCCGCGGCTGCGCGCCCTGTGCAAGGAGGTCGACGAGACCCTCGAAGAGGGTGTCTACGTCCAGTTCCCCGGGCCGCACTACGAGACCCCGGCCGAGATCAACATGGTCCGCGTCATGGGCGGCGACCTGGTCGGCATGTCCACCGTCCTGGAGGCCATCGCGGCCCGCGAGGCGGGCGCCGAGGTCCTGGGCATCTCCCTCGTCACCAATCTGGCGGCGGGCCTCTCGGGTGAGCCGCTGAACCACGAAGAGGTCCTCCAGGCGGGCCGCGACTCGGCCGCCCGGATGGGCGAGCTCCTGACGCGGGTCCTCGACCGCATCTGACGACACGACCCGGCCCGGCCCGGCCCGGCCCGGCCGGCGCTTGACGACACGGCCGCAGGCCGTACGGGGGTCTGGGGGCCCGCCCCCAGTTCGGGAAGGGGCGGGGTGGGGAAGGGCTCCGCGCAGCGGCCTGTCCCCACCCCGCCCACCCGCGCCCCCGGCCCACGCCACCGCCCCCGCCCCCGTACCCCCGAAAGGCACACCGTGACGCAGGACGACCTCCTCGCCCGAGCCCAGGCATGGCTCGCGGAGGACCCCGACCCGGAGACCCGCGACGAGCTGGCCGAGCTCATCGAGGCCGGCGGGACCGACGAGCTCGCCGCCCGGTTCGGCGGCACGCTCCAGTTCGGCACCGCGGGCCTCCGCGGCGAGCTGGGCGCCGGTCCGATGCGGATGAACCGGGCGGTCGTCATCAGGGCCGCCGCCGGTCTGGCCGCGTACCTGAAGGCCCAGGGCCACACCGGCGGGCTCGTCGTCATCGGCTACGACGCCCGCTACAAGTCGGCCGACTTCGCGCGCGACACCGCCGCCGTGATGACCGGTGCCGGGCTGCGCGCGGCCCTGCTCCCGCGTCCGCTGCCGACGCCCGTCCTCGCGTACGCCATAAGGCATCTGGGCGCCGTGGCCGGTGTCGAGGTCACCGCGAGCCACAACCCGCCGCGCGACAACGGCTACAAGGTCTACCTCGGCGACGGCTCGCAGATCGTGCCGCCCGCCGACGCCGGGATCGCCGCCGAGATCGACGCGGTGCGCTCGCTCGCCGACGTCCCCCGCGCGGCCGACGGCTGGGAGACCCTCGGCGACGAGGTCCTGGAGGCCTACCTGGCCCGTACGGACGCCGTCCTGACCCCGGGCTCCCCGCGGGGCGTCCGCACCGTCTACACCGCCATGCACGGCGTCGGCAAGGACGTCCTCACGGCCGCCTTCGCCCGCGCCGGCTTCCCGCCGCCCGCGCTCGTCGCGGAGCAGGCCGAGCCGGACCCGGCGTTCCCGACGGTCGCCTTCCCCAACCCGGAGGAGCCGGGCGCGATGGACCTCGCCTTCGAGGCGGCCCGCGCCGTGAACCCCGACATCGTGATCGCCAACGACCCGGACGCCGACCGCTGCGCCGTGGCCGTGCCGGACCCTGCGGTCCAGGGCGGCTGGCGGATGCTGCGCGGCGACGAGGTGGGCGCGCTGCTCGCGGCGCACCTGGTGCACAAGGGCGTCTCGCGCAACGGGAAGAAGAGCGTCTTCGCCGAGTCGATCGTGTCGTCCTCGCTGCTCGGCCGGATCGCCGAGGCGGCGGGCGTCGGCTACGAGGAGACGCTGACCGGCTTCAAGTGGATCGCCCGCGTGGAGGGCCTGCGGTACGGCTACGAGGAGGCGCTGGGCTACTGCGTCGACCCCGAGGGCGTCCGCGACAAGGACGGCATCACGGCGGCGCTGCTCGTCGCCGAGCTGGCCTCGGAGCTCAAGGAGCAGGACCGAACGCTGACCGATCTGCTGGACGACCTGGCGGTGGCCCACGGGCTGCACGCCACGGACCAGCTGTCGGTGCGGGTCGAGGACCTGAGCATCATCGCGGACGCGATGAGCGCGCTGCGCTCGCGGCCGCCGGTCCAGCTCGCGGGTCTGACGGTCACCACGGCCGAGGACCTGACGAAGGGCACGGAGTCGCTGCCCCCGACGGACGGTCTGCGGTACTACCTGGACGGCGACTACAAGGCCCGGGTGATCGTCCGCCCGTCCGGCACCGAGCCCAAGCTGAAGTGCTACCTGGAGGTCGTGGTCCCGGTCGCCGACGCGAGCGAGCTGGCGGCGGCGCGCGCGACGGGCGCCGAGATCCTCGCCGCGATCAAGCGCGACCTGTCGGAGGCGGCCGGCCTGTAACGGCCGCCCCGCCGCCTTCGGCGGTTCCCGTGAGGCCCGTACGGAACCGGCTCCGTACGGGCCTCACGCGTTCCCTCGGCGGACCCTCCCGTACGGGTGAAATCGGTACGGCGGTCGGCCCAACGCGCGTCCCGCGATCAGGTGGCTGCGGCCAGGGTGACCCGGTGTCCCGCCGAGCCATCCTGGAGCCGCCCCCGTGCCCCCGGTCCTGACCGTCCGACCGACCGTCCCCGCCTCCCGGAAGCCACCGGCCCAGCCCGGCGAGGGGCTGCCGGACCGGGTGCGCGGCTCTCTGCGGCACGCCGCCCCCGCGCTCCTCGGCTATCTGGCCGTAAGGCTCCTGGGCCTGCTCGTCCTGGGCCGGTGGGCGCACATGCGGGGGCACGGGATCTGGCCGGCGCTGGCGACGTCCTGGGACTCGCGCTGGTACCTCGGGATCGCGGACCACGGCTACGCCCCGGGTCCCGGGGAGCCCCCCGGTGACCGCACGACGGCCTTCTTCCCGCTCTACCCGGCCCTGATCAGAGCGGTGGCGGCGGTCGTCCCCGGCTCGCGCGCCTCCGTCGGACTGGTCCTCGCGGTGCTCTGCTCGGTGGCCGCCGCCTGGGGGATCTTCGCGGTCGGCGACCGGCTGTACGGACGCCGGGTGGGCACGGTCCTCGCGGTCCTGTGGGGCGCGCTGCCGGTCGCCGTCGTCCAGTGGATGGGGTACACGGAGTCGCTGTTCACGGCGCTGGCCGCCTGGGCGCTGTACGCGGCCCTCGACGGGCGCTGGGCCTGGGCGGCGGGGCTGTCCGTCGCGGCGGGGCTGACCCGGCCGACGGGGGTCGCGGTCGGCGCGGCGGTGACGGTGGCCGGGCTGCTCGCTGCGCGGCACGGCAGCCGGCCCGCGCTCGTCGCCGCCCTCGTCGCTCCGCTGGGCTGGCTGGGGTACGTCGGCTGGGTGGGGCTCCGGCTCGGGCGCTGGGACGGCTACTTCGCGGTGCAGAAGGCCTGGAGCAACACCTGGGACGGCGGTTCGCTGACGCTGCGACAGCTGCGCAGACACCTCGTCTACGCCCAGGACCCGCAGCTCTTCCTGGTCGTGGTCTCGCTGGTGCTGATGGCCGCCGCCGTGCTGTTCCCGCTCTGCGTCGCCGACCGGCAGCCGCTGCCGCTGCTGGTCTTCTCGGGGGTGCTGCTCCTGGTGGTGCTGGGCAGCGGGGGCGTGTACTTCCCGCGCGCCCGGTTCCTGCTGCCCGGCTTCCCGCTGCTGCTCCCGCTCGCCCTGGCGGTCGGCCGCGCCCGCCGCCACGTCGCAGCCCTGGTGCTCGGAGCGGCGGCGCTCTCCTCGGCGTGGTTCGGCGGGTACATGCTGCTGGTGTGGGCGGGCGCGCCATGAGCTCCGTGCGTACGGACTCCCGGCCCAGGGGCCCTGGCCGGGGCCCGGACTCGTGTGACGGGGTCTCAGCCGGTGGCGAGCAGGATGACGAGCAGGACCAGCCCCGCCACCGCCGGCGCGATGATCTCGTACGCCCAGCGCACGCGCGGCTCCCCCTGCGCCTCCGGACGGCCCGCGCAGCGCTCGGCGAGCTCCCGCAGGTCGGCGATCGTCCGGTCTGCCGGAGCCAGCCGCCCCACGTCGCCGGCCGCCGCACGGCCCTGCGGACCCTCCTGCGCGGCCCGCGCCTGCTGCCGGGCGGCGCGCTTGCGCTGCCGCAGCGAGACGGGCACGGACCAGAGCTGGTACTTGCCGCCGTCCTGGGTGATCGCCTCGCTGGAGTATCCGGCCCGGACGTCCGCGACGGAGGCCCAGGGCAGCGTGATGTACCGGAAGGGGTTGCGGATCCGCAGCCGGTCCTCGTTGGCGTACACGGCGGGGCGGATCGTGAACGCCACGACGAGCGGCACGACGAGCAGCAGGCTCGCGAGCGCCAGCCACGGGGTGCGCCCCGCGCCCCTGATCATCGCGTCGACACAGAACCAGAGCGTCAGACCGAGCAGCAGGACACCGCCCGCGATCCCGAGGGGCGAACGGAAGACACGGTCGGCGTAGGCCGGCTCGGCGGGCGGCTGGGGGCTCGTCATGGAGCCGATTCTGCCTCAGCCCCCGACCCCCGGCTCAGGCGGCTCGGGTGACCAGATCGGCGTAGAGAATGATGTTGTCGGGGCGGTGGCCGTCGACCAGCTCTCCGCCGCAGGTGATCAGTCGCAGCTCGGGCCGCTTCGTGTCCCCGTAGACCTTCCGCGTCGGGAAGGCCTTCTTGTCGACCTGCTCCAGCTCGCGGACGCGGAAGACGGCCTCGGTGCCGTCGGCGCGGGCGACGGTGATCTCGTCGCCGACGCGGACCCGGGCGACGTTCTTGAGTACGGCGGGGCCCCGGGCGGTGTCGAAGTGGCCGATCAGGACGGCGGGGCCGGTCTCGCCGGGCGTCACGCCCTTGTCGTACCAGCCGATGCGCTCCGCGTCGGCCTCCGAGGGGACCTCGACCGTGCCGTCCTTCGCCAGGCCGAGGCGCAGGACGGGGCCGGTCGGCCCGGTGTCGACGCCGGCGGCGGGCACCCGGACCCGGACCGGCTCCGAGCGTGGCAGCGGTGCGACGGACGCCGTCGGCGCGGGCGTGCTGGTCGCGGTCACGCGCGCGGGCGGGTGCGCCGCGGTCTCGTCTCCGCCGCCGGCGCAGCCTGTGAGGGCGGCCAGGGCGGCGAGGACGAGGAGGGCGGGGGTGGTACGGCGGCGGTTCACGGGGCGGCTCCGAACGGGGTGCGGCCGGCCGTCGCACGGGGTGTGGGTGCGACGGCCGGCCGGGGGTGGGGTGGTGCTCCTGCTCGGGTCAGTGGCAGGTCTGGGGAGGCGTGGTACGGCGGTCAGCCGCGGGCGCCCGCGGTGCGGCGGCGGAGGGCGAGGAAGCCGAGGCCCGCGGCGGCCAGGGAGGCGCCCGCGCCGGCCGCGAACAGCGCGGTGTGGTCGGTGCGGGTGTCCAGGTCGGCCCCGGCGGCGACGCCGCCCTGCGGGACGACGGTGGTCTGCCTGGTCGTGGTGGTCTGCGTGGTCTGCGTCGTCTTGCCCTGCTGTCGGTCGGCGAGCCAGTCCGCGCGCAGTTCTCCGTTCCAGGAGAGCGTCACCTCGATCTCAGAGCCGAAGACCCGCTTGTCGAAGGTCTTGCCCTCCTGGTCGACGGACAGCCGGCCGACCTCCTTCTCCCCCTTGAAGATCTTCGCCGTGATGTCACCGCCCTTCCTGTGCGCGATCCCCTTGTAGCCGTGCCCCAGGACCTGCCAGCCCGAGAACTCGCCGAGCCACTCCGACTCCTCCTCGGTCGGGGTGGGCGTCGGCTCCGGCGCCGGGGTCTCGTTCTTCACGGGCTTCGGGGCCGCCTGGACCTTCGAGCCGGAGATGTACGCGGCCATTCCACCGTCGCTCTCCAGGACGACCACGGCCTTGCCGTACGACCAGACCGAGCGGTCCGCGTAGAGGTACATGAAGCCGCGGCCCTTGCCGTTCTCGATCAGCTGGAGGCCGTAGCGCCCGTCCTTCGCCCTGCCCAGCTCGATGCGGGTGCCGTCGGCCAGTTCGTACGTGCCGAGGTCAGCGCCGGGGAGGTAATTGCCGGTCCAGTCCAGGGTGCGGCCGTCCGCGTAGAGGACGAAGAAGGCGCCGTTGTTGTTTCCGGCCACCGGGCGGTTGGCGGTTTCGAAGGCGCCGACCTTGTGACCGTCGATGAACAGCTCGGCACGGTGGTAGTGCTCGCCGATCTTGTAGATCTTGGCGATGGTGCCGTCGGTGAGGGTCTCGGTACGGACGAGAGTGCCGGCGTCGTCGATGGCGGGCTTCACGTCGATGTCGGGCTTCGCCTCGGCCGCGGGCCCGGGAGCCTGCTTCGGCTTCGCGTCGGCGGCGAAGGCGGCACCGGCGGTGAGGGCCGGGGTGACGGCGACGCCCGCGAGGAGGGCGGTGACGACGGCGGTACGAAGGGCGGTGCGCATAACGACTCCTGTGAATCAGTACAGGTCGGGTGGGAAAGAGCCGCATGCCGCTGACATCTCGTTCGGGTGGGGCCGGTGAGTTCTGGCTGGCTGCAGGAAGAACGTTAGTGATCTTGTATCGAGGACTTGTCCGCTCCATGTCACGGCGGTGTGACAGCGGCCACGAATCCCCTTCCGGAACCCGGGGGCTGTACAGGCCGCTACGCGCGTAGATATGCTCGACTGGTGACCATGCCCACCACTGCATCCGCAGCACCTGCTTTCGCCGACGTGACCGCGTCCGACAGTGCGCTGCGCCGCTTCCTCCACGGGCTGCCCGGCGTCGACGCCGTCGGCCTGGAGGCGCGCGCCGCGTCCCTCGGCACCCGCTCGATCAAGACCACGGCCAAGGCCTACGCCATTGACCTGGCCATTTCCATGATCGACCTGACGACGCTCGAAGGCGCGGACACCCCGGGCAAGGTCCGGGCGCTCGCCGCCAAGGCCGTCAACCCCGATCCGACCGACCGTACGACCCCGACGACCGCCGCGGTCTGCGTCTACCCCGACATGGTGGCCACCGCCAAGGCCGCCCTGAAGGGCTCCGCCGTCAAGGTCGCCTCCGTCGCCACCGCCTTCCCGGCCGGCCGCGCCGCGCTCGCCGTGAAGCTGGCGGACACCCGCGACGCCGTCGCCGCCGGGGCGGACGAGATCGACATGGTGATCGACCGGGGCGCGTTCCTCGCCGGGAACTACATGAAGGTCCTCGAAGAGATCCGAGCCGTGAAGGAGGCCTCCGGCGAGGCCCGCCTGAAGGTCATCTTCGAGACCGGTGAGCTCTCGACGTACGACAACATCCGCCGCGCCTCCTGGCTCGGCATGATGGCGGGCGCCGACTTCATCAAGACCTCGACCGGAAAGGTCGCGGTCAACGCCACCCCGGCCAACACGCTCCTGATGCTGGAGGCGGTGCGGGACTACCGCGCGCAGACCGGCGTCCAGATCGGCGTGAAGCCGGCCGGCGGCATCCGCAACACCAAGGAAGCCATCAAGTTCCTGGTCCTGGTCAACGAGACCGTCGGCGAGGACTGGCTGGACAACCACTGGTTCCGCTTCGGTGCCTCCAGCCTGCTCAACGACCTGCTCATGCAGCGTCAGAAGCTGGCGACCGGCCGCTACTCCGGCCCCGATTACGTGACGGTGGACTGATCATCATGGCATCTGCATTCGAGTACGCACCGGCGCCCGAGTCCCGGTCCGTCGTCGACATCGCCCCCTCCTACGGCCTGTTCATCGACGGCGAGTTCGTCGAGGCCGCCGACGGCAAGGTCTTCAAGACCGTCTCCCCCTCCACCGAGGAGGTCCTCGCCGAGGTCGCCCAGGCGGGCGCCGAGGACGTGGACCGCGCGGTGAAGGCGGCGCGGAAGGCGTTCGAGAAGTGGTCGGCGCTGCCCGGCTCCGAGCGCGCCAAGTACCTCTTCCGGATCGCCCGGATCATCCAGGAGCGCAGCCGTGAGCTGGCCGTCCTGGAGACCCTGGACAACGGCAAGCCGATCAAGGAGACGCGCGACGCGGACCTTCCCCTGGTCGCCGCGCACTTCTTCTACTACGCGGGCTGGGCGGACAAGCTCGACCACGCGGGCTACGGCGCGAACCCCCGCCCGCTCGGCGTGGCCGGCCAGGTCATCCCGTGGAACTTCCCGCTGCTCATGCTGGCGTGGAAGATCGCCCCGGCGCTGGCGACCGGCAACACGGTCGTCCTGAAGCCCGCCGAGACGACCCCGCTCTCCGCCCTGTTCTTCGCGGACATCTGCCGCCAGGCCGGGCTGCCGAAGGGTGTCGTCAACATCCTTCCCGGTTACGGGGACACGGGCGCCGCGCTCGTCGAGCACCCGGACGTGAACAAGGTCGCCTTCACCGGTTCGACCGCGGTCGGCAAGTCGATCGCCCGCTCCGTCGCCGGTACGCACAAGAAGGTGACCCTGGAGCTGGGCGGCAAGGGCGCGAACATCGTCTTCGACGACGCGCCGATCGACCAGGCCGTCGAGGGCATCGTCAACGGCATCTTCTTCAACCAGGGCCAGGTCTGCTGCGCGGGCTCGCGCCTGCTGGTCCAGGAGTCGGTCCAGGACGAGCTGCTCGACAGCCTGAAGCGCCGGCTCTCCACGCTCCGTCTCGGCGACCCGCTCGACAAGAACACCGACATCGGTGCCATCAACTCGTCCGAGCAGCTCGCCCGCATCACCTCCCTGGTGGACCGCGGCGAGGCCGAGGGCGCCGAGCGCTGGACCGCCGCGTGCGAGATCCCGGCCGCCGGCTACTGGTTCGCCCCGACGCTCTTCACGGGCGTCACGCAGGCGCACACCATCGCCCGCGACGAGATCTTCGGCCCGGTCCTGTCGGTGCTGAGCTTCCGTACGCCGGACGAGGCCGTCGCCAAGGCCAACAACAGCCAGTACGGCCTGTCGGCCGGCATCTGGACGGAGAAGGGCTCGCGGATCCTGGCCGTGGCCAACAAGCTCCGCGCGGGTGTCGTCTGGGCCAACACGTTCAACAAGTTCGACCCGACCTCGCCCTTCGGCGGCTACAAGGAGTCGGGCTTCGGCCGCGAGGGCGGTCGCCACGGCCTGGAGGCGTACCTCGATGTCTGACCGTCTTTCCGTCTTCAAGACCTACAAGCTGTACGTGGGCGGGAAGTTCCCGCGTTCCGAGAGCGGCCGGGTGTACGAAGTGCAGGACAGCAAGGGCAGGTGGCTGGCCAACGCCCCCCTCTCCTCCCGCAAGGACGCCCGTGACGCGGTCGTCGCCGCGCGCAAGGCGTTCGGCGGCTGGTCGGGCGCGACGGCGTACAACCGCGGCCAGATCCTCTACCGCATCGCCGAGATGCTGGAGGGCCGCCGGGACCAGTTCGCGGCCGAGGTCGCGGACGCGGAGGGCCTGTCGAAGTCCAAGGCGGCCGCGGTCGTCGACGCCGCCGTCGACCGCTGGGTCTGGTACGCGGGCTGGACCGACAAGATCGCCCAGATCGTGGGCGGGGCGAACCCGGTGGCGGGCCCGTACTTCAACCTGTCGACCCCGGAGCCGACGGGCGTCGTGACGGTCGTGGCCCCGCAGGACTCGTCGTTCCTCGGGCTGATCTCGGTGATCGCCCCGGTGATCGCGACGGGCAACACCGTCGTGGTGATCGCCTCGGAGAAGGCGCCGCTGCCGGCGCTCTCGCTCGGCGAGGTGCTGGCCACCTCCGACCTGCCGGGCGGTGTCGTGAACATCCTGTCCGGCAAGGCCGCGGAGATGGGCCCGCATCTGGCGGCCCACCAGGACGTCAACGCGATCGACCTGACGGGCGCGGACGCGGACCTGGCCCGTGAGCTGGAGGTCGCGGCGGCGGACAACCTGAAGCGCGTCCTGCGCCCGCGCGCGGTGGACTTCACGGAGTCCCCGGGCACGGAGCGGATGACGGCCTTCCTGGAGACGAAGACCGTCTGGCACCCGACGGGTTCGCTGGGCGCGAGCGGCTCGTCGTACTAGGACCCGCGTGAAAGAGGCCCCCGGGTGTCCCGGGGGCCTCAGCCGCAACTCCACCCTCGCCCAGGTCCTCAGCTTCCTCGTCGGCGCGAGGATGCTCGCGGCCATGAACTACCTGCCGCAGTACCTCCCGTTCGCCCGCGGCCAGTCCTCCACCACGAGCGGCATGCTCCTGCTGCCGCTGATGCTCGCGGTCCAGCCGGCGACCGGCCGGATCATCGCCCGCACCGGCCGCTACCGGCTCTGCCCGGTCCTCGGCGGCGCGCTGATGACTGCCGGCGCGCTCGTCCTGCTCACCCTCGACATCGGGCCCCACCCCGGTCGCCGCCGCCTCGGCGCTCACCCCGTCATCGGGGCGGGCATGGGCTTCGTCATGCACTCGACGCTGCCGATCACCATGAACAGCGCGGAGCCGCGCGACATGGGCGCGGCCAGTGGCACGGTCACGCTCCTCCGCACCATCGGCGGCTCGTTCGGTGTCGCGATGCTCGGCGCTGTCTTCACGGCCCGGCTCGACGGCGCGGACACCTCGCTGACCCCGGCCCGGCTGCGGGAGCTTCCCGAGCCGGTACGGGAGGGGTTCGCGGCGGCGGTGACGAGCGGGCTGCACGGGGTGCTCCTGGGAACGGCCCTGCCGGCCGCGCTCGCCTTCGCCGCGGCCTGGTTCGTACGGGAGGTCCCCCCGCGGTCCGCGCCAGGGGCCGGCCAGGGGGCCGTCAGTTCGCCGGCAGCAGCCCCGTCACCTCGCCGACCAGCGGCAGATCGTCCAGGCCCCCGCCCTTCGTGACGTGGTCGGTCACCAGGTTGGTGCCCACGGGCTTGAAGTCGGCGACCTGGGTGCCGATCCCGTTGTCCAGCGGGTCGACCCCGGTGTTCGCCAGCGGGTCGAGCTGGAGGCTCGTCAGCGGGCCCACCGCGTGGCCGGTGGCTCCGAGGGCCGCGACGGCGTCGCTGCCGGCGAGGGCGTCGACCGGCAGCGGCAGCGGGGCGGCCGCCTGGGCCGTGGCGCCCATGCCGAGCACCGCCGCTCCCGCCGCCGTCGCGGCCAGCCCGGCCTTCAGCAGGGCGCCGCGGCCGGGGGTCCTGGATTGCTTGTGACGCGCCATGAGAATCCTTCGACGTTGGGTAACGACAGAGACACCGAGCGTAGTTGAGGTGTGATGCTGGATACCAACCCCCTCCCTCGGGGGTCCCCTGCCCGGGGGAATGCTTCACACTGGTGTCCCGTGAGTTCCCAACCGATCCCGACCCGCGTCGTCCTGCTCGCGGGCCCCTCAGGCTCCGGCAAGTCGTCCCTCGCCGCCGTCGCCGGCCTCCCGGTCCTGCGCCTCGACGACTTCTACAAGGAGGGCGACGACCCGACGCTCCCGCTGGTCGCGGGCAGCGCCGACATCGACTGGGACTCCCCGTACTCCTGGGACGCCGACGCCGCCGTCGCGGCGATCGTGGAGCTGTGCCGCACGGGCCGTACGGACATCCCCGTGTACGACCTCGCCACCAGCTCGCGCGTCGACCGCGACGCGCTGGACATCGGCCGGACCCCGCTCTTCGTGGCGGAGGGGATCTTCGCGGCGGAGATCGTGGAGCGCTGCCAGGACCTCGGAGTCCTCGCCGACGCGCTGTGCCTGCGGGGCCGCCCCTCGACGACGTTCCGCCGCCGTCTCCTGCGTGATCTCCGGGAGGGCCGCAAGTCGGTCCCGTTCCTGCTGCGCCGCGGCTGGCGCCTGATGCGCTCGGAGCGCTCCATCGTCGCCCGCCAGACGGCGCTGGGCGCCCACCCCTGCGCCAAGCAGGAGGCGTTGGGCCGCCTCGCCGCCGCCGCGGCGGGCCGCCACCGGACCCCCGCGGTGCACTGAGGCTCACCGGAGGCTCGTGCGTCCCGGCTCACCAGGGGCCGGGAACGCACAACGACGCGCGGTCGAACAAGACCCCCCGGCTTGTCCGACCGCGCTTCCCCCGTACGTCCCCCGTACGTCCCCCCGTTTTCCCCCGTCTCCCCCCGACCTTCAGGCCACCAGCTCGCCGAAGGACTCCTCCTCGTCACGGCCGAAGCTCAGGACGTCGTCCTCACGCAGCCGGCGCAGGGAGCGCCAGATGCTCGACTTCACCGTGCCGACACTGATGTCCAGGATCTCCGCGATCTCCGGATCCGTACGGCCCTCGTAGTAGCGCAGCACCAGCATCGTCCGCTGGAGCTCGGGCAGTCGGGCCAGCGCCTGCCACAGCACCGCGCGCAGCTCGGTCCCCCGCATCGCGTCCGTGTCGCCCGCCGTCTCCGGCAGCTCCTCGGTGGGGTACTCGTTCAGCTTCCGCCGGCGCCACGCGCTGATGTGCAGGTTCGTCATGGTGCGGCGCAGATAGCCGCCCACCGCCGCCTTGTCACTGATCCGGTCCCAGGCCCGGTACGTCGAGAACAGCGCGCTCTGCAGCAGGTCCTCGGCCTCGAACCGGTCACCGGTCAGGTGGTAGGCGGTGGCGAACAGGGAGGCGCGGCGTTCCTGTACGTAAGCGGTGAACTCCGCTTCCGACACAGACTGCCGCTCCCCCGTGACCTCCCCGTACGCCGCTCCCCCGTCAGCCACGGCGACCATGTACGGCGCCTTGTGCTGACGCCCGGCGCTGCGAACGCACCCCCGCCCGTTCACACCGCCGGACTTCTCCGTGCTCCGCACGACGGCATCGTGGAGGCGCGTGACAACTGCGCCTGAGGTGGTGCTGTGCAGTGCGTTCATCGTGCGCCCCCCGTCGGTTGGAGTGTGTTTCTGTCCGTGTGCCAAGAAGCTTGCCCGGGCACTTTCATCGGGGTGTCCGCCGACTGTCACAGACCTGTCACAGGCACCGGTCCGGCCACACAGTCGAACTCAGGTGGCCGCATGCGACAGAATGGCGCCCGTGCCTTTCCTGTTGCTGATCGAGGACGACGACGCCATCCGCACGGCCCTCGAACTCTCGCTGTCACGCCAGGGCCACCGAGTGGCCACCGCGGCGACGGGCGAGGACGGCCTGAAGCTGCTCAAGGAGCAGCGGCCGGACCTGGTCGTGCTGGACGTCATGCTGCCCGGAATCGACGGCTTCGAGGTGTGCCGGCGCATCCGGCGCACCGACCAGCTGCCGATCATCCTGCTCACCGCACGGAGTGACGACATCGACGTGGTCGTCGGTCTGGAGTCCGGCGCGGACGACTACGTCGTCAAGCCGGTCCAGGGGCGGGTGCTCGACGCCCGCATCCGGGCCGTACTGCGGCGCGGCGAGCGGGAGTCCACCGACTCGGCGACCTTCGGCTCGCTGGTCATCGACCGTTCCGCGATGACGGTGACGAAGAACGGGGAGGACCTGCAGCTCACGCCGACCGAGCTGCGGCTGCTCCTCGAACTGAGCCGGCGTCCCGGACAGGCCCTGTCGCGCCAGCAGTTGCTGCGCCTGGTCTGGGAGCACGACTACCTGGGCGACTCGCGTCTGGTCGACGCCTGTGTGCAGCGGCTGCGCGCCAAGGTGGAGGACGTGCCGTCCTCGCCGACCCTGATCCGTACCGTGCGCGGCGTGGGCTACCGGCTGGACGTCCCTGCGTGAGAAGAACCATCTTCGCCGGGCTGCGCTTCACCAGCCTGCGTCTGCGGCTGGTCGTCGTCTTCGCCCTCGTGGCGCTCACGGCCGCGGTGTCCGCGTCCGGGATCGCGTACTGGCTCAACCGCGAGGCGGTGCTCACCAGGACGCAGGACGGGGCGCTGAACGACTTCCGCCAGGAGATGCAGAACCGGGCCGCGACGCTTCCGCTGCGTCCCACCGAGGAGGATCTGCGGCGGACCGCCGAGCAGATGGCGAGCGGCAGCGCCGGGTACAGCGTGCTGCTGCTCGGGGAGCGGGACAAGGGCAAGCCGATCATCGGGGCCTCGAACCCGGACACCTTCACCCTGGCCGACGTGCCGGAGTCGCTCCGCGTCGCGGTGGACACCGAGCGGCCCGTCAGGGAGGGCGACACCAGCCCGTACCACCTGGTCTGGCAGCGGACCCAGCGCGGGCAGACGCCGTATCTGGTCGGCGGGACGCGGATCACCGGCGGCGGACCCACCGGCTTCATGTTCAAGTCGCTCGAGGCCGAGCGGGCGGATCTGAACTCGCTGGCCTGGTCGCTGGGGATCGCGACGGCCCTCGCGCTCGTCGGCTCGGCCCTGCTCGCGCAGGCCGCGGCCACGACGGTGCTGCGGCCCGTGCACCGGCTCGGCGAGGCGGCGCGGCGGCTCGGCGAGGGCAAGCTCGACACCCGGCTGCGGGTCTCGGGCACGGACGAACTGGCGGATCTGTCGCGGACGTTCAACAGCGCGGCCGAGTCCCTGCAGAAGAAGGTCGCGGACATGAGCGCGCGGGAGGAGTCCAGCCGGCGCTTCGTCGCGGACATGTCCCACGAGCTGCGTACGCCGCTGACGGCGCTGACGGCAGTGACGGAGGTCCTGGAGGACGAGCAGGACTCCCTCGACCCGATGATCGCGCCGGCCGTGGCGCTCGTGGTGAGCGAGACCCGGCGGCTGAACGACCTGGTGGAGAACCTGATGGAGGTGACCCGCTTCGACGCGGGCACCGCGCGGCTCGTCCTCGACGACGTGGACGTCGCCGACCAGGTCACCGCCTGCATCGACGCCCGCGCCTGGCTGGACGCCGTGGAACTGGACGCCGAGCGCGGGATCATGGCGCGGCTCGACCCGCGCCGGCTCGACGTGATCCTGGCGAACCTGGTCGGAAACGCGCTCAAGCACGGCGGTTCGCCGGTGCGGGTGGCGATCCGCACGGAGGACGGCGAGCTGGTCATCGAGGTGCGGGACCACGGCCCGGGCATCCCCGAGGAGGTTCTGCCGCACGTCTTCGACCGCTTCTACAAGGCGAGCGCGTCCCGGCCCCGGTCGGAAGGCAGCGGTCTGGGTCTGTCGATCGCCATGGAGAACGCGCTGATCCACGGTGGTTCGATCACGGCCGCGAACTCGCCCGACGGCGACGGCGCGGTGTTCGTCCTGCGGCTTCCGCAGGACAGCGAGCAGGGCGAGGTGGAGGAGAGTTGAGCCGGCTTCGCCGTGCGGGAGTGCGTACGGGAGGGGTGGCGGCGGCCGTCGTGCTGACCGCGGTCGCCTCCGGGTGCGGGATCAGGACGACGTCGGTGCCCGTCGACGCCGGGCCGGCCCCCTCACGGGTGCCGTGCAGCGTCACGGGCGACGAGCTCGCCACGCAGACGTCGGGGGTCCCGGTCCGGGTCTTCCTCCTCTGCGGGTCGCAGCTGGAGCCGGTGGACCGGCGCGCGCCGGCGCCGCAGGAGAGGGCGGACGGCGGCCGGGTCGCCACCGCGTCGGCGCTGCTCGCCCAGCTGCTGGCCGAGCCGTCGGAGAGCGAGCGGCAGGCCGGGTTCTCGACGGCCGTCAAGGGTCCGCTGCTCGTCACCGGCGGGTACAACGGCGATCCGGCGGGCACGCTGCGGCTGAGCCGGCAGCCGGAGGACCTGAATCCGACCGCGCTGTCGCAGATCGTCTGCACGCTGGCGAACAGCTCGGCGGGCGCGGGCGAGGCGAGCGTGGTCATCGGCGGGCCCGGCCACTATCCGCCGCGGCGGCTGGCGTGCACGACCGGGCTGAAGGAGCGCCCGGAGTCGGCACCCCCGACGGCGACGGGCCGGCCCAGCCCCTCCGCGTCCTGAAGCGGGTGTTCCGCCGCGCGGCGGAACCGATTCCGGGACGGGACGCGTCTTGGGGGGCGTGCAGCGTCAAGGTTCGGGCGGCAGTGCCGCCGTGGTCGTACGCGTGGCGGGGTTCGTCCTCCTCCTCGCGCATCTGCTGCTCGTCGCCTGGGTCACGCTCCGACCACGTGACGTGGCCTGGGTGACGGCGCCGAACCTGACCCCGCTGGCGGGGATCCGGGCGGATCTCGCGCTCGGCCCCGTCGAGGCCGCCCGGCGGATCGGCGAGGGGCTGCTGCTCCTGGCGCCGCTCGGCGTCCTGCTCCCGATGGCCGACGGCCGCCTCCATGTGTCGCCGTGGTCCTCCCTGGCCCGTACGGTCGCCGCGGGGGCGCTCGTGTCGCTCGCCGTCGAGCTGCTGCAGACCGCCGTGCCGGGTCAGGTCGTGGACGTGGACTCGCTGCTCCTGAACACCGCCGGGGTGGCGCTCGCGCATGTGCTGCTGGTGCCCGCCGGGCGGGCGCGACTGCGCCGCGGGAGGGACGCGGCGGCACGCCGGTCCTCCCCGGGGACCAGGCCGGGGCGGGGCTCGGCCCTGCTGCGGGAGGAGGGTTCTCAGGGACCTACCCCGACGATTCCCAGGGTCGGGATCGCACCGTAGACCGACGCTTTGTCCCCCGGACCCGGGCGAGTATGGAGCCATCGGAAGCCCGACGGAGCGGCTTCCGGAAGACGCTTCCCGAAGGAGCCCACCATGGCCGCACTTGCCCGCCCCCGTGACGGACGCATGATCGGCGGAGTGTGCGCAGCGCTGGCACGGCGCTTCGGCACCTCGGCCACCACCATGCGGGTCATCTTCCTCGTCTCGTGCCTGCTGCCCGGTCCGCAGTTCCTGCTGTACCTGGCGCTCTGGCTGCTGCTCCCGCAGGAGAAGTCGGCGAGCACGGCCTGGTAACGGCACGACGTACGTACGCCGATGGGGCGCTCACCCGGTCCGGGTGGGCGCCCCATCGGCGTGCGTGCGGCGTGACCGGGTCAGCCGAGCGGCAGGGCGCCCACCGGCAGGCCGCCGAGCAGGCCGCCGACCGGGGTGTTGGCCAGCGGGCCGTTGGCGGCGTCGAGCGGGAGGTGCTGGGTGGCGGCACCCGCGGCGGCCGGCAGGGTCTTGACGCCCTGGTCGACCGACGACTGGCCGGAGAGGAGGGACTCGGCGGCGCCGTCGGGGAGCTCGGTGAGGCCGTCACCCAGCGGCACGGCCTGGGTGACCAGACCGAGCGCCGCGTCCGGGGAGGCGGGCAGCGACGGTGCGGCCGAGGCCGTGCCGGCGGCGGCAGCGGCGAAAGCGGCACCGAGAGCGGCGACACCGAGCGTCTTGGCGGCAGACTGCTTCATCAGAAAATCATCCTTGGGGATCTTGGGGATCTTCGAGCTTCGAGGAAAGCAGGAAATTCGGGGAATGCAGAGCGGCTCTGCAACTTAGCCACCGGATGACGCTCCCGCAAACACCGAAAGGCGGCCGAGCAGATGTTCCCCGGCCGCCCCGATCCTGCTCAGAAGCCCTTCCTCAGCCCGCCTGGGAGGAAGAATCGCTGGTCGTGGCGGTCTGCCGGAACAGCCATTCGGACTTCAGCTCGGCATATCCGGGCTTGATCACGTCGTTGATCATGGCCAGACGTTCATCGAAAGGAATGAACGCTGATTTCATCGCATTGACCGTGAACCACGCCATGTCGTCGAGCGTGTAGTCGAATGCATCGACCAGCTGCTCGAATTCACGGCTCATGCTCGTACCGCTCATCAGCCGGTTGTCGGTATTGACCGTGGCACGGAAATGCAGCTTGCGGAGCAGGCCGATGGGGTGTTCCGCGATCGAGTCCGCGGCACCGGTCTGGAGGTTGGACGTCGGGCACATCTCCAGTGGGACGCGCTTGTCCCTGACGTACGCCGCGAGCCGGCCGAGCCGCACCGATCCGTCGTCGGCGACCTCGATGTCGTCGATGATCCGCACGCCGTGGCCCAGCCGGTCGGCGCCGCACCACTGCAGGGCCTGCCAGATGGACGGCAGCCCGAAGGCCTCGCCGGCGTGGATCGTGAAGTGGTTGTTCTCCCGCTTGAGGTACTCGAAGGCGTCGAGGTGGCGGGTGGGCGGGTAGCCGGCCTCGGCGCCCGCGATGTCGAAGCCGACGACGCCGGAGTCGCGGTAGCGGTTGGCGAGTTCGGCGATCTCCAGGGCGCGGGCGGCATGCCGCATCGCCGTCAGCAGCGCGCCGACCCGGATGCGGTGGCCGTTCGCCCTGGCCTGGCGCTCGCCCTCGCGGAAGCCCTCGTTGACCGCCTCGACGACCTCCTCCAGGGTGAGTCCGGCCTCCAGGTGCTGCTCCGGGGCGTACCGCACCTCGGCGTAGACGACACCGTCCTCCGCGAGGTCCACCGCGCACTCGGCGGCGACCCGGACGAGGGCCTCACGGGTCTGCATGACGGCGCAGGTGTGCGCGAAGGTCTCCAGGTAGCGCTCCAGGGAGCCGGAGTCGGCGGCCTCGCGGAACCAGATGCCGAGCTTGTCGGGTTCGGTCTCGGGGAGGTTGTCGTAGCCCTGCGCGAGGGCGAGTTCGATGATCGTGCCGGGGCGCAGTCCGCCGTCGAGGTGGTCGTGGAGGAGCACCTTCGGGGCGCGGCGGATCTGGTCCGCGGTGGGGACGTTGGGGGTCTGGCTCGTCATTTCCGCACTCTAGCCCCTACGCGCGTAGAGCGCCCCTCCTCAACTCGCTTGTCGATACGTAACAGTGACCGCGCGTACGGATGGCGTACACCTCGGCTTCTGAGACTGTTCTGCCATGGCGCACTCCGCACTCGTAGGGACTGCCGGCAGCCGGACACCCCGGCTCGGACGGCCCGTCGGCGCATCGCACCCCGGTACGGCGGTGGGCGGTGTGGTCCTGCTCCTTCCCGACGGCGAGGTGGCGTCCGCGCGGGGCGCCTCGCTCCGGGCCCACGCGACGCTGCTTCCGCTGGGCCGCCGGCTGGCCAGGGCCGGGCGCGAGGAGGGCCTGGTGGCGCACGTGGTGCGCTACCGGGGGCGCGGCTGGAACGGCACGGACGCCCAGTTGGCCTCGGACGCCTCCTGGGCGGTGGCGGAGGCGGTACGGCGCTACGGCGACGTCCCGGTCTGCCTGGCCGGCCACGGGATGGGGGCCCGGGCCGCGCTGCGTGCGGCCGGGCACGCAGCGGTCGACGCGGTGCTCGCGCTCGCACCGTGGCTGCCGGAGGACGACGTGGCGGCCGAGCCCGAGCCCGTGCGCCAGCTGGTCGGGCGCCGGATCATGATCGTGCACGGCACGAACGACGCCCGGACGGATCCGGAGCTGTCGTACCGGCTGGCGGAGCGGGCGAAGAAGGCGAACCGCGACACGTGCCGCTTCGAGGTGCACTCCGACGGCCACGCGCTGCGCCAGTACCACGACGAAATCCACGCCCTGGCCGCCGACTTCGTCCTGGGCTCCCTCTTCGCCCGCTCCTTCGCCCGTCCGGTCGCCGACGCGCTCGCGGCTCCGCCGCCGCTGGGACTGCGGATGCCGCTGGCGGCGGGCTTCGGCCGCGCCCTGCGCCGGTAGGGAGCCCGCCCCGGTCCGGTAGGGAGCCCGCCCCGGTCCGGCAGGAGTACCCGCCCCGGTCCGGCGGGAGTGCCTACTCCGGCAGGAGGCTGCCCCGCTTGCTCAGCAGGAAGCGCTTGAAGGCCGCCACCGGGGCCGTGTCCGGGTGGCCGTCGAGCCAGGCGACGCCGATCTCGCGGACCGCGCGGGGGGCCGTGACCGTGAGTTCGACGACGCCGGGGCGCGGGACCGCGGGCGGCGGCAGCAGCGCGACGCCCAGGCCGGCCGCGACCAGGCCCCGCAGGGTCTCGGCCTCCTCGCCCTCGAACGCGACGCGCGGGGTGAAACCGGCCTCGGCGCACAGGTCGTCCGTGATGCGCCGCAGCCCGTAGCCCGGCTCCAGGGTCACGAAGGTCTCCTCGGCCGCCTCCGCGAGGCGGATCCGTCTGCGGGTGGCGAGCCGGTGGTCGTCGGGGACGACGAGCCGCAGGCGCTGCTCGTCCAGGCGGCGGGCGACCAGGTCGGGCGCGTCCGGGACGGGAGAGGTCAGGCACAGGTCCAGGTCGCCGGCCCGCAGCCGCTCGATCATCGCCTCGCCGTAGTTCTGGACGAGGGTGAAGCGGACCCTGGGGTGGTCGACCCGGAAGGCGCGGATGAGCCCGGGGACGGTCTCGGAACCCATGGTGTGCAGGAACCCGAACGCGACCCGCCCGGCCGCCGGGTCCGCGTCCGCCCGTACGGAGTCGGCCGCCCGCTCCACCTCGGCGAGGGCCCGCTCGGCGGAGGCCAGGAACGTCCGGCCGGCCGGGGTGAGCGAGACCGTGCGGCCCTTCCGGGCGAAGAGGGCCACCCCCAGGTCCTGTTCGAGGCGGACCATCGCCCGCGAGAGCGTCGACTGCGGCACACCCATCTCGGCCGCAGCCCTGGTCACATGCTCGTGGCGGGCCACCGCCGCGAAGTACGCGAGCCGGGGCGCGAGCAGCAGCCCCATGTCTTCTTCGTAACTACTCGGTGACAGCCGACCCTGTGACCTGTACTCATGCACCATGGGAACGATTACAGCAGTTCCATGCATTGGACGCATGAAACGAATCGTCCTACGTTCGAGACATGCCTTCCGCCAGTACCAAGGCGGCCGCCACCAGCACGGTCGCCGACACCCGTCTCGCCCCCGGAGCCCCCGGTCACCGCCGGATGAGTTTCGCGCTCTTCGCCGCCGGCCTCGCCGCCTTCGCTCTCCTCTACTCCACCCAGGCCCTCCTCCCCGCGATCTCCGCCGAGTTCGGCGCGACCGCCTCCGCGGCCTCCTGGACGGTCTCCGCCGCGACCTTCGCCCTGGCCCTCCTCGTCCTCCCGATGAGCGCCCTCTCCGAGCGCTTCGGCCGGCGCGAGATGATGACCGCCTCGCTCTCCGTGGCGGTCGCCGTCGGACTGCTCGTCCCGTTCGCCCCGAGCCTGGAGTGGCTGGTCGCCCTGCGCGCCGTCCAGGGCGCGGCGCTCGCGGGCCTGCCGGCCTCCGCGATGGCGTTCCTCGCCGAGGAGGTACGGCCCAAGGCGCTGATCGCCGCGATCGGCCTCTTCGTCGCGGGCAACTCGATCGGCGGGATGAGCGGCCGCATCGTCACCGGCTGGGTGGCGCAGATGTGGGGCTGGCGCGCCGGACTCCTCGCGGTCGGTCTGATGGCGGTGGCCTGCGCGGTCGCCTTCCGCGTCCTCATCCCCAAGGCACGTCACTTCACGCCGGGTTCGCTCAACCCGAAGGCGCTCGCGGCGACGGTCCGCACCCATCTCGCCGACCCGCTGCTGATGCGTCTGTACGCGATCGGCGCCCTGTTCATGACGGTCTTCGGCGCGGTCTACACCGTCATCGGCTACCGCCTGGTCGAGGCCCCGTTCTCCCTCCCCCAGGGCGTCATCGGCTCGATCTTCCTGGTCTACCTGGTCGGTACGGTCTCCTCGGCGGCGGCCGGCAGGCTCGTCGGCCGGCTCGGCCGGCGCGGGGCGCTCTACCTGGCCGTCGGCACGACCGCGGCCGGTCTGCTGCTCTCGCTCTCCGACGCCCTCGCCGCCGTCCTGCTCGGCCTGGTCCTGATCACGGCCGGCTTCTTCGCCGGGCACGCGGTCGCCTCCTCCTCGGTGAGCCGGACCGCGACGACGGGCCGCGCGCAGGCCTCGGCGCTCTACCAGTCCGCGTACTACGTCGGCAGCAGCCTGGGCGGCACGCTCGGCGCGATCGCCTTCCACTCCGGCGGCTGGGCGGGCACGGTCCTCCTGGGTCTCGTCGCGGTCCTCGGCGTCGTGTCGATCACGCTCTACGGCAGCCACAGCGCGCGGGTCCGGGCGCGGAACCTCTCGCTGCGCACCGCGCACTGAATCGAGACCGGATCCGTACAACCAGAACGCTCCCCTGCTCGTCATGAGTCGTAGGACCCTAGGGGGAGTTGGTGATCATGCACGGGATAAGGAAGCGCGCCGGGATCGTCCTCGGCATCACCTCGATGGTGGTGCCGCTGACGGTGGCCCTCGGCGCGGGTACGGCTCAGGCGGCGTCGTGCAACGTGACGACCGGGCCGTACCAGAAGCAGGTGGAGAAGTTCCTCGGCCGGACGGCGGACGGCAAGCAGTCGTCGGCCGACTGCAAGGCCATCCAGTCGTTCCAGCGCAAGCACGGCATCACCCCGGCCATGGGGTACGCGGGGCCGCTGACCTGGCGGACGATGAACACGATGCTGGAGCAGAAGGCTGCCGGGAAGAACCCGAACAAGGCCGGGAAGTGCCCGACGAACAAGGGCCGGATCGCCTGTGTCGACCTGACGCGGCAGCTGAGCTGGATCCAGGACGGGAAGAAGCTGAAGTACGGTCCGGTGCCGGTCCGTACGGGCAAGGACGGGACCGAGACCCGCACCGGCGCCAAGAAGATCTACTGGCGCAAGATCAACCACTGGTCGACGATCTACCACGTCTCGATGCCGTACTCGCAGTTCTTCGACGGCGGGCAGGCCTTCCACTCCACGACGAAGTCCATGTGGAATCCCCCGGGTTCGGGCGGGTGCGTCAACATGCGTCCGGCGGACGCCAAGGCGTACTGGAACCTGCTCAGGAACGGTGACGACGTGTACGTCTACGGACGGAAGCCCGGAACCTGACCCGTGCTGTCAGTGGGCTGCGGTAGCTTCCCCTCATCGGCACAGCACCGGTGCCGATGAGGGGCGACTGGGGTGGACGTTCATGAGTGACCTGGCAACCGCGGACCGGAACTCCGAGCTGGAGAAGTACCGTACGGAGCTGACCGGTTACTGCTACCGGATGCTCGGCTCGTCGTTCGAGGCCGAGGACGCCGTGCAGGACACGATGGTCCGCGCCTGGCGCTCGTTCGACTCCTTCGAAGGGCGCTCGTCGCTGCGCTCCTGGCTCTACCGCATCGCGACGAACGTCTGCCTGGATTCGCTCAACGCGGGGAACAAGCGGGCCAGGCCCATGGACCTGACCGCCGCCACGCCGGTCGCCCAGGCTCAGCTGAACGCCCGGCCGGAGATCACCTGGCTGGAGCCGATCCCGGACGGCCGGGTGCTGCCGTCCGTGGCCGACCCCGCCGAGACCGCCGTCTCCCGTGAGACCGTGCGCCTCGCCTTCGTCGCCGCCCTGCAGCACCTGCCCCCGAAGCAGCGGGCCGTGCTGATCCTGCGCGAGGTGCTGGCCTGGAAGGCGAGCGAGGTCGCCGAGCTGCTCGACACCTCGGTCGCCTCGGTCAACAGCGCGCTGCAGCGGGCGCGCGCCACCATCGCCGAGAACGAGCCGACGGTCTCGGACGCGGCGGACCCCCTGGACGAGGAGCAGAAGCAGCTCCTGGAGCGCTATGTCGCGGCCTTCGAGGGGTACGACATGAAGGCGCTGACCGCGCTCCTCCACGAGGACGCGACGATGTCCATGCCGCCGTACGACCTGTGGCTGCGCGGCCACGACGACATCGTGGGCTGGATGCTCGGAGTCGGCGACGTCTGCCGCGGCTCGAAGCTGGTGCCGACCGTGGCGAACGGCTCGCCGGCGTTCGCGCACTACCACCCGGACCCGGAGGGCGGGTACAGCCCGTGGGCCCTGATCGTCCTGGAGGTGCGGGACGGCAAGGTCGGCGGGATGGACTTCTTCCTGGACACCAAGCGGTGGTTCCCGCTCTTCGACCTCCCGGATCGGCTCCCGGCGTAGGGGCCCGCCCCTCAGCCCCCGTCACAGGACGTCGGCGAGCCCGACCAGGTCGAGGAGGAGCCGCAGCTCCCCGCCGGCTCCCCGGAATGTGAGCCGGTGCCCGAGGCGTCCGGCGGTGAGCTTCAGCCTGGCGAGGGCGTCCACGGCGGCGAGGTCGGTGTGCGTCAGCCCGCCGACCTCGCAGATCACGTCGGTGGGCGGCACCCCTTCGAGCACGGCGCACAGCCGGGCGACCTCGTCGGAGGTGGCCCGGGGGCCGAGGGTCAGTACGAGCGGTCGACTGGTGTCCACACCAGGGAGACCCGCGCGACGGCCGGAACTCATCGGCCGCCTAGGCTGCGGCCCATGGTGGAATTGGTGATCTTCGACTGCGACGGCGTCCTCGTGGACAGCGAACGGATCTACTGCCGGGTCGATCGCGAGGTCTTCGCCGCGCTCGGCGCGGAGTTCACGGAGGCCGAGGTCGTCGACCACTTCGTCGGCTCGTCCAGCGAGATGCTCACGGCCATCGTGGAGGAGCGGCTCGGTCGGCGCCTGGAGCCGGACTGGCACCGGGCGTACAGGCACCTGTACGACGAGGCCCTGGACGCGGAGCTGACGGTGGTCGAGGGCGTCACGGGCGTGCTCGACGCGCTGGACGTGCCCTTCTGTCTGGCGTCGAACGGCAGCCATGCCGCGATCCGCCGGAATCTCACGCGGGTGGGCCTGCTGGAGCGCTTCGAGGGCCGGATCTTCAGCGCTCGCGATGTCGCGCGCGGCAAGCCCGCCCCCGATCTCTTCCTCCACGCGGCGGCTTCCATGGGCGTCAGCCCGGAGCGCTGCGCGGTGGTCGAGGACAGCCCGTACGGCGTCCAGGCGGCCCGCGCGGCGCGGATGGCGGCCTTCGGCTACTGCGGAGGCCTGACCCGCGGAGACCGGCTGGCGGGCGTGGGGACGGTGGTCTTCGACGACATGGGCGAGCTGCCGAGGCTGCTCCGCGAAGCACGGGTCTGAGGGCGGCCCGGGCAGGCGAACGGGGCCGGTGCGGCGCACCGGCCCCGTTCCCCCCGAAGGTGTCAGAGGCATATCCCTCAGGCGATGCGGTCCAGGACGATCGGGTTCGGGGTGAACGCCGTGCCCTCCGCCGCGATGTCCCAGGCGGCGTCCAGGGACTTCAGGGCGTAGTCGAACTTCTCCGGCGTGTCCGTGTGGAGCGTCAGCAGGGGCTGGCCCGCCGTGACCGTGTCGCCCGGCTTGGCGTGCAGCTCGACGCCCGCGCCCGCCTGGACCGGGTCCTCCTTGCGGGCCCGGCCGGCGCCGAGGCGCCAGGCGGCGATGCCGATGTCGTACGCGTCGAGGCGGGTCAGGACGCCCGACGAGGCCGCGGTCACGACGTGCTGCTCGCGGGCGACCGGGAGGGTCGCGTCCGGGTCGCCGCCCTGCGCCGCGATCATCCGGCGCCAGACGTCCATCGCCGAGCCGTCCGCCAGCGCCTTCGCCGGGTCCGCGTCCGTGATCCCGGCCGCGTCGAGCATCTCGCGCGCCAGCGCGATCGTCAGCTCGACGACGTCCGCCGGGCCGCCGCCCGCCAGGACCTCGACCGACTCGCGGACCTCCAGGGCGTTGCCGGCGGTCAGACCGAGCGGGGTCGACATGTCGGTGAGCAGCGCGACCGTCTTCACACCGCTGTCCGTGCCGAGGCCGACCATCGTGGAGGCCAGTTCACGGGCGTCCGCGATGTTCTTCATGAACGCGCCGGAGCCGACCTTCACGTCCAGGACGAGCGAGCCCGTACCCTCGGCGATCTTCTTCGACATGATCGAGGAGGCGATCAGCGGGATCGCCTCCACGGTGCCGGTGACGTCGCGCAGCGCGTAGAGCTTCTTGTCCGCCGGCGCCAGGCCGTCGCCCGCCGCGCAGATCACCGCGCCGGTCGTGTCCAGGACGTGCAGCATCTCCTCGTTGGAGAGCAGCGCGCGCCAGCCCGGGATCGACTCCAGCTTGTCCAGCGTGCCGCCGGTGTGGCCGAGGCCCCGGCCCGACAGCTGCGGCACGGCCGCGCCGCAGGCGGCGACCAGCGGGGCGAGCGGCAGGGTGATCTTGTCGCCGACACCGCCCGTGGAGTGCTTGTCGGAGGTCGGGCGGGAGAGCGAGGAGAAGTCCATGCGTTCGCCGCTCGCGATCATCGCGGCGGTCCAGCGGGCGATCTCCGTGCGGTTCATGCCGTTGAGCAGGATGGCCATGGCCAGGGCGGACATCTGCTCGTCGGCGACCTCGCCGCGGGTGTAGGCGTCGATGACCCAGTCGATCTGCTCCGGGCTCAGCTCGCCCTTGTCCCGCTTGGTGCGGATGACGGAGATGACGTCCATGGTGGTGCCTCTTTCTACGCGCATAGAGGGGGAAAGGAGGAGCGGCCCTTCCCATCGTGCCGGAAGGGCCGCTCCGCGGTCTTACTTCGCGAGGTGGTCGGGGCCGAAGGCCTGCGGGAGCATCTCGGCGAGGGTGACGAACCCGGCCGGGGTCTCCAGGACGAGCTCGGGGCCGCCGAACTCGTACAGCAGCTGCCGGCACCGTCCGCAGGGCACCAGGGACTCGCCCTGGCCGTCCACGCAGACGAAGTGGGTCAGCCGGCCGCCTCCGGTGGCCTGGAGCTGCGAGACGAGCCCGCACTCCGCGCACAGCCCGAGGCCGTACGAGGCGTTCTCCACGTTGCAGCCGGAGACCACCCGCCCGTCGTCGACGAGCGCGGCGGCGCCGACCGGGAAGCCGGAGTACGGGGCGTAGGCGCGGGACATGGCGTCCCGGGCCGTCACCCGCAGCAGCTCCCAGTCGGGTGCCGGGGCGCTGGGCGTCACTTGCCCTCGCCCTTGCGGTAGCGCATGCCGTCCGCCTTGGGCATCCGCAGGCGCTGGGCGGAGAGCGACAGCACCAGCAGGGTCACCACGTACGGCGTGGCGCTGACGAACTCGACCGGCACCGTCTCCGTACCGAGGTACCAGATGAACACGCCGACGCCGATGACGATGGCGATCGAGGAGGTGATCCAGCGCTTCTTGTACGCCTTCCAGGCCGCGATGGCCACCAGGACCGCGAAGAGCAGCAGGAGCAGCGCGTGGACGGACTCGCCGCCGCTGCGCAGCTGGAGCGCGTCGGCGAAGCCGAACAGGCCCGCGCCCATCGCCAGGCCGCCCGGCCGCCAGTTGCCGAAGATCATCGCCGCGAGGCCGATGTAGCCACGGCCACCGGTCTGGCCCTCGTTGTAGATGTGCGAGGTGACCAGCGACAGGAAGGCGCCGCCGAGACCGGCCATGCCGCCGGAGACGATCACGGCGATGTACTTGTACTTGTAGACGTTGACGCCGAGCGACTCGGCGGCGATCGGGTTCTCACCGCAGGAGCGCAGGCGCAGACCGAACGCGGTCTTCCACAGCACGAAGAACGTGCCGATCACCAGCAGGACGGCGATGATCGTGACCACCGAGACGTTGGTGACCAGGCCGCCGAGGATGCCGGCGATGTCCGAGATCAGGAACCAGTGGTGCTTCTCGATGTCGGCCAGCCAGTCGGACAGGCCCGGGATCGTCACCGAGGTGATCTCCTCGGCCGGCGGGGACTGCTTGGGGCTGCCGCCCTTCGTCGCCGCCTCCCCGGTGTTGAACCACAGCTTGGCGAAGTAGGTGGTGAAGCCGACCGCCAGGATGTTGATCGCGATACCGGAGATGATGTGGTCGACACCGAAGGTGACCGTGGCGACCGCGTGCAGCAGACCGCCGAGCATGCCGCCCAGGATGCCGGCGAGGATGCCGAGCCACGGGCTGGTCTGCCAGCCGGCCCAGGCACCGAAGAAGGTGCCGAGGATCATCATGCCTTCGAGGCCGATGTTGACCACGCCCGCGCGCTCGGCCCACAGACCGCCGAGACCGGCGAGGCCGATCGGCACGGCGAGGGAGAGCGCGGCGCCGATCTGGCCGGCCGAGGTGAGGTCCTGCGCGCCGGTGATGGCCCGGACGGCGGAGAGGGCGACGAGCCCGCCCGCGACGATCAGCAGGATCCAGGGCAGGGAGAGGCGGGTGCGGCCGCCCTTGCCACCGGCCGCCTTGGGCGCGGCGGGCGGCGGGGTGGAAGTCGCCGTGGCGCTCACGCCGACACCTCCGTCGAGTTGTTGGAACGGGCCTGGGCCGCGAGCTTCTCGCCGACCTGACGCTGCTGGCGCTTGAGGCCGTAGCGGCGGACGAGTTCGTAGGCGATGACGACGCAGAGGACGATGACGCCCTGCATGACGCCGACGATCTCCCGGTCGTAGTCCTCGAACTCCAGCTGCTGGCCGCCGCGCTCGAGGAAGCCCCAGAGGATCGCGGCGAGCGCGATGCCGATCGGGTGGTTGCGGCCCAGCAGGGCGATGGCGATACCGGTGAAGCCGATGCCGACGGGGAAGTCGCCGCCGAACTCGTAACTGTCGTTGAGCAGCGTCGGCATACCGATCAGACCGGCCATGGCGCCGGAGATCAGCATGGAGGTGACGACCATCCGCTTGACGTTGACGCCGGAGGCCGCGGCCGCGGTGTCGGACTGGCCGACGGTGCGCAGGTCGAAGCCGAAGCGGGTGCGGGAGAGCGTGAACCAGTACCCGAGGCCCGCGATGACCGCGACGACGACGAAGCCGTAGACCGGGGTCGGCGTGGTCGGGAAGTCGAAGAAGCGCGAGGACTCCGGCAGCGGGGTCGTCGCGACCTTCGTGCCGGCCGCGTCCAGGTGGCCGAGACGGCCGGGCTGGAGCAGGTAGCCGATGATCGCGGTCGCGATGAAGTTCAGCATGATCGTGGAGACGACCTCGCTGACACCCCGAGTGGTCTTCAGGACACCGGCGATGCCCGCCCACATGGCGCCGACGATCATCGCCGTGATGATGATCAGCGGGATCTGGACGACGCCCGGAAGGGTCAGCGCGCCACCGACGGCGGCGGCGAAGAACGCCGCGAGACGGTACTGGCCGTCGACACCGATGTTGAACAGGTTCATGCGGAAGCCGATGGCCACCGCGATGCCCGCCAGGTAGTACGTCGTCGCCTTGTTGATGATGTAGACCTGGCTGTCCGACTTGATGCCGTAGTCGAACATGATCCCGAAGGCGCTGAACGGCTCCTTGCCGGTCGCCGCGAGCACCAGGGCGGTGATCAGGAAGGCGGCGACGATCGCGAGCAGCGGTGCCGCGATGCCGAGGAGCAACCGCTCCTTGTCGAACTTCTTCATCGGGCCTCGTCCTCCGGGCCGTCGGTGCCCTCAGGGCTCTCAGGGTGCTCAAGGTGGCCGGCGGCGGCGCCGGTCATGGCCGAGCCCAGCTCCTCCGGGGTGATGGTCGCCGGGTCGGCGTCGGCCACCAGACGCCCGCGGTACATCACGCGCAGGGTGTCGGAGAGGCCGATCAGCTCGTCCAGGTCGGCGGAGATCAGCAGGACCGCGAGGCCCTCCCGGCGCGCCGCGCGGATCTGGTCCCAGATCTGCGCCTGCGCGCCGACATCCACGCCCCGGGTGGGGTGGGCGGCGATCAGCAGCTTCGGGTCGTGGCTCATCTCGCGGCCGACGATCAGCTTCTGCTGGTTGCCGCCGGAGAGGGAGGCCGCGGTGACCTCGATGCCGGGGGTACGGACGTCGTACTCGCGGACGATCCGCTCGGTGTCCTTGCGGGCGGCCTTGAGGTCGAGGATGGCGCCCTTGGAGTTGGGCTTCTCGGTGACGTGGCCGAGGATGCGGTTCTCCCAGAGGGGGGCCTCCAGGAGCAGACCGTGCCGGTGGCGGTCCTCGGGGATGCAGCCGATGCCGTCCTCGCGCCGCTTGCGCGTCGGGGCGGAGGAGATGTCGGCGCCGTCGAGGGTCACGACACCCCGGTCGGCGTTGCGCATGCCCATGATCGTGTCGACGAGCTCGGACTGGCCGTTGCCCTCGACACCGGCGATGCCGAGCACCTCACCCTTGTGGATGGTGAAGGTGATGCCGCCGAGGACCGCGCGGACCACGCCGTCGGGGTCGACGGCGCTGAGCGACAGGTCCTGGACCGTCAGCATCGGCACGTCCGTGACCGTCGACTCGCGGGTCTCCGGCGAGGGCAGCTCGGCGCCGACCATCAGCTCGGCGAGCTGCTTGGTCGTGGTGTGCTTCGGGTCGGCGGTGCCGACCGTGGTGCCGCGGCGGATGACGGTGATCTCGTCGGCGACGGACAGGACCTCGCCCAGCTTGTGCGAGATGAAGATGACCGTCAGGCCCTCCGCCTTGAGCTCGCGCAGGTTGTCGAAGAGCGCGTCGACCTCCTGCGGGACGAGCACGGCGGTCGGCTCGTCGAGGATCAGGGTGCGGGCGCCGCGGTAGAGGACCTTGAGGATCTCCACGCGCTGACGGTCGGCCACACCGAGGTCCTCGACGAGCACGTCGGGACGGACGCCGAGGCCGTACGCGCCGGAGATCTCCTTGATCTTGGCGCGGGCCTTGTCGCCGATGCCGTACAGCTTCTCGGAGCCGAGGACGACGTTCTCGAGGACGGTGAGGTTGTCCGCGAGCATGAAGTGCTGGTGGACCATGCCGACACCGCGGGTGATGGCATCGCCGGGGCTGTTGAACGTCACCAGCTCGCCGTCGACCGTGATGGTGCCCTCGTCCGGCTTCTGCATGCCGTACAGGATCTTCATCAGGGTCGACTTGCCCGCGCCGTTCTCGCCCACGAGGGCGTGCACGGTGCCGCGGCGCACGGTGATGTCGATGTCGTGGTTGGCCACGACTCCGGGGAAACGCTTGGTGATGCCGCGGAGTTCTACGGCGTTGGGACTGCTGGGGCTGGAGGCTTTGATGACGCACTCTCCTAGGCAGGGAGCGTGAGGAGGGGATGAGGCGGTGCGCAGGCGCTGTCGGTGGCGAAAAATACCCTGTACGGCGGACGCTACGCGCGTAGCTTTTGGAAAATCGTTCAACTGCCCGCGGGCAGACGTGTGAAGGGGGCCCGGAGTGTCGGCCGAAGCCGCTCTCCGGGCCCCTCTCCGACGGATGTCAGAGGGTCGTGTTGACCTTGATCTGGCCGTCGATGATCTTCTGCTTGGCCTCGTCCAGCTTGGGCTGGATGTCGGCGAGGTGGCCACCGGTGGTGGTCAGGGAGACGCCGTTCTCGGCCAGCGAGTAGACGTGCGTGCCGGTCGCCGGCTTGCCGTCCTGGACGGACTTGACGAGCTCGAAGACACCCGTGTCGACGTTCTTGACCATCGAGGTCATGATCGAACCGGCGTACTTGGACAGGGCCGGGTCCTTGGCCTGGTCCGAGTCGACGCCGATCGCCCAGGTGCCCGGCTTGGCGGCGACGGCCTCGATGGCGCCGGCACCCGAGCCGCCCGCGGCGGCGTAGATGACGTCGATGCCCTTGTCGAGCATGCCCTTGGCGGCGGCCTTGCCCTTGTCCGGGGCGCCGAAGCCGGAGAAGTCCGTACCGGTGGACAGGTACTGGATGGTGACCGAGGCGTCCGGCTTGGTGTCCTTGACACCCTGCTGGAAGCCGGCGGCGAACTTCTTGATCAGCGGGGTGTCGACACCGCCGATGAAGCCGATCTTGCCGTCCTTGGACTTCAGCGCGGCCGCGACACCGGCGAGGTACGAGCCCTGCTCCTCGGTGAAGACGATCGAGTCGACGTTCTTCACGTCGGAGACCGAGTCGACGAGGCCGAAGGTGGTCTTCGGGAACTTCGCGGCGACCTTGTCGATGGCGTCCTTGTAGGCGAAGCCGACACCGATGACCGGGTTGAAGCCGCCCTCGGCGAGCGAGGTGAGGCGCTGCTCGCGGTCGGCCGGGGTCTCACCGGTCTTGGCGGTGAGCTCCTTGGTCTCGACACCCAGGTCGGCCTTGGCCTTGTCGAGGCCACGGGCGGCGGAGTCGTTGAACGAGTTGTCACCACGGCCGCCGACGTCGTACGCCATGCCGACCTTGATGGTGTCCGAGTCGGATCCGGACTCGGTGGACGACTCACCGCAAGCGGTGGCGGTGAGAGCGAGGGCCGCGGTCACTGCGGACGCGGAAACGATCTTGGATACCCGGCGCAAGAGGAGGGTCCCTTCGAGACTGACCGAAAGCGCCTCTTCCGGCGCTGGTTTCGCGTGGATCGTAACGCGCGTAGATGTCAGTTAAAGACCCGTTCATGAGTCGTTATCGGATCGTCGCGAACCGGCCAGAAGGACGACCGGCGGCGTCCGCCCCGGCACGACCGGTTATACACGCTGGTGCGCGCGTTCGACCCGGGCCCGCGCGGCGGCGCGCGGACCGCTGGGCCGAACGCGCGTCGGCCGCTGGGCCGACCGGATGAACCGTGTTCCGGCGCGTCAGAGCCGCGGTGCGCCGTCCAGCAGGGCCGCCGCGGTGAAGAACTCGACGCCCACCGCGATGGCCCGCTCGTCCACGTCGAAGTCGCCCGCGTGCAGGTCCCGGCGTGTCGTGTCGCCCGGGGTGCGGACGCCCAGGCGGGCCATCGCGCCGGGGACGTGCTCCAGGTACCAGGAGAAGTCCTCGCCACCGAGGCTCTGCTCGGTGTCCTCGACCTGCTCTGCTCCCCTGCGGGCGGTCATGGCGTCCCGGAGCAGTTCGGTGACGACCGGGTCGTTGACGACCGGGGGGACTCCGCGGACGTAGTTGATCGTCGACTTGGCGCGGTGGAGCGTCGCGATCTCGTCGATCGCCGCGTGGACCAGGTCGGGGGCGTCGCGCCAGGCGGGCAGGTCGAGGCAGCGGACCGTGCCGGAGAGCTCGGCGTGCTGCGGGATGACGTTGCAGGCGTGGCCGGCCTCGATACGGCCCCAGGTGACCGCGAGGCCCGAGCGGGCGTCCACCCGGCGGGCGAGCAGGGCCGGGACGTCGACGGCGATCCGGGCGGCGGCCGTGACCAGGTCCGTCGTGAGGTGCGGGCGGGCCGTGTGGCCGCCGGGGCCGTCCAGGGTGACTTCGAGGCGGTCGCACGCGGAGGTGATGGGGCCGGGGCGCAGACCGATCCGGCCGGCGTCCACCTTCGGGTCGCAGTGCACGGCGATGATCCGGCCGACCCCGTCCAGGACGCCGTACTCGATGGCGTCGGCGGCGCCGCCGGGCAGGACCTCCTCGGCGGGCTGGAAGATCAGCCGTACGGCGTTGGGGAGCAGCCCCTGCCGGTCGAGCTCGGCGAGGACGAGCCCGGCGCCGAGCACCGTGGTGGTGTGGACATCGTGTCCACACGCGTGGGCCCGGTTGGGCACGGTGGAGCGGTACGCGACGGTCTTGACGTCGGGAATGGGCAGCGCGTCGAGGTCGGCGCGGATCGCCAGCATGGGGCGTGTCCGGTTCCAGGTGCCGATGTCGCACACCAGGCCCGTGCCCGCCGGGAGGACCTTCGGCGCGAGTCCCGCGGCCTCCAGGCGGGCCTTCACGGCAGCGGTCGTCCGGAACTCCTGGTTGCCGAGCTCGGGGTGCATGTGCAAGTCGCGGCGGAACGCGATCAGTTCGGCGCGCAGCGGCGCGGACAGCGTTCCGGGCAGAGCGACGGAGCCGGGCTCACGGGACTTCAACTGGTTCACCTTTTGAAGGGTAGGCCCCTTCAGAGATCAACTGCCCGTTGATCACGAAAAGTTCAGCCCGATAGGGGAAAGAATCTCGGTTTACCAGGCTTGACGACCATCCCTTGTGGGTAAGCTCACCCGAATTCGAGCCGTTGTGGGGTCGGGGTGGCCTGAGCCGCCTGGGCGCTCAGCCGGTCGACCTCGTGGGCCGCCGTGCCCGCGACTCCGGCCAGGAAGCCCTGGGCCCGCGGAGAGGCGGTCTCCTTGAGCCACTCCGGCGCGATCTCGCAGACGGCGACCTTGACCCCCGTGCCGGCCAGGGCCAGCGGCAGGGTGTGGACGACGGTCGAGGGAAAGCTGACCACCGTACGGCCGATCGGGCCGCGCCGGGCGATCAGCTCCAGCGGCAGGTCGGGCCGGACGATCTCCAGACCGGTCTCCACCGCGATCCGGTGCAGCTTCTCGGTCGCCTCGCGGCGGTGCGCGAAGTAGCGGGTGGCGCCGTGGGTGCGGGCCAGCTCGGCGACGACGGCGGCGTACTGGTCGGGGTCGACCACGCCGGTCTCGACCAGCGAGGTGCCGACGAGGTCCGCGCCCTTGGTGAGCCGGGGCGGGCCGAAGCGGGACCGGGTCCAGGCGAAGGTGTTCCGGGTGACGGTCGTGCCGGGCGGCGGCTCGACCGGGAGCGAGGTGAAGATCTCGACGGTACGGCGCTGGGTCGGGGCGAGCTTGCGGCGGGCGGCGGCGGTCACCGGCGCGAGCACCAGCTCGCGGGCCCCCCGGCTGCCGCGCCGGTGCCAGCGGACCAGACGCTCGCCACGAGCCAGTTGGGCGGCGTACTCCATGGTGGCGGTGCCGTCGTCGACGACGGTCAGACGCTTGGGGGCGAAGAGCGTGAGCAGCAGCTGCACGTAACGGGAGAACGGGTCCCCGACGATCACACGCTCGGCCGACCGCAGCAGCGGGGCGAGCTCGCGCAGCGTCCGGGCGAGGGAACCGCGGGAGCCGCGGGCCTCCTGCCAGTGCACGGTGAACCCGTCGTCGCGGGCCAGCTGGGCCATCCGGCGCAGCTGGCCGCGCGACATCGGGTCGGTCGGCGAGAGCACGACGAGCGTGAGCCCGGGCCGTGCGGGCACGACGGGCGTGGAGACCGCGCTGTCGTCGGTGTCCGCTGCCCCTGCGGGCACGACGGGCGTGGAGACCGCGCTGTCGTCGGTGTCCGCTGCCCCTGCGGGCACGACGGGCGTGGAGACCGTGCTGTCGTCGGTGCCCGGGCCCTGGGGGCCGGGGCTGTCGCCGGAGCCGGCGGTCGAGAGGCCCTGGCCGTCGTCGGCCTGACCCACGACGGCACCGGCGAGCGCGCCGGCGGCCGAGGAGCCCTGCCCGTCACGGGGCGGGGCGTCGTGGGAGGGCGCGTGTATCGCCGCCCCCCGGCCGTCGGGGGCGGTCGTGCCCCCGACGGCGAGGGACTGGGCGTGTGCCCACTCCAGGACGTTCAGAAGCTGGACCGGGCTCTCGACGAACGCCAGCTGGCCGGTCATGCGGCGACAGACCCCTGGACCCGGCGGAGCTTCTTCATCGGGCCGAGCTCCGACTCGTAGACCTTCTTGATGCCGTCACCGAGCGCGGTCTCGATCGTGCGGATGTCGCGGACCAGACGCTGCAGGCCCTGCGGCTCGACCGAGGCGGCCTGGTCGGAGCCCCACATGGCGCGGTCGAGGGTGATGTGACGCTCGACGAACGTGGCGCCGAGGGCGACGGCGGCCAGGGTGGTCTGGAGGCCCGTCTCGTGGCCGGAGTAGCCGATCGGGACGTTCGGGTACTCCTCCTTCAGCGTGTTGATCACGTTGAGGTTGAGCTCCTCGGCCTTGGCCGGGTACGTGGACGTGGCGTGGCAGAGCAGGATGTTGTCGCTGCCCAGGACCTCGACCGCGTGACGGATCTGCTTCGGCGTCGACATGCCGGTCGAGAGAATGACCGTACGGCCGGTGGCGCGCAGCGAGCGGAGCAGCTCGTCGTCCGTGAGGGAGGCGGAGGCGACCTTGTGCGCCGGGACGTCGAACTTCTCCAGGAAGGTGACGGCCTCGGTGTCCCACGGGGAGGCGAACCAGTCGATGCCGCGCTTCTTGCAGTGCTCGTCGATGGCGCGGTACTCGTCCTCGCCGAACTCCACGCGGTGGCGGTAGTCGATGTAGGTCATGCGGCCCCAGGGGGTGTCCCGCTCGATGTCCCACTGGTCGCGCGGGGTGCAGATCTCGGGCGTGCGCTTCTGGAACTTCACGGCGTCGCAGCCGGCATCGGCGGCCACGTCGATGAGCGCGATCGCGTTCTCCAGGTCGCCGTTGTGGTTGATGCCGATCTCACCGGTGACGTAGACGGGCTGGCCGGGGCCCGCGGTCTTGCTGCCGAACGTGCGGAGACGGTTGCTCATGGTTCTGGTGTTCCTTAGGAGTTGGGGGTGTGGAGCTCGGGTCCGAGAAGCCAGGCCGCGATCTCGCGGACGGCTCCGGAGCCACCGGGGGTGAGGGTCACCGCACGGGCGGCGGCCCGTACGGAGTCGTGCGCGCTCGCCACCGCGACGGGCCAGCCGACGAGGTGGAAGCACGGGAGGTCGTTGACGTCGTTGCCGGCGTAGAGGACGCGCTGCGGGTCGATGCCCTGTTCCTCGCACCACTGCTTGAGGGCGAGGTCCTTGCGGTCGATGCCGTGCAGGACGGGGATCTTCAGCTTGCGGGCGCGGGCGGCGACGACGGCGTTCTGCTCGGTCGAGAGGATCAGGACCGGCATGCCCGCGCGGCGCAGGGCCGCGATGCCGAGGCCGTCGCCCCGGTGCGCGGAGACGAACTCGTGCCCCTCGGAGTCGAGATGGACCCGGTCGTCGGTCTGCGTGCCGTCGAAGTCGAGGACCACGGCGTCGACGTCCTCGAAGCCGGGGGTGATGGGGGTGTCGAGCAGCGGCGCGAGCGCCCGGGCGCGGGCCAGGTCGTGCGGGTCGTCGATCTCCAGGACCCTGGCGGGGTCGGTGACGACGAGCGCGGTGTGGCCGAAGAAGCGGTGCTTGTGGGTACGGAAGCCCTCGGCGGCCATCGCGTAGACGGCGCCGGTCTCCAGGTACTCGGCCTCGCGGTCCTGCCGGCGGGGACGGTGCGCCTTGTCGTGGTTGACGCCGTAGGCACCGGAGCCCTCCCCGCCGGTCCCGGCCTCGGAGGTCTCCCGCCAGAGGAAGCCGTGGGTCGGGGCGGCCGTGAAGGCCGTGTCCGCACCGCCCTCGACGATCCGCTCGACGGTCCCGTTGACCTCGGCCGCCGTGATGAAGGGGCTCGTGCACTGGACGAGGAGGATCACGTCGGCGCGGCGCCCGCTCGTCGCCTCGAAGGCGTCCATCGCGTGCAGGACCGCCGACTCGCTGGTGGCCGTGTCGCCGGCGATCGACGCCGGGCGGTGGATCGCCTCCGCGCCGGCCGCACGGGCGGCCGAGGCGATCGCCGCGTCGTCCGTGGAGACGACGACATCGGTCACCAGAGGGGCGCCGAGGCAGGCGCGGACCGCGCGGGAGACCAGCGGGACGCCCGCGACCGGGGCGAGGTTCTTGGCGGGGACGCCTTTGGAACCGCCCCGCGCCGGGATGACGGCAAGCACGGTCGTGGTCATCAGAGTTCTCCAAGACGGCGGATGACGGGGGCCACGCGCTGGACGCCGTGGCGGTACGCGCCCCGCGCCGCCTCCCGGACGATCCGGCGCAGCCCGCTGTCGCGGGTCGCCGGCGCCGTCACGTCGAGGCGGTGGCGGGCGAGGATCCCGGGCAGGTACCCCGGGGCCGTCTCCGTCGTGTAGTAGGGGGTGATCGGGGGCAGCGGCGGCCCGTCGAGCAGTTCGGCGACCCGCGCGCGGGCGGCGTCGAAGGCCTTCTCGTAGCCGCCTCCCCCTACGCCTTGCGGAGTGGGGGGACCCCCAGCGGCGACGCCCTGGCGGGCGAGCCACTCCTCGTCCGGCTTCGGGCGGACGTCCGCGTCGAGCCGGTCGAAGGAGGTCAGCAGCCCCGATCCGATGAAGTGGTGGTTGCCGAGGACCTCGCGCACGCCCATGTCGGTGAGGATCGCCGTGGGGATCCGCCGGTGCAGCGCTTCGAGCGCGGCCGTCGAGGAGACGGTGACCAGCAGGTCGGTGCGGTCCAGCACCTCGCCCATGTGCCCGTACACCAGACGGAAGTTGGGCGGGGTGTCCAGGTCGCGCACCAGCTTCTGGTACGGCAGCTCCTCCAGGTGCGTCGTGTGCTCGCCCGGCTTGGAGCGGAGCTTGAGCAGCACCTCCCGCGCCGGATGCAGCCGGGCGTGCTCGACGAGCCTGCGGAGCAGGTAGGCGCGGTCGGCACGGGTGACCGGCACGGACGGCTGGGCGGCGAAGACGAGGGTGTCCCGGCCCGGTTCGGAGGCGTAGGGCGCACCGCCGAGGAACGGCAGTGCCGCCTCCACCACCGAGGAGGCGTCGGCGCCCACTCCTTCGTACACGGCACGGAAACGCTCCGCGTCATGACGGGAGTTGGCGAGGACGACGTCCGCGCCGTGACGCAGCAGGAGACCGTCGGCGAGCTTCTCGTAGACGACTCCGACATAGCCGGTGACGATCACCGGGCGGCGCTCGAGGCCCAGGTCGGCGATCCCCTGGAGGACCGCGCGGACCGTGCCGCCGACGAGCGAGAGGACGACGAGGTCGTACTCCCCGTCCCGTACCTCACGAAGGAACTCCGCGCCCGTCACCTCGCGCGGGGGTGTGGTGGAGACCCCGGTCTCGGCGAGCTGTCGCGCGGTGGGGGTCGCCCGGCCGCGCAGGACGAAACCGGTGGGTTCGGCAGCCGTGATGCGGCGCGCGGTGAGGGCGCCCCATTTCCACCGGGTGTCGGAGTCGGCGAGTACGGCGACACGTACTCGTTCATGGGTACTTGCTGGCACGTCGAGGACGCTAGAGACGCATTTCGTGTGCTGGCCCAACTGAGCCACAACAAACGGTGAACAGAGCCTCTCCGCACGCTGAAAACGGCCGGGATCGGGGGCGGTTAAGCCCCCCGCCTCTTCGTGTTCACCGAACATCCCTCTGCCGGTCAGAACGAATGCCGGGGCGGCGCCTAGCGTCGGCCGGGTGGTCAAGCTCTCCGTCGTCGTGCCGTTCTACAACGTGCAGACATACGCCCCAGACACCCTGACAAGCCTGCGCGCGAACGCCCGCGAGGACTTCGAGTTCCTTCTCGTCGACGACTGCTCGACGGACGGGACGCCGGAGATCCTCGAACGGGCCGCGCGCGACATCCCGGGGGCCGTTCTGCTCCGCCACGAGAGGAACGAGGGTCTCGCCACCGCGCGCAACACCGGACTCGACGCCGCCCGAGGGCGCTACCTCGCGTTCCTCGACGGCGACGACTGGCTCGCCCCGGGACACCTGTCCCGGCTGGTCACGGCCATGGACGAGCTGGACTGCGACTTCCTCCGCACCGACCACGTGGTGAACACCGACCGGAGCCGGTCCGTGCGCCGCGCCCCGATCGCCCGGCGGAACGAGCTGCTGCGCCCCAGGGACGCGATCCTGCCGGCCCACCGGACGACCTCGGTCGACTATCCGTACGCCTGGGCGGGGATGTACCACCGGCGGCTGCTCGACCGCGGGCTGCTCCGCTTCACCCCGGGCCTGCGGACGGCGGAGGACCGGCCGTGGATCTGGAAGCTGCACCGCGAGGCCGACTCCTTCGCCGCGGTGAGCACACTGGGAATCTTCTACCGGCGCGGTGTCTCCACCTCGCTCACGCAGATCGGCGATATCCGCCAACTCGATTTCATCCGGGCCTTCGACCAGGTGATCGAAGAAACGGCCGACGACGTGGATGCGGACCGGCTTCTTCCGAAAGCCGTCCGTACCTATTGCGCGCTCATTTCGCACCACGTCTCCTCCATTGAACGATTCGAACCGGCGGTGGCGAAGAAATTGCGCTCGATGAGTGCGGGTGCGCTGCGGCGCATGCCGCAGGACGTGCTCGACGAGGCGCTGTCCTCGATGGACGAGAAGCGGGCCGGCGTCCTGCGCAAGCTGCGCCGGCGCCGCGCGGCCTCCCTCAACCAGGGCGCGGGGGCCGCCGCGTGAGGACCACCCAGATCTTCTACGCCTCCACCCTGTACGGCGCGACGACGCTGGCCGCCGCCCTGGACAGCGGCTGCTTCGGCCCGGCCGACCGGCGGCTCCTGCTCGTCGGCAACAACGCGGCGGTGCCGGAGACCACCCCGGCCCTCGACGAGATGCCCGGATTCGAGCGGCTGCGCGGCCGCTTCGACGCGGTGCTGTCCTGGAACGAGGCCATCTCGCCGCTCCACCCGGCCGGCTGGTCGCCCCGCGGGGACGACGTACCGATGCTCGAACGTCATCTGCGGCGGCTGTGGGACCTCGGCGACGACCGGATCGAGATCGCCCTGGAGTCGGTGCAGGTGGCGCCGGCGCTGACGATCGCCCGGCTGTTCCCGGAGGCGCGGCTCGACGTGTACGCCGACGGGCTGATGAGCTACGGCCCGACCCGCAACAAGATCGACCCGCTGGTCGGCGACCGGGTGCGGCGGCTGCTCCACCTGGACCTGGTGCCGGGGCTCGCGCCCCTGCTGCTGGGTGAGTTCGGCCCCGTGTCCGAGGTGGTCCCGACGGAGGCCTTCACCAAGGTGGTCGCCGAACTGGCGGACACGGCCGGCCCCGCCGCCGGGGAAGAGGGCCCGGCGCTGCTGCTCGGCCAGTACCTCGCGGCGCTCTCACTGCTCACCCCGGCCGAGGAGGAGGAGCTGCACGTACGCATGGTGCGCGGCGCGATCGCGCGCGGCCACCGGCGGCTCGTCTTCAAGCCGCACCCCACGGCGCCGGACGCCTGGACCCGGCGGCTGGCACGGGAGGCGGAGGCACTGGGCGCCGAACTCACCGTCCTCGACCGGCCGGTGCTCGCCGAGGTGGTGTACCGCGAGCAGCGTCCCGCGCTGGTGGTGGGCTGCTTCTCGACGGCCCTGATGACGGCGCACGCCTTCTACGGGATCCCGGTGGCCCGGGTCGGCACGCGGACGCTCCTGGAGAGGCTGACCCCGTTCCAGAACAGCAACCGCATCCCGGCGACCCTGGTGGACGCGCTCGTCCCCGACCTGGAGGACGACACCGCGCCGGCCACGGCCTGGGACGCGGAGGCCCTCGCGGGACTGGTCGCGGCGGTCGGCTTCGCGATGCAGCCCAAGATCCGTCCGGAACTGCGGGGCTCGGCGGTACGGCATCTGGCGGGTCCGCTCGCGGAGGGGACGCGGCACTACTTCAAGCGCCGCCGCCTCACCGTCCTGGGCCTCCCGGGCGGCATCCCGGTGCCCCGCCATCCCAAGGTGCGCCGCCTCGCCCGCCGCGCCCTGAAACTGAAGCGGGCGCTGGCGAAGTGAGAAGGGGGCCCGCCCGGACGCGTGTCCGGGCGGGCCCCCTTCTCTGTCGGTCGCCGCCGGTCGCAGCCGTTCTCCGCCGGTCGCAGCCGTTCTCCGTCGGTCGCTGCCGCGTCAGGCGCGGGTGACCGGCTCCTGGAGTTCCGTCACCCACTTCGTACGGTCGTCCGGGCATTCCAGGTACAGCTCGCGGGAGTAGCCGGTCGAGCGGTAGCCGTTGGCGTCGATCCAGGTGGCCAGGGTCTGGACCGTGGGCAGGAGGTCCTCCATCGGACCCCGGTGGACGACCGTCGCCGCCTCGTCCAGGCCGGGCAGCACGACGACGTCGACGCCCGCCACCTCCTCGGTGCCCGCGGGGAGCGTCATCCCCGCGTGGACGACGACCGAGCCGTCGCCCCGCCCCGCGTCCTCGTAGTACGCGATCCCGGGGCCGAACCCCGTGACGCCCGCCGCCTCCAGGCGCGCGCACAGCGTCTCGTACAGCGGCTGGATGACCGGGCCGATCTGGCCGGGACCGAAGCCTCCTGCCACACCGCTCAGCTCGGCGAGCCGTACCGGCGGAATGCTCTTGATCACGACGTCCTGCGTGGGCATGTGCCCCTCGCTCTCGATGGCTCGGAGCCGCGCGCCGACCTGGGCCAGCCGACCCGCCGCCTCCGCCAGGGCCGTCTCCAGCTCTGCCTGGCGCAGCCGCAGCATGCCGCGCAGCTCCTCCGCGCCGACCTGCTCGTCGAGGATCGACCCCACCTGTTCGAGGGTGAAGCCGAGCTCCTTGAGCGCGATGACGCGGTTGAGGCGGGCGAGCTGGTCCGCCTGGTAGAAGCGGTAGCCGCTGTGCGGGTCGACGTGGGCCGGGCGCAGCAGTCCGATGGCGTCGTAGTGGCGCAGCATGCGGACCGACACCCGCCCGTGCCGGGCGAAGTCTCCGATGGTGAACATGACGACTCCTACGACACGGCCTCACACGGTGTGAGGGTCAAGCGGCGCTGCTGAGGGAGAGCTTCGCGGCGAAGCCGAGGAAGAGCGCGCCCGCGGCGGACGTCGCACCGGCCGAGAGCCGCCGACGGCGCCGGAACGCGGTGGCGAGCCGGGTCCCGCCGAATATCAGCATCGTCAGGTAGAGGAGGCTGCCGATCTCCAGCAGCGTGCCGAGCACCAGGAAGGAGAGGGCCGGGTAGGCGTACGCGGGGTCCACGAACTGCACGAAGAAGGAGATGAGGAAGAGGATCGCCTTCGGGTTGAAGAGGCTGATGATCAGCGCCCTTCGGTACGGGTTCTCCCCCGGCGCCGCGTGGGCGTGCTCGCTCTCCTCGACCGCGGCCTCCCCGCGCGAGCGCCACATCTCCCAGGCCGAGCGCATCATCCCGTACGCCATCCACGCCAGATAGCCCGCGCCCGCGTACTTCACGATCATGAAGAGCAGCGGCGTGGTCTGGAGCAGCGAGGCCGCGCCGAGTGCGGCCAGCGTCATCAGGATCGCGTCGCCGGTGAAGACGCCGGCGGCGGCCTGGTACCCGGTCCGGGTGCCCTTGCGGGCGGCGACGGACAGCACGTAGAGCGAGTTCGGCCCCGGCAGAAGGATGATGAGGACGAGGCCCACGAGATAGGTCGGAAGATCGGTGACACCCAGCATGGACGGAGTGTCGCACGGGGGTACGACACTCCGCGCGGGTGTTTCGTATCGCGGAAGATCAGGGGCTGTGGGGGTTCGAAACACGCGGTGACCAGGCGCGCGGGGCTCAGGACGCGCGGATCAGAACGCGTCCGCCGGGACGTGCGTACCCCAGATGTCGCGGAGTGCGTTGCAGACCTCGCCGACCGTGGCCCGTGCCCGGAGCGCGTCCTTCATCGGGTAGAGCACGTTGTCCGTGCCCTCCGCCGCCTTCCGCAGCCCGGCCAGCGCCGCGTCCACCGCCGCCTGGTCCCGCTCCGCACGCAGCCTGGCCAGCCGCTCCGCCTGCTGCGCCTCGATCGCCGGATCCACCCGCAACGGCTCGTACGGCTCCTCCACCTCCATCGTGAACCGGTTCACCCCCACCACCACCCGCTCACCGCTGTCGGTCTCCTGCGCGATCCGATATGCCGACCGCTCGATCTCCCCTTTCTGAAAACCGCGCTCGATCGCACTCACCGCGCCGCCCAGGTCCTCGACCTTCCGCATCAGCTCCAGCGCCGCCGCCTCCACGTCGTCCGTCAGCCTCTCCACGACGTACGACCCGGCGAACGGGTCCACCGTCGCGGTGACGTCCGTCTCGTAGGCGAGGACCTGCTGCGTCCGCAGCGCGAGCCGCGCCGACTTGTCCGTCGGCAGCGCGATCGCCTCGTCGAAGGAGTTCGTGTGCAACGACTGCGTACCGCCGAGGACGGCCGCCAGGCCCTGTACGGCGACCCGGACCAGGTTCACCTCGGGCTGCTGGGCGGTGAGCTGCACCCCGGCGGTCTGGGTGTGGAAACGCAGCATCGCCGACTTGGGGTTCCGGGCACCGAACTCCTCCCGCATCACCCGCGCCCAGATCCGCCGCGCCGCCCGGAACTTCGCCACCTCCTCCAGAATCGTCGTCCGCGCGACGAAGAAGAACGAAAGGCGTGGCGCGAAGTCGTCGACATCCATGCCGGCGGCCACCGCCGTGCGGACGTACTCGATACCGTCCGCGAGCGTGAACGCGATCTCCTGCGCGGGCGACGCACCCGCCTCCGCCATGTGGTAGCCCGAGATCGAGATCGTGTTCCACCGCGGAATCTCCGACCCGCAGTACTTGAAGATGTCTGCGATCAGACGCAGCGAAGGCTTCGGCGGGAAGATGTAGGTGCCCCGGGCGATGTACTCCTTCAGCACATCGTTCTGGATCGTGCCCGTCAGCTCCCCCGCCGGCACCCCCTGCTCCTCCCCCACCAGCTGGTACAGAAGCAGCAGGAGCGCGGCCGGGGCGTTGATCGTCATCGACGTCGACACCTGGTCCAGCGGAATCCCGTCGAACAGCACCCGCATGTCGTCGATCGAATCGACCGCGACGCCCACCTTCCCGACCTCGCCGTGCGCGATCGGGGCATCGGAGTCATGACCCATCTGCGTCGGCAGATCGAACGCCACCGACAGACCCGTCGTACCGTTCGCGATCAACTGCTTGTACCGGGCGTTCGACTCCACCGCCGTACCGAAGCCCGCGTACTGCCGCATCGTCCACGGGCGACCCGTGTACATCGACGGATACACACCCCGCGTGAACGGATACGCACCCGGCTCACCCAGCTTCTCCGCCGGATCCCACCCCTCCAACGCACCCGGCCCGTACACCGGCTCGATCGGCAGCCCCGACTCCGACTCGCGCGCCATCTGATGTGCCTCCCGATCGAACCCCGTCCGCTGGGACCTCCTCACCAGGATGCTCCGCAGATGCGCCGGGTGCGCAACCAAGCGCGCGCGGGAAGCATCCAATAGGTACACAGACCGAATCCCGGGGGGGCACCGATGCGCCGTTCGTCCGTCATACGCAGAGCACTCATGGCCGCGGCCGTGGTGGCGATCGCCACCGGCTGTACGGCCCAGGCGGCGGGCGGTGGCAGCACGCCCGCGACGAGCGGGCCGTCGAGCTCCTCCTCGGCCGCGCCCACCACCCCGGCGCCGGCCTCGGACTCCCCGAGCGCCACGCCGACGACGGACGACAAGCCGTCCTCCCCCACGCCCAGCTCCACCCCCACCTCCGCCCAGCCCGTCGGCAAGGTCCTGATGAAGGACGGCGACGAGAACAAGCAGGTGCGGGAGCTTCAGGCGCGGCTGCGGCAGATCGGCTACTTCGACCGCGCGCCCACCGGCTTCTACGGCTCGATCACCGGCAAGGGTGTCTCGGCCTTCCAGAAGAAGCGGGAGCTGCCGCAGACCGGTTCGGTGGACGAGGTCACCTGGGAGCGGCTGGTCGGGATGACCCGCAAGCCGACCTCCGACGAGCTGAAGCCGTCCACGTCCAACGCCCTGGACACACCGGACCCGCGCTGCATGACCGGGCGCGTGCTCTGCATCAGCAAGGAGACCCGCACGCTGGCCTGGATGATCGACGGCAAGGTCGTCTCGTCGATGGACGTCCGCTTCGGTTCGGAGAACACCCCGACCCGCGAGGGCGTCTTCAACGTCGACCGCAAGGTCCGCAACGACTGGTCGAAGCTCTACCACACGCCGATGCCGTACTCGATGTACTTCAGCCGCGGCCAGGCGGTGCACTACTCGGCGGACTTCGCTGCCCGCGGCTACAACGGCGGCTCGCACGGCTGCGTGAACGTCAGGGACCGGGCGAAGCTCGCGACCCTCTTCGACCAGGTGAAGGTCGGCGACAAGGTCGTCGTGCACTGGTAGGCACCGGAAGCGGGGCGAAGTGAGAGAGGCGCGGGTGGGACCGGGGGAACGTGTCCCACCCGCGCCGGGTGCGCGGAGCCGGAGGTACGGGGGGAACCTCGGCTCACGCGCGGCCGATGACCAGTCGGCTCACTCAGTACTGCGCCGACGGGCCGAAAAGTGTCACACCTGGTTCGTCACGAGGTTGCCGACCAGCACCGGGACGAGGTTTCCGATGCGGTCCGGGGCGTCCGTGACCGGTCGCGGGGCCAGGGTCCGGGCCGGCACCGGGGCGCGGAGGTCGATGCGGTCCGGGCTTGGCGCGGACCCCTTGGCGTGACCGGTGCCCGAGTCGGAGGTACGGGAGTTCCCGCCACCGCCCCAGTCGTCGGTGCGCTCGGCGGAACCCGCTCGTTCGCCCTCGCCGGACGGGTCGTCGTCGCCCCCGCCCCCGTCGCCGCCGGCCGAGCCGCCGCCGAGGACACGGTCACAGAAGCGCCGTACGGTCTCGCCGCCTCGCGCGGACTTCTCCAGCCGCCTCTTGGCGGTGTCGTCGAGGCGGCCGGCCCGGTACTCCTTGCAGGCGTCGACGATCTTGGCGCCGAAGTTCGCGCCGTCCTTCTCCGACGGGCCGCCCGTGCTGTTCTCCGGCTTCGGGGTGGCGTCGTCCCCGCCGCCCCCGCCGCCCGCTCCGCCGCTTCCGGCCGTGGCCGGAGGGGCGGGCGTCGACGTGGCGGTGTCCGGCGTGGCGCCGTCCACGGTGGGGGGCGAGGGCGTACCCGTGGTGACGCCGGGCTCCGCGGAGCCCGATGACTCCGGGACGTCCGGGCGCTCCGCGGAGTCGTCCGAGGCGATCGGCGCCGGCGTGTCCACCGCCGACACGGAACCGGCGGGAGCCGGGCGGTCCGCGGTGAAGGGCAACAGGCCCGTGCCGGAGGCGACGGCCACCCCGCCGACCGCCACGGCGGCGACCGCGGCGGCCAGCCCGTACCGCAGCGAGCGGCCCCAGCGCCGGGCGGCGGGCGACCGGCCGATCCGTACCGCGCCGAGCTCGGCGCCGGTGGGGGCGAAGCCCGACGGGGCCGCGGCGAGGCCGCGCTCGGCCCTGGCCTTCCGGAAGGCCGCCAGGGCGGCGGCCTCCCCGGGGAGTTCTGTCTGTGCCATCGGGGCGAGGGGGGACGGGCGGGCCGCCGCGAGGGCCTGGGCCAGCCTCATCGCCTCGGCGCGCGCGTGATCGTCGACGGCGTCGACCGGCTCACCGCGCAGCAACCGCTCCGCGGCGTCCTGGTCGAGCCAGGGGTGGTACTCGTCGGCCATCACATGTCCTTCTGCGTCCGCGGGCGCGATTGCGTCACACCACCGGGGGCCGGAGCCCCCGGTCTGCGACCGCGCTGCGGGGGTACGCCGCCGAGGGAGGCCTGGCTGCCGTCGCCGTCGGCGCCGAGGAGTTCGGCGAGCCGCTTGAGGCCGCGGTGCGCGGCGGTGCGGACCGCGCCGGGGCGCTTGCCCAGGGTGTCGGCGGCGCTCTTGGCGTCCAGGCCGACCACGACCCGCAGCACGACGGCCTCGGCCTGGTCCTGCGGAAGTTGGGCGATCAGGTGCATGGTATCGCCGGTGGTGAGTGCTTCCAGTGCCTCGTCCGCGGTGTCGGAGTCGGCGGGCTTGTCGGTGAGTTCGGTCTCGTCGCCACTGCTCGCGGGGCGCCTGCCCCGCATCCGGATGTGGTCGAGCGCCCGGTTGCGGGCGATACGGGCCGCCCAGCCGCGGAACCGGTCGGCGTCCCCGCTGAAACGGTCGAGATCGCGGGCTATCTGGAGCCAGGACTCGGAGGCGACGTCCTCCGCGTCGGCGTCGCCGACGAGTGAGCGCAGATAGCCGAAAAGCCGTGGGTGCACGGCGCGGTACACAGTACGGAAGGCGTCTTCGTCCCCGTTCTGCGCAGCGAGCAGCGCGGCCGTCAGCTCCGCGTCCTCCCCCAGCACTCCACACCCTGTTCGTCCATCACGGCTGGTCACCACCGCCGCACCATCCGGCACGCATCAGCACGCTACGTCCTCGTCCGGCGCCCCGTCCACGTTCGTCCACTGATTGTGCAACTTGCAACCAACTTGGGACATGGCCGGTGGTGTGACAGAAAACGCTTGTACGGCGCTGAAGGGAGTACGGGGCCGTGCTGCGGCTCCGGCGGACGGCGACCGGGGCCTCTCCTGTGGGGGGTGGCGGCCCCGGTCGTCTTCTTTTCTCCGCCCTGTTCTCAGGGCTTCCGGCCTCTCGGCCTCGGGCCGTTCACGCCGTGGTTCCCGCCCTGGCTCCCGGCCGCCTGCTCGCCGTTGACGTCGCCCGTGCCGTTGCTCTGGCCGGTGCTCCGGCCCTGGAGAGCACCCTTGCCCTTCGTCCGGCCCTTGGCCTTCGAATGCCGGTCCCGTACGTCCCGCGCCTCGCCCGACGACGTGGGCACGGCCGACGCGCCGCGGCGGGCGCCGGGAGCGCCGGGAATCCCGGAGGGCTCGGAGGTCCCGAAGATCTCCGGGGCCTCAGGTGCGGGCGCCGGCGCCGACGGGGCGGGCGGGGCCGGGTCGAGGGTGCCCGACGCGGCCACGGCGACACCGCCGAGCAGCACCGTCGCGGCCACCCCGAAGGCGGTGGTCCGCAGGGAACCGCGCCACCGTCCTCGTACGGGCGCCGGACGCCAGTCGTCCCGACGTCTGGTGCGGCGCGCCACGTTCGCGTCGGCTTCCCGTGCCGCCCGGTAGGCCGCGCGCGCCCGGGCCTCGCCCGTGTCCGCACCGTCCTGTTCGCGCCGCAGCGCCGCGCTCAGCGCGGCGGCGAGCCCGTCCGGTTCGCGTGTCATGTCCCGTCCTTCCGCCGTCGCGGCGGCTCCGCGGCGGCGAGCAGTCCCGCCAGTCTCCTCAACCCCCGGTGACCCGCCGTGCGGACCGCGCCGGGGCGCTTGCCCAGGACGCGGGCCGCCGCCGGCCCGTCCAGGCCGACGACCACTCTCAGCAGCACGGCCTCGGCCTGGTCGCGCGGCAGTGCGCGCACCAGGGCGAGCGCCTCCTGCGTCGACAGCCGCTCCAGGACGGCGTCCGCCGTGTCGAGACCGCCGGGCATCTCCCACACGTCCTGCTCCAGTAAGGAGGTACGGGGCCGTCGCCTCTGCCGGCGCAGATGGTCGAGCGCACGGTGGCGCGCGATCGCCGCGGTCCAGCCGCGGAATCCCGCCCCGTCGCCGCGGAACCGCCCGAGGTCACGGGCGATCTCCAGCCAGGCCTCGGACGCCACGTCCTCGGCGTCCTCGCCGACCAGGCCCCGGACGTAGCCGAGCAGTCCGGGGTGGACGAGACGGTAGGCCCCGGCGAAGGCGTCCTCGTCCCCGCGCTGCGCCCGCTCGACGAGAGTGCCCAGTTCCGCGTCGTACGCGCCCACACGTCCCTCTTCGTACCGACTCGGCACCGGACACCGTGCCCGTGCCCTTCGTGGGGAAGGGCGCGACGCGCCGTCCCCCTTCGTTCAGCGCACGGACCCGCCGAAACGTCACTGGTTCACAGGCAGCGCACAGGCGTCCTGGCCCGCCCGTGGAGCAGCAGATAGAAGCGCTGTACGGATTCCTCCGGGCCTGTCTCGAACCGGTTGACGACCTTTCCGAGCGGGTTCCAGACCCGCCCGTCGGGCATCCGTATCCCGACCGGCTGACGGAAGAACTCCCGCTGCCCCTCGTCGAAGTCCACCCAGCTCGCGCCCGCCCGGCGCACGACGACCTCGCCGGTGTACCCGCCGAGGCCCTGGAGGATGCCGTCGACCCGGCCGCGGTCGGGGTGGTCGCGGCGCAGCCCGTCGACGATCAGGTCGACCAGGCGGAGGCTGGCCACGGAGTAGTCGAGCGGCAGCCGGCTTCTGGCGGTGAGCCGCTCGACGACGTGGGACACGTAGGCGCGCATCCCGTCGGCGGACGGCATGGCCGGCACGTTGTCGGTTTCCCGGTACATGTCCAACCAAGCGACCGATGGGACGCAAGTGTCACTGGTGACGGAGGTGGCGCTGGTCACACCGTCAGATCGGCGGTCGGCTCCCCCTCCGTGCGCGGTGCGCCGAACCAGCGCCAGGACGCGCGCCGTTCGCGCCCGGGGAGGTCACCCCGGCCGGTGGCCCACAGCAGGGTCGGCCAGCGGTCCGTGTCCGCGGGGGCGTCGGGGAAGAGCCGGGTGAGCACCTGGCCGCACAGCCCGGCCGGCGGGTGGAACGGGACACCGAGACCGGTGGCGATGTCGTGCGTGTGGACGAGCGTCTCGACGATGCCCATGGCCGCGAAGCCCTCGGCGTCGGAGCGGCCGAAGCCGTGGTGGGCCCGCCGGTCGGCCGGGGCCGTGCGGACCACGGCGGTCAGCAGCGCGCCGCAGGACTCCAGGACCTGGAGCAGCCCCGTGGTCCCGGCGCGGGGATCGGCGTACGTGACGTTGGCGGGGCCGCCCTCGCGGCGCCGCTCCCAGAGGAAGGGCACCTCGGTGTCGAGCGCCGGGGCGTCGAGGCCGAGCTGGGCGGCGTAGGCGAAGAGGTCGTCGGCGAGGTGCTCGACGGTCTCCCAGCAGCTCCAGGTCAGGGTGCCGGCGGGGCGCTGCCAGGCGTCGGCGGCGGTCGCGGCCGCGGCGCCGCGGAGTGTGGTGAGGGAGAGGCGGACGGCGTGCTGGAGGTCGTCGGCGGTGATGCCGGGTGCGGCGGGGCCGCTCGTCGTCGTCATGGCGATCATCATGACGTGCGTCGAACTGTCAACCGAAGGTTGACACCATCTGACTGTCAACCTAGGGTTGCCACTATGACGAAACCAGTCGGCAAGACCATCCCCGTCCGGCTCGACGACCTCATCGAAGCGATCAAGAAGAGCCACACCGGCGCGCTCGACCAGCTGTCGAACGCGGTGATCGCGGCAGACCATCTCGGCGACGTGGCCGACCATCTGATCGGTCACTTCGTCGACCAGGCCCGCCGCTCCGGCGCCTCCTGGACCGACATCGGCAGGAGCATGGGCGTCACCCGCCAGGCAGCCCAGAAGCGCTTCGTCCCCAAGGACCCGGACGCGGAGAAGATGGACGCGAACGCCGGGTTCAGCCGCTTCACCCCCCGGGCCAGGAACGTGGTGGTGGCCTCCCAGAGCGAGGCCGCGGCCGCGGGCAACGCCGAGATCGGCACCGGTCACGTGGCCCTCGGACTGCTCGCGGAGCCCCAGGGCATCGCGATGCACTGGCTGAACTCACAGGGCGTGTCGGCCGAGGCGCTGCGCGAGGCGGTCACCCCGACGCTGCCGCCGGCGGCCGAGGAGGTGCCCGGGCTCATCCCGTACGACGCGGCGGCGAAGAAGGTCCTGGAGCTGACCTTCCGCGAGGCGCTCCGGCTCGGCCACAACTACGTCGGCACCGAGCACATCCTGCTGGCGCTGCTGGAGTTCGAGGACGGCGAGGGCACCCTCACGGGCCTCGGTCTCGACAAGGCGCAGGCGGAGGCGGACATCGCCGCGGCGCTCGAACTGATCATGGTGAAGCCGTCGGAGTGACGGCGGTTCCGGCCGGGCGCACGGGTCCTTCGCGTCGTACGGGCCCGTGCGCCGCTCCGATCGCCCGGGCTCAGGCCGTGCGGGCGCGGCGGGAGACCACGGCGCGCAGGACGCGGCCGCCCTCCGTGGAGAGTTCGCGGGCCCGGCGCAGACCCGTCGGGCCGTGCGCGACCGACTCGAGGACGGTCTCCTGCCGGCGCAGCTCGCCCGCGAGGAGCGGCCCGGCGCCGGAGCCGTCCCCGGCCCGGCAGCGGGCGATCGACTCGTCGGTGACGTCGGCGGCGTCGTACCGGCCGTGCAGGGCGAGCGCGGTGACGGAGCAACCGGAGGCCCACACCCGCAGCGGCCCGTCGGCCCACTCGGCGGGCGCGGTGCCCAGCATCTCGCGCACGAGCCCGGCCGCCTCGCCCTCCTCCGTACCGGCACCGTCCAGTTCGACGCGGGCCTTGGCGACCGCCTCGCCCCACGCCCCGCCGTCACCACGGGCCACCGCGGCCCAGACGGGCCGCAGCGCCTCGCCGCCGTCGGGTGCGAGCAGCGGCAGACAGCGGTCCAGGCAGGCGAGCCCGGAGGCCGCCAGACTCCGTTCGTCGGCACGGTCGATCAGTTCCAGCAGGCTCATCGGGGCCTCCCGTTGCGGACGCAGCACTTCCCTTACTGCGCCACTTGGCGCGATTACGTCACTGCGCGGCCGGAATCATGCCAGTGGCCTTGTGGTGCTGCATAGAGGTCAAACGCCGGACAAACAGGATCGCGAGGACGGCGGCTACGACGTCCACGACGGCCGCGCCCATGAGGAACCCCGCCCCGGCCGCGAATTCCTCGACCGTGTCCGCGTCGTCGTACACCGCTCCGGCGAACAGGCTGGACAGGTTGGTCAGGATCCAGAAGCACCACCACCAGTTGAGCAGCGCCAAGGACTCGCCCTTGCCACCGCCCTCGCCGTACGGGCCCCGGCGGCTCGCCCGCCACGTGCCGGCCGCGACGGTCCGCGGCCACCAGAGGTTGGCGACCGGGACGAACCACGCTCCGATCGCCCAGCCGGGGCCGCCCCGGTGCACGTCGGGCATGAAAATCCCGGCGTTCTTGCGGACCCGGAAGAACCAGATGATGAAGACGACGGCGAGCGCCAGCTGGCTCAGCGTCTGGAAGACCGTCGCGACGTCGAGCCCCATGTGCGCGAAGCCCGCGGGGTCGGGGTGATCGTTCAGGTCACCGGCCATCAGCAGTCGTACGTCGAGCGCCGCGGCGAAGAGAGCCACGTCGGCCGTGGCAGTCGTCGCGAGCAGCGCCGCCACGGCGTACGACAGGCCTACGGGATTACGGAGCATGACGGAACGGACCCCCCGAGGGTGGACGGCGCCCCTCCCCGAGGCACCGGGGCGGCCCGGTCGGCCACCGCGCTGGGGGAGCGTACTCCCACCGGCTCAGCGCACGTCCGCGGCCAGCGCCCGGAACTGCTCCCACGTCATCGTCGGTGTCCGCGCGTCCCACAGCTTCTGCGCCGTCGCCGTCAGCGGCATCCGGATGCCCTCCGCCACCTGCGCCTGCGTCTGCGCCTGGGACAGGTCGCACCAGACCGCGAACCGGCCGCCCAGGATCTGGGCGTCGTACCGCGCCGGCACGGGGGTCGTGCCGCGCAGCACCCGCGGGGTCCACTGCTCGTAGATGCGGCGGCCCGTGGGGTACGTGAACTGGTTCGGCTCGCCGAGGACGTAGTACAGGAACTCGTCGTTCAGGTTCACGACCTTGCGGCCCTCGGCCAGGTACTCGGCCGGCGGCCGGGCGCCGATCTCCTTGCCGGTCCAGTACTCGACCTCGATGTCCTTGTCGGCCTGGACGACCCCGCCGCGGAAGAAGCCGTCGTTCCAGGCCTTCGCCGTCTTGTCCTCGGAGCGGACCACGGCCGCCCGGTCGTTCAGCCAGCCCTCCGCCAGGTCCTGGACACCCGCCTGGGGGCCGTACTTCTGGCGCGCGGCCGTGGCCAGCTGCGGGTAGGAGGCCGCCGGGGAGGGGACGGTCAGCGCCTGGTACTCGTCCGCGCCGACGTGGAACCAGCCGCCCGGGAACAGCCCGGCGTACTCGCGCAGCAGCTCGTCCACGAGCCGCGCCGAGGCGGGGTTGGAGATGTCGATGGCGCCCTGGCGCGGGACCCCCTGGACGTTGCGCAGCTGAAGGTCCGGGTGGGCGCGCAGGACGGCGCCGAGGTGTCCGGGCGAGTCGATCTCGGGCACGACGGTGATGTGCAGGGTCTGCGCGAGGGCGAGGATCCGGCGCACCTCGGCCTTGGTGAGGTGCTGGGCCGAGACGATCTCGGGGTGGGTGTCCGATTCGATCCGGAAGCCCTGGTCGTCGGAGAAGTGCAGACCGAACTGGTTGAGCTTGAGGTCCGCCATCTCCCGGAGCCGCGCCTCGATCCACTCGGCGGTGAAGAACTTGCGCGCGATGTCGAGGTTCAGGCCGCGCTGCGGCTTGGCGGGCGCGTCGGTGACGGTGCCCTCGGGCATCGCTCCCGATCCGTTCACCGACTGCTTCAGGGTGCGGGTCCCGTAGAACACCCCGGCCTGGTCGGGTCCGGTGATCCTGACCCGGCCGTCACGGGTGGTGAGCGTGTACGACTCGGGGGCGCCCTTGCCGCCGAGGGCCAGCTCGACGTCGCCCGCGCGGGCCGGGACGGCCCCCCGGTACGCGATCTTGAGCTCTCCCGCGAGCAGCCGGCCCTCGTCGGCGAGGCCCTCGCTGCCCGCGGCGACGACGACACCGGCCTGGGGCGTGGGGCGCCAGCCGGGGCCCCTGGCCGCCTCGTGCGCGCGGACGGCGGGGACCGTGAGCGGCGCGGAGGAGAGGGGGTACGTCCGGGTGGGCGTGGGGCTGGGCGGCGGCGTGCTCGCCGGGGCGCTGGTGACCTGCGACGGCGTACCGGCGCCGGAGGTGGGGCCGGACGACGCGCCGTCGGAGCAGGAGGTCACGGTGACCAGTGCCACCGCGGCCGCGAGGAGGGTGGGGCCCGCGTGGGGCCTTCGTATGGCGTACCGCATCATTCGGCATCCTCCCCCAGGAGGTCGCGTGCGGCCATTCGGGGCAGGATCTCGACCCCGGAACGTCACGGACACGTTCCGAAACTCTCCCTTCCGGGTGAAATTCGTGCATCGGTCGGACAGTTCCCGCACCCCCTCGATAACGTTGCGTCACACCCACCCCACCTTTCCCGGAGTCCACGCTGACCAGCGACACCCGCGCCCCGTCCCGGAACCGGACCCCGGGCTCCGCAGCGACGCCCGGGACACCCGCCGCGACGCCCGCGACGCCCGGGAACCCCCCGCACTCCGCGCGCCCCGCGATACCTGCCCAGCAGGGCGACCCCCGGCACCTCGCCGTGCACGCCCCGGCGACGGCACCCGCGACCACCGGAGCCCCCGCCGCTCCCGCCACGCCCGACGGGCTCGCGTGTTTCAACGCCGTCCCGGCCGAGGTCGCCGAGGAGCTGCTCCTCTCCTGCTGCCACAGTCCGCGCTGGGCCGAACGGGTGACCGCGCACCGTCCGTACCCGACGCTCGACGCGCTGCTCGCCGCCGCCGACGAGGCCGGGTACGACCTGTCGGTCGCCGAACGCCAGGAGGCGCTGGCCGCGGAGTCCTCCGCCGCGCCCCATCCCGACGCCCCGCCCGCCGCGCACACCGCCCTGCGGGCCGCCCACGCCGCGTACGAGAGCCGCTTCGGGCACGCCTTCGTGATCAGCCTCGACGGTGTCCGGCCCGGTGAGCGCCTCGACCAGGTGCTCGCCGGCATCCGGTCCCGGCTCGCCAACGAGGCGGAGGAGGAGCGGGTGGTCGCCGCCGACGAGCTGCGCCGTCTGGCGCGCGCCCGCCTCGCCCACCACATCGGCGTGACGCTCGCTCCGGACGCCGCCCCCTCGCCCGGCGCGGCGCCCACTCCCGGCGCGGCGCCCCTGCCCGGCGCGGCGCCCACTCCCGTACAGGCGTCCGGAATGCGGTGATTCGGGCGGCGACGATAGCCCGTCCGTGCCTCTTTGATCACACCTATGGACCCCGCGCGAGCGAACCGACAAGTCGTCGCTACGATGACCAGGGCCGGTGGACCGTACCCGGCCGGGTCAGACCGACACTGAAGCCGGCCGACCCTGATCCCCGCTCCCGGAGGGTTTTTCCGTGCCGGCTGGAACGCTGTACCGCGGCCGGGAAGGAATGTGGTCCTGGGTGGCTCATCGAGTCACCGGCGTCCTCATCTTCTTCTTCCTGTTCGTACACGTGCTGGACACCGCTCTCGTCCGCGTCTCTCCCGAGGCGTACGACGACGTGGTCGCCACGTACAAGACGCCGATCGTCGCACTCCTCGAGTACGGCCTGGTCGCCGCCATCCTCTTCCACGCGCTGAACGGCCTGCGGGTCATCGCCGTGGACTTCTGGTCCAAGGGCCCGCGCTACCAGAAGCAGATGCTCTGGACCGTCGTAGGCATCTGGGTCGTGCTGATGGCGGGCTCCATCTACCCCGTCCTCGGCCACGCCGCACGTGAACTGTTCGGGAGCTGACGCCAGACATGTCTGCTGACACCACTTCCGCGATCGGTCCCGTCGAAGGCGCCTCCTACGACGTGGACAACCCGGCCCCGTACATCGAGGCCCCCCGCAAGCGCACCGGCAAGACGCCGCGGGCGACGCGAGGCAACTTCGAGATGGCCGCGTGGCTCTTCATGCGCCTCTCGGGCATCGTCCTCGTCGTCCTGGTCCTCGGTCACCTGCTGATCCAGCTCTTCCTCGACGGCGGCGTCTCCAAGATCGGCTTCGCCTTCGTGGCCGGCCGCTGGGCGTCCCCGTTCTGGCAGGTCTGGGACCTGCTGATGCTCTGGCTCGCCATGCTGCACGGCGCCAACGGCCTCCGTACGGTCATCAACGACTACGCGGAGCGGGCCAACACGCGCCTGTGGCTCAAGGGCCTGCTGTACACCGCCACGGTGTTCACCATCCTTCTGGGCACGCTGGTGATCTTCACCTTCGACCCGAACATCCGCTAGGCACGGGGCTGAGGTAATCCACGTCATGAAGATCCACAAGTACGACACCGTCATCGTCGGCGCCGGCGGCGCCGGTATGCGCGCCGCCATCGAGTCGACGAAGCGCAGCCGCACCGCCGTCCTGACGAAGCTCTACCCCACCCGCTCCCACACGGGCGCGGCGCAGGGCGGCATGGCCGCCGCGCTCGCCAACGTGGAGGAGGACAACTGGGAGTGGCACACCTTCGACACGGTCAAGGGCGGTGACTACCTGGTCGACCAGGACGCCGCCGAGATCCTGGCGAAGGAGGCCATCGACGCCGTCCTCGACCTGGAGAAGATGGGTCTGCCGTTCAACCGGACCCCGAACGGCACCATCGACCAGCGCCGCTTCGGCGGTCACTCCCGCAACCACGGCGAGGCGCCGGTCCGCCGGTCCTGCTACGCCGCGGACCGCACCGGCCACATGATCCTCCAGACGCTGTACCAGAACTGCGTCAAGGAGGGCGTGGAGTTCTTCAACGAGTTCTACGTCCTGGACCAGCTGATCACCGAGGTCGACGGCGTCAAGAAGTCCGCCGGCGTCGTCGCGTACGAGCTGGCCACCGGTGAGATCCACATCTTCCAGGCCAAGGCCGTGATCTACGCCTCCGGCGGCACGGGCAAGTTCTTCAAGGTGACCTCCAACGCGCACACGCTGACGGGTGACGGCCAGGCGGCCTGCTTCCGCCGCGGCCTGCCGCTGGAGGACATGGAGTTCTTCCAGTTCCACCCGACGGGCATCTGGCGCATGGGCATCCTGCTGACGGAGGGCGCCCGCGGTGAGGGCGGCATCCTCCGCAACAAGGACGGCGAGCGCTTCATGGAGAAGTACGCGCCGGTCATGAAGGACCTCGCGTCCCGTGACGTCGTCTCGCGCTCCATCTACACGGAGATCCGCGAGGGCCGCGGCTGCGGTCCCGAGGGCGACCACGTCTACCTCGACCTGACGCACCTCCCGCCGGAGCAGCTCGACGCCAAGCTCCCGGACATCACCGAGTTCGCCCGTACGTACCTCGGCATCGAGCCGTACACGGACCCGATCCCGATCCAGCCCACCGCGCACTACGCCATGGGCGGCATCCCGACCAACGTCGAGGGTGAGGTCCTGGCGGACAACACCACCGTCGTCCCGGGTCTGTACGCGGCCGGCGAGGTCGCCTGCGTGTCGGTGCACGGCGCCAACCGCCTCGGCACCAACTCGCTGCTCGACATCAACGTCTTCGGCAAGCGCTCCGGCATCGCCGCCGCCGAGTACTCCGCCAAGCACGACTTCGTCGAGCTGCCGGAGAACCCGGAGGCCCTCGTGGTCTCGCAGATCGACAAGCTGCGCAACTCCACGGGCAGCGAGCGGGTGGCCGACATCCGCCGTGAGCTCCAGGAGACGATGGACGCCAACGTGATGGTGTTCCGTACGGAGCAGACGATCAAGACGGCCGTCGAGAAGATCGCCGAGCTGCGCGAGCGCTACGAGAACGTGTCCATCCAGGACAAGGGCAAGCGCTTCAACACGGACCTCCTGGAGGCCATCGAGCTGGGCAACCTGCTCGAACTGGCCGAGGTCATGGCCGTCTCGGCCCTGGCGCGCAAGGAGTCCCGCGGCGGTCACTACCGCGAGGACTACCCCAACCGCGACGACGTCAACTTCATGCGCCACACCATGGCGTACCGCGAGGTCGGCGACGACGGCTCCGAGACCGTCCGTCTCGACTACAAGCCGGTCGTCCAGACCCGCTACCAGCCGATGGAGCGTAAGTACTGATGGCTACCCCCGTACTGGACAAGGTCGAGGCGGAGTCCGCCGCCTCCCCGTACATCACGGTCACGATGCGGATCCGCCGCTTCAACCCCGAGGTGTCGGACGCGTCGGTCTGGGAGGACTTCCAGATCGAGATCGACCCGAAGGAGCGTGTCCTCGACGCCCTTCACAAGATCAAGTGGGACGTGGACGGGTCGCTGACCTTCCGCCGCTCCTGCGCGCACGGCATCTGCGGCTCGGACGCGATGCGGATCAACGGCAAGAACAGGCTCGCCTGCAAGACGCTGATCAAGGACATCAACCCCGAGAAGCCGATCACCGTCGAGGCCATCAAGGGCCTCACGGTGATGAAGGACCTCGTGGTCGACATGGAGCCCTTCTTCCAGGCGTACCGGGACGTCATGCCGTTCCTGGTCACCAAGGGCAACGAGCCGACGCGTGAGCGTCTGCAGTCGGCCGAGGACCGCGAGCGCTTCGACGACACCACGAAGTGCATCCTGTGCGCCGCGTGCACGTCGTCCTGCCCGGTCTTCTGGAATGATGGCCAGTACTTCGGCCCGGCCGCGATCGTCAACGCGCACCGTTTCATCTTCGATTCGCGTGACGAGGCGGGCGAGCAGCGCCTGGAGATCCTGAACGACAAGGACGGCGTGTGGCGTTGCCGCACGACGTTCAACTGCACGGACGCGTGCCCGCGTGGCATCGAGGTCACGAAGGCGATCCAGGAAGTGAAGCGCGCGCTGATCACGCGTCGCTTCTGACCGTCGCCACGGCCGGAGGCCCGTTTCTGTACGCTGCGGCGTGCGGGGACGGGCCTTCGGGTTTTCCATGTGCGCACCATGTGTCCGAACCATGTGTCCGAAACACTTCGGGGAGAGCGGGGATTGATGAGCGAGCCGAACCCTTACGCGGATGGTGAGTACAAGTGGGGGCCCGACCAGCCGGGGACGCCCGCCTACGGGTACCCGCAGCAGGCCCCGGGCTACGGGTATCCGCCGGCGGCGCCCGGGCCTTCGTACGAGCCGACGCTGGCAGCGGGCGTGCCGGTGCCTCCGCAGCACGCGCCGATGGGTCAGGGCGTCGGCGGGGCACCGCTGTTGAGCCTCGGAGACATCACCGTCGTCGGTGACCAGATCATCACGCCGGCCGGTGCGATGCCGCTCAAGGGCGCGGTGTGGAACGCGATGGACATGTCGCGGACGGAGGAGAAGATGCCCACGGTCGCGATCGTGCTGGCCGTCGTCTTCTTCATCTTCTGCCTGCTGGGTCTGCTGTTCCTGCTGATGAAGGAGAAGCAGACGACCGGCTTCATCCAGATCACGGTGACCAGCGGCGGCCGGCACCACTCCACGATGATCCCCGCGACCGGCCCCGACACCATCCACTGGGTGATGGGCCAGATCAACTTCGCCCGCTCGCTGAGCGTCTGAGCGCGTCGGGGGGGTGCCCGGGCCGGGTCGGGGTCCGGCCCGGGGCCTCCCCGGGGGTCAGGGGGTCAGGGGGTACGAGGAGCGTCGGCGAGGCCGTCCGGCTCCTCGGCGACGATCATGATCCGGCGGAGCATGTCGTTGAGCAGGGCCCGCTCCCTCTCGTCGAGGACGCCGAGCAGCCGCTCCTCCTCGTGACCCAGGACGTCCATCGCGCCGAGCCAGGTCTCGCGGCCGGAGTCGGTGAGCTGGACGACGACCCGGCGGCGGTCGGTGGTGGACTGCGTCCGTCGGACGAAGCCCCGCTTCTCCAGGGCGTCGAGGCGCCCGGTGACCGAGGCGGGGGCGAGGTCGAGGTCCTGGGCCAGTTCGGAGGGTGCGGCGGTGCCGCCGCGGCCGGCGAGCTTGTGGAGGGTGTCGAACTCGTGCCGCTCCAGCTCGAAGTCGACGAGGGACTGCTCCCGGACCCGCCGCAGATGGACGGAGAGCTTCTTCATCCGGGTCACGGCGCCCTCCACCACCGGGTCGAGGCCGGGCAGGACCGGCTGCCAGCGGGTCACATGCTCGTCGGTCCAGTCCCGCGGTGTGGGCCCTGAGGGCTCGCTCGGCTCCATGGTGTCGATCGTACGTCGCGCTCCATGATTTTTCGAGGCCGAATATTTCGTTGACGAATCATTCGCCACCGAACTACCTTCCCTGTCATGCCCACCGCCTCTTCCGGTACGGTCGCCGCGCCCACGCCCGCACCCGTCCCCCACCCCCTCCGCACCCGCTCCTTCCGCCTCCTCTTCACCGGCCGCGTCCTCTCGCTGCTCGGCGACGCCGCCATCCCCGCCGCCCTGGCCATCGCCGTCTGGGAGGCCACCGGATCGAGTTCCGCGCTCGCGATCGTCCTGGCCTGCGCGATGGTCCCCAAGCTGCTCCTGCTTCCCATCGGCGGAGTCGTCGGCGACCGCTTCGACGCCCGTACGGTCGCGCTGACCACCGACCTCGTCCGCTGCGCGGCCCAACTCCTCGTCGGAGCCCAGCTGCTGAGCGGCGACCCGTCCCTCTGGGTCATCGCCGGCGCCGAAGTCGTCGGCGGCGCCGCGAGCGCCTTCGCGATGCCCACCAACGCCCCCCTGATCACCGGGACGGTGGTTCCCGAGGCCCTGCACCGCGCCAACGCCGCCATGGGGGTCGCCGGGAGCCTCGCCCGCCTCGCCGGGCCCGCTCTCGCCGGCACCCTGATCGTCACGGCGGGCGCCGGGTGGGCGTTCGTCCTGGACGCGGCCACCTTCGCGCTCAGCGCCCTGCTGCTGCTCGCCGTCCGGGTCGAGCGCGTGGCCGTCCCGCGCAGCCCGCTGCTCACGGACCTCAAGGAGGGCTGGCGGGAGGTCAGGTCCCGCGACTGGTACTGGACCAGCCTCATCGGCCACAGCGCCTGGAACGGCGCCGCCGCCGTCCTGATGACCCTCGGCCCGGGCATCGCCGTCACCCACCTCGGCGGCAGCACCGTCTGGGTGGTGCTCCTCCAGGTCGGCGCCGTCGGCTTCCTCGCCGGCGCCCTGCTCGCCGACCGACTGCGCCCCCGGCGCCCCGTCCTGACGGCCAACCTCGGTCTCGCCGTCTACGCCCTGCCGCTCCTGCTGCTGGCCGTCCCCGCCCCCGCGCCGGTGACCATCGCCGCGTACGGACTCGCCCAGACCGGTCTCGGCTTCCTCACCCCCGTCTGGGAGACCGCCGTCCAACGGGCCGTCCCGGCCCACGCACTGGCCCGCGTCAAGTCCTACGACTGGCTGCTCTCCCTCGCCGCCATGCCGCTCGGCTACGCCCTCGCCCCCGTCGCCGCCTCCGCCTGGGGCCCTGAGGTCCCGCTGATCGCCGCCGCGGTCGTGGTGGGCGGCTGCTGCCTGGGGACGGCGCTGGTCCCGGGGGTCCGCAACTTCCGCTGAGGGGGCGGGGTGACGCTGTCAGTGGGGTCGCCTACCTTCGTACGCATGGTGGGGACGACGAGCCTGGAAGTCAGGCTGTACGAGGCGGGAGTACGGCAGCGGACCCAGGGGGGCGCGGCCGTCCAGGAGCTGCTGGAGGACCTGGCGCCCGACGAGCTGCGCCGGGCCGCCCTGTGGATTCACCGGAACCAGTGCCGGGGCGGAGCGGACAAGGTCACCGACTGGAGCGTCTCCTGGCTCGCCGGACGGCGACTGGGATGGTCGGCCTCCCAGGCGGAGGAGCTGCTCGAACGGCTCGTGGGCGTGATGGCCATGGTCGATCCGATGCGGCTGCTGCAGGAGTACGGTCCGCTGATGCGGCTCCCGTTGGCCGCCGCGCGCGAGGCGGGCGACTGCGACCGCGCCCTGCTCCGGGCCGCCCGCACGGCCTCCCTGTCGGCCTGGGGCGACCAGGCGGAGGGCTCGGAGAACGCCGCGATACGGGAGACCCTGGACCGGCTGATCGGCCCCGAGGTTCCTGACGGCACCGGGCTGCCGTGGGCGCTCCTGAACGACGAGGACGCGTACGGGCCCCGGATGCGGTCCGAGCACCCGGAGCTGCTCGCGGCGGCCGGCGCCGCGGCGTTCCTGGAGCACTGCGCGGCGCTCGACGCCGCCCGGCCGACCAAGAAGTGGCAGAAGGCCGCCGGAGAGCTGCTCGCGGCGGTGGAGCGCGGTGACGCGCTCGTCAGGGCGCTGCTCGACGGTGCCGCCGGGCAGGCGGAGCACCTGGTCGTGATGCCCAACCCCATGGGCGTGTACCGCGAACCAGGCCTGGCCGGCGAACGGAACGCGGCGGTTGTGCGCGGAGCCCTGTGGGCGGCGGCCGGACTGCCCGGCACCTGGGTGGTGCCCACCGTCGGGTCGGTCGTACTGAACGCCGGTACGGGCACGGGTGGTTCGGGCGGGGTGTGCCGCAACGCCAGGCTCGCGGCGGCCGGGGTCGCCTTCCTCGGCGCGTGCGAGGGCGAACGGGCCGCCGACGCCGTCCAGTGGCTCGGACGGATCAGAGGAAGGGTCCGCAACCGGACGGTGCTCAAGGCGGCCGCCAAGGCCCTGGAGGCCGTCTCGGGGCGGGCCGGGCTCACGCCGTCGATGCTGCGCGAGCGTGGGGTGCCCGCGCACGGACTCGACGGGCGGGGCATGCGGGAGGAGACGCTCGGGGTGTACACGGCGGTGCTCTGCGTGCAGGAGCCCGGCGTGGCGTCCCTGTCGTTCCGGGGCCCTCAGGGCCGGGTGCTGAAGTCGGCGCCGAAAGCGGTCCGCGAGGCGTACGCCGAGCGACTGACGCTGCTCCGCTCCGCGTTGAAGGAGCTCAGAACGCTGCTGGCCGTGGAGCGGGCCCGGCTGGAGGAGCATCTGGCGGCGGGGACGACGTGGCCCGCGGAGGACTGGGAGCGGTACTACATCGACCATCCGGTGACCGGCCGCGCCGCCCGCGCACTGCTGTGGGAGGTCGCCCCGGAGGCCGACGGACGCTGGACGGCCGGGGTTCCCGAGCGGACCGGCGGCGGCTGGGCGCTGGCCGGCGCGGACGGGACGGCGACCCCGGTCGCACCCGGGTCCCGGCTGCGGCTGTGGCATCCGATACGGGCCGAGGCCGAGGAAGTGGCCGAGTGGCGGGGGGAGCTGACGGAGCGGGAGCTGCGCCAGCCGTTCCAGCAGGTGTTCCGCGAGGTGTACCCCCTCACCCCGGAGGAGGCGGCGACCGGTGCGTGCTCCCACCGGTTCGCGGGACACATCCTGCGCTACGGCCGGGCACGCGCGCTCATGGCCGAGCGCGGCTGGACCGGTGACCGCCTGGGGTACTTCGAGGAGGGCGGCTCCTCCGAGATGGTGCGGGAGCTGCCGCGCCGCGGTGATCTGCCGGTGGGCGAGGGGATGTCCTGGCGGGCCCGGCTCCTCGTCGAGCGGGTCGACGGCGGCCGGTCCGCCGACGGGGTCTCCGTGCTCTGCTCCACCAACCAGGTCCGCTTCGAGCGCCGCGTGGCCTCCGCGGGGGCGCGGGGCGCCTGGGAGACGGTCCCACCGGGCGACGTTCCGGCGCTCGTGCTGTCGGAGACACTGCGGGACGTCGACCTGTTCGTGGCAGTGGCGTCCGTGGGCGCGGCCCCGGAGTGGCAGGACAGCGGCGAGGAGCGGGCGCACGACGGGTACGGGGAGAGCCGCTCGTTCGGCGAGCCGACCGCTTCGGCCCGGATCCGCCGGGAGACGCTGGCCCGGCTGCTGCCGCGCACCGGGATCGCGGACCGCACGGAGCTGACGGACCGCTTCCTGCGGGTCCGGGGCGAGTTGCGCGCGTACCGGATCCATCTGGGCTCGGGCAACGTCCTGATGGAGCCGGAGGACGCTCCGCTCCCCCTCGGGCCGGACCGCTCGCCGCTCGCCCCGGAGAAGGTCTTCCTGCCGTTCGAGGAGGACGGCGGGACGCTGTCGGTGATCCTCGCGAGGGCGTTCCTGCTCGCCGCCGACGCCGGGATCACCGACCGCGCGATCAGCTCACGGATACGCCGGGGGCTGTGACCTCCGCCAGGAAGCCGGCGAGCAGCGCGCTCGTCTCCTCGGGACGCTCCAGGGCGGGAAGGTGGGCCGCCCACTCCAGTTCGAGGTGACGGGCGCCGGGCAGCAGCGTGGCGAGGCGGGCCGACATCGCCCGGAAGTCGGGCAGGTCGTGGGCCCCGGAGACGACCAGGCACGGCAGGTCGATCCCGGTCAGCTCCGCCGACGTCACACCGGCGTCGACCGGGCCGACCTCGTCGGACGCGGCGAGCTGTACGTCGAAGGCGCGCCGCTGCATCACGCGTACCCGCTCGCGCGCCTCGTCGTCGGCCTCCGGGCCGAGCCAGGTGTCGACGTTGAGCACGACCGCCCCGTCCACGTCGCCCGCTTCGAGCAGCTCGTCCTCGCGCCGGCCCCAGGCGCGCAGTTCGTCGCTCGGGCTGTAGTCGGGGATGCCGGAACAGAGCAGCGCGAGCGCCGAGACGCGCCCGGAGTGGCGGACGGCCGTCTCCAGGGCGACCTCGCCGCCGAAGGAGGAGCCGACGAGCGCGGCCCGGTCGGCGCCGAGGGCGTCGAGGAGTTCCACGACATCGTCGCAGTGGGTGTGCAAGCGGTCTACCGGGGTCTCGCCGAAACCGCGGAGGTCGCAGCGGACCACACGGTGCCCGGCGGCGGCCAGCGCCGCGAACTGCGCGTCCCACATCCTCCGATCGCAGACGCCGGAGTGGAGCAGGACAACTGTGGAAGGGCCTTCACCGGCCACGTCATAGGAAAGCATCAGGCGTCACCCTAGGCGCCGGGCCCCCCGATCACCTACGGATTTCCCGGCCCCTCTTCCGCTCCTCCCCCGGCCCCTCCGCCCGCCCTTCCCCGACCCCATGCCCCCACCCCCACTTGAACATGTTCAAACGGGGGTCTACAGTCATGACTGCCAGCTTTTGAACGCGTTCAAGGGAGGGTGGGGCATGGACCTCACTGTCGTCGCGTACATCGTCTACCTGCTCATCAGCGTGGCTCTGACCGTCTGGGTCGCCCGCACGCTCAGCCGCAACGGAAGGATCTTCCTGGCAGACGTCCTGCACGGGAACGAGAAGCTCGCCGATGCCGTCAACCACCTCCTGGTGGTCGGCTTCTACCTCGTCAACTTCGGCTTCGTCGCCCTCTACCTCAATCAGGACGAGACCGTCGCAGACGCCCGGGGGCTCTTCGAGGCCCTGTCCGTCAAGCTCGGCGTGGTCCTCCTCGTCCTCGGCGTGATGCACCTGGGCAACGTCTACGTCCTCAACAAGATCCGCCGCCGGGGCGTGATGGAGCGCGAGCAGGTTCCGCCGGTGCCGCCGCAGGGATGGACCGGCCCGGCCAAGGGCCCCTGGGCCCCGCCCGTCGCCGGAGCGTGAGGAGAGACGGATGAGCCGGCCGCCCGTGACCCCCGTACACCGCCTCACCGTGCTGTACGACGCCGACTGCCCGCTCTGCGTCCATCTGCGTCACTGGCTGCTGCGGCAGCGCAAGCTCGTCCCGCTCGACCTCGTCCCGGCCGCCTCACAGGAGGCCAGGCGCCGCTTCCCGGGCCTCGACCACGAATCCACCCTCAGGGAGATCACCGTGATCGGGGACCGGGGGCAGGTCTACCGCGCCACCTCCGCCTGGATCGTCTGCCTCTGGGCCCTGGCCGAACACCGGCCCAAGGCCCACTGGCTGGCCACCCCCGCCGGACAGCCCTTCGCCAAAGCGACCGTCCTCGCCGCCGCCAGGTGGCGCGAGGCACTCAAGGGCGGCGGACCGGCCTGCGAGGACGGGCGCTGCGAAGTGCCCGGTACGCCCGGCTAGGCTCGGGCACTGTGAAGGACGTGAAGGAAGTACAGCCCGCCGAGCCCGAGCGGACCGGAACCGACGCCGGGGCCAAGGCCCCGGCCAAGGCCGCCAAGAGCGAACAGACCCGCACGCTCATCCTCGAGACCGCGCTCCGGCTCTTCAAGGAGCGCGGCTACGACAAGACGACCATGCGGGCCATCGCCCAGGAGGCCGGGGTCTCCGTCGGCAACGCGTACTACTACTTCGCCTCCAAGGAGCACCTGGTCCAGGGCTTCTACTACCACATCGCCGAGGAGCACCAGGCGGCCGTCGCGGACATCCTCGACGGCGGCGAGAAGGACCTCACGGCCCGCATCCGCGGGGTCCTGCTCGGCTGGCTCGACATCGCCGAGCCGTACCACGAGTTCGCGGCCCAGTTCTTCAAGAACGCGGCCGACCCGGACAGCCCGCTCAGCCCCTTCTCCCCCGAGTCGGAGGGCCCGCGCGAGGCCGCGATCGAGGTCCACCGCCGGGTCATCTCCGGGGCCGACATCAAGGTCGACCCCGAACTGGCCGAGCCGCTCCCCCAGTTGCTCTGGCTCCAGCAGATGGGCCTGGTGCTGTTCTGGGTGTACGACCGCTCCGAGGGCTGCGCCAACAGCCGCCGCCTCGTCGAGCGCCTCGCACCGGTCACCGCGCGGGCGATCTCGCTCTCGCGCTTCCGGCTGCTGCGCCCCCTGGTGCGCGAGACCCACGACCTCCTCGCCGACTTCATGCCGACGGCGGCCGGCATGGCGGCCTCGGGCAGGCCCAAGCGACCGAAGCCCTCGAAGGACTGACGGGCGGGCCGGCGCGACTCGGGCCCGAGGGCGGCTCAAGCCCGGGGGCGGTGCAGGCCCGCGAGGCCGCTCAAGCCCGAAGGCGGCTCAGGCCCCGAGGGGCCGAGCCGCCTTCGTCCGAGCGCGCGCCCGTCAGATCCAGCTGAGTTCCCAGAGGCGCCAGATGCCGGTGCCGTCGGTCAGGTACTGCGAACCGGCGACCTCGGCCGTCGCCAGGACGTAGTCCTTCTTCTGCCAGAGCGGGATCAGCGGAACGTCCTCGGCGACCTCGGCCTGGATGTCCTCGAAGTCGTTGGCCGCCGCCGCCCGGTCGCTGTACTGCTGCGTCGCGGAGATCAGCGAGTCGATCTTCTTGCTGCCGAAGCCGTTGTGCATCGCGTTGTCCGTGCCGACCAGCGGGGCGGTGAAGCTGTCGGAGTCCGGGAAGTCGGGCAGCCAGCCGACGGGGTACGCGTCGTAGTCGCCCTTCACGTACCCCTGCTGGAACTCCTTCCACTCCGCCTCGACCAGCTTGACCTTGAACAGGCCGCTCGCCTCCAGCTGCCGCTTCAGCTCCGCCGCCTCGGCGCCGTACGTGGCGTCCTTGCGGTAGCCGAGGGTGAAGCTCACCGGCGTCTCGACGTCCGCGGCCTCCAGCAGGCTCTTCGCCTTCTTCTTGGACGGCTCGGGATACGTGTCGTAGAACGAGGTGCTGTGGCCGTTGAAGCCCTGCGGGATGAGGGAGTACAGCGGCTCGACCGTGCCGTGGTACGCGCCGGTGACGATCGCCGGGCGGTCGATCACGGCGGCGACGGCCTGCCGGGCCGCCTTCTTCGCCATCGGCGAGCCGGACTTCACGTTGAAGTAGAGATTGCGGATCTCGGCCGTCTGCGCCTCGGTGATCCGGGCGGTGTCCTTGCCGTCCTTCACCGTCGACAGGAACTCCGGCGGCATCTGCCGGTGCGCGATGTCGACCTGCTTGCTCTCCCAGGCGTCGGCGAGCTGCTCGGACTCGGTGAAGTACTTCACGACGACCGTTCCGCCGCGCTTCTCCACGGCGCCCCGGTAGTTCGGGTTCGGCTCCAGGCGAGCGCTCTCGCCGGGCTTGTACTCCTTGAGGAGGTACGGCCCCGTGCCCTGGACCGTGGTGCCCTCGCGCAGCTGCTTGGCCGGGTACTGGTCACGGTCGACGATCGAGCCGGCGCCCGTGGCGAGCTTCAGCGGGAAGGTCGCGTCCCGGCCGGTCAGGTTGAAGGTGACCTTCTGGCCCTCGGCCACGACGCCCTTCAGGGTCGCGAAGAGCGGCGCCGGACCGACGTCCGCCTTGATGTTCAGCATGCGCTCGAAGGAGTACTTGACGTCCTCGCCCGTCACCTTGCGGCCGCCGGGGAAGGTCAGGTCGTCCCGGAGCTCGCACTGGTACGTCGTGAGCCGGGTGCCGATGAACTTGCAGCTCTCGGCGGCGTCGGGGACCGGCGTGACGAAGCCGGGCTTGAAGGAGAGCAGCGACTGGTAGACGTTGCTGTACATCGCCCACGAGCCGGCGTCGTACGCTCCGGCCGGGTCGAGCGAGGTGACCTCGTCCGTGGTGCCGACCGAGATCGGGTCGGTCCGGACGTCGTCGGAAGGCAGCAGCTGCCAGCCTCCCACCCCGGCGGCCACCAGAACTCCACAAGTGATGAGGATCCGCAGACGGACCTTCGACCGCATTGCCGTGCTTCCTTTTTTCGAGCCCACCCCTGGCGCGGCGGCACCCAGCCATGCCGCGATGGCGTCACCCAATCACACGGATTTCACAAGTGGAAGAGTAAACCTTCACAGTGCAGGTATATGTCCGTGATGAGCGACTTCGGGGGACTCAACGGCATGTATCTACCCCAGCGCGATGAGTGACCCGTTCCGCTACACCATCCCGCTATTCCGGACATGCCCCTTCGGGGCCTGCCGGGAGGCTCATGCCTGCAGGGAGGCCAGCTCCACGACGGTGATGTCGGAGGGCGCGCCGACCCGGACCGGAGGGCCCCAGGCGCCCGCGCCGCGCGAGACGTAGAGCTGGGTGTCGCCGTACCGCTCCAGACCGGCGACGGTCGGGTTGGCGAGCTCGGCGAGGTAGTTGCCGGGCCAGAGCTGACCGCCGTGGGTGTGGCCGGAGAGCTGGAGGTCGACGCCGTGGCGTACGGCGTCGTGGATGACGACCGGCTGGTGCGCGAGGAGGACGGCGGCCCTGGCGCGGTCGCGGTCGCCGAGGGCGGCGGCGAAGTCCGGTCCCTGGCCCTCGCTCTCGCCGGCGATGTCGTCGACCCCCGCGAGGTCGAATCCGGCCGCGATCTCCTGGCGCGCGTTGCGCAGCGGCCGCAGACCGAGTTCGCGCACATGGTCGACCCAGGCGTCCGCGCCGGAGAAGTACTCGTGGTTGCCCGTCACGAAGAACGAACCGTGCCGGGCCCTGAGCTGCGCCAGGGGCTCGGCGGCGGGGCCGAGGTTCTCGACGCTGCCGTCGACGAGGTCGCCGACCACGGCGATCAGGTCGGGCTGGGTGCGGTTGACGGCGTCCACGACGCGCTGCGTGTGCGCGCGGCCCAGGATCGGCCCGATGTGGATGTCGGAGACGACGGCGATGCGGTACCCGTGCGCGGCCCGCGGCACCTTGGCCAGCGGTACGGTCACCCGCTTGACGCGCGGCCCGCGCAGCACGCCGTACGTGCCGTACCCGACGGTCCCCACGGCGGCGGCCGCGGCGGCCCCGCCCACGACACGCGAGACGAACAGCCGCCGGGAGACGGCGGTGGCCCCGGCGACGCCCGAGGCCCCGTCGCTCCCGGCCGGGGCGCCGGGGGCGACCGACTCGTCGCTCCCGGCGGGCTCGTCGCTTACGGCGGACTCGTCGCTTACGACGGGCTCCCGGATCGGGGCGGCGGGAGCGGAGGGCGGGACCGTGGCCCGGGCCGGGGCCTCCGCGAGGGCCGGGGAAGGGCTCGGGGCGGTCTCCCGGCGCTCGAAGGCACGCCGCAGCAGCGGGCGGACGGCCTCGCCGACCACCAGCGCGAGGGTCAGGTAGAGCAGAACGGCCAGCCACAGGTAGCCGGGCCAGGCCACGACCTGCTGGAGCCAGAAGGGGGCGCCGGCCCGTGCGGAGACCAGGGCCGCGACCGACAGCGCGGGCAGCCCGAACGCCGCCACGGTCCCGAGCCGCCGCGCCACGCTCCCCCGCGCGGTGACATCGCGCACCAGGCGCCGCCACACGTACCAGTGAACCGTGGCCAGGAGCCCGAGGATCACGACGAACACGAGCAGAAAGACGAGCACGCGCCCCAACCCCTATCCGTGCTCGCGTCGCAACGCGCGCACTCCACGCAACCCGATGACGCCGACCACCGTCCCCAGAACAAAGGACGTGATGGCGAGCAGCAGATGAACCCAGAAGTAGGCCGTCGGGTCGCCCGCGTCGTCGAAGGCGAGACCGCTCCCGTCGTTCCACAGGTTCTTGACGAAAGTGACCCAGATGAACCAGCTCCACACCCCGAAGGCGAGCAGGAACCAGGAGACGGGACGGCTGAGCTTCATACCCTCAGTATCACCACCCGCCCCGGGTGCCTCGTCCCCGGGGCGCCCCGGGCACCCGAGTGGTGGTGACCCGGCGAACCGCCCGGCGGGGTTCGGATCGTTGGGCCGTGCCTGTACGTTTTCGATCGTGTCTGCTTCGAAGAAGACCGCTTGGGCGGTCACTGCTGCTGCGCTGCTTCCGCTTCTGTCCGCCGTCCCCGCCCACGCGGACACGGCGGACAACAAGGAGGAGAAGCAGCCCAAGCCGCCCGCCAAGATGTCGTCGCTCGGCGGGTCGCTGCTCGGCGTGCCCGGTACGCAGGTGCGGCTCGGGCCCGGGGCGCCGGTGCTGCCCAGGGAGCTGAGCGCGCGGTCGTGGATCGTCGCGGACGCCGAGACGGGTCAGGTGCTCGCCTCGCACAACGCCCACTGGCCCCTCGCCCCGGCCTCCACGCTCAAGATGCTCTTCGCTGACACGGTGCTGCCCAAGTTCCCCCGGACGACGAAGCACACCGTCACGTCCGAGGATCTGGCCGGCCTCGGTGCGGGATCGAGCCTCGTGGGGATCAAGGAGAAGTCGACCTACACCGTCCACGATCTCTGGCTCGGTGTCTTCCTCCGCTCGGGCAACGACGCCGTGCGCGTGCTCTCCTCGATGAACAACGGCATCGCGAAGACCGTGCAGGACATGAACGACCGCGCCGAGGAGCTCCAGGCGCTCGACACCCACGTGGAGTCGCCGGACGGCTACGACGCCCCGGGCCAGGTCTCGTCCGCGTACGACCTGACGCTGATCGCCCGCAGCGGCATGCAGAACGCGGACTTCCGGGAGTACGCGGCGACCGCCCGCGCCGCCTTCCCGGGCGAGGAGAAGCCGGGGAAGAAGCGCGAGACCTTCGAGATCCAGAACACGAACCGGCTGCTGACCGGCGACCTGGGCGTCGCGCCGTACCAGGGCATCGCCGGCGTCAAGAACGGCAACACCACGCACGCCGGCGCCACGTTCACGGGCGTTGCGGAGCGCAACGGCAAAGTCCTTCTCGTGACGGTGCTGAACCCGTCGTCCAAGGAGCAGCACGCGGTCTACAAGGAGACCGCGCGGCTGCTCGACTGGGGCTTCGCCGCGGCCGGGAAGGTACAGCCGGTGGGCGAGCTGGTCCCGCCGAAGTCCGCCGTGACGAACCCCGGAACCGAGAGTGACGGCTCGTCGCCGGCGCCCGGCAAGAACGCCCCGGACGCCGCGCAGAAGGCCTCCGCCGGAGGGAAGGTCGGCGGCGTCGGGACCGCGCTCGGGATCGTCGGCGGCCTGCTGGTGCTGCTGGCGGGCGCCGCCTTCCTCGTCAACCGTCGCTGGCCGCTGCCGGAGCTGGTCCGCCGCCGCCCTCGGACCGACGGCCCTGCGGGCCCTGACGCGGTTCAGGGTCCTGACGGCTCGGCGGGTCCTGACGGCTCGGCGGGTCCTGACGGCTCGGCGGGTCCTGACGGCCCTGCGAGTCCTGACGGCTCGGCGGGTCCTGACGCGGTTCAGGATCCCGGTCGTCCGGAAGCTCCGAGCGGTCCGGACCGGACCGTGACCCCGTAGCCGTCCAGGCGGCGCAGAACAGCAGGAGCTTCGCGGTGAAGTTGATCCAGAGGAGCAGCGCGACCGGCACGCCGAACGCGCCGTACATCGACTTCCCCGCGACATCCCGCATGTAGCCGCCGATCAGCAGCTTCAGCAGCTCGAAGCCGATCGCTCCGATCACCGCCGCCACCACCAGGCGGCGGCGCGGCGGATGGACACCGGGGAGCAGCGTCAGCAGGTACAGCAGGACGAGGAAGCCCGCCACGGCGGCGACGGCGACGGAGGCCACCTGGAGCAGGATCCCGGTGGCGCCCTCGCCGGAGATCCCCACCCGGTCGGCGGACCAGCCGACGGCCGTGGAGCCGAGCCAGGACGCGGCGAGCGAGGAGAGCCCGACCGCGCCGAGCCCGAGCAGGACGAGCGCGTCCTTGCCCTTGCGTACGACGGGGTTGCCCTCGTCCTGGTCGTCGATCCCCCACACCGCGCGCAGACAGTCCCGCATCGAGCCGATCCATCCGACGCCCGTGAAGAGCAGCAGGACGCCGGCGACGAGCCCGATCGTGCCCGCGTTGTCCACGAGCCCGCCGATGTTCAGCTGGTCGGAGATGCCGGGGACCTGGTCGGTGATCTTGTCCTCGATCTTGTCGAGCTGCTCCTGGCTGAGCAGCGCGGCGCCGACCGCCGCGGCGACGGCGATCAGCGGGAACAGCGCCAGGAAGCTGATGAAGGTGATGGCGGCGGCGAGCCGGGTCCAGTGGGCGGCGTCGAGGGTCTCGTACGAACGCCAGGCGTGCGTCTTCATGAGCCGGGTGACCCAGGGGCCGATGACGGGGAGCTTGCTCAGCCAGTCCATGTCGTACGCGTACCCCTTGATCTCGTGCCGATACGGCGTACTTCCGGCGGCCTCACAGGTCCGCGACCGCCATGCCGTACATCGCCGCCCAGGCCAGGCCGATGATCGCGAGCGGGCGGTCGTGCAGCACGACGTCCTCGGGGGCGCCTGCGGAGCCGCGGTCGGCGAACACGGCGTAGCGCAGGACCGCGAGGATGAAGGCGATCATGGAGAGCTGGCGCCAGGGCAGCAGGCTGCCGGTGGCGACGCCGCCGCTCTCCAGGGCCCAGAGGCAGTAGCCGAGGACGGCGACTCCGGCCGCCAGCTGCCAGACGAAGCGTAGGTATCCGGTCGTGTACTGGGTGAGCAGCGCGCGGGTCGCGCCGCGCGCGTCCTCCATCTGGACCGCCTCGGAGTAGCGCTTGGCGGCGACCATGAAGAGCGCGCCGAAGCCGGTGGTGATCAGGAACCAGCGGGAGAGCGGGATCGCGAGCGCGACCCCGCCGACCATGGCTCGCATGAGGAAGCCGGTGGTGACGACGGCGAGGTCGACGACGAGGACGTGCTTGAGCCGCAGGCAGTAGGCGACCTGCATGACGAGGTACGCGATGAGGAGCGCGGCGGTCATGGGGTTGCACAGGACCGCGCTCGCGACGGCCGCCCCGGCGCCGAGGAGGGTGCCGGTGGCGTACGCGAGGGGTACGGGGACGAGCCCGGAGGCCACGGGGCGGCGGCACTTCACGGGGTGGGCGCGGTCGGCGGCCGCGTCACGGGCGTCGTTGACGAGGTAGACGGCGGACGCGGCGGCCGTGAACAGGGCGAAGACCAGGGCGAGTCGGGCGGCCGTGTGCCAGGAGACGAGCTGGCCGGCGGCGACGGGCGCGGCGACGACGAGCACGTTCTTGACCCACTGCCGGGGCCGGGCGGTCCTGACGAGGCCGGCGGCCACGGCGTACGGCCGCGTGCGCCCGGGCCCGCGCCGGTGGTCCCGTACGCCGACGGGGTTGTCGAGGACGGCGGCGGAGCGCTCAGCCACGGCGCCCACCGGCGAGCGCTGCGAGGGCGGTGGCCGGCGGGCGGAGCCAGGGGCGGGCGAGGCCGGCCGTCGCCGCGCCCAGGAGGGCGCCCGCCGCCACGTCCGTCGGGTAGTGGACGCCGACGACCAGGCGGGAGAGGCACATCGCGGCCGCCGCGGGGGCGGCGAGGCGGCGGACCGTCGGGTGGAGGGCGCCGAAGGCGACGGCCGCCGCGGCGGCGGACGCGGCGTGGGAGCTGGGGAAGGAGTGCCGGCCGGCCGTGCGGACCAGGGGCTCGTACTCCGCCGTCCCCGGCCGTGGCCGCCGGACCACCCGCTTGGCCCCCATGCTCGCCAGGTGCGCCCCCGCGACCAGGGCCGTACCGCGCAGCCAGCCGGATCGCCCCTCCCGGTCCAGCCCGGCGCCGACGAGACCGGCGGCGAGCCAGAGGGCGCCGTGCTCTCCGCCGAACGACAGCGCACGGGCGGCCGTGGCCACGGGCGCGCGGCGTCCGCAGCCGCGCAGGACTGCCAGGATTCTCCGCTCGGCCCCGGCCCAGTCCGCGTTTCGCATCGGCTCCGCCTCCCGGTTCTCGACGGGCTCCTCCGTCGGCCCGGGGGTGACTCTGACCCGGCGGCCCGGTCACCGCACGGCAATCTTTCCTGACACTCCTTTAATCACCCATTTCGACGAACCGAGAGCAAACCATCCATAACACTCAGATCGGGCGATACGGTCGCCTTCATGGCTGCCCACACCGACGACGAGCCCCTCACCGGCTGGGGTCGCACCGCTCCCACCCTCGGGCGCGTGCACCGCCCCCGGACGTACGAGGAGGCATCCGAAGCCGTCCGCGCCTGCGGTGCCCGCGGCTCCATCGCGCGCGGTCTCGGCCGCGCCTACGGCGATGCCGCGCAGAACGCCGGCGGCTCCGTCCTCGACATGACCGGCCTCGACCGGATCCGCTCGGTCGACGCCGTCGGCGGCACCGTCGTCTGCGACGCCGGCGTCAGCCTGCACCGCCTGATGGAAGTTCTCCTTCCGCTCGGCTGGTTCGTCCCCGTCACCCCCGGGACCCGGTACGTCACGGTCGGCGGCGCGATCGGCGCCGACATCCACGGCAAGAACCACCACGTCTCCGGCTCCTTCGGCCGCCATGTCGCCGCCCTCGAACTCCTCACCGCCGACGGGGAGATCCGCACCGTCCTGCCCGGGACGGACCTCTTCGACGCCACCACCGGAGGCATGGGCCTGACGGGCGTGATCCTCTCCGCGACCCTCCGGCTGCTCCCCGTCGAGACCTCCCTCATGTCCGTCGACACCGAACGCGCCGCGGACCTCGACGAGCTGATGGCCCGGCTCACCGCCACCGACCACCGCTACCGCTACTCGGTCGCCTGGATCGACCTCCTCGCGCGCGGCGCCGCCACCGGCCGGTCCGTCCTGACCCGGGGCGACCACGCCCCGTACGACGCGATCCCCGTCCGGGACCGCCACGCCCGCCGCGCTCCCCTCGCCTTCCGCCCGGGCCGGCTGCCCGCCGTGCCCGCCCTGGTCCCCGAGGGGCTGCTCGGCCGCACGGCCGTCGGTCTCTTCAACGAGCTCTGGTACCGCAGGGCGCCCCGCGGCCGCAGGGGCGAACTCCAGCGGATGTCCACGTTCTTCCACCCCCTGGACGGCGTCCCGCACTGGAACCGGATCTACGGGCGCGGCGGATTCGTCCAGTACCAGTTCGTCGTCGGCCACGGACGCGAGGAGACGCTGCGCCGGATCGTGAAGCGGATCGCGCGCCGCGGCTGCCCCTCGTTCCTCGCCGTGCTCAAGCGCTTCGGCACGGGCGACCCGGGCTGGCTCTCCTTCCCCGTGCCCGGCTGGACGCTCGCGCTCGACATCCCGACCCGGCTCTCCGGCCTGGGCGCCTTCCTCGACGAACTCGACGAGGAGGTGGCGGACGCGGGCGGCCGGGTCTACCTGGCGAAGGACTCGCGGCTGCGGCCGGAGCTGCTGGACGCGATGTATCCGAGGCTCGCCGACTTCCGCGCGCTGCGGGCCACGCTCGACCCGCACTCCGTCTTCACCTCCGACCTCTCCCGGCGCCTCGCCCTCTGAACCGTCCTGCGGACGTCTCTCAGCCCGCTCTCCGTCCGCCCTCCGATCCGTCTTCCGATCCGCCTTCCGATCCGCCTTCCGTCCCCGCCCTCCGCATCGCACTCTCCGAGGAGTTTGATCGTCATGAAGGATGCCTTCGGCGCCCCGCAGTCCCTGCTCCTGCTCGGCGGCACCTCCGAGATCGGGCTCGCCACGGCCCGCCGGCTGATCGCCCGCCGCACCCGCACGGTCTGGCTCGCCGGGCGCCCCTCGCCCGCCCTGGCGGCCGCCGCGGACTCGCTGCGGGCGCTCGGCGCGGACGTGCGGACGGTGCCGTTCGACGCGCTCGACACCACGTCGCACGAGGAGCGGCTCGGCAAGATCTTCACCGAGGGCGACATCGACATGGTGCTGCTCGCCTTCGGGATCCTCGGCGACCAGGCGCACGACGAGGCCGATCCGCTCGCCGCCGTCCGGGTCGCCCAGACCAACTACACGGGCGCCGTCTCGGCGGGGCTGATCTGCGCGGGCGCGCTGCAGGCGCAGGGGCACGGCTCACTGGTGGTGCTGTCGTCGGTGGCCGGCGAGCGCGCCCGCCGCGCGAACTTCATCTACGGCTCGTCCAAGGCCGGCCTCGACGCGTTCGCCCAGGGGCTCGGCGACGCGCTGCACGGGACCGGGGTGCACGTCATGGTCGTACGCCCCGGCTTCGTACGGTCACGGATGACCGCGGGGCTCGACGAGGCGCCGCTGGCGACCACGCCGGAGGCGGTCGCGACGGCGATCGAGCTGGGCCTGCGGCGGCGCTCGGAGACGGTGTGGGTGCCGGGGGCGCTGCGGATGGTGATGTCGGCGCTGCGGCACGTGCCGAGGCCGGTGTTCCGGCGGCTGCCGGTCTGACACCGGCAGCCCGCGCGGGCCGGGCGGGGAGGTGGGGCCGAAGAGGGCGGCCCCGGTCAGCCCGCCGTCGGGGACGGTTCGTCGAGCGGCGCGCAGGCCTGGGACGGGACGGCGGTGACGGGGCGCGCGTCGCCGAACTCGTACACCCGGAGCTTGCGCCACACGCCGTCCGCGCCCTGCTCGTACAGGGCGAAGGAGGAGCAGGTCCAGGCGGCCTCGAAGTCGGCCAGCTCGGCGTAGGCCCGGTCCATCGCCTCCTCGGCGATGCCGTGCGCGACGGTGACGTGCGGGTGGTACGGGAACTGCAGCTCGCGCACGAGCGGCCCGGACTCGTCCCGTACCCGCTCCTGGAGCCAGGCGCAGGCGGAGACGCCCTCGGCGAGCGTCACGTAGACGACCGGGGACAGCGGGCGAAACGTTCCCGTGCCGCTGAGGCGCACGGGGAAGGAGCGGACGCCCGCGGCGACCTCGGCGAGGTGTGCCTGGATCGCGGGCAGCCGCGCCTCGTCCACCTCGGTCGGCGGCACGAGGGTGACGTGCGTGGGGATGCCGTGCGCGGCGGGATCCCCGAAGCCCGCGCGCCGCTCCTGGAGCAGGCTGCCGTAGGGCTCCGGGACCGCGATCGAAACGCCGAGCGTTACGGTCCCCACGTCGTTCTCCTCCATAGTCGTGTCATTTCGGGTAATGGTGCAGCCGCCAGTGTGCGGCCTGCACCACCCCTGAGGCCAGAGTCCTCGGACTCAGTGCTTCGCGGGCAGGAAGCCCATCCGCTCGTACGTCTGCGCCAGCGTCTCCGCGGCGACCGCGCGTGCCTTCTCCGCGCCCTTGGCCAGGATCGCGTCCAGCGTCTCCGGGTCGTCCAGATATTCCTGCGTACGGGACCGGAACGGCGTGACGAAGTCCACCATGACCTCCGCCAGGTCGGTCTTCAGGGCGCCGTACATCTTGCCCTCGTAGCTCTTCTCCAGGTCGGGGATGCTCGTCCCGGTGAGCGTGGACATGATCGTGAGCAGGTTGGAGACGCCGGCCTTGGTCTCGGGGTCGAAGCGGATGACCGTCTCGGTGTCGGTGACGGCGCTCTTGACCTTCTTCGCGGTCGTCTTCGGCTCGTCGAGGAGGTTGATCAGGCCCTTCGGCGTCGACGCCGACTTGCTCATCTTGATCGCCGGGTCCTGCAGGTCGTAGATCTTCGCCGTCTCCTTGAGGATGTACGGCGCCGGGATCGTGAACGTCTCGCCGAAGCGGCCGTTGAAGCGCTCCGCGAGGTCGCGGGTCAGCTCGATGTGCTGGCGCTGGTCCTCGCCCACCGGGACCTGGTTGGCCTGGTAGAGCAGGATGTCGGCGACCTGGAGGATCGGGTACGTGAAGAGGCCGACGGTGGCGCGGTCGGCGCCCTGCTTGGCGGACTTGTCCTTGAACTGCGTCATGCGGGAGGCCTCGCCGAAGCCCGTCAGGCAGTTCATGACCCAGCCGAGCTGCGCGTGCTCGGGGACGTGGCTCTGCACGAAGAGGGTGCACCGCTCGGGGTCGAGGCCGGCGGCGAGCAGCTGCGCGGCGGCGAGCCGGGTGTTGGCACGGAGCTCCGCGGGGTCCTGCGGGACCGTGATCGCGTGCAGGTCCACCACCATGTAGAAGGCGTCGTGGGACTCCTGCAGGGCGACCCACTGGCGGACGGCGCCGAGGTAGTTGCCGAGGTGGAACGAGCCTGCGGTGGGCTGGATTCCGGAGAGCACACGGGGACTGTCAGAGGCCATGTCCCACATTCTCTCAGGTGCGGGAACGAACTGATCCCGGACCGGGAACCGATCCGCCGCGGCCGGTGTATCAAAGGTGTGAGGACGCTGGAGGGGGGCCGGGTCGTCGACGACGGAGCCGAGGCCGCGGTGATCGCACGCGTACGCGCCGGGGAGGTGGAGGCGTACGCGGCGCTGGTCCGCGCGCACACGGCGGTCGCGCTGAGGGCGGCGGTGGCGTGCGGCGCGGGCGCGGAGGCGGAGGACGTCGTGCAGCAGGCGTTCTTCAAGGCGTACCGGTCGCTGGGGCGGTTCAAGGAGGGGTCGGCGTTCCGGCCGTGGCTGCTGCGGATCGTGGTCAATGAGACGAGGAACACAGTGCGGGCGGCGGGCCGGCAGCGGGCGGTCGCGGGGCGGGAGGCGGAGCTGCTGGCCTCCGAGCCGCGGATACCGGACGGGGCGGACCCGGCGGTCGCGGCCGAGGAGCAGGAGAGACGCCGTCAGCTGCTCACGGCGCTCGACGGACTGAGCGAGGACCACCGGCAGGTGGTGATCCACCGGTATCTGCTGGAGCTCGACGAGACGGAGACGGCGGCCGCGCTCGGCTGGCCGCGGGGGACGGTGAAGTCCCGGCTGAGCCGGGCGCTGAAGAGGCTGGGGCCGGCGCTGGAGGGAGGTGACGGGCATGAAGGACGCGAGGGGCGGCGACGGGCTCCCCGATGAGCTGCGGGAGCTGGGACGCCGGCTGAAGGTGCCGGACGTGGACGGGGAGTCCATGGCCGAGCGGGTGCTCGCCCAGCTCCTGGCGGAGCGGGTGCCGACGCCGGCGCGGCGGCGGCGCCTCGCGTCCCTGCGCAGGCGCTGGAAGGCTCTGCTCGCCGCGCTCTCCGGGGTCCTGGTGGTGCTGGTGCTCACGCCGCCGGTGCGGGCGACGGTGGCCGACTGGTTCGGCTTCGGCGGGGTCGAGGTCCGGTACGACCCCGGTGCGCGTCCGGCGCCCGGCGCGGCGGTGCCCGGATGCCCCTCGCCCGTTCCGCCGGCGGAGGCCGGGCGGAGGGCCGGGTTCGAGCCGCTGGTTCCGGGCGCGCTCGGGGCCCCGGACGCGGTGTCGGTGACAGGCTCGGCGGAGCAGGGACGGGCGGTGATCAGCCTGTGCTGGCGCGGGGCGGACGGCCGGACGGTCCGGCTGGACGAGTTCTCCGCGCGGCTGGAGGCCGGCTTCGCCAAGCAGGTGCGGTCGCATCCGGAGTGGGTGGATCTGCCGGACGGCGCCGAGGGCTACTGGTTCGCCGAGCCGCATCTGCTGCGCTTTCCGATGACGGACGCGAGCGGACGGACCTGGTCGCACTCCATACGCACGGCGGGCCCCACGCTCCTGTGGACGAGGAACGCGGGAGCCCTGACGCTGCGCCTGGAGGGCGAGCCGTCCCTGGAGCGGGCGCGGGCCGTGGCCGAGTCGGCGGGCTGAGCCGGGACGGTCACCGGGCCCTTCCTGACCGGCCGGACGCCCGGCCGGTCAGGACGACGCGGCGGCGGGTTCAGGCCGGGAGGCCCGGGGCCGGGAAGGCCGCCATCAGTTCGGCGACCTCCTTGCGGACGGCGAGCAGGGCGTCCTCGTCGCCCGATCCGGCGGCGGCGACGCCGCGGTCGATCCAGTCGGCAACCAGCTCCATGTGCGCGGTGGAGAGACCGCGGGAGGTGAGGGAGGGCGTGCCGATGCGGATGCCCGACGGGTCGAAGGGCTTCCGGGTGTCGTAGGGGACGGTGTTGTAGTTGACCACGATCCCGGCGCGGTCGAGGGCCTTGGCGGCGACCTTGCCGGGGACCTCCTTGGGGGTGAGGTCCATCAGGATCAGGTGGTTGTCGGTGCCGCCGGAGACCAGGTCGAAGCCGCGCGCGAGGAGCGCCTCGGCCAGCGCCCTGGCGTTGGCGACGACCGCGTGGGCGTAGTCGCGGAAGGAGGGCTGCGCCGCCTCGCGCAGGGCGACGGCGATGGCGGCCGTGGTCTGGTTGTGCGGGCCGCCCTGGAGGCCGGGGAAGACAGCCTTGTCGAGGGCCTTGGCGTGCTCCTCGCGGGACATCAGCATGGCGCCGCGCGGGCCGCGCAGGGTCTTGTGCGTGGTGGTCGAGACGACGTCGGCGTACGGGACGGGAGAGGGGTGGGCGCCGCCCGCGATCAGGCCGGCGATGTGGGCGATGTCGGCGACGAGCACGGACCCGGCCTCGTGGGCGATCTCCGCGAACGCGGCGAAGTCGATCGTGCGGGGCAGCGCGGTGCCACCGCAGAAGATCACCTTCGGCCGTTCCTTGAGGGCGAGCTCGCGGACCTGGTCGAGGTCGACGAGTCCGGTGTCCTGGCGTACGCCGTACTGCACGCCGCGGAACCACCTGCCGGTGGCGGAGACGCCCCAGCCGTGGGTGAGGTGGCCGCCCATCGGCAGGGCCATGCCCATCACGGTGTCGCCGGGCTCGGCGAAGGCGAGGTAGACGGCGAGGTTGGCGGGCGAGCCGGAGTAGGGCTGCACATTGGCGTGTTCGACGCCGAAGACGGCCTTGGCGCGCTCGACGGCGAGGGTCTCGACCTGGTCGATGTTCTGCTGGCCCTCGTAGTAGCGGCGGCCGGGGTAGCCCTCGCTGTACTTGTTCTGCAGGACGGTCCCGGACGCTTCGAGGACGGCCCGGGAGACGTAGTTCTCGCTGGGGATCAGCCTGAGGGTCTCGGCCTGCAACAGCTCCTCGGCACCGACGAGCGCGGCGAGTTCGGGGTCGGCGGCGGCCAGGGCGGGGTGGCGGGCGGCGAGATCGGCGGCCTGCGGGGTGACGGTCACGGCGGTTCCTCCGGGCGTTCGGTGGATCCCGGAGCACTGCTCAGCCTGCTGGGCGGCGCCACGCGGGATGTACGGTCCCGAAGATGCCCAGGCGGGCGGCATCTCGTGTGGTCTGCCGCGCACGGCTCCCCCAGGGTCGATTCCCCGTACGCCAGTCGCCGTGCGTGTTTCCAGAGTAGCGGGCGCGCCGTCGCGCAGGTTTCCTCGTCCGGCATCCGAGCGACGATAGGAAGGGGAGCCACACACGCCCCCTGGCCCGCAGGACGAACGGAGATCCCGTGTCGAGTACGCAAGACGCGATCGCTTCCGCGGAGGCGCACAGCGCGCACAACTACCACCCCCTTCCCGTCGTCGTCGCCTCGGCGGACGGGGCCTGGATGACCGACATCGAGGGGCGCCGCTACCTCGACATGCTCGCCGGGTACTCGGCGCTCAACTTCGGGCACGGCAACCGGCGGCTGATCGATGCCGCGCGGGCGCAGCTGGAGCGGGTGACGCTCACGTCCCGGGCGTTCTACCACGACCGGTTCGCGGAGTTCTGCGCCCGGCTCGCGGAGCTGTGCGGCAAGGAGATGGTCCTGCCCATGAACACGGGCGCGGAGGCCGTCGAGACGGCCGTGAAGACCGCCCGGAAGTGGGGGTACGAGGTGAAGGGCGTGCCGGACGGGCACGCGAAGATCGTGGTCGCGGCGAACAACTTCCACGGCCGGACGACGACGATCGTCAGCTTCTCCACGGACCACGAGGCCCGCGACCACTACGGGCCGTACACGCCGGGGTTCGAGATCGTCCCGTACGGCGATCCGACGGCGATGGAGCGCGCGGTCACCGCGCACACGGTGGCGGTGCTCATCGAGCCGATCCAGGGCGAGGCGGGGGTCCTCGTCCCGCCGGCGGGGTATCTGCGCGGGGTGCGGGAGTTGACCCGCGAGCGCAACGTGCTCTTCATCGCGGACGAGATCCAGTCGGGCCTCGGACGGACCGGGCGGACGTTCGCGTGCGAGCACGAGGGCGTGGTGCCGGACATGTACGTCCTGGGCAAGGCGCTGGGCGGCGGTGTCGTCCCGGTCTCGGCGGTGGTCGCGGACCGGGATGTGCTCGGAGTGTTCCGCCCGGGTGAGCACGGGTCGACGTTCGGCGGGAACCCGCTGGCCTGCGCGGTGGCCCTGGAGGTGATCGCGATGCTGCGGACGGGCGAGTACCAGCAGCGGGCGGCCGAGCTGGGCGAGCATCTCCACGCGGAGCTCCGGCTGCTGGTGGGCGGCGGCGCGGTGGAGGCGGTGCGCGGGCGCGGTCTGTGGGCCGGGGTGGACATCGCGCCGTCGAAGGGCACGGGCCGGGAGATCTCCGAGAAGCTGATGGCGCGGGGGGTGCTGGTGAAGGACACGCACGGTTCGACGATCCGGATCGCGCCTCCGCTGGTGATCAGCAAGGAGGATCTGGACTGGGGTCTCGAACAGCTGCGGGCGGTTCTCTCGGAGTGATCCGGTCCGCCTGAGGGCGGGGGCGGCCGCGTCGGCGGTGGCGACAACTCGGGCCATTGACAGCGGAGTTGGTCTAGGCCAATGATGCGACCATGCCGAGACCCCGCCCCCGCCGCGCGCTGCGCGGCGCCGTCGCCGCCCTCGTCCCGCTCGCGCTGCTCGGCGCGTTCGGGGGCCCGGCGCACGCCGCCCCCGTGGCGGCCTGGCCCGAGCCCGTTCCCGTCGTCTCCCGTGTCGAGACCACCGACCCGGTCGTCTTCATCACCATCGACGACGGCTGGTTCCACGACCCGGCGGCCGCGAAGGTCCTCCTCGACCGCCGGGTGCCGGCCTCGCTCTTCCTGCTCCCGGGCGCGTACTCCTACGACTCCGGCTACTTCCACACCCTGCTCGACCAGGGCCGCTCCCGCGTCGAGAACCACACCGTCGGCCACCCGGACCTGACCACGCTCGACGCGGCCGGCCAGAAGGCGGAGGTCTGCGGGGCGCGCGAACACCACCTCGCCGAGTTCGGCGACGGGCCACGCCTGCTGCGCCCTCCCTACGGCGCGTACGACGAGACCACGCGCACCACCGCCCGCGCCTGCGGGGCGAAGGCCCTGGTGACCTGGACGTACGACCTCACCACCTGGGGGCAGTGGACCCCGCCGGCCCCGGCGCTCAGGGCCGGCGACATCATCCTGCTGCACTTCAACGAGACGCTGGAGCAGGATCTGACGCGCGCCCTGGACGCCGCCGAGGCGGCCGGCCTGCAGCCGGCACCGCTCAGGGAGTACGTACCGGAGTAGGCGTCGCGAACGGGATCAGAGGATGACGTGCGGCAGGAAGCGGGCGTACTCGTCCGTGATCAGGCCCGCCGACTCCCGGATGCCGAGCCCCGCCGCCTCGTCCTCGACGACCCACGCGCCGAGCACGACACGGTTGCCCTCGAAGTCCGGGAGCGGGGCCAACCCCTGGTAGCAGCAGGGTTCGTCACGGACGACCGGCTCCGCGCCCGGCTCGTGGACGGTGACGCCCGCGCCCTCGCGGCCGAGGAGCGGCTTGGCGACGTAGCCGCCGGTCGCGGCGAGCTCGCGCGGGCCGTCGAGGTAGGCCGGCAACAGGTTCGGATGCCCCGGGTAGAGCTCCCAGAGGATCGCGAGGAGGGCCTTGTTGGAGAGCAGCATCTTCCAGGCGGGCTCGATCCAGCAGGTCGTGCCCGTACCGCCGCCGTTGTCGAGGGTGTCGAGGACGTACGGGCCGAAGCGGTCCGTCGTCAGCCACTCCCACGGGTAGAGCTTGAAGCAGCTGCGGACGAACCGCAGCCGGTCGTCCACGAACCGCCCCGACAGCCGGTCCCAGCCGATCTGTTCGACCGACAGCGCCTCCGTGTCGAGCCCGGCCTGCTGGGCGGTCTCACGCAGGTACGCGACCGTCATCAGGTCCTCGCCGAGCTCGTCCCCGTCGGAGTGGACGAAGTGCACCGGGCCCGGGGGCAGCAGCTTCGCCTGCCGCCTCCAGGCGTCGACGAGCCGCTCGTGGAGCGAGTTCCACTGGTCGGCGCCGGGGAAGCGCTCCTCCATCCAGAACCACTGCGGGCTCGCCGCCTCGACCAGCGAGGTCGGCGTGTCGGCGTTGTACTCCAGCATCTTGGCCGGGCCCGTGCCGTCGTAGCGGAGGTCGAACCGGCCGTAGAGCGACGGCAGTTCGGCCCGGCGGCGCCAGGACTCGGCGACGAGCGAGACGAGCCGGGGGTCGGTGAGGCCGAGATCGGCGAAACGATCCTTCTCGACGATGTGGGCGGCCGCCGCGAGACACATCGCGTGCAGCTCCTCGACGACCTCCTCCAGGGCCTCGACCTCGGGCAGGGTGAAGGAGTAGTACGCGCTCTCGTCCCAGTACGGGCGCAGGGAGCCGTCGGGGTAGCGGGTCAGGGGGTAGACGAGCCCCTGCTCCTCCACCGTCCGCTGCCACCCCGGCCGGGGCTCGATCGTGTGCCGTCGCATGTCGCTCGGTCCGTCCGTCCGTCGTCGGTACGCTCAGCCGCCGCCGGAACCGGAACAGCCGAAGCCGCCGGTGTCGACGGCCGTCTTGTCGAAGCTGCCGCCGCTGACCCTGTTGTCGCTGACGCTGCCGCCGTAGTAGTACGAGCCGCGGGCCGTGCCGCTGCTGCCACTGCCGCTCTCGCACTCGTAACTCGGCAGCTTGTCGCGGGTCAGCGGGTCGACACACCGCCTGTCGGGCTCGGAGCCGCAGGACGTGATGGTCGCCGCGAGCACCCCCATACCGCCGAGCACGACCGTGCTCGACCTCAGCCTGCGCATATGAAAAGCCTCCCCATCCCGTGGTCGCGACCGCACAGTTTAGGCCTGTGGCCGAGCGGCCCCGCACTAGAGTCCATTCGTGCTCTTTGGGATGATCTGCGCTCTGGGTTCCTCGGTCTTCTTCGGCATGGCATCGGTGTTGCAGGCGCTCGGCGCCCGGGCGGCGGAGCCCGGGACGGGCGCCGGCGTCGACGTGGCCCTGCAGCTGCGGGTGATGCGGCAGTGGCGATATCTGCTCGGACTCTCCTTCGACGGCATCGGTTTCGGGCTTCAGATCATCGCCCTGCTGACGCTGCCGATCTACGTGGTGGGGGCGGCGCTCGCGGCGAGCCTGGCGGTCACGGCGGTGGCCGCCTCCTGGCTGCTCAAGGTCCGCCTGCACCGGATGGAGTGGGCGGCGGTGGCCGTGGTGTGCGGGGGGCTCGTGATGCTCGCCCTCGCCGCGGGCCCGGAGGGCGAGCAGAGCTCGTCGGAGGCGCTGCGGTGGGCGATGCTCGGGGCGGCGTTCGCGGTCCTCGGTCTCGGCGCGGCCGCCGGGCGTCTGCCCGGCCGGCCGCGGGCCCTGGCGCTCGGCCTCTGCGCGGGCTTCGGCTTCGGGGTGGTGGAGGTGGCGGTCCGGCTGATCGACAGCTGGGACCTCGCCAACCCGGCGGTGTACGCGCTGATCCTGGGCGGCGGATCGGCGTACGTCCTGCTGACCTCCGCGCTCCAGCGGGGCTCGGTGACGACGGCGACGGCCGGCGCGGTCGTCGGCGAGACGATCGGCCCGGCACTGGTCGGCGTGATCTGGCTGGGCGACCGTACGCGCGAGGGCTTCGGGTGGCTGGCGATCCTGGGCTTCACGGTGGCGGTGGCGGGCGCGCTGCTCCTGGCCCGCTTCGGAGAACCCCCGACCCCGGACCCGAGCTGAGCGGCCCGGCACCGGACCCGGCGTCGGCCGAGGGGCCCGGCCCCGCGGCCCTACGGCAGGACGCGGCACAGGGCCGCCAGCGCGCCGGACCAGGCGCTGTCCGGCGGGGTCGCGTAGCCGACCACCAGGCCGTCCTGGGTCTGCGGGACGTCCGGGTGGCGGAAGCGGTCGAGACCATGGAGGGCGAGGCCCTGCCAGGCGGCGGACCGCAGCACCTCCCGCTCCTGGCCCGGCGGGAGTCGCAGGACCGCGTGGAGACCCGCCGCGATCCCGCTCACCCGCGTCTCCGGGGACCGTTCGGCCACCGCCGCCACCAGCTCGTCCCTGCGCCGCCGGTAGCGCAGCCGCATCGCCCGTACATGACGGTCGTACGCCCCCGAGCCCAGGAACTCCGCGAAGGTCAGCTGGTCCAGCGAGCTGGACACCCAGTCCACGTGGCCCTTCGCCGCGACCACCTCGTCCACCAGGCTCTCCGGCAGCACCATCCACGCCAGCCGCAGCCCGGGGGCCAGGGACTTGCTGGAGGTGCCCAGATAGACCACGCGCTCGGGGTCGAGGCCCTGGAGCGCGCCCACGGGCTGCCGGTCGTAGCGGAACTCCCCGTCGTAGTCGTCCTCCAGGACGAGCCCGCCCGCGGCCCGCGCCCAGTCGACCGCCGCCGCCCGCCGGTCGGGGTGGAGCGCCCCGCCCAGGGGGAACTGGTGGGCCGCCGTCATCAGCACCGCCCCCACGCCCTTCATCCCGGACAACCCCTCGGTCCGGGTGCCGAGTTCGTCGAAGGGCAGGGCGGGCAGCCCGAGCCCGGCCCCGGTCAGCAGCTCCCAGTGCACGTCGAGCCCGTACGACTCGACCGCCACCTCCCGCACCTTCCGCGCCCGCAGCACCTGCGCCATCAGCATCAGCCCGTGCACGAACCCCGAGCAGATGACGATCCGTTCGGGCCGCGCGTGGACGCCCCGCGCCCGCGCGAGGTACTCGGCGAGCACGGTGCGCAGTTCGATCCGGCCGCGCGGATCGCCGTACCCGAAGGCCTCGTTGGGCGCGGCGGTCAGGGCGCGCCGGGAGGCCTTGAGCCATTCGGCGCGCGGAAAGGACGCGAGGTCGGGCGAGCCCGGCTTCAGGTCGTACGCGGGCCGCGCGGCCTCCCGCCGGGCCACCGCCGTGGGGCGAACGCCCGACGTGACCTGCCGGCGCGGCACGGCCCGCGGGGCGACCCGGGTCCCGGACCCCTGCCGTGCGGTCAGCCAGCCCTCCGCGACCAGCTCGGCATAGGCGTCGGCGACGGTGTTGCGCGCGATCCCCAGGTCGGCGGCGAGCGAGCGGGAGGACGGCAGCCGTACGCCCGCCTTCAGACGCCCGCTGCGCACCGCCTCCCGCAGCGCGTCCATCAGCCCCGTACGCAGCCCGGATCCGCGCAGGTCCAGATGGAGGTCGACCCCGAGAGTGGCCCAGTCTTCTGCCATGCGAATGGACCATACTCCTGCGCCATCGCGCTCGTACGGTGAGAGCCATGACCACCACGACGCAGGACCTCGCCACCCTCGCCCGCGCCGACGAGCACGCCCCCCGCCTCAACCTCGCCGAGCAGGTTCCGGAGTTCTACCGGGCGATGAGCCGGCTCGAACAGGCCGCGGCGAAGGACATCGACCCCACCCTCTACGAGCTGATCAAGATCCGCGCCTCACAGATCAACCACTGCGCGTTCTGCCTCGACATGCACACCAAGGACGCGCTCGCGGCCGGCGAGTCGGTCGAGCGGATCGTCCAGTTGTCCGCGTGGGAGGAGTCGCGGCACTTCTACACCGAGCGCGAGCTCGCCGCCCTGGCCCTGACCGAGGCCGTCACCGTCCTGACCGACGGCTTCGTCCCGGACGAGGTGTACGCGCGGGCCGCCGCCCACTTCGACGAGACGGAGCTCTCCCAGGTCATCGGCGCCATCACCGTCATCAACGCCTGGAACCGGATCGCCGTCACCACCCGCATGACCCCCGGCCACTACACGCCCGGGCAGTACAAGAAGTGACCGGGCCGGTGCCCGGGGCGCCCGCCGCCCAGGCGGTGCGCGCCCTGCACGCCGGGCGGACGGGCGGAGCGCCGCTGATCGTCCCCGGCCCCTGGGACGCCGCCTCCGCCCGGGTCTTCGAGGAGGCCGGGTTCCCTACGCTCGCCACGCCGAGCGCCGGGATCGCCGCCTCCCTCGGGTACGAGGACGGGCAGACTCCGGCCGGGGAGATGTTCGCGGCGGTGGCGAGAATCGTCCGCGCCGTCTCCGTACCGGTCACGGCCGATCTGGAGGACGGCTACGGGCTGCCGCCCAAGGAGCTCGTGGAGCGGGCCCTGGAGACGGGCGCGGCCGGGGTGAACCTGGAGGACGGCGACCGGTCGAGCGGGCTGCGGGACCCCAGGGAGCAGGCCGACCGGCTGGCGGAGGTACGGGCGGAGGCCGGGCCGCTGCTCTTCGTCAACGCGCGAGTGGACACGTATGTGCGCGGAGTGAACGACGTGGACGACGCGATCGGACGGGCTCGGCTCTACGTGGCGGCGGGCGCGGACTGCGTCTATCCGATCAAGGCGCCCGCGGCGCATCTCCCGCTCCTGCGCGCCGGGATCGACGTGCCGGTCAACGTGTTGGCCCTGCCCGACGGACCGTCGTTCGCCGAGCTGGGGCGGCTGGGCGCGACCCGGATCACGTTCGGGCCGGGGCTGTTGCTGCGGACGCTGAAGGGTGTCGCGGGGCTGGCCGCGGAACTGGCGGCGGAGCGCCCGTAGTTCCCCGGGTCCCGGCAGGCCTCCACGGGTCTGGCACGCCTCCGCGGGTTTCCGCTCGTCTCCGCGGGTTTCCGCTCGTCTCCGCGGTTTCCGCTCGTCTCCGCGGGCGGGCTCACGCACGACCGCCCCCGGCCTCGCAGGCCGGGGGCGGTCGTCGGTACGTCAGCGCGTCGGTCGCGCCGCGCGGTGGTCTCAGATGAGGCCGAGCTCGCGGACGGCGTCGCGCTCCTCCGCCAGCTCCTGCACCGAGGCGTCGATGCGGGTGCGGGAGAACTCGTTCACGTCCAGGTCCTGGACGATCTCGTACTTGCCGTCCTTGCAGGTGACGGGGAACGAGGAGATCAGGCCCTCCGGGACGCCGTAGGAGCCGTCCGACGGGATGCCCATGGAGGTCCAGTCGCCCGCGGCGGTGCCGTTGACCCACGTGTGGACGTGGTCGATGGCGGCGTTGGCGGCCGAGGCGGCCGAGGACGCGCCACGGGCCTCGATGATCGCGGCGCCGCGCTTGGCGACGGTCGGGATGAAGGTGTCGGCCAGCCACTGCTCGTCGGCGACGACCTCGGCGGCGTTCTTGCCGGCGATCTCCGCGTGGAAGATGTCCGGGTACTGGGTCGCCGAGTGGTTGCCCCAGATGGTGAGGCGCTTGATGTCCTCGACGGACGCGCCGGTCTTGGCCGCGAGCTGCGAGAGCGCGCGGTTGTGGTCCAGGCGGGTCATCGCGGTGAAGCGCTCGGCCGGGACGTCCGGGGCCGCCGCCTGGGCGATCAGGGCGTTGGTGTTGGCCGGGTTGCCGACGACGAGGACCTTGATGTCGTCCGCGGCGTGGTCGTTGATGGCCTTGCCCTGCGGCTTGAAGATGCCGCCGTTGGCGGCGAGCAGGTCGCCGCGCTCCATGCCCTTGGTACGCGGGCGGGCGCCCACGAGCAGGGCCACGTTCGCGCCCTCGAAGCCCTGGTTCGGGTCGTCGAAGATGTCGATGCCCTTGAGCAGCGGGAAGGCGCAGTCGTCGAGCTCCATGGCGGTGCCCTCGGCGGCCTTGACGCCCTGCGGGATCTCGAGGAGGCGCAGCTTGACCGGCACGTCCGCGCCGAGCAGGTGGCCGGAGGCGATGCGGAAGAGCAGCGCGTAGCCGATCTGGCCGGCCGCGCCGGTGACGGTGACATTCACGGGAGTGCGGGTCATGGCGATCTCCGTAAGACAGCTGGCGGTGGGGGTCCCTGCCCCTGGTGTCGGACACCTCTCCTGATCGACGATCGATCGGTCGGCCCGATGTCTCGACGTGAAGAGATATCCAGCGGTCAGGCTATCCGACCCGGGACCCGTCCAACCCCCACCCCCTTGTGGTCCGGCTCACTGCCACCCGACCGGGGTCAGCGACCGCCGGTGCACACCCGCGCGCCGCTCGTCCGCGTCACGCACGCGGTCGCGTCCGCCGCGTCCGTGACGGCGAGCATCGGGCTGTACGCGTCGGGGTCGGCGCCCACGGTGGCGTCCTGGCCGGCGGCTTCCGGGCCCCCGTGGGGGCCACCGGCGGTGATGCGCAGGGTGTCGCCGGGCGCGGCCCCGGTGATCCGGGCCCAGACGGCGCCGCAGGTCCTGCTGTGGCGCACTTCGAGCAGCCCGGCGGCGCCGACCGGGGTCCGGGAGACGGTGGTGGCGAACGTGCCGCCGCACCCCATGGTCTCCGGGTCCTGGCCGGTGCAGCCCGCGCCGGTGCACCTCACTCCGGCGGGGAGCGGCGTGCTCGGAGTGGTGCCGGGGGCGGCGGTGGAGGGACCCGCGACGGTGCCGGCCCGGCCGTCGGCGCGGCCACCGGAGCCGACGTCGGCGAGGAGGACGGCGGCGGCGATGACGAGCACGGCTCCGAGGAACCCGGTGACGATCAGGAGCGCGCGGCGACGGGGCGGCAGAGGGGCGGGTGGCGGCGCGTCCGCCGGCCCCGCGGGGCCGGCGGGGCGGCGCGGAGGGGCAGAGCCCGCACGGGAGCCGGAGCCGAGTCCCGCACCCGGGCCGGGTCCCGGCCCGGCGCCGAGTCCGGTACCGGAGCCGCGTCCGGTACCGGAGCCGCGTCCTGGCCCGGAACCGGGTCCTGGCCCGGCGCCGCTGCCGGGTACCGTACCGGCGTCGCGTCCCGGCCCGGCGCCGCCGCCGGGTTCCGTACCGGAGCCGCGTCCCGGCCCGGCGCCGATGCCGGGTTCCGTACCGGAGCCGTGCGGATCGCCGCCGCTGCTGCCGCTCGTCTCCGTGGAGACGACCGCGCCGTGGGCGGAGAGACTCCGGGAGGGCCGACGGGGGTCCGCGGCAGGTTCGTGGCGCCCTTCGGCACCGCTCCAGGCGCGCTCGGCCCGCTCCCACATCGCCGTGAGCCGGCCGGCGTCCGCGCCGGTCACCTCGGCGAGCGCGACGACGGCGCCCCGGGGCGCGAGCAGCCGTCCGTCGAGGTACCGCTCCCAGGCGGCCCTGCTGTGGCCGGTGCGGTCGGCGACGGCGGCGACGCTGAGCCCGCTGCGGTCGACGAGCCGCCGCAGGTGGCTCACGAACTCGCGTACGCGCGCATCGGGTTCGTCGGGAGGCGCCTTCCCACGAGCCATGTGCGGTTCCCCCTCGTCACCCTGGACGACCCCCGGAAGATGCTCGGGCCAGGATGACAGCTCGTGGGCGGGGGCGCAGGGGTGCGTACGCGTCGAGCGCACGCCCCCGGAGCGTGACGGAGTAGCGGAATGGTCACTTCCGTGCCACAGGGCACCGGCGGCGCTTGAACCACGTTGGCGCGTACATGATCCTCAAAGAGGAACGGCGCCCGTCCTCCCTCGGGGGAGAGGACGGGCGCCGTTCCGCCGTCGAGGCGGCTAGGTGATCGTCAGGTGGAGGATGTCCTCCAGGAACGGGATCCTCAGCCAGGGGGCCGGCTGCACCATCAGCGCGAGCAGCACGATGAGCCCGCCCATGACGCCGTACGTCACCATGTCGGTGAACCGCGACCGTACGGCGAGCATGCCCACCGACGGCAGCGCGCGCCGCAGTCCGGCGCCGGTGAGAAGCGCGACCCCGACGAGGATCGTCCCGATCCGGAACGCCTGCGGGAAGAGGTCCGTCCCGACGACCAGCAGTCCCAGCGCGGCGAGTCCGAGCACGGTCAGCAGCGGCCACTGGCGTGCGGGCGCCGGAGCCCCGCCCGCCGCGGCCCGTCCGCCGCCTTCTGGCCGCGCGGTGTCGGTCGTCAGCGCCGGAGGCCGCCGGGACCGTCCGGGCGCGTCACCGGACGCCGCAGCACCGGAATCGCCCCCGGCCTCCGATACGCCCTCCACACCCTCGACCGCCGGGGCGTCCGAGGCGTCCGGGGCTCCCGTGGTGTCCGAGGCGTCCGTGGTGTCCGTGGTGTCCGTGGTGTCCGAGGCTGCCGACGCTTCCCGAGCCCCGGCGCCCGAAGCGCCGGAAGCGTCCGGGACACGCCGGGCTCCCGAGGTACCCGCGCCGGACGCACCCGGAGCACCCGGAGCACCCGGAGCACCCGCGCCAGACGCGCCGGAAGCGTCCGGGACACGCCGGGCTCCCGAGGTACCCGCGCCAGACGCGCCCGCGGCGCCCGCGGCATCCGGGGCGCCCGACGTGTCGCCCCCCGTCACGCGCGACGTCATCGTCAGAGCGCCTCGGCCGCGCGCTCCGCGGCCTCGACGACGTTGACGAGCAGCTGCGCGCGGGTCATGGGGCCCACGCCTCCCGGGTTCGGGGAGATCCACGCCGCGACCTCGTTCACGCCCGGGTCCACGTCACCGACGATCTTGCCCTCGCCGTTGCGCGAGACGCCGACGTCGAGGACGGCCGCGCCCGGCTTCACGTCCTCCGGCTTGATGAGGTGCGGCACGCCCGCCGCCGCGATGATGATGTCCGCGCGCCGCAGGTGCGCCGCCAGGTCACGCGTACCGGTGTGGCACTGCGTCACCGTCGCGTTCTCCGAGCGCCGCGTGAGCAGCAGCGGCATCGGGCGGCCGATGGTGACGCCGCGGCCGACGACCACGACCTCCGCGCCCTTGATCTCCACACCGTGACCGCGCAGCAGCGTGATGATGCCGTTCGGGGTGCAGGGCAGGGGCGCCGGCTCGTTCAGTACGAGTCGGCCCAGGTTCATCGGGTGCAGACCGTCGGCGTCCTTGGCCGGGTCCATCAGCTCCAGGACGCGGTTCTCGTCGATGCCCTTCGGCAGCGGGAGCTGCACGATGTAGCCGGTGCACTCGGGGTCCTCGTTGAGCTCCCGTACGACGGCCTCGATCTCCTCCTGCGTGGCCGTCGCGGGCAGTTCGCGCTGGATCGAGGCGATGCCGACCTGCGCGCAGTCGCGGTGCTTTCCCGCGACGTACTTCTGACTGCCCGGGTCGTCGCCGACCAGGATCGTGCCGAGGCCGGGCGTGACGCCCTTCTCCTTCAGAACCGCCACGCGGGCGGTCAGATCGGTCTTGATCGCGGCTGCGGTGGCCTTGCCATCGAGAATCTGGGCGCTCATGGGCCCATCCTCCCGGATGACCCCTCGCTTGTTCCAATTCGCGTCGGCACCGGCCGCGCGGAGGCGGACGGAAAGGTTGCACTCGCACAACACCCGTGCGAACCGACTGGACAAAAAGTCGACGCTACGACGACGATGTCCGCGAACTGCCGCGGGCAGTGCCGGGGGGCAAATCGCTCATACGCTGTGAAATCTCCTCCGTCGCGGGCCGCGTTGTCCCCGCACAGACCAACGGAGGAATCCCGCGATGAGCTTCGGTGAACCGAACAACCCCTACGGCCAGCAGCAGGGCCAGCAGCCGGGCTACGGCTACCCCCAGCAGCAGGGCCAGCAGCCGGGCTACGGCTACCCGCAGGCTCCCCCGGTCCAGCAGCCCTACGGCGGCGGCTACCAGGGCGTCACGGAGATGCCGGGCGGTGTGAAGGCGGCCCGCGTGATGCTCTTCGTCATCGGCGGTCTCCAGATCCTCGGCGCCGTCTTCGCCGCGCTCGCCGCGGTCGGCGTCAGCGCCGCCAAGAACGACCCCGCGCTGAAGGACGACGTCCAGTTCCAGCAGGTGGCCGACTGGTCCGTCGGCGCGGTCTGGGGCGTCACCGTCCTGATCCTCGCCTGGGGTGTCCTCGCCATCGTGCTCGGTGCCAAGTTCGGCAGCGGCGGCAACGGCGTCCGCGTCACGGCCCTGGTCTTCGGCATCATCACGGCGATCCTCGGCATCTACCCGTTCGTCGTCATCGGCCTGGCCCACACCGTGATGGCGATCCTCGTCGCGGTCTTCGTCGGCAAGGGCGACGGCTCGGCCTGGTTCAACCGTCAGCGCGCGCAGTACTGATCGTCGCGTCGGCACACCGAAGGGGCCCGGTTCCGCACGGAACCGGGCCCCTTCGGCATGGGTGACCGTGCGCGTCCCGCCCGCACGCCCACCCCACGCTCAGCTCCGCTTGAGCACGACGAACTGTCCCGACTGCGCCGACACCTCGTACCGCGCCTCCGGGTGCAGCTGGGACGCGAGCTGCACCGGGTCCGTCACCGGCTGGGACCAGCCCGAGGCCAGGTCGAGGGCCAGGTAGTCCGGGCTGACGCCCTTCGCCCCGCCCACCCAGTAGACCTTGCGGTCCGCGGTGAGGTGCGCCATCAGCGTGACGTTCGTCTCCACGCTCGCCCCCGCCGGCACCGCGTCGACCGCCTTCCGGGCCTCCACGGTCCGGGCGTCCGTACGGTACGTCTCCGAGCGCAGCAGCTCCCGCAGCGGCAGGTCCAGGGCGACCACGATCGCGACCGCCGTGACGACCGGGACGACGACCTTCCCGTACGCCACGAGCCACGCGCGCGGGGAGGTCCGCACGGCGCGGACGCCGTCGACGAGCGCGAGGAAGACGACCGGCATCAGGATCGCGCTGTAGTGCCAGACCATCCCCCAGTGGTTCGGGTCCTGGGAGAGGAAGCGCCAGCCGAGCGTCGGCAGCACGAGGAGCATCAGCGGTGAGCGCAGGGCCAGGAAACCGGTGACGCCGACGAGGAAGAAGATCATCTCCCACTTCACGCCGGAGCCCAGCGAGCCGAGCAGCACCTGGACGAAGGAGACGTCGGCTCCCTCGCTGGACTTCTCGATCTTGGCCCAGTAGTCGTACTGGCCCACCCGGCTCGCCGCCGGGATCAGGACCAGGACCGTCAGGGCGAAGAAGGCGGCGCCGAAGGCGGCCAGCGAGGCACCGAGGCGCTTCTGCCCCTTGAGGAAGAGGACGGCGCCGACCATCGCGACGGTGAGCCCCATGTCCTCCTTGACCAGCACCAGCGGCGCGGACCAGGCGGCGGCCGCCGTCCAGCGCCCGAGGAGCAGGGCGCGGCAGGTCAGCGCGAGGAGCGGGACGGCGAAGGCGATCTCGTGGAAGTCGGACTTGACCGCCTCCTGGAGGCCCCAGGACAGCCCGTAGGCGACCGTGAGCCCCAGGCCGGCGGCGCGGCTGCCGAGCACCTGGTGGGCGGTGCGGCCGACGACGACGGCGGAGGCGGCGAAGAGCGCGGCCTGCGCGAAGAGCAGGGCGAGCGGGGAGGACCAGATCCAGTACAGGGGCGCGAGGAGCGCCGTCACGGGACTGAAGTGGTCCCCGAGTATGAGGAAGCCGGGGCCCTTGATGTCGACGATCGGCGCCCGGAACTCGGCGTAGGCCCGGACGGACTGGTTGAAGATCCCCAGGTCCCAGGAGGGCGTACGGAAGTGCGCGTACTGGACCCAGGAGTAGAGGAAGTAGAGCGCGCACAGCACGGCCGCCACCAGGGCGTACGGACGTATGGGCGCCTCGGCGAGCCCGCGCACCGGCGGCTCGGCGCGGCCGGTCTCCGGGGCGGAGGTCTCCACCGCCCCGCTCTGTACATCCAACACCGCGCCCCCACCCACCAGCCGCCGACAAAAGAGCAACCCATTAGACCAGAGCGTTCGGGCGGCCCCACAGACCGAGACGGGCGGCCCGCCGGTACGTCACGTACCGGCGGGCCGCCCGTCGTACCGTTGCGGTCAGTGGAAGAAGTGGCGGGTGCCCGTGAAGTACATCGTCACGCCCGCCTTCTTCGCCGCCTCGACCACCTGCTCGTCGCGCACCGAGCCGCCGGGCTGCACGACCGCCTTCACGCCGGCCGCCGTGAGGATCTCCAGGCCGTCGGGGAACGGGAAGAACGCGTCCGAGGCCGCGTACGAGCCCCGCGCGCGCTCCTCGCCCGCCCGCTCGACCGCGAGCTTCGCGGAGTCGACGCGGTTGACCTGCCCCATGCCGACGCCGACCGAGGCGCCGTCCTTCGCCAGCAGGATCGCGTTGGACTTGACCGCGCGGCACGCCTTCCAGGCGAACGCGAGCTCGGCCAGCTCCTCGGCGGAGAGGGCGTCGCCCGCCGCCAGCGTCCAGTTCGCCGGGTCGTCGCCCTCGGCCTGGAGGCGGTCGGTGACCTGGAGGAGCGCGCCGCCGTCGATCGGCTTGACCTCGACCGGGTTCGCCGGGGCGCCTTCGGCGCGCAGCACGCGGATGTTCTTCTTCCTGGCGAGGATCTCGACGGCGCCGTCCTCGTAACCGGGGGCGACGACGACCTCGGTGAAGATCTCGGCGACCTGCTCGGCCATCGCGACGGAGACCGGACGGTTGACCGCGATCACGCCGCCGAAGGCGGACAGCGGGTCACAGGCGTGCGCCCTGCGGTGGGCCTCGGCGACGTCCGCGCCGACGGCGATGCCGCAGGGGTTCGCGTGCTTGATGATCGCGACGCACGGCTCGGAGTGGTCGTACGCGGCCCGGCGCGCGGCGTCGGTGTCCGTGTAGTTGTTGTACGACATCTCCTTGCCGTGCAGCTGCTCGGCCTCGGCGAGGCCGCCCGTGCCGTCGACGTAGAGCGCGGCGCCCTGGTGCGGGTTCTCGCCGTAGCGCAGCACGCTGGAGCGCTCGTAGGTGGCTCCGAGGAAGTCGGGGAAGCCCGAGTCGTCCGCGGCGGCGTAGTCGTCGGCGAACCAGGAGGCGACAGCCACGTCGTACGCGGCGGTGTGCTGGAAGGCCTCGGCCGCCAGGCGCTTGCGGGCGGTCAGGTCGAAGCCGCCCTCCCTCGCCGCCACGAGGACGTCCGCGTACCGCGCCGGGCTGGTGACGACCGCCACCGACGGGTGGTTCTTGGCGGCGGCGCGGACCATCGACGGGCCGCCGATGTCGATCTGCTCGACGCACTCGTCCGGGGTGGCGCCGGAGGCGACGGTCTCCTTGAACGGGTACAGGTTGACGATCACCAGGTCGAAGGGCTCGACACCCAGCTCGGCGAGCTGGTTGCGGTGGTCCTCCAGACGCAGGTCGGCGAGGATGCCGGCGTGCACGCGCGGGTGGAGGGTCTTGACGCGGCCGTCCAGGCACTCGGGGAAGCCGGTGAGCTCCTCGACCTTGGTGACCGGGACACCGGCCGCGGCGATCTTCGAGGCGGTGGAGCCGGTGGAGACGAGGGCGACACCCGCCTCGTGCAGGCCGCGGGCCAGCTCCTCAAGGCCGGTCTTGTCGTAGACGCTGACGAGTGCGCGGCGGATGGGGCGCTTCGTACCTTCGGCGGTCACGGGATTGTTACCTTTCGTCCCTCAATGCGGTAGCCGTGCCGGGCCAGACGCCCCACGACCTCGACGAGCAGCGAGCGCTCGACTTCCTTGATGCGCTCATGGAGAGCGGCTTCATCGTCCTCGTCCCGGACCTCGACCACGCCCTGGGCGATGATCGGGCCGGTGTCGACGCCGTCGTCGACGAAGTGGACGGTGCATCCGGTGACCTTCGCGCCGTACGCGAGTGCGTCCCGCACTCCATGGGCACCGGGAAAACTGGGGAGCAGCGCCGGGTGGGTGTTCACGACCCGGCCGCCGAAGCGGGCGAGGAACTCCTTGCCGACGATCTTCATGAAACCGGCCGAGACGACCAGGTCGGGCTCGTACGCGGCGGTGGCCTCGGTCAGGGCGCGGTCCCACCCCTCGCGGGTCGCGTGGTCCTTCACCCGGCAGACGAAGGTGGGGAGACCGGCGCGCTCGGCCCGGTCCAGACCCGCGATGCCGGTGCGGTCGGCGCCGACGGCGACGATCTCCGCGCCGTACCCCTCGGGATCGGCGGCGATGGCGTCGAGCAGCGCCTGAAGGTTGGTGCCGGAGCCGGAGACCAGGACGACGAGGCGGGCGGCGGCCACTGGGTCACTCTTTCCGTGGTGTTTGTACGGTCGCACGAACGAATCGTGCCTCTGGATACGGGGAACCCTACGAAGGGCCCGACCGTCAGCAACGATACCGGCACACGGGAAGGCCCCCACGGGACGGGGGCGTGGCCGGGGGGTAGCGTCGGGGTTCGACGACAGTTCAGCCCGTAGTTGAGACAGCAGTTGCGACGACAGAGGGAAGACGTTCAGCAGATGCCGGAACGCCAGTCCACGGACGACAACAACCCGTTCGCGCCGCCGCCCGAGGGGCAGCCGGACCAGCCGTGGCAGCCGCGGCGGCCGGAGGGCTCGGACGACGACCCGTCGTCCGGGTCGTCCGGGGCCCCCGACGGCTCCGACCGCTCCGGGGCCCCGGGCCGCTGGAGCAGCCGCCAGCCCGGTCGCTCCACCGACGGCTTCGGCCGGCGCCCGGAGCGCCCCACAGGCCCCGACGGCCAGGGCCAGGGGCCGGGGCCCCGGTGGGACCCCACGGACCCAACGCAGCGGCGGGCGCGGTACGCGCTGCTCGCGGGCATGTGGGCGTTCTTCTTCGCGATCTTCGACATCCCGGAGCTGGCGCTGCTGCTCGGCGCGCTGGGCATGTACTGGTCGATCAGCGCGCTGCGGTCCAAGCCGAAGGCGCAGGGGCAGGGGCAGGGGCAGGGGCAGGGGCAGGGGCAGGGGCAGGCAACGCCCGGAACGCACGGCCCGTCACCCGTCCAGCCGCAACCCCTCTCGGCGAGCGGCCCCCAGCCGCCCGTCCAGCCGGGGACCTCGCGCATCGCGGCCCGCGCGCAGCGCACGGCCGCCGTGAGCGGTCTGGTCGCCGCGGTGCTGTCCCTGCTGATCGTGGCGGGCGGCTTCACCATGCAGATGGCCTACCGCGACTTCTACACCTGCCGCGACGACGCTCTGACCAGGTCGGGCCAGCTGGCCTGCAACGACCTGCTGCCGGAGCCGCTGCGGGAGCCGTTCGGCGTACCGAAGTAGGCCCGCCCTACGCGTCGCCCTCGGGACCCTGCGCCGGATACGGCGCAGGCGAAGGAGCAGGAGACGGGGCAGGCCACGGGACTTCGGGCGGCAGGGACGGGGGCGGGGCCCATGGCGGCGGGGGCAGCGGGGGCAGGGCCGGTTCCCAGGCCGCCGGCAGGTAGTCGTACGGCTCGAACCCCGCATCGTCGTCGTCCTGCGCCGCCTCCTCGGTGAGCGGGGCGGCCACGGGCACGGGGACGGGCGCCGGTACGGGGTCCGGAGCGGGGCCCGGCAGCGTGACGGGGGCGCCCGGCGGCTCCGTCGCCCTCGGCTCGGACGCCGGCTTCATGCCGCGCCGGGCCCAGGCCCGTACCCCCAGCGCCACCGACACCCCCACCGCCGCGCACCACAGCACCGCCGCCGCGCCGGCCTGCCACCACACCGGGCCGAACTCCGCCAGCCGGCCCGTGCCGAGCGGGCCTCCGGCGGCCGCCGCGAGCAGCGCCGTCGCCGCCCCGCACACCCAGGCGCCGATCAGAGCCGTCAGCGCCGTGTCCCGGGCCGTCCAGGTCCGCGCCGAGCGGCCCACACCCGCCCCGAGGATCACGGCCGCCACCAGCGGTACGGCCGCCGCGGCCCAGTGCGGCCAGCTCCCCCGGCCCTCGGCGGGGAGGGCGGCGAGCAGCGGGAAGGGCGGGACGGCCGCGGCTCCGGTGAGGCCCAGAGGGGTCGCGGACGCGCCCGTACCGAGCGCGAACCCGGGCCCGAGGCCGTACGACGCACCCCAGACCGCCGCGTTCGGCACCAGCGCGGCGGCGAGCAGCAGCACCGACAGGCGCCCCGACCACTCCCCCGAAGGCCCCGCGAGCCCCGCGAAGGAAGCGTGCGCCGCGCCCGCGTGCCAGACCAGCGAGGCCGCGAACACGACGGCCCCGCCACCCAGCAGGGCCACGAGCGCCGGTCCGGCCGCGCGCAGCGCCACGGCCGTCTGTTCCTGCTCGGGCAGAGGTCGCCCGGCCGCCGTCCAGACACCCAGACCCGTCGCCGCGGCCACCGTTCCGGGCAGCCACAGGCCTGCGGCCACCGGGTCCGCCGGCAGCGGACCGCTCGCCGCGTAGACCACGACACCGACCGCGACCAGCAGATACCCGCCGGCCATGGCGGCCACCGCGGCGCTCGCGGACGACCGGGGCCCGGTCGTCTGCTCGGTGTACGGCTCCATCGTGTCCCGCGCGGCCCGGTGCAGCAGCCAGGCCGGCAGGGCCATGAGCAGCAGGGGCGCCACGCCCACGGGCGCGCCCGCCCCGGCCATGGCTCCCGTGCGGACCAGGTCCACGCCGTGGGCGAGCAGCCACAGCCCGGCGGCGGTGTGCAGGGCCCCGCCGGGGCCGCTGTCGGGGTAGGGCGAGCTGATCCACAGTCCGGTCACGAGGACCGCCAGCGCGCCGAGGCCGAGCCCCGCCGCGACCCCGCCGCGCACGAAGGCGGTCGCCAGGGCGGCGGACCGGCCGCTCCGGACCACGGTCTCGGCTGACGGCGAGGAGGGCCGTTCGGTCAGACGGTTCACGCGCCCATGCTGCCAACGACACGCGCTTTTCTCGCGTAACAGGCAAAACGCCGTTGTGTCGCTCAAGATACGTTTATGTACTTTTCCGCCCGGAACCCTGCGGGAGGTCGTCGCCCATGAACCGGAGCATCCCCTCTCCCAAGGAGCGGCGCAGACTGCGCGAGGCCAAAGGTTTGAGCGAGGACCAGGTCGCGGAGGCCATGGGTGTCACGCGGGCGACGGTCCGGTCCTGGGAGACCGGCCGCACCTCGCCACGGGGGCGCAAGCAGGAGGCGTACGTGAAGCTGATCGGCGCGTACGACGAGCAGCACACGCCCTCCGATCCGCCGCCGGCCGCCCCGAACGCCCACACCCGTCCGAGGGCCGCGACCAAGCGAGCGGCGAAGCCGCCCAAGGGCCCCGCGGCAGCCGCTCTCGGCATCGGCGGAGGCCAGAAGGCCCCGCGGGCCGTCCGAGCGGGATCCCCCGACACCCAGCAGCCCCTGGAGAGACTGAAACCGGTGGAGACTCCCCCACTGCCCCCGCACCCGCCGGCCGAGCAGCTCCTCGAGGCTCCGGCCCCGGAGGCCTTCGAGGCACCCGAGGCCTCCGAGGCACCCGAGGCCCTCGTAGCGCCTGAAGCCTCCGAGGCACCCGAGGCCTTCGTAGCGCCTGAAGCCTCCGAGTCACGCGAGGCCCTCGTAGCGCCTGAAGCCTCCGAGGCACCCGAGGCCCTCGTAGCACCCGAGGCACCCATGGCCCCCATGGCCCCCGCGGTGCCCTCCCTCACCCCGGAGGAGGCCTTCGACGCGCTCTACGCCCACGCGGCGCCGGGACTCCTCCACCAGACGTACCTGCTCACCGGCCGCCGCCGGCTCTCCCGGGAGGCCGTCGAGCGCGCCTTCCAGCAGGCATGGCAGCGCTGGCCCGAGGTCGCGGTCGACCGGGACCCGGTGGGCTGGGTGCGGGCGGCGGCGTACGAGTACGCGCTGTCCCCCTGGCACCGGCTGCGCCGCGCCCACAAGCATCCGGACGCACCGCCGACCGAACCCGCGCGGCGGGAGCTGCTCGGGGCGCTGCTGGAGCTGCCGCCGCCGTACCGCCGTACCGTCCTGCTCTACGACGGTCTCGGCCTCGACCTGCCCGACACGGCGGCCGAGACGGAGGCGAGCACCCCCGCCGCCGCCAACCGCGTCATGCATGCCCGCACCGCCATCGGCGAGCGCGTGCCCGCGCTCGCCGACCCCGACGCCCTGCAGCGGACGCTGGGCGCGCTGGTCGCGGAGACACCGACGGCGACGCTCGCGGAGGCCCGGTCCGTACGGGACGGCAGCGAGCGGAGCAGCCGGATGTGGACGCGTGCGGTGGTGGGGGTGACGGCGGCCCTCATCGCGGTGACGGCCCTGACGGCCGCGACCGCGCCGACGCAGTACCTGCCGCTGATCCACCCCGGCGAGCGGGTCAACGGGGTACCCGTCCGCGGCGGCTCGCCGAAGCTCACCCCCGAGGACGTGAGGCTGCACGACCGGCTCCGCTCCCAGCCCCACAACGGGCCGGAGCGGCTGATCCCCGATCCGCACTGACTCCCGCCCCGCGGTACGCGAACGGGCCCCGTCCCCACCCGGTCTCCCGGGCGGGGGCGGGGCCCACCTGTGCGGTTCAGACGTTGCTCGAGCCCGCGAGGCTTTGCTTAACCGGCCAGAATGGCGCGCGCCAGCTTGGCGGTCTCGGTCGGCGTCTTGCCGACCTTGACGCCGGCGGCCTCGAGGGCCTCCTTCTTCGCCTGGGCGGTGCCGGAGGAGCCGGAGACGATGGCACCGGCGTGGCCCATGGTCTTGCCCTCGGGCGCGGTGAAGCCCGCGACGTAGCCGACGACCGGCTTGGTGACGTTCTTCGCGATGAAGTCCGCCGCACGCTCCTCGGCGTCGCCGCCGATCTCGCCGATCATGACGATCAGGTCGGTGTCGGGGTCGGCCTCGAACGCGGCGAGGGCGTCGATGTGCGTGGTGCCGATGACCGGGTCGCCACCGATGCCGACGGCGGACGAGAAGCCGATGTCACGGAGCTCGTACATCATCTGGTACGTCAGCGTGCCGGACTTCGAGACCAGGCCGATGCGGCCCGGCTTCGTGATGTCGCCCGGGATGATGCCGGCGTTGGACTGGCCCGGGGTGATGAGACCGGGGCAGTTCGGGCCGATGATGCGGGTCTTGTTGCCCTTCGACTGCGCGTACGCCCAGAAGGCGGCGGAGTCGTGGACGGCGATGCCCTCGGTGATGACGACCGCGAGCGGGATCTCGGCGTCGATCGCCTCGACCACGGCGGCCTTGGCGAAGGCCGGCGGGACGAAGAGGACGGAGACGTTGGCGCCCGTCTTCTCCATCGCCTCGGCGACGGAGCCGAAGACCGGGACCTCGGTGCCGTCGAAGTCGACGGACGTACCGGCCTTGCGCGGGTTCACGCCACCGACGATGTTGGTGCCGTCACCCAGCATGAGCTTGGTGTGCTTCATGCCCGTGGCACCGGTCATGCCCTGGACGATGACCTTGCTGTCCTTGGTGAGGAAGATAGCCATGGTGTGCTTGACCTCGTCCCTTACTTCGCAGCCGCGAGCTCGGCGGCCTTGTCGGCCGCGCCGTCCATGGTGTCCACACGCTGCACGAGCGGGTGGTTCGCGTCCGACAGGATCTTGCGACCCAGCTCCGCGTTGTTGCCGTCGAGGCGCACGACCAGCGGCTTGGTGACCTCTTCGCCCTTGGAGGCGAGGAGCTCCAGGGCCTGCACGATGCCGTTGGCGACCTCGTCACAGGCGGTGATGCCACCGAAGACGTTGACGAACACGGACTTGACGTCCGGGTCGCCCAGGATGATCTCCAGGCCGTTCGCCATGACCTCGGCGGAGGCGCCGCCGCCGATGTCGAGGAAGTTGGCCGGCTTCACGCCGCCGTGGTTCTCACCGGCGTACGCGACGACGTCCAGGGTCGACATGACCAGGCCGGCGCCGTTGCCGATGATGCCGACCTCGCCGTCCAGCTTGACGTAGTTGAGGCCCTTGGCCTTGGCCGCAGCCTCGAGCGGGTTGGCTGCGTCCTTGTCCTCGAGCGCCTCGTGCCCGGGCTGACGGAAGTCGGCGTTGGCGTCCAGGGACACCTTGCCGTCCAGCGCCAGGATCCGGCCGTCCTTGGTCTTGACCAGCGGGTTGACCTCGACGAGGAGCGCGTCCTCGGCGACGAAGGTCTTCCACAGGGTCACCAGGGCCTCGGCGACACCCTCGGCCACGTCGGCCGGGAACTGCGCCTGGGCCACGATCTCGCGGGCCTTCTCGATGCTCACGCCGTCGACGGCGTTGACCGGGACCTTCGCGAGGGCCTCGGGGGTCTTCTCCGCGACCTCCTCGATGTCCATGCCGCCCTGCACCGACGCCATCGCGAGGAAGGTGCGGTTGGTGCGGTCGAGGAGGTACGAGACGTAGTACTCCGCCTCGATCTCCGGGGACAGCTCGGCGATCATCACCTTGTGGACCGTGTGGCCCTTGATGTCCATCCCGAGGATGTCCGTCGCGCGGGCGACGGCCTCGTCCGGGGTGGCGGCCAGCTTCACGCCGCCGGCCTTGCCGCGGCCGCCGACCTTCACCTGCGCCTTGACGACCGACTTGCCGCCAAGACGCTCGGTGGCCTCGCGCGCCGCCTCAGGCGTGTCGATGACTTCACCGGCCAGCACCGGTACACCGTGCTTGGCGAAGAGGTCCCTCGCCTGGTACTCGAACAGGTCCACGCGCGTCCGTCCCTTTTCTGATGATCGCGGTTCGTTGTCTGCGTGGGCGTGCCGCGGAGGGCAACGTGACTGCGCTGTCACAAGGGAGGCGTACACGGTGTCCGTGGACGCGGCATGTCCGTCTCGCAGGTTATCCCCGCAGGCCGTGGGTCCCTAAATCGCAGGTCACACAGGAGCGGTGATACGGGTCACAGATCGTAGGGGTTCCGGGGCGGTCCGTAGGGGTCCACGGCGGTGACCTGGTGACCCCTGGCACAGGTGGGAACAGGGGTGTACGGCCCTCACGACGCGCCCGGACGCGAGGTGAGGGCCCCGAGGACCCCGATGTGATATGGGCCTCAGTGTGCCCGGACGCGGCCGGCCGGGTGGTTAACCGGCTACGGATTCCGCAGTGTCTGTGCCGTGCCCGGCACGGGCAGCGGCCGCTTCTCGATCGCCGCCGCCATCACCTCGGGGAAGAGGTCCGGGGTGCAGGCGAAGGCGGGGGCGCCGAGCGCCGCGAGCGCCGCCGCGTGCTCGCGGTCGTAGGCGGGGGCTCCCTCGTCGGAGAGCGCGAGGAGGGCGACGAACTGGACGCCGGACGCCTTCATGGCCGCGACCCGCTTCAGCATCTCGTCGCGGATGCCCCCCTCGTAGAGGTCGCTGATGAGGACGACGACGGTGTCGGCCGGCCGGGTGATCTGGGACTGGCAGTAGGCGAGGGCGCGGTTGATGTCGGTGCCGCCGCCGAGCTGGGTGCCGAAGAGCACGTCGACGGGGTCGTCGAGCTGGTCGGTGAGGTCGACGACCGCCGTGTCGAAGACGACGAGCCGGGTCGCGATCGACCGCATGGAGGCGAGTACGGCGCCGAAGACGGAGGCGTAGACGACGGAGGCCGCCATCGACCCTGACTGGTCGATACAGAGGACGACGTCCTTCTTGACCGACTGCGCCGCCCGGCCGTAGCCGACGAGCCGCTCGGGGACGACCGTGCGGTACTCGGGCAGATAGTTCTTGAGGTTGGCGCGGATCGTGCGGTCCCAGTCGATGTCCCGGTGCCGGGGCCTGCTGATCCGGGCCGAGCGGTCGAGCGCACCGGTGAGGGTGGCCCGGGTACGGGTGGCGAGCCGCTTCTCCAGGTCGTCGACGACTTTCCGTACGACCGCTCGGGCCGTCTCCTTGGTCGTCTCGGGCATGACCTTGTTCAGGGAGAGCAGCGTGCCCACGAGGTGGACGTCCGCCTCGACGGCCTCCAGCATCTCGGGCTCCAGGAGGAGGGTGGAGAGCCCGAGGCGGTCGATGGCGTCGCGCTGCATGACCTGGACGACCGAGCTGGGGAAGTACGTCCGGATGTCGCCGAGCCAGCGGGCGACGGAGGGCGCGGAGGCACCGAGGCCTGCGGACCGGTCGCGCCCGGTGCCGCTCGCCCCGGTCTTCTTCGTGCCTCCTCCGTAGAGCGCGGTCAGGGCGCCGTCCATGGCGGCGTCCGTGCCGGTGAGGGAGCGGCCGGTGCCGTCGGCCTCGCCGCCGCCGAGGACCATGCGCCAGCGGCGCAGCCGCTCGTCGTGCCCCGTTCCGCCGGTCGTTCCGGTCATCGGCCCGCTCCCGCCATGTCGATGTCTCCCAGGATCAGCGCGAGCACCGGGAGGACTCCGTCGGCCCGCTCGTCGTCGAGGCCGGTGCCGAAGCCGGGCAGGCCGGCCTCCGTGCGGCCGGATGCGGCGGACGGGCCGCGGGCGACCAGCTCGCCCAGGGTGCGGCGCACGCCGGGTTCGTACGCCGAGAACGTGCGGCGCAGCAGCGGCAGGACGTCGGTGAAGGCGTCCGCCGTGACGTTCGTCAGCCAGGTGTCGACCAGCACGAGCAGCCGTTCGTCGTGGACGAGGAGCATCCCTCCGCCGGAGGCGCCGCCGACGAACCCCTCGATCCAGGCGGCGGCGTCTGCGGGCGGGGTGCCGGGCGAGAGGGCGAGACCCATGAGCCGCGCGGCCTCGTCCTCGTCGAGGCCGCCCTCGTCGAGGAGCAGCCGGGCGGCGCGGCCCCGGATGGTGCCCGGCACGCTGTCGCGGCCGGCGAGCCCGCGCAGGACGCCGGCCCATCTGCCGGACAGCTCCGCACTGTCGGGGAGCAGCTGGAGCGCGCCGTGGACGCCGTCGAGATGGCCGCGCATCTCGACGGCCGCGTCCGTGTCAAGCCCGGTGCAGGCGGGCGGCAGGCCAACGCAGATCCGTTCGGCGAGCCCGGCCGCGACCTCGCCGAGCGCGGCCGTGTCGGTGGCGCGCACGTCTCCGTAGCGCAGGGAGCGGGCGAGCGCGGGGAGGGCCTGGGCGAGGTGGGCGACGTCGGTGTCGAGCGCGGCGCGGTCGGCGAGGGCCGTCATGACGACGGGCAGGGCGGCGCCGAGTCCGCCGAGCAGGCACTGCTCGGCGAGGGCGGTGACGTCGGCGAGGGACGTGGCCTCCAGGGCGCGGGCCTCGGCCTTGGCGGTGGCGGCGGACTCGACGGTGGTGCCCCAGACGCCGGCCTCGGCGACGCGGACGTGCAGCTCGGGCTCCCAGAGCAGCCGCCAGCTCTCCCGGAAGGTGCCGGTGCTGCCGCGTCCGGCGACGGGTGTGCCCCAGGCGACGGAGAGCAGGGTGAGCCGGTGCAGCATGCGGCTGCGTGCCGCGTCGTTCTCCTTGCGCAGGTCGAGCTCCAGCTCCCGCTCCTGCGCCTCGGGCTTGAGGCGCAGGCTCCGCTGGAGCCGGGCGAGGTCGCGCTGGAGCGGTACGGCGGGGGCGGCGGCCGGGACCTCGCCGAGGACGTCGCCGACGACGAGGCGGTCCCGCACGAGGTCGAGCTTCAGGTCGGAACCGTCGCACATCACGGCCCGCACCGCGTCGGTGGTCTCGCCGAGCCCGGCGAGCGGCCTGCCGCGCATCGCCGCGAGGGTCTCGGCGAGCCGCACGGCCTCGATGACATGGGCGGAGGAGACCATCGTGTCCTCCGCCCTGAGGAGGCCGGCGACCTTGGTCATCCACCGCTCGATCGGACGGTCGGGGGTGGCGAAGAGGTGTCCGTACCAGCCGGGGGCGTCGATGCCGGCGCCGTATCCGGAGCGGCGGGCGAGACGGCGGTGGGTCCAGGGCACCCAGGTCATCTCGGTCTTCACCTTGGGCAGCCCCTTGAGCAGGGCGCGGTCGGCGGTCGCGGTCGTCCTCCCCACCAGCGCGGGCACGTGCCAGGCACCGCAGACGACGGCCACGGCGTCGTCCCCGAACTCCTTGCGGGCGGCCCGGAGCTGGATCCGCATGTACGCCTCGCGGATCAGGTCGCGGGCGTGACCGCCGTGGCCGTACGTCTCGCGCAGGGCGCCCATGGCGTCGGCGAGCGCCCCGAAGGGGGCGACGGGGTCGGCGGCGCCGCGCAGCTCGACCACGTCCTCCCACCAGCGCTCGGGGTCGTCGTGACCGGCGGCGCTCGCGAGCTCGGCGATGGGGTCGATCCGCAGCCCCTGGTCGGCCTCGTCCTCCTCGCCGTCGCCCCAGGTGGGGTCGGTGGCGGCGAGGGTGTGGGCGGCGGGGAGGTCGATGAAGCGGACGGCGGCGCCGTGGTCGAGGGCCCAGCGGATCGCCACCCACTCGGGCGAGAACTCCGCGAAGGGCCAGAACGCGGCGCGGCCGGGGTCGTCCACGGCGTGGGCGAGGAGGGCGACCGGCGGCCGCATCCCGTCGTCGCAGGCGAGCGGCAGGAGTGCGTCGGCCTCCGGCGGTCCCTCGATCAGCACGACCGCCGGCCGCCGCGCCTCCAACGCCCCCCGCACGGCCCGGGCGGACCCGGGCCCGTGGTGCCGCACCCCGAGGAACAGGGTCCCGGATCCCCCACCGGGGGCGGCCGTCCCCCGAGAACGTCCCGTACCGGACGGCACGGCCTCGGCAGGCGCCGCCGCCGACGTCACGGCCGGCGCCGCACCGGCAGGCACCGCACCCTCGCAGGGGATCTGAGGTGCCGTCAGCGGCGGGGGTGCCTCCGTGGCCCGGGGCGCCCTCACGCGCTCACCTCGCGGCAGGCGCGGTAGAAGTCCTTCCAGCCGTCTCTCTCCCGGACGACCGTCTCCAGGTACTCCTGCCAGATGACGCGGTCCGCGGCCGGGTCGCGGACGACCGCGCCGAGGATGCCGGCGGCGACGTCGGCCGGGCGCAGCACGCCGTCGCCGAAGTGGGCGGAGAGCGCGAGGCCGCCGGTCACGACGGAGATGGCCTCGGCCGTGGACAGCGTCCCCGAAGGGGACTTGAGCTTGGTACGGCCGTCCGTCGTGACTCCGTCGCGCAGCTCGCGGAAGACGGTGACGACCCGGCGGATCTCCTCGACGCCCTCGGGTACGGCCGGCAGGTCGAGCGAGCGGCCGAGCTGGTCGACGCGGCGCGCGACGATGTCGACCTCGGCGTCCGGCGTGGCGGGCAGCGGCAGCACCACGGTGTTGAAACGGCGGCGCAGCGCGCTGGAGAGGTCGTTGACCCCGCGGTCCCGGTCGTTGGCGGTGGCGATGAGGTTGAAGCCCCGTACCGCCTGGACCTCCTGGCCCAGCTCCGGCACCGGCAGGGTCTTCTCGGACAGGATCGTGATGAGCGTGTCCTGCACGTCGGCGGGGATGCGGGTGAGCTCCTCGACGCGGGCGGTCAGCCCTTCCGACATGGCGCGCATGACGGGACTGGGCACGAGCGCGTCCCGACTGGGGCCGTGGGCCAGCAGTTTGGCGTAGTTCCAGCCGTACCGGATCGCCTCTTCGGGCGTCCCGGCGGTGCCCTGGACCAGCAGCGTCGAGTCGCCGCTGACGGCGGCCGCGAGGTGTTCGGAGACCCAGGTCTTCGCCGTGCCGGGCACGCCGAGCAGCAGCAGTGCCCGGTCCGTGGCGAGTGTGGTGACGGCAACCTCGACGATGCGGCGCGGCCCGACGTACTTCGGTGTGATCACCGTTCCGTCCGGGAGCGTCCCGCCGAGGAGATAGGTGGCGACGGCCCACGGCGAGAGCTGCCAACGGGCGGGCCGCGGACGGTCGTCGGCGGCGGCGAGCGCCTTGAGCTCGTCCGCGAAGGCCTGTTCGGCGTGCGGCCGCAGGACCTCGGAACCGAGATCTGCGACGGCCGGGACGGCGCCCGCCCCGGTGTCGGTGCCGACGCCGGGCACGGCGCTCGCGATGGTTTCGGACACGGTCATGGATCCCCCTCCAGATCGTTCGACCTGATGTGGGATCCACCGTGCACCATGGCACTGACAGTCGGCCCCGGCCGCTGTCCGGAGGGGCCGAAACCGGCTGTGCCCGCGGCCTCAGCCGGCGATCGGGGAGACCGCGACGCAGCCTCCGGCCATCGCCTCCGGGCCCTTCGCCTCCTTGATGACCTTGCCCTCGTGGATGACCTTGCAGGTGAGGTCGGACGGGTCGAGCGCGATCGGCATGACGGCCGGCGGCATGATCCCCTTCAGCGTCACCGTCTTCTTCCACGGCGTCGTCGGCTTCGTCTCCTTCTCGAGCTTCGGCTCCATCGCCGTGCCGCTGCCGCCGTGGTACTCGATCGACTCGATGCCCTTGCCGGAGACCTCGTAGGTGACCTGGAAGGTCTCGTTCACGGCCTTGTCGACCTGGTCCGCCGCCTTGTCCGCGGCCGAGCAGGCGCCGAGGCCGAACGCGAGACCGGTGACGGCGAGCGCCGAGACGGCGGTGCGGATGGTGCGCTTCATGAGGGGTCCCCCTGGTGCGGTTCGTGTGGCGGGTCGGGGGCAGACAATCGTAAAGGGAAGGCAAAGTCAAATACCCGGCTCCGCTCTCCCCTCGTTCGAACGAGCAGGTCAAGTCCGTTGTCAGTGGGGCCCCCTACCGTCGGGGGCATGAACACACAGGGGGTGCGCTGGACGGCGGATCAGGTGCTGGCACTGGCTCCTGACGACGCCTCGCGCAGAGCGGGGAGCAAGCTCGGCGCGGCCGGGCCCTGGTCGGGTACGGGCAGCGGCGACGGGGCCGTGTGGGGGCTGTGCAAGGGCAGCGGCAGCAAGCCGTACCGGACGGTCGTCGACGCCACGGGCCCGGCGTACAACTGCAGTTGCCCCAGCCGGAAGTTCCCGTGCAAGCACGCGCTGGGGCTGCTCCTGCTCTGGGCGTCGGACACGGCGGCCGTCGCGGACGCCGACGTGCCCGACTGGGCGTCCGGCTGGCTGGAGGGCAGACGCGAGCGCGCCGCCGTCCGCGCGAAGGGCGCGGACGGCGCGCCCCCGGCCGCCCCCGCCGATCCCGCGGCGGCGCGCCGCAGGGCGGAGCGGCGCTCGGCCCGGATCACCTCGGGAGCCGAGGAGTTGGAGCAGCGGCTCGCCGATCTGCTCCGCGGCGGCCTGGCCTCGGCGGAGCAGTCCGGGTACGGCCTGTGGGAGGAGACGGCGGCCCGTATGGTCGACGCCCAGGCGCCGGGACTCGCGGGCCGGGTGCGGGAGTTGGGTGCCATACCGGGCTCGGGCCAGGGCTGGCCGGTCAGGCTGCTCGAGGAGTGCGCCCTGACCCATCTCCTCGACCGGGCCTGGCTCTCCGTGGACCGGCTCCCCGCTCCGCTCGCGGCGACGGTACGGACCCGGGTGGGCCTCACGGCCCCCGCCGAGGGCCCCTCGGTACGGGATCGCTGGCTCGTCCTCGCCCAGTACGACACCGGTGACGGCAAGCTGACGACGCGGCGCATCTGGCTGCACGGCCGCGACACCGGGCGCACGGCGCTGCTGCTCTCCTTCGGAGCGGTCGGGCGCGCGCCCCAACTGGCGCTGCCCGTGGGTGTGGTGATCGACGCCGCGATCGTCCCGCACGCGGGTGCCGGGGCGCTCAGGGCGGAGCTGGGAGAGCGGTTCGCCGCCCCGGCCCCGCTGGACGCCCCGCCCCGCGGCGGCACCGTCGGCGACGCGCTCGCGGCGTACGGCCACGCCCTGCGGGAGGACCCCTGGCTGGATTCCTGGCCGGTGACGCTCTCCGACGTCGTACCGATACCGACGGACCACGGCTGGCAGCTCGCCGACGCGGCCCCGTCCAGGGACGACGGCGCGGCGCTGCCCGTCAGCGCGCCCGCGCTCGGGCGGCCGGGCCTGTGGCGGCTCGCCGCGCTCTCCGGTGGCGGCCCGGTGACCGTCTTCGGCGAGTGCGGGCACCGCGGGTTCACCCCGCTCGCCGCCTGGTCGGCCGACGCTCCCGGCGAGACGGTCCCGCTCCACTGACTCCGCCCGCCCGACTCCGTACGCCCGACTCCGTACGCCCGATGACAGCCTGGAGGCCTCCATGGACGCCTGGGAAGAACTCGTCACCTCGGCGCTGCTCGGCACGGATCGCCGACCGCCGGCGCTCCCCGTGACGGCCGCCAGCGGCGCTCCCGTCGCGCTGCTCGACGCCGCCGCGCTCCACACGGTACGGCGCAGGGCGGGCCTGCGACCCGGGCCCGCCGCCCCGGCACCCGAGCCCGCGCCCGAGGACCACCGCCGCCCTCTGCCCGAGGCCGCCCGCCACCGACTCGGCCAGCTGCTCGCGGGCCGCGCCGCCCCCGCCCCGTCCGGCGGTCGGCGCGGGGCCGCGCCCGACCTCGCCGAGCTGCTCCCCCAGTGGCTCGCCACGGCCAACGAACGCGGTTACAAGGCACCCGCGTCCGCTCTGCCCGCCCTCCTCGACGCCGCCCGCGCCCGTACGGACCTGCGGCCGCAGGCGCTGACCCTCGCCGGGCCGCGCGGGCTCTGGCTGGCCCGGCTCAACCCGGACTGGAAGTTCGCGCTCCGCGGTGCGGGAGGCAGCGCCGCGCTCCCCGACGTCCGGGACCGCGAGGCGGTCGAGGCGCTCTGGGAGGAGGGCCTGTTCGCCGAGCGCGTCGCGCTGCTCACCTCCGTACGGGCCGAGGACCCCGCCGCAGGACTGGCACTGCTGCGCTCCACCTGGACGGCGGAGCGGGCCGAGGACCGGCTGATGTTCCTGGACTCGCTGCGGGCCGGACTCTCCGGCACGGACGAGGGGTTCCTGGAGGAGGCCCTGTCCGACCGCAGCCGTAACGTGCGGTCCACCGCCGCCGAGCTGCTCTCCGCCCTGCCCGAATCGGCCCTCGCCGACCGGATGGCGGGCCGCGCGTCGTCCTGCGTCTCCCTGGACCGTACGGACGGGCCCGCGAGGATCGCCGTCGAGGCGCCGCACGAGTGCGACGCCGGGATGCAGCGGGACGGAGTCGTCGCCGTCCCTCCGGCGGGCCGGGGCGAGCGGTCCTGGTGGCTGGGCCGGATCGTGGAGTCGGCGCCGCTGTCCTGCTGGCCGGATCGGTTCAAAGGGCGCACCCCCGAGGAGATCGTCGCGCTGCCGGTCACGGACGACTGGGAGGGCGAGCTGCACGCCGCGTGGTGCCGTGCCGCCGTCCGCCAGCGGGACGCCGACTGGTCCCGGGCGCTGCTCGGCGCACCCTCCGCCCCGCCGGCGACCGGTCCGGGCACGTCGTCCCTGGCGGAGCGGGCGAAGCTGCTCTCGATACTCCCGCACGAGGAGCGGGCCCGCTGGGTCGCCTCGTTCATAGCGGCCCACGGCCTGTCGGAGGCCTTCCAGCTCCTCGGGGTCTGCACGGTGCCCTGGTCGGATCCGCTGGGCGGGGCGGTGATCGACGCCCTGGACATCGCGCGGGACGCGGGCAGCTACCCCTGGAGCTTCAGCGGGGTGATGGGGCTCGCCGAACGCTGCCTCTCGCCCGGAGCTGCCGACCAGCTGGAGTCGCTGACCGCCCTGACGACGGACCCGGAGGACGCCTCCCCGGGAGCCGGGGGGTACTGGTCGGAGGCGTTCCAGCGCCTGGTGTCGACGCTCCGCCTGCGCGCGCAGATGCAGAGGGAACTCACGGAGCCGGCGGATCCGGCAACCCCACCGGGGTAACCGCCTAGGCAGTGCGGCCCGGCGGGCACGGAGGGCGCGGGATTGAGCCGTTCGAGTGAATGCCCGTCACAGTCCCGGCCGCCGGGAGCACCCCGGCGCGGAGGCGCCACGACGCCGGCCGGGCAGCACGGCGTGACGGTGCGGGGCGCGGCTCGTGGGCCGTGGCACGCCGCCCGACGTCACGGGGCCAGGCAGGACGGCGCGCGGCGGCGGCAGGCACCGGGCGGCCCGGGGGGGGCGCCGGGCGGCCGGGGGGCGCCGGCGCCCCGTGCGGACCGGTGCCGACTCGTCCCCGCCCTGCCCCGTACCTGCCCCGCAGGGCTTACGCGGCGACGCGGACGTTCGCGTTGACCCACTCCACGATGGACGCCGTGGTCGCCCCCGGGGTGAAGATCTCCGCCACGCCCTTGTCCTTCAGCGGCGCGATGTCGGCCTCGGGGATGATGCCGCCGCCGAAGACCTTGATGTCCTCCGCGTCGCGCTCCTTCAGAAGCTCCAGGACCTTCACGAACAGCGTGTTGTGCGCGCCCGAGAGGATCGACAGGCCGATCGCGTCGGCGTCCTCCTGGATCGCCGTGTCCACGATCTGCTCCGGCGTCTGGTGCAGTCCCGTGTAGATGACCTCCATGCCGGCGTCGCGCAGCGCCCGCGCGATCACCTTGGCCCCGCGATCGTGGCCGTCGAGACCCGGCTTGGCCACCACCACGCGGATCGGACCGGTCACACCCATCACTGCCTCCACATGCGACCCCCGCGCTTCATTGCCGGGGAGGTGAACGAACGTTATCGCCAGCATCCCGCACGGCGCTGTTTCGCGGTGGGCACCGAGGGGGAAATCACACGGTGGGACATTGTTCGCCTGCGCCGGACCCCCGGGCCCTCCTCCTGGGCCCACCAGCCGCAAGGGTCGTGCGCAAGGGAGCCGCAACGGGGTAGCCGTACTTCCGGGCCGTCAGCCGGCGGCCCGGACGTACGGCTCACCGGACTACCGTTCGGCGCCCGCGTGCCGCTCGGAGGTAGCCGATGGAGCTCACCAGGCTCACCAAGGTCACCACAGCACTGAAGGCCAACGCCCTCGAGCTGGCGATCCTCACCGGCCATCTGCTCCTCTACCCCTCCGGCATCGTCTCCGAGCGCCCCGAAGTCGCCGCCGACACCGCGCCGGGGACCGGGGCCGGGGCCGGGCGTCCCGTCGTCCTCCTCCACGGCTTCGTGGACAACCGCAGCGTCTTCGTCCTGCTGCGCCGCGCCCTGGCCCGGCATGGTCGTCACCCCGTCGAGTCGCTCAACTACTCTCCGCTCACCTGCGACCTGCGTGCCGCCGCCGAGCTGCTCGGCCGCCATGTCGAAGAGGTCTGCGCCCGCACCGGCCGGTCCGAGGTCGACCTCGTCGGGCACAGCCTGGGCGGCCTGATCGCCCGTTATTACGTACAGCGCCTGGGCGGTGACGCGCGGGTGCGGACGCTGGTCATGCTCGGTACCCCGCACGCCGGTACCACCGCCATCGCCTGGGTCGGCGCCCATCCCCTGATCCGCCAGATGCGGCCCGGCTCCGAGGTGCTGCGGGAGCTCGCCGAGCCGGCGCCGGGATGCCGGACGCGCTGCGTCAGCTTCTGGAGCGACCTGGACCAGGTGATGGTGCCGGTGGAGACGGCCCGCCTCGACCACCCGGATCTGCGCGTGCACAACGTTCAGGTCAGCGGCATCGGCCATCTCGCCCTGCCGGTGCATCCGACCGTCGCGGCGGGGATCTGCGAGGCGCTGGACGTCGACGAGCCCGGCGCCACACCGGAGGCCGAGCCGGGGGCCGCCTCCGTCGCCTGAGCCGGTACGGATTCAGGGGATCTGACGACCCGCCAGAAAGCATCTGTTCTTCGAACGTTCCTCGAACACAAGCCAAAGCTCTTCCCCGAGGCCGCCGAAACACGGCCGATTGCCCGTTTCCTGTGGAACCAAAACCCTCGGAAGATTGTCGGTCGCGTATACCGCCGGGTACAGTCGCGCCACTGCTTAACCCCGGGACACCCCTCGACGGGCCCGCCCCGGACTGGTCCTGCCGCCGAGGCGAGAGAGAAGTTGGTGAACGACCAGCACCCCCACGCCGGGTACGTCGGAGACGACGCCCACAGCACCGGCGGCTTCGCCACGGACCCGCTCTTCGGCGCCCTTCCGGGCGGCTACGACGCCGGTCACAGCGGCCAGTACGACACCACGCAGTGGAGCGGCAGCCACCAGTGGGAGTCCGGCGCCTATGGGGCGACGGGCCAGTACGACACCACCGGGCAGTACGACACCACCGGGCAGTACGCCACGACGGGTCAGTACGACACGACCGGCCAGTACGACACCGGCGCGCAGTACGACACCACCGGTCAGTGGGACGCCTCCGCCTGGACCGAGGCCCAGCAGACGGGTCAGTACGAGACCGCGCACTTCGCCTCGTACGACACCACCGGTCAGTGGACGACCCCCGCGTTCGAGACGGGTACGTACGACGCCACGGCCTGGAACTACGCCACGGCGCAGCAGGACGTCCTGGTCGCGGACCCCGTCGTCCCCCAGCAGTACACCCCCGAGTACGAGTTCGCCCCCGCGCCCGAGGCGCAGGCCGAGCAGCCCGACGCGTACGAGGCGCCGTACGAAGCGCCCCACGAGGACACGTACCGACAGGCCTACGAGGAGCCGTACGAGCAGCCCCGTGAGGAGCCGTCGTACGAGGAGTCGCACGAAGGCGACTACACCTACGCGTACGACTACGAGGCCGCCGCGGAGTCCGAGGAACCGGCCGCCGAGTTCCCCGAGGAGTCCCCGGCCGAGGCGGAACCCGCCCCCGCCGTCGCGACCGCAACGGCCGGCCGCCCAGTGCGCCGCTCCTCCGGCGGCAGCCGGGGCCGGCGCCGTACGCCCGCCAAGCGCTCCGCGCTTCTGACCGTCGCCGTCCCCTCCGCCTGTGTGATGGGCGTCGCCGGGATCGCCGCCGCCTCCGTCGGCGGGCTCGCGGACGCGGGTGCCGACACGAAGGACGACACGACGGCGCTCGCCGCCGCCGACCCCGCCTCGGTCAAGCCGGTCGCCGCCAACAACAAGCTGGACACCCAGCTCGCGGCGCTCAGCGCCGACGCCCGCGACTTCGGCGACCGCGCCAGCCGCACCCAGGAGCGCATCGACCTCAAGGCGCGCCAGGACGCGGAGAAGAAGAAGCGCGAGGAGGAGGCCGCCCGCAAGGAGGCGATGCGTCCCAAGTTCGCGCTGCCGGTGAAGCTGCACCAGCTCAGCGCGAGCTACGGACAGGCCGGCGTCAACTGGATGTCCGTGCACACCGGCATCGACTTCCCCGTCCAGTACGGCACGAAGGTGATGGCCGCGACCGACGGCACGGTCCGCACCCAGTGGAACAGCGCCTACGGCAACATGGCGATCGTGACCGCCCCGGACGGCACCGAGACCTGGTACTGCCACCTGAGCAGCACCAAGATCCGCTCGGGCAAGGTCAAGGCCGGCGACGTCATCGCGTACTCGGGCAACTCGGGCAACTCCACCGGCCCGCACCTCCACTTCGAGGTCCGTCCGGGCGGCGGCGCCGCGATCGACCCCGAGGCGTGGCTGCGCAGCCACGGTCTCAACCCGACCGGCTGACACATCCGCAGAACCATGGGAGAGGGCCCCGGCCGAAGCCGGGGCCCTCTCCCATGTGCCGTCGTCCTACAGCTTCTCGACCGGCGCGTACCGCAGCAGCAGCCGCTTGGGCTTCTCGTCGCCGAAGTCGATCGTCGCCTGCGCGTCGGCGCCCGCACCCGTCACCTGCATGACCGTGCCGAGGCCGAACTGGTCGTGCGTGACCCGGTCGCCGACCTGGAGCGTGATCACCGGCTTGTCGCTGGTCCGCCGGGTCGCGAAGCCCGAGGGGCCGGAGCGCGCGCGGGAGGAGGAGAGCGAGGAGGTGATCCCCGAGGTCGGCCCGGCGGGCTTGACCATGGGACCGGTCCGCTTCCACTCCAGATACGACGCCGGGATCTCCTCCAGGAAGCGCGAGGCCGGGTTGTACGAGGGCTGGCCCCAGGCGCTGCGCATCGAGGAGCGCGTCAGGTACAGCCGCTCGCGGGCGCGGGTGATGCCCACGTACGCCAGCCGCCGCTCCTCCTCCAGCTCCTTGGTCTGGCCGAGCGCGCGCATGTGCGGGAAGACGCCGTCCTCCATGCCGGTCAGGAACACCACGGGGAATTCGAGGCCCTTGGCGGTGTGCAGCGTCATCAGCGTGATGACGCCCGACCCCTCCTCGTCCTCGTCGGGGATCTGGTCGGAGTCGGCGACGAGCGCGACCTTCTCCAGGAACTCGGCCAGGGTGCCGGTCTCCTCCTCGCCGCGCTCCTGCTCGAACTCCAGCGCCACGGCGGCCAGTTCCTGGAGGTTCTCGATACGGGTCTCGTCCTGCGGGTCGGTGGAGGCCTGCAGCTCGGCGAGGTACCCGGTCCGCTCCAGGACGGCTTCGAGGACGACGGCCGGGCCGGCGCCGGAGTCGACGACCGTACGGAGCTCCTCCATGAGGGCGTTGAAGCGCTTGACCGCGTTCGCGGACCGCGCCGCCATGCCGTACGCCTCGTCGACCCGCTTCAGCGCCTGGGGGAAGGTGATCTTCTCCCGGAGTGAGAGGGCGTCGATCATCGCCTCGGCGCGCTCGCCGATGCCGCGCTTGGGCACGTTCAGAATGCGGCGCAGCGGCACGTTGTCCTCGGGGTTGGCGAGGACGCGCAGGTAGGCGAGGACGTCGCGGACCTCCTTGCGCTCGTAGAAGCGCACGCCGCCGACGACCTTGTAGGGCAGGCCGACGCGGATGAAGATCTCCTCGAAGACCCGGGACTGGGCGTTGGTCCGGTAGAAGACGGCGACGTCCCCGGCCTTGGCGTCGCCCGCGTCCGTGAGCCGGTCGATCTCGTCGGCGACGAACTGGGCCTCGTCGTGCTCGGTGTCGGCGACGTAGCCGGTGATCTGCGCGCCCGCGCCCGCGTTGGTCCACAGGTTCTTGGGACGGCGGGACTCGTTGCGCTCGATGACGGCGTTGGCGGCGGAGAGGATCGTCTGCGTGGAGCGGTAGTTCTGCTCCAGCAGGATCGTCGTCGCGTTCGGGTAGTCCTCCTCGAACTGGAGGATGTTGCGGATGGTCGCGCCGCGGAAGGCGTAGATCGACTGGTCCGCGTCACCGACGACGCACAGCTCGGCCGGGTCCAGGTCCTCGTAGCCGGTGCCGACCAGCTCCCGCACGAGGGTGTACTGGGCGTGGTTGGTGTCCTGGTACTCGTCGACGAGGACGTGGCGGAAGCGGCGGCGGTAGTGCTCGGCGACGTCCGGGAACGCCTGGAGCAGATGGACCGTCGTCATGATGATGTCGTCGAAGTCCAGGGCGTTGGCCTCGCGCAGCCGTGCCTGGTACATCCGGTACGCCTCGGCGAGCGTCTTCTCGAAGCCGTCGACGGCCTGGTCGGCGAAGGTCTCCTCGTCGATCAGCTCGTTCTTCAGGTTCGAGATCTTGGCGCTGAAGGACTTCGGCGGGAACTTCTTCGGGTCGAGGTCCAGGTCACGGCAGACCAGGGACATCAGGCGCTTGGAGTCGGCGGCGTCGTAGATCGAGAAGGAGGACGTGAAGCCGAGCTTCTTGCTCTCCCGGCGCAGGATGCGGACGCATGCGCTGTGGAACGTCATGACCCACATGGCGTTGGCGCGCGGGCCGACGAGGTGCTCGACGCGCTCCTTCATCTCGCCCGCGGCCTTGTTGGTGAAGGTGATCGCCAGTATCTGGCCGGGGTGGACGTGCCGGGTGCCCAGCAGGTGGGCGATGCGGTGGGTGAGCACCCGGGTCTTGCCGGAGCCGGCGCCCGCGACGATGAGCAGCGGGGTGTCGGTGTGGACGACGGCGGCGCGCTGCTGTTCGTTCAGCCCGTCCAGGAGCGCGGCGGCGTCCACGACGGGGCGGGCGGCTCCGTCGCGGTAGTACGCGTCCCGGGCCGGCGGCGCGTCGAAGCGCCCCCCGAAGAGGTCGTGCGGGACCTCCTCCGCGGCCGGGGCGCCGTGCACGTGGTGCTCGTCCTCGGGCGGGGGCGGAGGCTCCTCCGGGGAGTGGTTCTGGAGGCTCGCCAGGAAGCTGTCGTCAAAGAGGCTGCTCATCGCCTAACGAGTCTAGGCCGCCGCACCGACAGCCCGCCCCACCTCCCGAAGTGAGAGGGAGATTACGGAACGTGACGATCCACTTTAGGTCACGGAAAAGTATCGGGCATATCGAACATCGGCCTTCACAGCACCCTCACCGGTTGGCTAGCGTGCTCGCCCAGGCAGCCCGTCCGCTCCGACGGCGAAACGCGCCGAGCGGGCCGCTCACGCCGAAGCCGGCCCTGCCCCGCGGCAGTTGACGCCGGTCGTTCCCCTCGGCGGCCACGGAAGGAGATGCCGGTCTTGGCGTCCCATCGCAAGCCGCGCACCACCCGATCGCACTCCCCCGCCGTCGGGGTCACGACGGCGGCACTCGCCGGGGTCACGCTGCTGACCACGCAGAGTGCCCAGGCGTCACCCGCCGCCCCGGCCAAGCCGACGGTGGAGGAGATCCAGAAGAAGGTCGACGACCTCTACCGGCAGGCCGGTACGGCGACGCAGGAGTACAACCGCGCCAAGGAGGCCACCGACCAGCAGCGCCGCAAGGTCGACGGGCTTCTGGACGACGTGGCCAAGCGGACGGACGAGATCAACGAGTCACGGCGGGCGCTCGGCTCGTACGCGGCGGCGCAGTACCGGGCGGGGGCCGTGGGCCCGACCGCCGCGCTGATCTTCGCGGACAGCCCGCAGTCGTACTTCGACCAGTCCCACCTCATGGACCGGCTCACCGAGCGCGAGCGCAGCGCGGTGTCGGAGTACGAGAGCAAGCGGGTCGCCGCGGCGAAGCAGCGCGCGAAGGCGACGAAGAGCCTGGAGACCCTGACCGAGTCGCAGGCGACACTCCGTACGACCAAGCAGACCGTCCAGCGGAAGCTGGGCGAGGCGCGGACGCTGCTGGCCCGGCTGACGGCCGAGGAGAAGGCGCGGCTCGCGGAGCTGGAGCGCAAGCGGGAGGCCGAGGCACAGCGCAAGGCGGAGGCACGGGCCAAGGCGGAGGCCGCGGCCAGGGCCGAGGCGGAGGAGGCCGAGCGGCGCCGGCAGGAGGAGGCGGCGAAGGAGCAGCGGCCGACCACGCCGGCGCCCGGTGGATCGACCGGCGGATCGGGCGACTCGACGTACGCGGCGAAGGCGGAGAAGGCGCTGGCCTTCGCCCGCGCCCAGATCGGCAAGCCGTACGTGTGGGGCGCGACCGGCCCCAGCTCGTACGACTGCTCGGGGCTCACCCAGGCGGCCTGGCGGGCCGCGGGCGTCGACCTGCCCCGTACCACCTGGGACCAGGTGGAGGTGGGCACCCGGGTCGCCACGGCCGATCTGCTCCCCGGGGACCTCGTCTTCTTCTACGACGACATCAGCCACGTCGGTCTCTACATCGGCGGCGGCAAGATGATCCACGCGCCGAAGCCGGGCGCGAACGTCCGTGAGGAGTCGATCTACTACATGCCGATCTACGGCAGCGTCCGCCCGGCCTGAGCCGGATCTCGCGGGCCCGGCGCCGTCGGGCCCGGTGGCCCGGCCGGCTCCGTCAGGTCCAGAGGGTCGCGATGAAGATGTTCGCGACCGTCAGGCCGCCGACGGCGGCGAAGAGGCCCTTGTCGACCGTCTCCTCGTCCCGCTTCACGTACACGAGGGCGAGGATGACGACGAGCACCGCCGTCTTGATGCCGATCTTCACGTTGTTGACGCTCTGGTCGTCCGCCTGATTGAGGCCGACCAGGGCGATGCCGGTCACCAGCATGGTGAGCGCGCCGTGGAGCATGGCGGGCGTGAAGCGGGCCGTACCCGCGCCCATCGCCTTCATCTGGGTGAGGAACCCGCCGAGCAGCGAGGCGATTCCGATGATGTGCAGGGCGACGAAGACATTGATGAGTACGTCCATGGGGCGGAGCCTAACCGGGCACATAGCACCCCCGTTCGGCCGGGTACAGCTTGTCCGGCCCTTCGGTCATGCCCGCGCCTGAATGCGGCGCCCACCCGTCGCCGCGGCCGGAGCGGAACGGTCCCGAAGGGACAACTGGCGCCAATAGCGGTCAAGGCCACGCCGCCCCGTGACGGGCAGGTTTAGCGTCCTCCCCCAGGTGGCCGGCTCCCCACCACCGCCGGTCCTCCGGCGGCAGCCGGCCGCCCCCGCCGAGAATCCGGCGGTGGGCCGTCTCCCCTGTGCGGTCCATCGCCGGACCCGGTGGGCAACGACCCCCACAGGGAGAGGATGTGACCCGCCCTCGTGGCAGCGCACCGGAAGCCCAGGAACTCGTCCCTCGGTGGCCAGGCGGCACGCACCGCCGCCACGCTCGCCCTCGCCTCCGCGGCGACGGCGACCGTCTTCGAGGGCTCCGGGCACGCCGAGCCCCGGCTCACCCCCGCGCAGGTCAAGGCCAAGGTCGACCGGCTGTACCAGGAGGCCGAGGTGGCCACCGAGAGCTACAACGGCGCGAAGGAGAAGGCGGACGCGGCGCGGGACGCCCTCGACCGGCTGCGGGACGAGGCCGCGCGGAGGACCGCCCGGCTCAACACCGCACGCGACGGGCTCGGTTCCGTCGCCACCGCGCAGTACCGCTCCGGGGGCCTCGACCCCGCAGTGCAGCTCGCGCTCACCTCCGACCCGGAGCAGTATCTGGAGCGTGCCGCGCTGGCCGAGAAGGCCGGTCAGCGGCAGGCGGCGACCGTCACCTCGGTACGGCGGGAGCTGGCCGGGATCAGGCAGCTGAAGGCCGAGGCGGACGAGCGGCTGACGCAGCTGCGCGGGCACGAGGCTGATCTGCGGCGCCAGAAGGCGGCGGTACAGGGAAAGCTCGGGGAGGCGCGCTCGCTGCTGGCCCGGCTGACCGCCGAGGAGCGGGCGCGGTACGAGGCGGCGGCGTCCGGGGCGGGACGGGGTGACGCCGACGGGTCCTCCACGGGTACGACGGGGAGCCGGGCCGACCGGGCCTCGGGGATCCGCGGTCCGGTCACGGCGCCCAGCAGCCGTGCCGCGCAGGCGATCTCCTTCGCCCGGGCCCAGCTCGGCAAGCCGTACGTGTGGGGCGCGACGGGCCCGTCGGCCTACGACTGCTCCGGACTGACGCAGGCCGCCTGGCGCTCGGCGGGGGTGGCGCTGCCCCGGACGACGTACACGCAGATCAACGCGGGGCAGCGGGTCTCCCGATCCGAACTGGCCCCGGGCGACCTGGTCTTCTTCTACTCGGGGATCAGCCATGTCGGGCTCTACATCGGCGGCGGCCAGATGATCCACGCGCCCCGGCCGGGCGCGCCGGTGCGGGTCGCGCCGATCGACGAGATGCCCTTCGCGGGAGCGACCCGCGTCTCGTGACGCCCGCGACTCGTGAGGCCGTCGGCCCGCTCGGCTCGGGCCCCGCTCGGGCTCAGACCAGCCGGCGGGCCGTCGCCCAGCGGGTCAGCTCGTGCCGGTTGGACAGCTGGAGCTTGCGCAGCACCGCGGAGACGTGCGACTCGACCGTCTTCACCGAGATGTAGAGCTGCTTGGCGATCTCCTTGTAGGCGTACCCCCGGGCGATCAGCCGCAGGACCTCGCGCTCGCGCTGGGTGAGCCGGTCGAGGTCCTCGTCTACCGGCGGGGCGTCGGTGGAGGCGAAGGCGTCGAGCACGAAGCCCGCGAGCCGGGGGGAGAACACGGCGTCGCCCTCCTGGACCCGGAAGATCGAGTCGACCAGGTCGGTGCCCGTGATCGTCTTGGTGACGTAGCCCCGGGCGCCGCCCCGGATCACCCCGATCACGTCCTCGGCCGCGTCCGAGACCGAGAGGGCCAGGAACCGCACCGGGTTCTCGGGCGCCGTCATCAGGCTGGCGCAGCGGCGCAGCACCTCCACCCCGCCGCCGCCCGGCAGGTGCACGTCGAGCAGGACGACCTCGGGGCGGGTCGCGGTGATCACCGTGACCGCCTGGTCGACGTCGGCGGCCTCCCCGACCACCTCGACGCCGGTGACGTCGGTCCGGCCGATCTCGGCCTGCACCCCCGTGCGGAACATCCGGTGGTCGTCGACGAGCACGACCCGCACCCGACGCTCCGTGGTCGGTGCCGCCGTCGTCCCGGTCCCGGTCTCGTCGCTCATCCGTCCGCCCTCTCCATCTCAAGCTCCACTTCGGTGCCCCCGCCCGGCACGGACCGCAGCCGGGCCGAACCGCCGTTGCGCTGCATCCGGCCGATGATCGATTCTCGTACGCCCATCCGGTCGTCGGGCACCGCGTCGAGGTCGAAGCCGGGGCCGCGGTCCCGCACGGAGACGAACACCGTACGGCCCTCGACCTCCGCGTAGACCTGCACCGCCCCTCCCTCGCCACCGTACTTGGCGGCGTTGACCATCGCCTCGCGCGCGGCCTGCATCTGCGCCACCAGCTTCTCGTCGAGCGGGCAGTCCCCCACGACCACGACCTCCAGCGGGACGCCGTGCTTGTCCTCGACCTCGGCGGCTGCCCGCTTCACCGCCTCGGCGAGCGTCTCGGGCTCCTCGCTCTCGTCCTTGCCGGTGCCCTCCGGCCTGTACAGCCAGTTCCGCAGCTCCCGCTCCTGCGCGCGGGCCAGTCGGCGCACCTCGCCCGGCTCGTCCGCGTTGCGCTGTATCAGCGTGAGCGTGTGCAGGACGGAGTCGTGGACATGGGCCGCGACCTCGGCGCGCTCCTGCGCGCGGATCCTCATGGTCCGCTCCTCGGAGAGGTCCTGCGACATCCGCACCAGCCACGGCCCGGCGAGCAGCGCTATGCCGGTGAGCACGGCTATCGCGGCGGTGAGCGCCGTGCCCAGCTGGGCCGCGGAGCCCCGGACCACCATGAAGACCGTGAGCCCCATGCCGACGAGGGCGACTCCCGCGAAGCCGCGGGCGAGCTGGAGGGTGCGCCGGCGGCGGCCCGGCTCGGTCCAGCTCTCGCGGCGGGCGTTGTCCGCCTGCCGCCAGACGAGGACGACACCGACGCCGATGAGGAGCGTGGGCCAGACATAGCGGTCCGTCCGGTTGCCCCAGTCGATGTTGCCCGCGAAGACGGCGGCGCCGATCGCCAGCGCGATCAGGGCGAAGGCCTGGCCCCGGTCGGGCTTGCGCAGCCGGCGTCTGCCGTCCGCGGTGGTCTCGAAGACGGGACGGGGCGTGCTCCGGCCGCCGACACCGAGCGGGACGACGATCCAGAACACCGCGTACAGCAGAGCACCCAGGCCGTCCGCGAGGAGAAGGACCAGGAACAGGACGCGGACCCAGACCACGGGCAGTCCGAGATGTCCCGCGAGGCCGCGCGCGACACCGCCGAGCCACCGTCCGTCGGCGCTCCGGTAGAGCTTGCGCACGGGCGGTTCGTCGGTCTCGGTGACATGGGCGGCTGCGGGCATGCACCGATCGTCACACGTGCAGCCGGGCCGGTACATCAGGGTCGACCCCTGAGATCGCCCCTAGGAGGCGGCCCCCGGGACGTTCTCAGGGTGGACCGCCTCCGGAATATCAGGGTCGGGCCAGGGTCGGCCCCGGTGCCGCGGCGGGGCGGCGGCCGTCACCATGGACGCATGACGAGTTCGACGCCTTCTTCGCACGAGGCCCCGCCGCCGGCGGAGGCTTCCGCCGCCGCGCCCCTGCGCCGCTCGCGGCAGCACCGGGTCGTGGCCGGTGTGTGCGGTGGCCTCGGCCGGCACTTCGACCTCGATCCGGTGATCTTCCGTATCGCGATCGGCGTACTGTCCGTGACCGGCGGCTTCGGGCTGATCTTCTACGGCTTTGCGTGGCTGCTCGTCCCGCTCGCGGGCGAGGAGGAGAACGAGGGCCGCAGACTGCTCGCGGGCCGGGTCGACGGCACCGCGCTCGTGGCCGTGCTGATGGCCCTGGTGGGGTGCGGTGCCCTGCTGTCGATGCTGCGCAACGGCGGGACGCTCGCGTTCGCGGTGATGCTGTCGATAGCGGTGTGCGGCGCGGCGGTCTGGTCGCAGCGGCGCGCGCAGGTCACCACGGGCGAGGCCGAGGGCCGCATGGACGCGGCGACGGCGGCCGCGGTCGCGGAGGCGCCGCCCGAGACGAAGGCGCCGCCACTCGTGGAGTTCCCCTCGTGGTGGAAGGACCCGATCGTGAAGGACGGCTCGACGGGCAAGGTCGCCATCGGCTACCTCTGGGGGCCGCACGGCGTAGGGCCCGACGGCCGCCTCCCGAACGGGGAGATCCCGGTGCCCGGCACCCAGTGGGGTTCGGACGACCCGGAGTACGGGCGGCGGCCCGAGGCGGCGGCCGTCCGGCGCGGGCCGCGCTCCATCGGCGGCCTGGTCTTCCTCCTCGCGCTGCTCGCGGGCGGCCTCGGGACGGGGCTGTCCTGGGAGACGCATCCGTTCGGCACGAGCCTGCAGATCGGTCTGGTCGCCGCCCTGGCGGTGTTCGGCCTCGGTCTGGTGGCCAGCAGCTTCCTCGGCCGGACCGGGTTCGGCACGATCTTCCTGACGGTGGTCACGGCGGGCCTGCTCGCGGTGGCGGCCGCGCTGCCGAAGGAGATCTCCACGGAGTGGGCGCGGACGACCTGGAGACCGGCGTCGGTCGCCGCCGTGGAGACCCGGTACGAACTGGGCACCGGCGTCGGGACGCTCGATCTGTCACGGCTCGCGGTCCCGGCGGGCACGACCGTCGGCACGGAGGCCGAGGTCGGCGCGGGCAGGCTGGAGGTGATCGTGCCGAAGAACGTCACGGTGAAGCTGCGGGCCCAGGTGGGCCTGGGCGATGTGCAGCTGCCGCAGCAGCGCCCCGAGGACATCGACATCGCGCCCGACCGCGACGAGCGCCGGACGCTGCCCCCCGTCGAAGGCACCACGCCCGGCGGAACGGTCGACCTCTCCCTGGAGGTCGGTCTCGGACAGGTGGAGGTCATCCGTGCTGCTTCATGAGTTCCGGCCCGGCCGCCTGATCGCCGGCGCGACCGCGATCGCCCTCGCCGTCCTCTACGCGGGGGACGCCGCGGACGCCTGGGAGACGCCCTGGTACGAGGTGATCCCGGTGCTCTTCGGGGGCCTGGGCCTGGCCGCGCTGGCGACCTGGGTGGCCTACCGGGTGCGCCGTCGTTCGGCGAGGACGGCGTCGAGCGAGAGGTACGCGGCCCCGGCGAGCACGAGCGGGAGCCAGGACATGAGATAGGCGAGGTCGTTGCCGTAGTAGTACGGGTCGACCTGCCAGCTGACCGTCAGCCAGAGGCTCAGGGAGATCAGCGCTCCGCCGAGCGCGGCCACCCGGGCGAAGAGGCCCACCAGGGTGCCGATGCCGACGGCCAGTTCGCCGAAGGCGATGGCGTACCCGAAGCCGACGGGGCTCTTGAGCGCCAGGTCGACGAGGGCGGGGATGGCCGAGGTGTCCCGGACGCCGCGCATCATCTCGCCGATGGAGCCGGTGCCGGTGTCGGACATGAAGGCGGAGTCGGTGAGCTTGTCGAGCCCGGCGTAGACGAAGGTGACGCCGAGGAAGATACGCAGCGGCAGCAGCGCGTAGTGCGAGGCGGCGGCCTTCCACGCGGTGAGCCCGCCGGACCGGCCAGGACCGGTGGAGCCGCCGTGACCTCCGCGCCCGCCATGACCGCCGTGGCTCCGATGACCGCCGTTCGGCGTTCCGTACGAACCGTTCGAGCGCGACGGCCCCGTGGGGCCGGAAGCCCCGGGCACCCCTGACGTTCCATTGCCGTGCTGTGCCATCGTCGGCCTGCCTCTCCACGCCACTGTCCGCGGAATCGATTGTCCCCGGACCCCCTCCCCGTGGATACGTGGAGGAGACGCGGAAGGTTCAGTCGACGACGTCGATCGTGACCCGGTTGGTCTCCACGCCGGAGGCCGTCACCACCGACACCTCGACCCGCCCGGGCTCCACGTCGACCGGGAGCGGAACGGTCAGGACGGTGTCCGTGGGGTTGGCGAAGCCGCCCGGGACGGGTACCAGGGGAACGTGCGCGTGGACGGAGCCGACGCGCACGACCAATCGGGTCAACGGGTCCGGTCCCGCGGCCCCGGCCGGGACGAAACCGGCCCCCCGGATCTCGATGTCGTCACCGGTGCGGATCGCGGCGTCCAGGTCGCCCGCCTCGCGGGACCGGACGACGGAGAGGATCGCGGGCCGGCCGCCCGCGGTGCACGTGGCCGCGAGGTATCCGGCCGCCGCCACGGCGACGAGGAGCACGAGGGACCACGGCACCTCGGGCAGCCGGTCGGGGTCGCGCCCGAGCCGTACGGCGGCGGAGACGAGGACGGCGGCGGAGACGAGGACGTGGGCGATGTCGGTGAGGCTGCCCCGGCCGTCGTCGTCGCAGAGCAGGTCGGCGGCGCGGGGCCGGTCGGCGCGGACCTTCTGCAGCCGCTGCCCCACGACGCGGGCCCACACGATCCGGCGGGCGGCGACGGCCACGGCCGCCGTGAGCGCGAAGACGGTGAGCAGTCCGGCGCCCCGGCCGATGCCGAGACCGACCCGGTCGGCGCCGGTGACCAGACGGAGCGTGAGGAACAGGACGGTGTAGACGGCGAAGAGCAGCCAGCCGGCGGCCACCGAGCGAGAGGTGGAGAGCCGGTTGTCCTCCCCGATCAGTGGAGCGAGGACGCCGCCGCGCTCCCGGTGGGCGTGGGCGGCGAAGGTCAGCGGGACGGCGAGGACGAGCGCGGCGAGGAGTCCCGCCGTACGCGGACCCGTCCAGCCCGTGCCGACGGCCGTGAGGGCCTGTCCGAGGAGCAGGGCGAGCACCCCGCCCCAGACGGCGCCGAGCGTGGCGTACCGGACCCGGCGCAGCCAGGCTTCGTCCGCGGCACGGCCCCGCGCCGCGACCGCGCGGGCGGACTGGGCGAGGGCGTCGGAGACCCACTGCCGCGAGGCGCCCGGCGAATGGGCGACGGCCGCGGGCACGCCCTGGCCGGCCGCCAGCTCGTCGCGCCGGGCGAGGAAGGCGGCTACCGCTCGCCGGTGACCCGCGCGCCCGCCCCCCGCGCATCCCGCGTGGTCACCGCACTGTCTCGCGTGGTCACCGCACTGTCTCGCCTCTTGCACCGCCACGGCGCCCACTTCCCGATCTCTCCGTCAACTGACCTTTGAATAATGGGAATTGTGTCGCACCGAAGAGCCTCCGGGTCGCTCCGTGCGCCCCGCGCAAGAGTGATTGAACCGTCATCACATTGACGTAAGGGCAGCTAAAGACAGCGGAGGGCGGTATCGGGGACGGTCCTGACGACGGTCGAGGCGGCCTTCTACGACAGCAGTTCGGGCTCGGCGCGGCTGATTCTGCGCCACAGCGGCTGGTAGTTGATCCAGGCGGCCAGGTCGGTGCCGAGCAGCTCACGGGTGGCGATCGCGTCCTTGTGCCCGATCGGCACGGGCTTCCCCGCGGCCCGCGCGGTCAGCTGCACCCGGGCGCACCGCTCCATGGCGATGAACCACCAGGCGGCCGCGTCGACCGAGGTCCCGACGGTCAGCAGGCCGTGGTTGCGGAGCACGATCGCCTTGTACGGCCCGAGCGCGGTGGCGATCCGCCGCCCCTCCTCGGGATCGACGGCGACACCGGTGTACGCGTCGTAGAGCGCGTGGTCCTGGTAGAAGCCGCAGGCCTCCTGGGTGATCGGCTCGATCAGGTCACCGAGCGCGGCCAGCGCACGCCCGTGGACGGAGTGGCTGTGCGCGACGGCGACGACGTCCGGCCGGGCCCGGTGCACCTGGGCGTGGACGGCGAAGGCCGCCTGGTTCACCGGTGCGGCGCCCCGCACGACCTGCCCGTCCCCGTTGACCAGGACGAGGTCGCTCGCGGTCAGCTCGGCGAAGGGCGCGCCGAAGGGGTTCACCCAGTAGCAGTCGGCGTGTTCGGGGTCCCGGGCGGTCACATGACCGGAGACCCCTTCCTCGTACCCGAACTGTCCGAAGAGTCTGAGCGCGCCCGCGAGTCTCCGCTTGCGGTGCGTCCGCTCCTCCTCGACGGTCCCGTGGACGGGCGGCATCGCGACATGGAGCTGATCGACGGGTACGGGTGCCGGTGTCTCGCTCATGCGCGGGAAGGTAACGCCGGGCCGTACAACTGACCAGAGAGATCACACGACGAAGACGCCCGACACGACGAAACCGCCGCCCCCGGTCGGCGGGGGCGGCGGTCTCACACGTACGCGGGGTCACCCGTACGCGGGGTCAGACCCGTACGGGTGCGACGGGAGGTACTACTCCCACTCGATGGTGCCCGGCGGCTTGCTCGTCACGTCGAGCACCACACGGTTCACATCGGCGACCTCGTTGGTGATCCGGGTCGAGATCCGCGCCAGGACGTCGTACGGCATGCGGGTCCAGTCCGCCGTCATGGCGTCCTCGGAGGAGACCGGACGCAGGACGATCGGGTGACCGTACGTCCGGCCGTCGCCCTGCACGCCCACGGAGCGCACATCGGCGAGCAGCACGACCGGGCACTGCCAGATCTCACGGTCGAGACCGGCGGCCGTCAGCTCCTCGCGGGCGATGGCGTCGGCCTCGCGCAGCAGGTCCAGGCGCTCCTTGGTGACCTCGCCGACGATACGGATGCCGAGGCCGGGGCCCGGGAACGGCTGCCGCTGGACGATCTCCTCCGGCAGGCCCAGCTCCTGGCCGACCATGCGGACCTCGTCCTTGAAGAGCTGGCGCAGCGGCTCGACGAGCTCGAACTCCAGGTCCTCGGGGAGGCCGCCCACGTTGTGGTGGGACTTGATGTTCGCGGTGCCGGTGCCGCCGCCGGACTCGACGATGTCCGGGTAGAGCGTGCCCTGGACGAGGAACGCGACATCCTCGCCGGCGCCCGCCGACTCGGCGACGATCTCGGCCTGCGCCTGCTCGAAGACACGGATGAACTCGCGCCCGATGATCTTCCGCTTCTCCTCGGGGTCGGAGACCCCGGCGAGCGCGGAGAGGAACCGCGCCTGTGCGTCGACGACCTTCAGCTGGACGCCGGTCGCGGCGACGAAGTCCTTCTCGACCTGCTCGGTCTCGTCCTTGCGCATCAGACCGTGGTCGACGTAGACGCAGGTGAGCTGCGAGCCGATGGCCTTCTGCACGAGCGCGGCGGCCACGGCGGAGTCGACGCCGCCGGAGAGGCCGCAGATGGCGCGCTTGGTGCCGACCTGCTCGCGGATGGCCGCGACCTGCTCGTCGATGACGTTGCCGGTGGTCCAGGTCGGCTCGATGCCGGCGCCCCGGTAGAGGAAGTGCTCCAGGATCTGCTGGCCGTGGGTGGAGTGCAGCACCTCGGGGTGGTACTGGACGCCGTAGAGCTTCTTCTCGTCGTTCTCGAAAGCGGCGACCGGCACGACGTCCGTGGAGGCGGTGACGGAGAAGCCCTCGGGAGCGGCGGAGCAGGCGTCGCCGTGCGACATCCATACGGACTGCTCGGTCGGGGTGCCCTCGAAGAGGGTCGATCCGGCCTTGGAGACGTGCAGCGGGGTACGGCCGTACTCGCGGGCGCCCGTGTTGTCGACGGTGCCACCGAGGGTGGTCGCCATCAGCTGGAAGCCGTAGCACATGCCGAAGACCGGGACACCGGCCTCGAAGAGGGCGCGGTCGAGGCGCGGGGCGCCCTCCGCGTAGACGGAGGACGGGCCGCCGGAGAGGATGATCGCCTTCGGCTTCTTGGCCAGCATCTCGGCCACCGGCATGGTGGACGGGACGATCTCGCTGTAGACCCGCGCCTCACGGACGCGTCGGGCGATGAGCTGGGCGTACTGGGCGCCGAAGTCGACAACGAGGACTACGTCCGGGTTGGTGACGTCGGGCGCGGCAGCGGGAGTCGCTGATGACACTACGGCGGCCTTCCGGCGGTAGGGAGGGGTTCCCCCGAGGGGGCTATTTGTCGATTCTACCGGCGCGCCGGGCTGGCTTTTCGTCTCACCATCCGAACCCGGGTTGTCCCGGTCACGGCGGAGGGGTCCATACTGTCCGCATGCGCAAGCTCACGACCTTCGTCTTTACCTATGGCACCGGCCCGTCCGGCTGCCATGGTCGTGCTGCTTGAGCAACTGACAAGCGACTTTCCAGGCGCCCCGGGCCGACAAGGCCCGGGGCGCTCTGTCGTTTCCGGGCCCTGCCGCTCCGGGGCGCCGCACCCGACACCACGAGGAGCCCCACCCATGACCGCAGTGACGCAGACCGCACCGGCCAGGACCGCTGTGCCGCCGACCGCCGTGCCCAGGACCGAGAAGACCGGCGCCCGCACCGACGAGGCCGCCGTGCTCATCGGCGACGCGCGGGAGCGGATCGACGCGCTCGACGACCGGATCATCGGTCTGATCCAGGAACGGATGGCCGTGTCGGCCGTGATCCAGGAGGCCAGGATCGGCTCGGGCGGCCGCCGGGTGAACCTGGCGCGCGAGATGGAGGTCCTCGGCCACTACAGGGACGCGCTGGGCAAGCCGGGCACGGCGCTGGCGATGACGATGCTGGAGCTCTGCCGGGGCCGCATCTGACCCCCCACCCCCTCCGGCGCGGGCTTCTCCGGTGCAGTACCGCCCGCGGGGTGCCTCCCGCGGGCGGGGTGACGGACCTGAGTTCGGGCCCGCTCTCACCCGTACGGCGCGTGACCGCCTCCCGGACCCCTTCGTTGGTCCCGGTGTCCGTGCCAGCCAGGGGCGGGCCCGAAAAAACCACGCGTGGCTTCGCTGGGGCGTGTGACGTACCGCAAGTACGTCGTGGGACCTCGCCCCAGCGCGCGTGACCGGACGGCAGGGGACAGCAGCCCGGTCACCCAGAAAGGGCGGTCGGCCCCGGGGACGCCCGGGGCCGACCGCAACCGGTCCAGACGGATGCGTCGGCATCCGTCCAGCACGAACACCCACCCTCCCGTCCCTCCACCCCACGCCATCCCTCGCGGCGCGACCCCCGGGCGCCGCGCTCCCCCCGGCACCGCCGCCGCCCCGACACCGGTGCCGAACACCAAGGGCCCCGTGCCGCGACCGGAATCGCGCCACGGGGCCCTTGCGCTGCCCGGGAACGGCACCCTCCGGCGAGAGTGACGCGCGTCACACGAAGAATCCGCTGATCGGCTACAACCAATCCCTCAGGCCACAGGTCATGTATGCAGCACCACCCAGAAGCTGGAGAGGCGCTGCACTCGGAGGGGGGTGCAGCGCCTCTTCCATGTCCGGAACGGAGTCGGGAGCCGGCTACGCCTTCTTCGGCGGGACCGCCGGCATCCCCAGGAACGGCAGCTTCAACGCGCCGAAGGCGTCCGCCGGGACCGTCGGGGACTTCGGGGCGACGGCCGCGACGCGGACGTACGCCTCACCCTGGCCGGGGCGCGGGTCCTCCTCGCCCTTGTTCGGCCAGAGGGACATCGCCCGCTCCGCCTGCGCCGTGATCGTCAGCGAGGGGTTGACGCCGAGGTTGGCGGAGACCGCGGCGCCGTCGACGACCGAGATGCCCGGGTGCCCGAAGAGCCGGTGGTACGGGTCGATGACGCCGGACTCGGCGTCCGCGCCGATCGGGCAGCCGCCCAGGAAGTGGGCGGTGAGCGGGGTGCCCATCAGCTCGCCGATGTTGGAGCCGGCGAAGCCGTTGATCTCCTCGGCGAGCAGGGACGCGGCCCGGGTCGCCTCGGGGATCTGGTTCGGGTTCGGCGCGCCGTGCCCCTGGCGGGCCGTGAGCAGGCCCTTTCCGACGCCGCCCGGCTTGCGGTACGTCGTCAGCGAGTTGTCGAGGGACTGCATGACGAGGCCGATGATCGTCCGCTCCGACCAGCGGCGGTTGGAGAGCGCGCGGAGGGCGAGGGTGGGGTGCTTGACCATCTCCAGGAGCCAGTTCCGCACCCGGTGGGCGCCGTAGGGCACCTGCAGGACGGTCATGCCGCCCATGGCGTTGGAGCCCTTGCCGTAGCGGACCGGCTCGATGTGGGTGTTCTCGTCCGGGTGGATCGAGGAGGTGATCGCGACGCCGCGGGTGAAGTCGACCTTCTCCGCGCCGTGCTTCCTGCGATAGCGCCGGTCGGTGGTCTGCGAGCCGACCAGCGCCTCCGAGTTGGTACGGGTCAGCTCGCCGAGCCGGGCCGAGATGCGGGGCAGCAGCCCGGTGTCCTTCATCCGGTGCAGCAGGGTCTGCGTCCCGTACGTGCCGGCCGCGACGACGACCCGCGGCGCCGTGAAGGTCCGGCCCCTGCCCTTCTTCTTGTCGTCCGTCGGCAGCGTCTTGACCGCGTATCCGCCGCGCGAGTCCTCGGTGAGCGCGACGACCGAGGTCATGGGGTGGACGACGGCACCGGCCTTCTCGGCGAGGTAGAGGTAGTTCTCGTTGAGGGTGTTCTTGGCGCCGTGGCGGCAGCCCGTCATGCACTCCCCGCACTCGGTGCACGCCGTGCGCGAGGGCCCGACGCCGCCGAAGTACGGGTCGGCGACCTCCGCGCCCGGCTTCGCGCGCGACGTACCCTCCCCGTCCTCGCCTGCGGCGTCCTTCCCGTCGCCGAAGAACACCCCGACCGGCGCCATGTGGAAGGTGTCCCCGATGCCCATGGCCTGAGCGGTCGCCTTGAGGTGGACGTCCGAGGGGGTCATGGTCGGGTTGAGCCGTACGCCCAGCATCCGCTTGGCCTGGTCGTAGTACGGGGCCAGCTCCTCCTGCCAGTCCGTGATGTCCTTCCACTGCGGGTCCTGGAAGAACGGCGTGGGCGGTACGTAGAGGGTGTTGGCGTAGTTGAGCGAGCCGCCGCCCACCCCCGCGCCCGCCAGCACCATCACGTTGCCCAGCAGGTGGATGCGCTGGATGCCGTAGAGGCCGAGGGCCGGGGCCCAGAGGAAGTTCTTCAGGTCCCAGGAGTTCCGGGGCAGGTCGGTACGGGCGAAGCGGCGGCCCGCTTCCAGGACGCCGACCCGGTAGCCCTTCTCGGTGAGGCGCAGGGCCGTGACCGAGCCGCCGAACCCGGAGCCGACGACGATGACGTCGTAGTCGTACGCCGCGTCCAGGTCGTCCTCGTCCTGAATCTGGGCAGGGGGTACCGCGGTCATGGCTCTCCTCGTGCGAAAAAGGGGCGGAACGGGCGGGCGGGTGTCAGCGCAGGCGCAGGGCCTTCATCGCCTTCAGGGACAGGCTCATGAACGCGGCGTACTTCTCGTCGTCCATCCCGAAGGAGGGTGCGAGCGGGATCAGCCGCTGCTGGGCCACGGTCTGGGCCTCGGTGAACTTGAGGATGCCCTCCGAGCCGTGGCGCCGGCCGAGCCCTGAGTCCTTCATACCGCCCATCGGCGCCTGGACGCTGCCGTACGCCGGTGCGTACCCCTCGTTGATGTTGACGGTGCCGGTGCGCAGCCGGGCGGCGACGGCGTGGCCGCGCCGGGAGTCCTTCGTCCAGACGGAGGAGTTGAGCCCGTACGGGGTGGCGTTGGCCAGCTCGACGACCTCGTCCTCGTCCTTGAAGCGGTAGATCGAGACGACCGGTCCGAAGGTCTCCTCGGTGCAGACGGCCATCGGGGCCTCGACGCCGTCGAGGATGGTCGGCTCGTAGAAGAGCGGGCCGATGTCGGGGCGGGCGACGCCGCCCGCGACCAGCTTGGCGCCCTTGGCGACGGCCTCCTCCACGTGCTTCGTGACCGTCTCCAGCTGCCGTTCGCCGACGAGGGAGCCCATGTCGGCGCCGTAGGAGAGGGAGTTGCCGAGGCGCATCGCCTTCGTACGGGCGGCGAAGCGGGCGACGAAGTCGTCGGCGACCGACTCGTGGACGTACAGCCGCTCGATGGAGATGCACAGCTGGCCGGCCGAGGAGAAGCAGGCGCGGACGGCGCCGGCGGCGGCCTTCTCGATGTCGGCGTCCTTGAGGACCAGCATGGCGTTCTTGCCGCCGAGCTCCAGGGTCACGCCGACGAGCCGGGCCGCGGCGCCCTGGGCGACCTCGCGGCCGGTGCGGGTGGAGCCGGTGAAGGAGACGTAGTCGGCGTGCTTGACGACCTCGGGTCCGACGACCGGGCCCTCGCCGATGACGACCTGGAAGACCTCGGCGGGCAGACCGGCCTCGATGAGGAGGTCACGGGCCCAGAGCGCGGTGAGCGCGGTCTCGGTGTCCGGCTTCATCACGACGGCGTTGCCGGCGACGAAGGCGGGCAGGGCGTCGCCGACCGACAGCTCCAGGGGGTAGTTCCAGGGCGCGATCTGGCCGACGACACCGCGCGGCTGACGCAGCTCGGTGACCTTGGTGAGGGTCGGCACGACGCCGGTGTGGTGCTTGGGGCGCAGGTAGGCGGGGGCCTTGCGGCCGTAGTGGCGGGCGGCGACCGCGACGGCGAGGACCTCCTCGTGGGCGTGCAGCCTGGCCTTGCCGGTCTCCAGCTGGATGAGGTCGAGGACCTCGCCCTGGCGCTCCAGGACCAGGTCGTGGAAGCGGAGCAGGACGGCCGCGCGGGCCTTGACGGGGGTCGCGGCCCAGACGGCCTGGGCGGCGCGGGCGCGGGCGAAGGCCTCGGCGACGTCCTCGGGGGTGGACTCGGGCAGGTCGGCCAGCTTCTCCCCGGTGAAGGGGGTGTGGTTCGCGGTACGGCCGGAACCGGCGACTCCGCGGGTGAGCTGGGCGACCACCTCGGGGGTGACCACGTCGGCGGCGGTGCGGGCACCGGCCGGCGAGGGCGCGAGCGGGTTCGTGCCGGGGGCGGTGCCGGCCGGGGTGGCGAGTGCCTGCAAGTCCGTCATGAGGGCGAGAGTAGGCCGCATTCCGGTCTTTGGGTACCCGTCGGTAACGCGTTTTCACCGGGTGCGCACAATCGCGCCAGCGATCACTGGCACATAAGCCCTGATCAGCGGCTTACGGTCGGACGCGAGTGCGATCTCGCGGATTCTCCGCCCGGTCAGCCGCCCGGCGCCCGCCAGTGCTGGAGAACGATGTCGAACTGCTCCCGGGTGGTCTCCCAGCTCGACTCCGGGGAGGCCATGTAGATGGCGTACTCGGTGCCGTCGTCCGCGAAGTACAACTGGTCGATGGCGTGTCTGGGGCCCGGGAACTCCTGCTTCTCGTACCAGGTGAACTCCCACCGGGCGGAGCGGACCTGATCGCGGTAGGTGTTCTGGTTGAGCTTGATCTTCTGGTAGTTCATGCGCTTCTTGAGCGTCTTCTCCAGGTCCAGCACGTGCATGTACGGGTTCTCGAAGTCGGGCGTGGGGTCGGCGCTGATCCGGATCCGGTGGCGGCCGTTGTCCGGCGTGTAGTCGACGCTGTCACCCTCCGTCTGCCGCTTCCAGCCCTTGGGCACGACCAGACTGAACCCCTTGGGGTCCTCGACGCGGTGCCAGCCGGCCGGCAGGGCGCCCTCGGCGGCCTTCGTCACCTCGGGCTGCGTGCCGCCGCCGGTGTCTCCGGCCCTGCCGCCTCCCTCACCGCCCCCGCCGGAGTAGTTCATGGCGGCGAAGACGGCTCCACCGGCCACGAGGGCGGCGAGAACGGCCGTCAGGACCGCCTGACGCCACCGGCCGCGGCCCTTGGGCGCGGGGAGTCCCGACCCGGGGGCGGCGGGGGTGGATCCCGGCACGGCGCCGGAGGGGGAGACGGGGGTGTCGTGGGACGGGGAGACGGACGTCGGGAGCGGGGTGGCCGTCGGAGTCGGGGACTCCTGGGCGTGGAGCGGGGCGGTCGCGGAGACCAGCTCCTCCTGTCCCACCCGACGTGTCGGCACGTACGCCTGCGCGGCCCGGGGCGCACGGCCCTCCATGGCGTCGAGCAGCATCCGCTCGGCCTCGTCGGCGCGCGGCCGCTCCGCCGGGTCCTTGCGGAGCAGTGCGACGATGACGGGCGCGAGCGCGCCCGCCTTCGCCGGATGCGGCGGCTCCTCCGTCACCACCGCCTGCATGGTGCTGATCGGCGAGGTCCGCCGGAACGGCGAGGTCCCCTCCACCGCCGTGTACAGCGTCGCGCCCAGCGACCAGAGGTCGGAGGCCGGGCCGGGGTCGCCACCGCGCACCCGCTCCGGCGCCAGATAGTCGATGGAGCCGACGAGTTCACCGGTCCGGGTGATCGTCGAGTCGCCCTCGATGGCTGCGATGCCGAAGTCGGTGATCAGGACCCGCCCGTCGCGGGCCAGCAGGACGTTGCCCGGCTTGACGTCCCGGTGCAGCACGCCGGCCGCGTGCGCGGCGCGCAGTGCCCCGAGGACGTGCAGCCCGATCCTGGCCGCCTCGCCGGCCTCGATCGTGCCCGCCTCCTTCGCGGCGTCCGCGAGCGAGGGTCCGTCGACGTACTGCATGACGATCCACGGGCGGTCGTCGTGCTCCAGTACGTCGTGCACGGTGACCACGCCGGGATGGGTGATCCGCGCGGCGGCGCGGGCCTCCTTCTGCGTACGGGCGTGCAGGACGAGGCGGTCGGCCTCGGCCACGAACCGACCGGCCGTCAACTCCTTGACCGCCACCACCCGGTGCAGTACTTCGTCGTGCGCCCGCCAGACCTTGCCCATGCCGCCGCGGCCGATCGCCTCGCCCAGCCGGTACCGTCCGGCGAGCAGAAGACCCGCGCCCGTTTCCGCACCCTGAGAATGTTCCACTGTCCCCCGCCTGTTCCTTCGGATGCCAGGTTACGGAGGGGGGGACGGAAGACGGAACCTCGGGGCTGGCAAAGGAACCGCACCGTGACCGAACCGCCCCTGTTCGCGCGCTCGGCCGGGCCGATGTCCACGTGGCCCGGTCAGCGTGTGGCGCGGTAGACCTTCACCGCCTGGTCGTAGATCTCGGACACCTTGTCGCGTTCGCTCTCCGGACCGATGACCTGGACGACGTGGTACCGGCCGTCCTCGATGAGGGCGAGGTTGCGGACGAAGACGTCGCGGCCCGTGCTGTCCTGCCAGGTGAACTGGCCGACCGCCATGGACTGCTGCCCCACGTCGATGCGTCGCAGCCCGGTGGCGCCGGACCAGCTGGAGTCCCGCCACGGCTGGAGCTCGCGCTCCCTGGTGCGCTGGTACGCCATCGGATCGGAACCGTGGGCCTGCACGGTGTCCCGGCCGGGGACGACGATCAGGGTGAAATCGCCTCCGGTGTAGCGGACTTGCCCGGCGTCGTTGATCGGGCTGCGCCGCCAGTCCTTGGGGACACCGACCTCGAAGCCCTCCGGGTCCTTGCGGAGGGTGTACCCGGCGGCGAGGGCGGGGGTGCTCGGGGTGGCGGCCGGCGGGGTCGTCTTCGCGGTGCCGGGCGTGGTGCCGGGGCTGCTGCTCTGCCCGGCGCTCGGCTCGGCGGGCCGCGGGGACCGCGGCGCGGTGGTGGGCGTACCGGTGTGGGCGGCGGGGCTCCCGCCGTCCGCGCCGTCCTTGGGCAGGAACAGCACGGCGTACGCGACGGCTCCGACGAGCAGGAGCAGCACCAGGAGCAGAAGCGTCAGGCCGAGGGAGCGCGGGGAACGGCCGGCTCCGCCCGCGCCGCGGGGTCCGCGGGGCGGGCGCGGCGCACGGGGCGCACGCTGAGGCAGCTCCTCGTGGAAGTGGTCCTGGGCGAACTCCTGGCGCGGCTGCCGCTGTCCGGTCTCATGGCTCGGTCCGGAGCGGTGCCGCTGCCCGGGCTCATGGCGTACCTCTGCCTGGGACGGACCAGGGGTGGGCAGTTCCTCGTGGCGCCTGCCCTTGCGGTGCCGGTGACGGCCCCCCGCCGCTCCTCCGCGGCGCCTGCGCACCAGCTCGCCACGGCGCCGTACGACGGGCAGCCGTGTCGCGTCCACGGACGGCAGCGGGACGATCCCCACCCCCGCCTCGGGCTCGGGGGCGGACCGGACGAGCGAACGCAGCCAGCCGCGCAGCTCCTCGAAGTCGGGCCGCTCCGTGGGGTCCTGGCGCAGCAGGGACTCGACGACCGGGCGCAGCGGCCCGCACTCCTCGGCGAAGGCCGGGGGCTCGGCGCAGACCAGCTGGACGAGTTCGGCAGCGCTGTCCTCGGGGTACGGGGCGTGGCCCTGGACGGCGCGGTAGAGGAGCGCGCCGAGCGCCCAGAGGTCCGTGGCGGGGCCGATGGGCGGGGCCAGGCGCCAGTTCTCGTGGACCGGTCCCGCCTGCTCGGGCGCCCAGCGCTCGGTGACCGCGCCGACGACGGCGATCCGTGCCTGGCGGGCCCGTTCGGCGGCGAGCCGGGTGGCCGGGCCACGGTAGACGGCCGTGGGCGCGCCCGCTTCGACCGCTCCGTCCCAGCCGCCGGAGGCGGATACGGGTACGGGGGCGCGCTCGGACCGTTGCGCAGGGGTGTAGCCCGCGGGGAGGGCGGGCAGCGCGTTGCCGCCGCCCGCGGGGACCGGCCCGGAGGCGTCGCGCGAGGCGTGCGGGCCGTCGCTCCAGGTCCCGGCGAGCAACGCGCGGGGCGGTCCGCCGCCTTCGTCTCCGTACCCCTTGCGGTACGGGGCCGGGTACTCGTCCTCGGTGTCGTCCTCGTCCTCGTCGTCGCCGGTCTGGGACCACCAGTGCGGCTCCGGCCCGAGTCCCTGCGCGGGGACGGGCGCGGGGGGCGTCGGGAGGGCGGCGGGCGGCTCCGGGTCGTGGGCTGCCCGCGCGTCCGCCTCGGGGCCGGGCTCGGGCGCCGGACGCTGTACGGGGACGGCGGCTCCGGTCTCGCCGATGTGCGCCGCGGCGCGGGCGCCCGCCCGGTACGCGGCGATGGCGCCCGCCCGGGCCGCCCGGACGTCCGTGACCGGCGGGGGGCCGCCCGCGGGGAGTTCGGGCCGTCTCGCCGCTCCGCCCGCCTCGTGTGTGCCCGCGGCCTCGTCCGTACCGGAGCGGGCGCCGCCCGGTCCGTCCTCGCCCCCGTACTCCTGCGCGTGCCCGGGCTCGTGCCCCTCGGCGTACTCCTCCGCGCGGGCTCCCCCGCGGGCTCCCCCGCGGCCCTCCGGGTAGTCCCCGGTGTGCGCCGGCTCGTCGTCCTCGGCGAGGGGCACCGGGGCGTACCCGCACAGGGCCTCCTCCGCCGCGCCCGCCGCGAGCCCGGTCAGGAGCACCCGTCCGTCGTCGCAGACGAGCACGGTGCGCGGGGTGATGTTCCGGTGGGTCCAGCCGTGCGCGTGCAACGCCCGCAGGGCCGTGAGGACGTCGGAGCCGATCTCCGCGGCGCGGTAGGGGCTCAGGGGGCGCTCGGCGAGGAGCGCCGCCAGCGGCCTGGCCGCGATCAGTTCGCTCACTATCCAGAGCGAACCGGCCTCCGCGAACACGTCGAAGACCTGGTCGAGCAGGGGGTGGTCCGGGATCTGGGCGGCGGCCTGTGCCGCCTCGACGGCTCGCCGCACGGCGGGGTCGGCGGGCCGCCGCGTCGCCCGGCCGGAGGCGGGCCGGTGCGGGGTGAATCCCGTGCCGTCCTCGTCGACGACCTCGGCGTCGATCACCTCGGGCAGGGGCACCTGGTGGACCAGGACCTCCTGACCGCTGTAGGTGTCGAAGGCGCGGGTCTCGACGAGTTCGTACGCGTCCTGCGGCGGTACGGGCAGGCGATAGCGGTCGGCGAGCACCCTTCCCGCGTAGTCGTCCACGACGCCTCCCCACCGAGCGCGCTGTCCCCCGGGTCGCACGGATCCCGTTCAGCTCACGAATCGCACGGAACGCGCGAAACCGTCAATTCCGGTCTTGGTCCGTACAGTTGACGATGCTTTTCGGCTGCGTACGGTCCACGTCCTCTCACGATACGTGGCGCCGGTCAGTCCTTGGGGCTGAACGTGGCGAACGCGGTGTCCCGCAGCGTCTTGCACGCGGAGCCGTTCCACTCGTCCGCCTTGCAGCTGACCATGATCGAGTAGCCGTGCGTGGCGTCCACCTTGAAGCCCCGGTTCAGTATCCGGACGCGCATACCCTTCTCGTTGCGCTCGAACTCCCAGTCGGCGACCGTCGGGTACCCCTTGTACGCCACGGACTTGATGCCGATGTGGCGGTAGCCGTTGCTGCTCGCCGAGACGCCGGCCACGGCCGCGGCCCACGCCGAGGCCGCGTCGTCCTTCGGGCTTCCGTTGTAGTCGACCTGGACGCGCGGGTATCCGCCGCCGGCGTTGAAGATCCCGCCCGAGTTCCGACCCGCTATGCCGTTGAGCTTGAACGTGGACGGCATCGCCATGACGAAGTGGAACTGCTTGTTGGTCACCATGACGTACCCGGCGGGGAGCTGCGCCCCGGGGGTGCCGGCGCTCGGCGTCCCCGAGGGCTTGCCGCTCTGCCCGCCCGAACCCGAACCCGAGCCGGAGCCGGAGTCCGAACCCGAGCCGGTCGGCTGCTCGCCGCCCTGCTGACCGGAGTCGTTCGGCTTCTCGCCCTTGCCCTGGTCGGAGCTGTCGCCGCCCGTGGCTCCGGCCGAGGCCGTCGTGCCGGAGCCCTTGCCCGCGTTGCCCCCCTTGTCGTCCTCGCCGCCCCCGAGGGAGACGGCCAGGATCGTGCCGAGGAGGGCGAGGACCACGATCCCCGCGATGATGATCAGCGTGCGGCGCGGTACGACGTCGGTGAGTGAGGCACGCGGCTGCACCGGCCTGTTCCCGCCCTGCAGCGGCTCGGGCCGTGGCCTGGGCTCGGACCGCACCGAGGCGGCCGCGTCACGTACCGACTTCAGCGCACCGCGCATCCGTTCGGCCGCCTCCGCGGTCTTCTCCTTCGGCGTGGACGCCGGACGCTTCGGCGGCTCCGGCGGAACCGGGGGCAGCGGCACGACCCGGGTCGCCTCGGGCGACGGCTCGGGCTCCACCACCGGTACGGGCGCGGGGGCGTCGAGCACGGCCCTGAGCAGCAGGCGCGCGCCGGCGTCGTCGAGCCGCTGGTCCGGGTCCTTGACGAGCAGGCCGTAGATGACCTTCTCCAGAAGCGGCCCCGCGTTCTTCGGCGGGTCGACGGGCTCGGTCATCACGGCGGTGAGCGTCGCGATCGCGGAACCCTTGTCGTACGGCGGGCTGCCCTCGACGCTCGCGTACAGCAGGCCGCCCAGCGACCACATGTCGGCGGCCGGGCCGGGCTTGTGGCCACGCGCCCGCTCGGGCGAGATGTAGGAGGGCGCGCCGACGAGCATGCCGGTGGAGGTGATCGAGGGGTCGCCCTCGACCTGCGCGATGCCGAAGTCGGTGAGGACGACGCGGCCGTCCTCGGCGATCAGCACGTTGGACGGCTTCACGTCGCGGTGCAGGATGCCCTGCCGGTGCGCCGAGCGCAGCACGTCGAGGATCGCGAGGCCGACCTCGGCGGCGCGGTGCGGAGTGAGCGTGCCGTCCTCACGGACGGCGTCGGCGAGGGACTTGCCCTCGATGAGCTCCATGACGATCCACGGCCGGTCGTCCTCGTCGACGACGTCGTAGACGGTCACGGCGCCGTTGTTGCGGATCCGGGCGATGGCCTTCGCCTCGCGCAGGGTCCGGGTGATGAGGCGTCGCTTCTCGTCCTCGTCGATGCTGTTGGGGAAGCGCAGCTCCTTGACGGCGACGGTGCGGCCGAGGGTCTCGTCGACCGCGCGCCACACGGTGCCCATGCCGCCGCGCCCGAGGACGCCGTCGAGCCGGTACCGCCCGGCGAGCAGGCGGCCCTCGGCCGTCGCCCCGGCGGGCTCCGCCGACCCGGAACGCCCGCCCCCGGCGGGCTTCCTGAGCCTGGGAGCCTCGGCCTTCGGCCCCGCCCCCGGCACGGCGTCGGCCGGCTCGGCCTCGACTCGCCCGGCACCGCCACGCGCGGCTCCCGACGGCCGGGCATCGGACGGCGCCGCGTCCGACGGCTCGGAGGCCGCCGGCTGCCCCGCCCCCGGCGCCCTCTCGGCCCCGGCCGGCTTCTCGGCCGCGGACGAACCGTCCCTCTCGGACCCGGCCCTGTCAGATCCGGCCCTCTCCGCCACTGCCGAACCGTCCTTCTCGGACCGACCGGACGTGCCGGTCCCGGACGTGCCCGTCCCGGACGTGCCGGTCCCGGACGTGCCCGTCCCGGCCGGTTCCGTCCCGGACTTCACGTCCGGCTCCGCCTCACGTGCCGCGGGAACCACACCCCGGTCGCCGTCGGTCCCGGCACCCGCGCCGGCGTCCCGCCGAGGGTCCCGCGCCGTGTCCCGCGACTGCTCCGCCTCCGACATGCGTCCCCTCTGCGATCCTGATCTTCGCCCGCGTCTGCCGCTTCCCGCGCGATGCGGTAACCCGCCCTGGAAGAGAGCCCATTGTCTCTCACCCCGGGACCGATCCCGCTCCGGGGTCCGCACTCCGAGAAGAGGGCTCCGCGGGAAAGCGTTGCCGTCATGGCCCCCGACGCCGAAGCACCCCCCTCGGGTTCCGTACCCGTACGAACAGGATGCCGCAGACGCCTCCCAACGTCCCCTCCCCGAAGCCGAGTTCGTCCGGCGCACTCGGTGAACCCCGCCGGGCGGGTCAGATCGGCACGATGTCGGGGGCGCCGAGACGTGCCGCGTCCGCCGTCAGGTCGTCCGGCTGCCGCTGCGACTCGCGCTCCGCCTCCACCCGCTTCTCGTAGTGCTCCACCTCCTTCTCGATCTGATGGGCGTCCCAGCCCAGCACGGGCGCCATCAACTCGGCGCACTCCCGCGCGCTGCGCGTCCCCCGGTCGAAGGTCTCGATGGAGATCCGGGTGCGCCGCGTCAGGACGTCGTCCAGGTGCCGGGCACCCTCGTGCGAGGCCGCGTAGACGATCTCGGCGCGCAGGTAGTCGTCCGCGCCCGCCAGGGGTTCGGCGAGGCCCGGGTCGGCGGCGATGAGCTCCAGGAGCTCCTCGGTCGTCGAGCCGTACCGGTTGAGCAGATGCTCCACCCGGACGACATGGAGTCCCGTCCGGGCCGCGATCCTCGCCCTCGCGTTCCACAGCGCCTTGTAGCCCTCGGCGCCCAGGAGGGGGACATCCTCGGTGACACAGGCGGCGACCCGCTGGTCGAGCGCGTGCACGGCCTCGTCCACGGCGTCCTTGGCCATCACCCGGTAGGTGGTGTACTTCCCGCCGGCCACGACGACGAGGCCGGGCACCGGGTGCGCGACGGTGTGCTCGCGCGAGAGCTTGCTCGTGGCGTCCGACTCGCCCGCGAGCAGCGGCCGCAGGCCCGCGTACACGCCCTGGACGTCGTCCCTGGTGAGCGGCGTCGCCAGCACGCTGTTCACATGCTCGAGGAGGTAGTCGATGTCGGCACTGGACGCGGCCGGGTGCGCCTTGTCCAGGTCCCAGTCGGTGTCCGTGGTGCCGACGATCCAGTGCCGTCCCCACGGGATCACGAACAGCACGGACTTCTCGGTGCGCAGGATCAGTCCGGTGTTCGAGTGGATCCGGTCCTTGGGAACGACCAGGTGGATGCCCTTCGACGCCCGCACATGGAACTGGCCGCGCTCCCCGATGAGCGCCTGGGTGTCGTCCGTCCACACCCCGGTCGCGTTGACGAGCTGCTTCGCGCGGATCTCGTACTCCACGCCCGCCTCGACGTCCTGGACCCTGGCGCCCACGACCCGTTCACCCTCACGGAGGAATCCGATCACCCGGGCCCGGCTCGCGACCTTCGCTCCGTAACTCGCGGCCGTACGGACCAGAGCGGTGACGAAGCGGGCGTCGTCCATCTGGGCGTCGTAGTACTGCAGGGCGCCGACCAGGGCGTCCTTCTTCAGACAGGGGGCCACCCGCAGCGCGTTGCGCCGGGAGAGGTGGCGGTGGACCGGCAGTCCGCGGCCGTGGCCCGAGGAGAGGGACATCGCGTCGTACAGCGCGACGCCCGAGCCCGCGTAGAGCCGCTCCCAGCCCTTGTGCTGCAGGGGATAGAGGAACGGGACGGGCTTCACCAGATGGGGTGCAAGCCGCTCCAGGAGCAGGCCGCGCTCCTTCAGCGCCTCCCGCACCAGCGCGAAATCCAGCATCTCCAGATAGCGCAGGCCGCCGTGGATCAGCTTGCTGGAGCGGCTGGAGGTACCGGATGCCCAGTCGCGGGCCTCCACGAGGCCGGTCGAGAGTCCTCTCGTGACCGCGTCGAGCGCCGTCCCCGCGCCGACCACGCCGGCGCCGATGACCAGTACGTCCAGTTCACGCTCGGCCATGCCGGCCAGCGCCTCGGCGCGCTCGGCCGGTCCCAGTGTCGCTGTCCTCACCGCTGCCTCCCGTCGTCCCCCTGCGTGATCGGGCTCACAGAGTTGATTCTGTCCCGGCCCTCCGACTTCAGCCACCGCCTGTGGATAACACTCGGCGACCTTTGACCACGCAATGCGGCATATCGGTCATATTTACGCCTAGTCTGACATTGCACTCGCCCCGTTCTGTCCACCGGGCTTGCGCGTCTCGTCCCCTCCGGCTATTGGGAAGGACGGCCCACCTTCATGCCCGCTGACCTCGCCGTCATCGGCCTCGGCCACCTCGGACTCCCCCTCGCCCAGGCCGCGATCGCCGCCGGCGTCGACACCATCGGCTACGACACCGACGCCCGGCCCGTCGCCGAACTCGCCGCCGGGCGCCCGCCCGTCGACGGCTCGCTCACCGCGTCGGAGATCCGCCGGATGCTCTCGGGAGGCTTCCGGCCGACCACCAACCCGGCCGAACTCGGCCGGGTCCGTACGGCCGTCATCTGCGCCCCGACCATGCTCGGCCCCGACCGGAACCTCGACCTCACGGCCGTCGTCGACGCCGCGCGCGCCCTCGCCGCGAGGCTGCGGCCCCACACGACCGTCCTGCTCGAATCCCCCGTCCACCCCGGCACCACCGAAGGTGTGCTGAGGGACGTCCTGGAGGAGGGCTCCGGGCTGCGCGCGGGCCGCGACTTCCACCTCGCGTACTCCCCCGGCCGGCTGGACCCCGGAAACCGGGCGCACGGCTTCACCGGCACGCCCAAGGTCATCGGCGGCCTCACCCCGGCCTGCACGGAGTCCGCCGCCGCCTTCTACGGCCGGCTCACCGACAAGGTCGTCCGCGCGCGCGGCCCGCGCGAGGCCGAGACGGTCAAGCTCCTGGAGACCAACTTCCGGCACGTCAACATCGCGCTCGTCAACGAGATGGCGGTGCTCTGCCACGAACTCGGCGTCGACCTGTGGGACGTCATCCGCTGCGCCGAGACCAAGCCCTTCGGCTTCCAGGCCTTCCGCCCCGGCCCCGGCGTCGGCGGCCACGGCGCCCCCGTCGAGCGCCTCGGCACCCACCGCCCGCTCCGGATGGTCGAGCTGGCCACCCAGGTCAACGAGCGCATGCCGCAGTACGTCATCCAGCGCTGCGCGACCCTGCTCAACGAGCACGGCAAGTCGGCCCGCGGAGCCCGGGTCCTTCTGCTCGGCATCACGTACAAACCCGATCTCGCCGACCGGGAGGGCTCCCCCGCCGACGAGATCGCGCGCCGCCTGATGGACCTGGGCGCGGTCGTCAGCTACCACGACCCGCACGTCCCGGACTGGCGCGTCCGCGACGTCCCGGTCCCGCGCGCCGACTCCCTCTACGAGGCCGCCGCCCACGCCGACCTGACGGTCCTTCTGCAGCACCACCGCACCTACGACCTCCAGGGCCTGGCGGTCAAGGCGCAGCTTCTCCTCGACACCCGCGGCGCCACCCCGGCGGGCGCGGCCCACCGCCTCTGAAACCGGCGGGCGCGGTGTCGGAGCGGGCTGTTACTCTCCGGGCTCTTGATCGCACATCCGTGCGCCCGTGTCCCTGGGGGGATCAGCACCATGTCTCAGCCCGTTCCGCCGCCCGGCAACCCGTTCGCCGAGGGCGCCGCGCCCACCCCGTACCCGGCCGCCCCGCCGCCGGCGCCCGCACGCGACAACGTGGCCCTCGGCCTCGTCGCCGCCCTGGTCGCGGCTCTCGTCGGCGCGGGTCTCTACGGCGGCCTCGCCGGCGCCGTCGACCGGGAGATCGGCTACGCCGCCGTGGGCGTCGGCTTCCTCGTCGGCTTCGCCGCCGGCAAGGTCGGCGGCCGTAACCCCGCCCTGCCGGTGGTCGGCGCCGTACTGTCCCTCGGGGCCGTCTACGTCGGCCAGCTCCTGGCGATCGCGATCATCCTGGGCAAGGAGCTGAACGTCTCCGCGACGGACATGTTCGTCGAGCAGCTCGACCTCGTGACGGGGGTCTGGAGCGAGAGCAAGGACTTCATGACGTTCCTGTTCTTCGGCCTGGCCGCGTTCGCCGCGTTCGCGGGCTCGAAGAAGGCCTCCCAGTAACGTCCCCGTACGCGAAGGGGCCCCGCACCGAGTGGTGCGGGGCCCCTTCGCGTACGGGAGTACGGGACGGACCGGTGTCAGCGCTTGTGCTGGGAGTCCGCGACCGTGACCTCGACGCGCTGGAACTCCTTGAGCTCGCTGTAGCCCGTCGTCGCCATCGCCCGGCGCAGCGCGCCGAAGAAGTTCATCGAGCCGTCCGGGGTGTGCGACGGACCGGTGAGGATCTCCTCGGTGGTGCCGACGATGCCCAGGTCGACCAGCTTGCCGCGCGGCACGTCCTCGTGGACGGCCTCCATGCCCCAGTGGTGCCCCTTGCCCGGCGCGTCCGTGGCGCGGGCCAGCGGGGAACCGATCATGACCGAGTCGGCACCGCAGGCGATCGCCTTCGGCAGGTCGCCCGACCAGCCCACGCCGCCGTCCGCGATCACGTGGACGTACCGGCCGCCGGACTCGTCCATGTAGTCACGACGGGCCGCGGCCACGTCGGCGACCGCGGTCGCCATCGGGACCTGGATGCCGAGCACGTTGCGCGTGGTGTGCGCCGCGCCGCCGCCGAAGCCGACCAGGACGCCCGCCGCGCCGGTGCGCATCAGGTGCAGGGCCGCGGTGTACGTGGCGCAGCCGCCGACGATGACCGGGACGTCGAGCTCGTAGATGAACTGCTTGAGGTTCAGCGGCTCGGCCGCGCCCGAGACGTGCTCGGCGGAGACCGTCGTGCCGCGGATGACGAAGATGTCCACGCCGGCGTCGACGACGGCCTTGGAGAACTGCGCGGTGCGCTGCGGGGAGAGCGCGGCGGCGGTGATCACACCGGAGTCGCGCACCTCCTTGATGCGCTGCCCGATCAGCTCTTCCTTGATCGGGGCCGCGTAGATCTCCTGCAGACGGCGGGTCGCGGTGGACTCGTCCATCTCCGCGATCTCGTCGAGCAGCGGCTGCGGGTCCTCGTACCGGGTCCACAGACCCTCGAGGTTCAGCACGCCCAGGCCGCCCAGCTCGCCGATCCGGATGGCGGTCTGCGGCGAGACCACCGAGTCCATGGGGGCGGCCAGGAAGGGGAGCTCGAAGCGGTAGGCGTCGATCTGCCAGGCGATCGAGACCTCCTTCGGGTCCCGGGTGCGCCGGCTCGGAACGACGGCGATGTCGTCGAACGCGTACGCCCTGCGGCCGCGCTTGCCGCGCCCGATCTCGATCTCAGTCACGATGTGTGGCCTTTCCCTCTACGTCTGCGCCTACCAGTATCCCCGACACACGCGCGTGGGGCGGCTCCGGCCACATGCCGGAACCGCCCCACGCGTCGCGCTGCGTTACTTCCTGCTGTAGTTCGGCGCCTCGACCGTCATCTGGATGTCGTGCGGGTGGCTCTCCTTGAGGCCCGCGGAGGTGATCCGGACGAACCGGCCCTTGGACTCCATCTCGGCGACGGTGGCCGCGCCCACATAGCCCATCGTCTGGCGGAGGCCGCCGACGAGCTGGTGCAGGACGTTGGAGAGCGGACCGCGGTACGGGACCTGGCCCTCGACGCCCTCGGGCACGAGCTTGTCGTCGGAGGCGACCTCGGCCTGGAAGTAGCGGTCCTTCGAGTACGACCGGCCCTGGCCGCGGGACTGCATGGCACCGAGCGAGCCCATGCCGCGGTACGACTTGAACTGCTTGCCGTTGATGAAGAGCAGCTCGCCGGGCGACTCCTCACAGCCTGCGAGGAGGCTGCCGAGCATGACCGTGTCGGCGCCGGCGGCCAGCGCCTTGCCGATGTCGCCGGAGTACTGCAGACCGCCGTCGCCGATCAGCGGGACACCGGCGGGACGGGCCGCGAGCGAGGCCTCGTAGATGGCGGTGACCTGCGGGACGCCGATGCCGGCGACCACGCGGGTGGTGCAGATGGAGCCCGGGCCGACACCGACCTTGATGCCGTCGACACCGGCGTCGATCAGCGCCTGCGCGCCGTCACGCGTGGCGACGTTGCCGCCGATCACGTCGACGTTCACGCTCGACTTGATCTTCGCCATCCAGCTCAGGGCGTTGCTGTTGTGGCCGTGCGAGGTGTCGACGACCAGGAAGTCCACGCCGGCGGCGGCGAGCGCCTGGGCGCGCTCCAGCGCCTCGGGGCTGGCGCCCACGGCGGCACCGACGAGCAGACGGCCCTCGGAGTCCTTGGCGGCGTTCGGGTACTTCTCCGCCTTGACGAAGTCCTTGACGGTGATGAGGCCCTTGAGCACGCCCTCGTCGTCGACCAGCGGCAGCTTCTCGATCTTGTGGCGGCGCAGCAGCTCCATGGCGTCGACGCCGGAGATGCCGACCTTGCCGGTGACCAGCGGCATCGGGGTCATGACCTCGCGGACCTGGCGGCTGCGGTCGCTCTCGAAGGCCATGTCCCGGTTGGTCACGATGCCGAGCAGCTTGCCGTCCGGGTTGGTGACCGGGACACCGCTGATGCGGAACTTGGCGCACAGCGCGTCCGCCTCGGCGAGCGTCGCCTCGGGGTGGACGGTGATGGGGTCCGTGACCATGCCGGACTCGGAGCGCTTGACGAGGTCGACCTGGTTGACCTGGTCCTCGACGGACAGGTTCCGGTGCAGCACGCCGACGCCGCCCAGACGGGCCATCGCGATCGCCATGCGCGACTCGGTCACCTTGTCCATCGCCGCGGAGAGCAGCGGGATGTTGACCCGGACGTTGCGCGAGATGCGGGACGAGGTGTCGACCGCGTTGGGAAGCACCTCGGATGCTCCCGGCAGCAGCAGTACGTCGTCGTAGGTCAGCCCGAGTGTCGCGAATTTACCGGGCACTCCGTCGACGTTGACAGTCATGACACCTTCCCCAATGGCCTTGATCGGTGCGGATGTCCATGCTAACGGGCCTCGACGGTGTCTCATTCCACGATCAAGATCAGAGAGCAGCTTTGGACGTTCGTACGTATACGTGAGGGCCACCGACCCTCGTCGACCCTTACTGCTCGGCCAGTGCCCGAAGGCGGCTGAGCGCGCGGTGCTGCGCCACCCGTACCGCCCCCGGGGACATCCCGAGCATCTGGCCCGTCTCCTCGGCCGTGAGACCGACCGCCACCCGCAGGACCAGCAGCTCGCGCTGGTTCTCCGGGAGATTGGCGAGCAGCTTCTTGGCCCATTCGGCATCGTCGCTGAGCAGCGCGCGCTCCTCCGGGCCCAGCGAGTCGTCGGGCCGTTCGGGCATCTCGTCGGAGGGCACGGCCGTCGAGCCCGGGTGCCGCATCGCGGCCCGCTGCAGATCGGCGACCTTGTGTCCGGCGATGGCGAAGACGAAGGCCTCGAAGGGCCTGCCCGTGTCCTTGTAGCGCGGCAGCGCCATCAGTACGGCGACGCAGACCTCCTGCGCGAGGTCCTCGACGAAGTGGCGGGCATCGCCGGGCAGCCGGTTCAGCCGCGTACGGCAGTAGCGCAGCGCCAGCGGGTGCACGCGCGCCAGAAGGTCGTGCGTGGCCTGCTCGTCACCCTCGACGGCGCGGTGGACGAGCGCACCGATCTCCCCTGGCCCTACGGGCATGGGGGATCCCATGGTCTCGTCGTCGCGCATCGCTCCATGGTGCCTTGACGCCTCGGCGTCCGCGGCACCGCGTCCGTTGTTGTGCACCGAAGCGTTATGAGCAGGTGCGCCGGAACTCATCTCCTGCGCCCTCCCCTTCCGCTCGATCGACTCGTCCCCGAGGAACTCCACATCTCAAGGATGCGGCATCCCGCGCGGAAGTGACACAAGCCGCCGCGGCGGAGGCCCGACAGCCTGCGTGACAGGGCCCCGGGCTACCGCCCCGCCGGCACCCGGCGGACGGGGAAACGGCCGGTCGTCGCCGAGGGCGTGTTTCGAAAGCAGCGTCGTTCGCCCGAAGGGCGGGGCCGGGAGCGTCATGGGGGTCCCCCTGCTCGAGCGCAGCCGAGAGCTTGGGGGAGCGTGCGCACGGCGGAGGGAGGAAAGCGCAGCGGGCTGCACTGACGACCGACAACACGTCGAGCGTGCGAGCCAGGCGTTCCCGGCCGGACGGGCTTTCGAAACATGCCCTAGCGGACCAGGCCCCACCGGAAGCCGAGGGCGACGGCGTGCGCCCGGTCCGATGCGCCCAGCTTCTTGAAGAGCCGGCGGGCGTGCGTCTTCACCGTGTCCTCCGAAAGGAAGAGCTCGCGTCCGATCTCCGCGTTGGACCGGCCGTGGCTCATGCCTTCGAGCACCTGGATCTCACGTGCGGTGAGCGTCGGCGCCGCGCCCATCTCGGCCGACCGCAGCCGGCGCGGGGCGAGCCGCCAGGTCGGGTCGGCGAGGGCCTGGGTGACCGTGGCCCGCAGCTCGGCGCGCGAGGCGTCCTTGTGCAGATAGCCACGGGCGCCCGCGGCGACCGCGAGCGCGACACCGTCCAGGTCTTCCGCGACGGTGAGCATGATGATGCGGGCGCCGGGGTCGGCGGACAGCAGTCGGCGGACGGTCTCCACGCCGCCCAGACCGGGCATGCGTACGTCCATCAGAATCAGGTCCGAGCGGTCCGCGCCCCAGCGGCGGAGGACTTCCTCGCCGTTGGCCGCGGTGGTCACGCGCTCCACGCCGGGCACGGTCGCGACCGCGCGGCGAAGAGCCTCTCGGGCAAGCGGGGAGTCGTCGCAGACGAGGACGGATGTCATGGCCGCCCTCCGCAGCTGATGCGCGTCACCTAGAGCCTCCAGGGCTGGTACGTATCGTCACCTGTGCGGTTGACGCCCTCGGACACCTGCCCGAGCGCTTGTTCCTTCAACCGCCTCCGCACTCTCAACGATGGTCACTCGAAAGAGTTACGGGTCGGACGGCCGCCTTCGGCACTCTACGTGAGGGAGCGTGCGCGGAGGAGAGCGCCGCAGGTCATGCGTCCTTCACTGGAAGCTATGCCCCATTTAGCGGCTTTTCTTCCCTTTTTGTGGTGTCTGTGGCTAGATTCGCAATGAGTCATATTTACATCTACTTAGACAGTAGTTGTACTGTCGGGTCGAACCCGCAGGAGCGGGTACGCGAGACGCACGGGGGGCGAAGGGCCCCCGGCACATCAGCCATCCACCCGCCCACCAATCCGTTCGACACGGTTTCAAGGGGACAAGCGCAATGGCAGATTTCTCCCGCCTTCCGGGACCCAACGCCGATCTTTGGGACTGGCAGCTGCTCGCGGCCTGCCGCGGAGTCGACAGTTCCCTGTTCTTCCACCCCGAGGGAGAGCGTGGCGCGGCACGGAGTGCGCGCGAGAACTCGGCGAAAGAGGTCTGCATGCGGTGCCCGGTACGCGCGGAGTGCGCGGCACACGCACTCGCCGTACGCGAGCCCTACGGCGTCTGGGGCGGCCTCACCGAGGACGAACGCGAAGAGCTCATGGGACGGGCCCGCAACCGTCTGATCACGGCTTCGGCCACGGCGTCGGGTTCGACAGGCGTAGGGCGCGCCTGAACCTCTGTTCGCCCGAAGACATGAAGGAACGTTTCTTCTGCCCCTGACGGGGCCGGGGGTCGAGCCTCACCCGGCCCCCGGGGTCACACCACGCGCCCAGGGGGCGCGAGGGTGCGGATCCGTCAGCGTCCGGCTGCCCTGGTCAGTTCGTCGAGGGTCGCCGCGACCGCCGGGACCTTGGCCAGGTCGGGCAGCGTGAGGGCGACGATCTCGCGCTCCACGGCCGGCTCCACGACCACGGTCCGTGCCCCCTTGGGACGTACGGACTCGATGGCCAGCTGCGGCAGGACCGCGACGCCCAGACCGGCGCCGACGAGCCCGACCACGGCCGGGTAGTCGTCGGTGGCGAAGTCGATGCGCGGGGTGAACCCGGCCTCCTCGCACACCTCCACGAGCTGGCGCCTGCAGCGCGGGCAGCCCGCGATCCAGGACTCCTCGGCCAGCTCGGCGATGCCGACCGCGTCGGCGTCGGCGAGGCGGTGCCCCTCGGGCACGAGGCCGACCAGGCGGTCGGCGAGCAGCGGCCGGACGATCAGGTCGTCCCACTCCGCCGGCCCCGCTCCGTAGCGGAAGGCCAGGGCCACGTCGCAGTCGCCCTCGCGCAGCATCTCCACCGAGCGCGGCGGTTCGGCCTCCACCAGCGAGACCCGTGTGCCCGGGTGCGCCGCGCGCAGGGCGGCGAGGGCGGTCGGGACCAGCGTCGAGCTGCCGCTGGGGAAGGAGACCAGCCGGACGCGGCCGGCGCGCAGCCCCGCGATAGCGGCCACCTCCTCCTCGGCGGCGGTGAGCCCCGCGAGGATGCCCGAGGCGTGCCGGACCAGGGCCTCGCCCGCCTGCGTGAGCCGCATCTCGCGGCCGGTCCTGATGAGCAGGGTCGTACCGGCGGAGCTCTCCAGCGCCTTCATCTGCTGGCTCACCGCGGGCTGGGTGCAGCCGAGTTCGCGCGCGGCGGCGGAGAAGGAGCCGGTCGCGGCGACGGCGCGCAGGACGCGGAGATGGCGGGCCTCGATCATGGTTCGAGCATAAGCGATGCTTGGGCTTCTAGGCGAATATCTCTGGACAGCTTTGACCTGGACAGGACTTATGGTGCCGTTATGAAGGTTCTGAGCGTGAATGTCGGGCGTGCCATGGCCGTGGAGTACACGGACGCGCCCTCCGGGACGACCGGCATCGACAAGCGTCCGGTGGAGGGTCCGGTACGGGTCGAGGCGCCGGGCCCGCGCGGTGTCGGGGCGAGCGGGCTCGCCGGGGACAGCGTGTGCGACCTCCGCTTCCACGGCGGGAACGACCGCGCCGTGTCCGCCTTCGCCCGCGAGGACATGGACGCCTGGGAGCGCGAGCTGGGCCGACCGCTGGCCAACGGCTCCTTCGGGGAGAACCTCACCACCCTCGGGCTCGACGTGAACGGGGCCCTGATCGGCGAGCGCTGGCGGGTCGGCCCCGAGGTGGTCCTCGAAGTGACCGGTGGCCGCATCCCCTGCCGCACCTTCGCGGGCTTCGTCGGGGAGAAGGGGTGGGTCCGGCGCTTCATGGGGTCGGCCGCGGGCCCCGGCGCCCTGCTGCGCGTGATCGGGCCGGGCGCGTTCACGGTCGGCGACCCGGTCGAGGTCGTCCGCCGCCCCGACCACGACATCACGGTCTCCCTGCTGCACCGGGCCGTGACGACCGAGCGCTCGCTGCTGCCGCGCACCCTGGCCGCCGCCGCGTGGATGGACGGCGAACTGCTCGAACTGGCCCGTACCCACACGGAGAAGTACGGCACCGGCTCCTGATCGCGGAGGTCCGGGCCCGGGGCACTAACGTGCCGCCCATGACGAGTGCACTGATTACAGGCGCGACGGCGGGTATCGGGGCCGCCTTCGCGCGGAGGCTGGCGGCGGACGGACACGACGTCGTGCTGGTGGCCCGCGATGTGAAGCGGCTGCGGGAGCAGGCGACCGAACTGCACGACCGGCACGGCATCGAGGCCGAGGTCCTGGCGGCGGACCTGGCCGAGGAGAAGGGGATCGCGGCCGTGGAGGCCCGGCTCTCGGATCCGAAGCATCCGGTGGACCTGCTGGTGAACAACGCGGGCTTCGGCAACAAGGGCCGGTTCCTGGAAGTCTCCATGGCCGACGAGTTGAAGATGCTGACCGTGCACTGCGAGGCGGTGCTCCGGCTGACGTCGGCGGCGGCGGAGTCCATGCGCGCCCGCGGCCGGGGCGGGGTCGTCAACGTGGCCTCGGTGGCGGCGTTCGTCCCCCGGGGCACGTACGGGGCGTCGAAGGCGTGGGTCGTGCAGTTCACCCAGGGCGCGGCACGCGACCTGGCGGACAGCGGCGTACGGCTCATGGCGCTCTGTCCGGGCTTCGTGCGGACGGAGTTCCACGAGCGGGCCGGCATGGGGACGGAGAACATCCCGGGCTGGATGTGGCTCGACGCGGACAAGCTGGTGGCCACGGCGCTGCACGACCTGTCCCGCGGGAAGACGCTCTCCATCCCCGATCCCCGCTACAAGGCGCTGATGGGCGTGGTGAAGCTGACTCCGCGCGGTCTGCTCGGCGGGGTCTCCTCCCGGGCCGGACGTACCTACGGCCCCAAGTAGCGGGGTCCGGGCGGCGAGTAGCGGGTTCCGGGCGGCGGATGGCCCCGCCCGCCTCGGGCACTCAGGCCCCGCGCACCTCGCTCGGGTCCAGTTCGATCGCCGTCACGGTGCCGTCCCGCCAGGTCACGTGGATCGTGCGGCCGGCGACCCGGACGGCGGCGAGGGCCGTGACGGGGTCCGGGTCCGGTTCGGCGGTGAGGGAGGCGAGGGCGACGAACAGGGATCCGGCTCCGCCCGTGGTGCCGTGCAGGGCGGCGGTGCGGGTGTGCGGACCGCCCTGGAGCGTGGCGCCGGTGGCGAGCGGGACGGTCCCGGCGGCGCCCGGGTAGCCGTGGACGGCGTGCAGTTGGGCCGTCGGGCCGCCGGGGGTGGTGGCCCAGCCGGTCTGGCGGACGGGGGTTCCCTCGGCGGCGCCGAGCACGAGATGGGCGCGGACCTCGGCGCGTCCGTGGGCCAGGGTCGCGGAGAGGACCCGGATCCCGGGGAGCGGGGTGTGGAGCGAGGCGGCCCAGCCGGGGCCGGTGCCGGCCGGGGTCGCCGGGCCGCGCCGGGTGACCCGGCCGTCGACGACCAGGGCGAAGTGGTTGTCGGCGTGGTCGGGCGGGGCGGTCGGGCCGGTGCGGGAGGAGTACGCGTAGCGGGCGTAGCCGGAGTCGTCCTCGCCGTCCGGGTCGCTGACGACGTGGTTGCTGCCGTGGTTGTGGAGGCGTACGACCCCGTCGGCGGCGGTGGTGTGGATGAGCAGCCCGGCCGGGGCGACGGGGCGCACGGTGTCGGCGCGCTCGGCGGGCAGGGGCTCCTCGGGGTCGGTCCAGGCCGGGTGGCCGGCGGGCAGCAGGAGACCGAGGAAGCCCTTGGAGGCCCAGTAGGGCGAGGCGGGTCCCGAGTAGCTCTGGACGACCGGCGGGTACGGGCCGTGCCAGCCGAGCGTGAGCAGTCCGCGCTCGTCGCACGCGCCCCGGTCGAGGAAGTACCGCAGCGAGCCGGAGGCGAGACGCCGGGTGGCTCCGGGGGTGAGCGGGGTGTGGCCGGTGAGGGTGCCGAGCCAGGGGGCGGCGGCCGCGGCGAAGCGGTAGGTGAGGGAGCGTCCGTACGGGACGGGGGCGCCGTTCGCGTCGAAGAGGTGGACGTAGTCGTCGAGATGGGCGCGCAGGCGGGGGCCGTAGCGGTCGAGGAGGTCCCGGTCGCCGGAGAGGTGGGCGTGCAGGACGGGGTAGAAGTGCAGGGCCCAGGCGTTGTAGTGGTCGAAGGCGCGGTTGTCGCCGTCGCTGTACCAGCCGTCTCCCAGGTACCACCGCTCGATGCGGTCGAGGGAGCGGTGCACGGTGACGGAGGCGCGGTCGATCGTGGCGGCCGCGCGGTCCGTCTCGATGCCGGCGTCCCGGAGGAAGCCGGCGACGGTGAGGCCGAAGAGCCACCAGTTGTTGTCGACCGGGGAGGGTTCGAGGGCGGGCAGCAGCCAGTCGACGACTTGTCCGCGGGTGCGGTCGTCGAGGGTGTCCCAGAGCCAGGGGCGGGTCAGCCGCAGGGCGAGGGCGACGGAGGCGGATTCGACGACCGCCTGGCGCACGTCGGTGAGGAGCGGCCAGGATTCGGGCCCCTCCCCGCCCGGCGCCTCCGTGCCGGCGGCGAGGCCCTCGGCGTAGCGGGCCAGGTGGCCGTGCGGGTCCGCTCCGCGGGCGCCGGCGACACGGAAGGCGGCGAGCAGGAACGTACGGGCGTGGCCTTCGAGGCCGTCGGAGCGGGCGCCGGACCGGCTGGGCCGGGGGCCCGGCAGGCCGACGAGACCGTTGCGGGGCGAGGAGTACGGTCGCAGGGCCAGCAGGAGGCGGTCGGCGGTGTCCTCCCAGTGGGCGCGGGTCCAGCCGGTGAACGGACTGAGCTCACGGTTCTCGGGCGGCGTGGGCATGGTGCTCCCTGAGGCGGACGTCGTCGTCGGTCGTCGTCGCCGGAATCATGAGCCGGGCGCCGATCGAACGTCAATGGGACCAGAGCGAATGATCGAAACTCCTTCCGTTCGATCATTCTGGCGTAGGCTCCGCTTCCAGGTCCGACGAGCCGCCGGACCGACCGAACGCGAGGGATACACCGTGCGCGAGAGTGCCGCCGAACGACACGACCGACTCCTGGCCCTGGTCCGCGAGAACGGCACCGCCCGTGTCGCCGAACTCGCCGACCGGCTCGGCGTCTCCCCCGTGACCGCCCGTCGCGACGTCGAGGCGCTGGCCGCCAGGGGGCTGCTCGACCGGGTGCACGGACAGGTCTCCTGGCCTGCGCGGCACGCGGCCCCCAGCGTGGCGGGCAGTGCTGCCGGGGCGGCCGGTGCTGTCCGTGCTGCCGGGGCCCGTCGCTCGGGCGAGGGCCTGGTCCTGGGGCTGCTCGCGCCCTCGGCCACGTACTACTTCGCCGAGGTCATCCGGGGAGCGCACGAGGCGGCGGCGAACGCCGGTGCCCGGCTGATCCTGCGGATCTCGGACTACCGCCCCGAGGAGGACCGGGCGCGCACCGAGGGCCTGCTCGCGGCCGGCGCCGAGGGCGTGCTCGTCGCGCCCGGCTGGCGGGGCCCCGAGGACCGTCCGGCGTACGGGGACTGGCTCGCCGAACTCCCCGTACCCGCCGTGCTCCTGGAGCGCCGGGCCGACCCCGGCAGTCCGCTGGACGCCCTGGACCGGGTGGTCTCCGACCACGGCCACGGCGTCCTGCTCGCCCTGCGCCATCTGCTCGGCCTCGGCCGCGGCACCCCGCTGCTGGTCGCCCGGGGCGACAGCCCGACCGCGCTCGCGGTGCGCGCCGGTTACGCGGAGGCGCTGGCCACGCTGGACCTGACGGCGCCCGGGCCGGTGATCGACTCCGTACCGGCCGACCAGGATCCGGCGGGGTTCGAGGCCGCGGTGCGGGCCCTGCACGAGGCGGTGGCCTCGGGCCGCGCCGGCGCGGCGGTGGTCCACAACGACGTGGACGCGATCGAGATCGTCCGGCGGCTGGCGGAGCTGGGCGTGAAGGTGCCGGAGGACCTGGCCCTCATCGCGTACGACGACGAGGTCGCGGCGCTCGCCGACACCCCGCTCACGGCGGTCGCCCCGCCCAAGCGCCAAGTGGGCAGGCACGCCACGGAACTGCTGGTGGAGCGGCTGACGGAGACCGGTCAGGAGGAGTCGGCCCGGAGGCATCTGAGCCTGCTGCCGCGGCTGCGGGTGCGGTCGTCCTGCGGAGCTCCCGGAGGGGTCCACCCCGCCTGATCGATTCGATCTGTTTCCGATCGCGGAGGGATCCACGCCGGGCCCCGGACGGCCGCGGACCTAGACTGGAAAGGTCCCACCCGGTCCGGGAGGTGTCATGACTTTCGTACAGATCATCGATTGCAAGACCAGCCGGTTCGAAGATCTGAACCGGCTCATGGACAAGTGGGTCGAGCAGACCCAGGGCAAGCGGACAGCCAGCCACAGCGTCATCGGCAAGGACCGCTCCGACTCGGAGCATCTCGTGGAGATCGTGGAGTTCCCCTCCTACGAGGTGGCGATGACCAACTCGCAGCTCCCCGAGACGGACCGCATCTTCCGGGAGATGGTGGCGCTCTGCGACGAGATGCCGACCTTCACCGACCTGGACATCGTGCGGGACATCCAGCTGTACAAGGGCAACGCCCAGCGGTTCTTCGAGCTCCTCGCCGCCGACGGCGAGCTTCCGCCACTCGACGAGGTCCTCGCGGAGGGCTACCACGACCACGATCCGACCAACGAGCAGGACACCATCGGCATGGACGCGATCCGGCGCCAGGTGGAGATGTGGCGGGGCGCGTTCGACTTCGACTTCACCGTCAACGACCAGATCGCCGAGGGCGACCGGGTGTGCACGCGGTGGACCTGGGTGGGGACGCACAAGGGCGACTTCATGGGGCTCATGCCCACCACGGCCCGCACGAAGGTCTCGATGTCCGGCACGACCATCCACCAGTTCAGGAAGGACGGCAAGATCGCGGAAGGCTGGTGGCAGTACGACCTGCTCGGCCTCATGGAGCAGCTCGGCGCCGTGGAGGCCTCGGAGGCGTAGGCCCGGCGGCGGACCCCCGGGCGGTCGGACCCCCGGACCCGGGCGGCGGACCCCAGGGCGGTCGGGCGGTCGGGAGCCGGACGGCAGGCCCGGAAGGCACCGAGGTCCGGCGCCCCCGCGAGGGGTGGCACCGGACCTCGGTGGTCGCTTACGCGCGCGTCAGTGCGAGTGGCCGTGACCGTGGCCGTGGCCCGCGTCCGCCGGCTCCTCTTCCTTCTTCTCCACCACGAGGGTCTCGGTGGTGAGGAGGAGGGAGGCGATCGAGGCGGCGTTCTCCAGCGCGGAGCGCGTCACCTTCACCGGGTCGATGACGCCGGCCTTGACCAGGTCGCCGTACTCGCCGGTCGCGGCGTTGAAGCCGTTGCCCTTGTCCAGCTCCGCCACCTTCGAGGTGATGACGTAGCCCTCGAGGCCGGCGTTCTCGGCGATCCAGCGCAGCGGCTCGACAGCGGCGCGGCGGACGACCGCGACACCCGTGGCCTCGTCGCCGGTCTTGCCGAGGTTGCCCTCCAGGACCTTGACGGCGTGGACCAGGGCGGAGCCACCACCGGAGACGATGCCCTCCTCGACCGCGGCGCGGGTCGCGGAGATGGCGTCCTCCAGACGGTGCTTCTTCTCCTTCAGCTCCACCTCGGTGGCGGCGCCGACCTTGATCACGCACACGCCGCCGGCCAGCTTCGCGAGGCGCTCCTGGAGCTTCTCGCGGTCCCAGTCGGAGTCGGTGGACTCGATCTCGGCCTTGATCTGGTTGACGCGGCCCGCGACGTCCTCGGAGTTGCCGCCACCGTCGACGATGGTGGTGTCGTCCTTGGTGATGGTCACGCGGCGGGCGGTGCCCAGCACGTCCAGACCGGCCTGGTCGAGCTTGAGGCCGACCTCCTCGGCGATGACGGTGGCACCGGTGAGGGTGGCCATGTCGCCGAGCATCGCCTTGCGGCGGTCGCCGAAGCCGGGAGCCTTGACGGCCACGGCGTTGAAGGTGCCACGGATCTTGTTGACGACCAGGGTCGACAGGGCCTCGCCCTCGACGTCCTCGGCGATGATCAGCAGCGGCTTGGAGGAGCCGGCCTGGATGACCTTCTCGAGGAGCGGCAGGAGGTCCTGGATCGAGGAGATCTTGCCCTGGTGGATCAGGATGTACGGGTCGTCGAGGACGGCCTCCATACGCTCCTGGTCGGTCACCATGTACGGGGACAGGTAACCCTTGTCGAAGGCCATGCCCTCGGTGAAGTCGAGCTCCAGACCGAAGGTGTTGGACTCCTCGACGGTGATGACACCGTCCTTGCCGACCTTGTCCATCGCCTCGGCGATGAGCTCGCCGACCTGCTGGTCCTGCGCGGAGAGCGCGGCCACGGCGGCGATGTCCGACTTGTCCTCGATCGGACGGGCGGTCGCGAGCAGCTCGTCGGAGACGGCCTTGACCGCGGCGTCGATGCCCTTCTTCAGGGCGGCCGGGGAGGCACCGGCGGCGACGTTCTTCAGGCCCTCGCGGACCAGCGCCTGGGCGAGCACGGTGGCGGTGGTGGTGCCGTCACCCGCGATGTCGTTGGTCTTGGTCGCCACCTCCTTCACCAGCTGGGCGCCGAGGTTCTCGTACGGGTCCTCGATCTCGACCTCGCGGGCGATCGTGACACCGTCGTTGGTGATGGTGGGAGCGCCGAACTTCTTGTCGATGACGACATTGCGACCCTTGGGGCCGATCGTCACCTTCACGGTGTCGGCAAGCTTGTTGACGCCGCGCTCAAGGGCGCGACGGGCGTCCTCGTCGAACTTCAGGATCTTCGCCATGGGAGCGATTCAGCCCTCTCGGATGTCGAAAAACTGGTGAAACCGAACTGCGCCCCGGACGCCCGGTGCGGGGTCAGGGGCGCAGCTCAAAGCATGTGCTTCAGGTACTTCGGTGAATTACTTCTCGATGATCGCGAGCACGTCGCGCGCCGAGAGGACGAGGAACTCCTCGCCGTTGTACTTCACCTCGGTGCCGCCGTACTTGCTGTACAGCACGACATCGCCGACCTTGACGTCGAGCGGCAGGCGCTCGCCGTTCTCGAAGCGGCCCGGACCGACGGCGAGGACAGCACCCTCCTGGGGCTTCTCCTTCGCGGTGTCCGGGATGACCAGGCCAGAGGCGGTGGTCTGCTCGGCGTCGAGCGGCTGGACCACAATGCGGTCCTCGAGCGGCTTGATGGCAACCTTGGAGCTGGTGGTCGTCACGATCCGACCTCCCCCTTCGGAGATCTCACGGGGCTAACTGTCTGAGGTGGCGACCAGGTGGATCCGTCGTCGCGGGTGCCGGACCTGCCCGTCGCTGTGTTGGCACTCTCCAGTGGGGAGTGCCAGAGCCGAGACTATGACTGCGATTAGCACTCGGTCAAGCGGAGTGCCAATTCAGTGCGGCGTGGCGATTCGGTCCCGGTACGGGAAACGGCGTGACGGACCGGTTGGTTCCGCACACAAGTACGGTGCGGCGACGCGACACCCCCTAGGCGATGTCTTCAAACGATCTTGCCTGGTGGATCATGGTGGGGTGATTCGTCGCCATGAGCTGTCTGATGCCGAGTGGGAGTTCGTCCGGCCGTTGCTGCCCGAGTCGTTGCGGGGGCGGAAGCGGCTGGACGACCGCAGGGTCCTGAACGGGATCGTGTGGAAGTTCCGGACCGGGACGGCCTGGCGGGATGTGCCCGAGCGATACGGCCCATGGGCCACGCTGCATACCCGTTTGCGCAGGTGGGCGTTGGACGGAACGTTCGACCGGATGCTCCGGGCCGCCCAGGCCAAAGCCGATGCTGCCGGCGACGTCGAATGGCTCGTCGCGGTCGACTCGACCGTCGTGCGCGCTCACCAGCACGCGGCCGGGGCCCGAAAAGGGGGCTTCGCAATCCGGCACTCGGCAGGTCCAGAGGCGGGCTGACCAGCAAGATCCACCTGGCCTGCGACGGCCGGGGTCGCCCTCTCGCCTTCGTCGTCACCGGCGGCAACACCAACGACTGCACCCAATTCACCGCCGTGATGGAAGCCATCCGAGTGCCTCGGATCGGCCCCGGACGGCCCCGCGTCCGGCCTGATCACGTCCTGGGCGACAAGGGCTACAGCTCGAAGGCGATCCGCACCTGGCTCCGCCGCCACGGCATTCCGCACACGATCCCGGAGCGGGCCGACCAGGCCCGCAACCGGGCCCGACGCGGCAGCCACGGAGGCCGCCCGCCGGCCTTCGACCGCGAGGCATACAAACACCGCAACGTCGTGGAACGGTGCTTCAACCGTCTCAAGCAATGGCGAGGGATCGCCACCCGATACAACAAGACCGCCCAGTCCTACGAAGCAGCCGTCACCCTCGCCTCACTCCTGATGTGGGCCTGACATTTGACGACAGAACCTAGGGGCGGAGCACCCCCCGGCCGGCCGGACGGCCTCCGTCGTCGAGCCGGCCTCCGTCGTCGAGCCGGCCCAGCCCGTGGAGGACGCGGGCCGCCGTCTTCGAGAGCGCTCCGCCCCCGGCCCCCGCCTCCCCGACCCGTACGGCCGCCTTCCGGCCCAGGCGCTCGATCGGGTCCACGGACGAGGCGCACCCCGTCATCCCCGTGAGCGCGCCGGCCAGCACCAGACCCGCCGCGAGCCGGCGCGCGCGTCTCACACGTAGTCCTCGAGCTTCGCGACCGCGTACCCCTTGGCCGTGATCGTCTTCATCACGCGGCGGACCATGTCGGCCATCGAGCCCTTCCAGTCCCCCTTGCCCCTGAAGTGCGTGAGGACGATGTCACCGGGGTGCAGGTCCCGGTCCCACTCGCGCCACTCCATCCGGTCCGGGAACGCCTCCGAGGCCCAGAGCGGGACCGCCTTCACCCCGCACGTCTTCGCCGCGCGCAGCGTGTCCTCGTTGTAGTTGCCGTACGGCGGGCGGAAGAGCGGGGGCCGCTTGCCGAACTCCTCCTCGATGACGTCCTGCATCCCGCAGATCTCCCGCTTCTGCGCCGTGTACGAAAGTCCGGGCAGGTAGCGGTGGTTGAGGGTGTGGTTGTGCAGGGAGACACCGGAGTCCCGCATCTTCCTGAAGTACCCGTAGTCGTCCTTGACGACGTAGTCGCTGAGGAAGGCGCTGTAGGGGATCTGCAGCTCGCTCATCATCCGCAGCAGCTCGGGGTCCTTCTCCGCGCCGTCGTCGATCGTCAGAAAGACGACCTTCTGCTTGGTCGGCACGGTGGTGAAGACCGGCGGCAGCCCCTCGCCGTCGGTCTCGAAGCCCTTGCGCGTGGTGATCTTCGGCTTCACCGCGGGCGGGGCGGGGGCCTCCAGAGGTGGGCGTTCGAGGCCCCACTTCTTGGCGGCGAGCACCCGGGCGGCACGCCGCTCGCGGACCTTCTCGACGTACGAGTCGAGCGCGGCGGCCGCGCCCTGGCCCTGCTGCTGGCCGGCGGCGGGAGGCGCGGGGGCCTTGCGTCCGCTCTCGGCTCCCCCCTCCTCGCCGGACGGGCCCGCACAGGCGGATCCGAGCGCGGCGACGACCAGCGCCGCACCCATCGACCGGCGAAGACGCAGCGCCCGCTTCGTTCGCATCTGTTCTTTTTGTCTTACTAGCTGCATGGCGCCGCATCCTGTCAGCGCCGAGACTCCCAGGGGCGCCGACACCGCCGCCCGGCGCCCACCATCCCCCGGCTGGCCCACAATGGGACGGGTGACCGACCTCGCCGCCTTCACCGCCCTGCTCTCCCCGGAGGGCCAGACGCTGCTCGCCGCCCTGCGCGACTACGACCCGGCCCGGGAACTCGCCGTCGCCTCCCGGCTGCGCCGCGAGCACCCCGCAGAGCTGGTCTCGGCGGCGCTCGGACAGGCCCGGCTGCGTCAGCGCGCGGTGGCCAAGTTCGGCGCCGAGGACGCGTACCGGATGTACTTCACCCCCAACGGCGTCGAGCAGTCGACGCGGGCGACGGTCGGGGCGTACCGCGCGGAGCGGCTCCGCGGGCTTGGGGTGCGCGGCGTGGCCGACCTGTGCGGCGGGATCGGCGGGGACGCCCTCGCGTTCGCCCGGGCCGGGATCGCCGTCCTGGCCGTGGACCGCGACCCGCTGACGGCCGAGGTCGCCCGCGCCAACGCCGACGCGCTCGGACTCGCCGACCTGATCGAGGTGCGGTGCGCGGACGTGACCGAGATCGACACGAGCCCGTACGACGCCGTCTTCGTGGACCCCGCGCGGCGCGGCGGACGGGGCAGGATCTTCGACCCCGAGGCGTACTCGCCGCCGCTCTCCTGGGCCGTCGAGGCCGCCCGTACGGCCCCGCACGCGGCGCTGAAGATCGCCCCCGGCATCCCGCACGAGGCGGTGCCGGAGGAGGCCGAGGCCGAGTGGATCTCGGACGGCGGGGACGTGAAGGAGGCCGTGCTGTGGTTCGGCACCTCCCCCGGCACCCGCCGCGCCACGCTCCTCCCCTCCGGCGCGAGCCTGACCGGCCGTGGCCTGCCCGATCCGGCGGTCCGGCCGGTCGGCCGCTACCTCTACGAGCCGGACGGCGCGGTCATCCGCGCGCATCTGGTCGCCGAGGTGGCCGAGGAGCTGGGCGGCGGCCTGATCGACGAGACGATCGCGTACATCACGGCGGACGCCCTCGCCCCCACGCCGTACGCCACGGCGTACGAGATCACCGACGAACTGCCCTTCAACCTCAAGAAGCTGAAGGCGCTGCTGAGGGAGCGGGAGGTCGGCACGCTGACGGTGAAGAAGCGCGGCTCGGCGGTCGAACCCGAGGAGATCCGCCGCCGGGTCAAGCCGAAGGGCCCGAACGCCGCCACCGTCGTCCTGACCCGGGTCGCGGGAGCCCCCACGATGCTGATCGGCCACCCGGCGGCGTAGGGCGTGTTTCGCCCCGGCGCGCTACGCCGCGAGCCGGACCGCCAGCCGGTAGTGCCCGACCGCCTTCACGACACCGGTCAGGCCGCTGACCCAGAGCCCGAGCCCCGCGCCCACGAAGTACACGACCTCGCCGTGGCCTCCGCTGCCCGGGCCGGTCGCCTCCGCCGGCACGGCCAGCGAGATCCACAGGCCGAGGCCGCACAGCGCGACGGAGACAAGCAGCCAGACCACGCTCAGCACGGGCTCCCGCAGCCGTGCGTCGGACGCGCGGTCCCCGTCCAGGGCGGCCCACTGGACCAGCCGTTCCCGCGCCAGGCGGTCGCGGCGGACGCCCCGGGCGAGGAAGAAGACGGCGGGGACCACGGCGCCGAGTCCGAGGGCCACGAAGAAGAAGGCGAACAGGCCCGAGAACGGGTCGAGGGACTCGTCCAGCATGATGAACCCGGCGCCGCAGATCCCCCAGCCGAGCTGGAGGGTCGCCACCCACAGCAGAAAGACCGACAGCCGTGCCCCGCCCAGCAGATGGCGGTTGAGCTCGGCCATCGCCCGCGCCCGGTCGGCCAGTCGGGCCGCACGGTCGGGCCAGCTCCGTATCTCGGCGGGCGGCGGAGGCGGGGGCAGGGGTGCGCGTGGGGACATGCGGCCGAGACTACCGAGCCTCCGGCGCGCCCCGTCCGGCCGCCCGTTCCGCCCGCTCCCGCAGCAGCTCCCGCTCCCGTTCGTTACGGGTCAGCGAGGCCGCCCGCTCGAACTCCGCCCGCGCCTCGTCCGACCGCCCGAGCCGTTCCAGCAGGTCTCCGCGGACGCTCGGCAGCAAGTGGTATCCCGCCAGGGCCCGTTCCTCCGCCAGTTCGTCGACGAGGGCGAGACCGGCCTCCGGGCCCTCGGCCATCGAGACGGCGACCGCGCGGTTCAACTCGACGACCGGCGAGGGCGCGACGACCGCGAGGCGCTCGTACAGCGCGGCGATCGTCCGCCAGTCCGTCTCCTCGTAGGCCGGCGCCTTCGCGTGGCAGGCGGCGATCGTGGCCTGGAGGGCGTAGGGACCGTAGGCGCCGCACTCGCCGGCCCGCCCGAGCGCCTCGAAGCCGCGCAGGATCAGCCGCCGGTCCCAGCGGCCGCGGTTCTGGTCGGCGAGGAGGACCGGTCGCCCGTCCGGTCCGGTCCTGGCCGCGGCCCGCGAGGCCTGGATCTCCAACAGGGCCGCCAGACCGTGGACTTCGCCCTCCTTCGGCATCAGTCCCGCGAGCACCCTGGCCAGCCGCAGCGCGTCCTCGCACAGCGCCGGCCGCAGCAGGTCGTCGCCCGCCGTCGCCGCGTACCCCTCGTTGAAGACGAGGTAGATGACGTCCAGGACGGAGCCGAGCCGGGCCGCCCGCTCCTCCCCGTACGGCACCTCGAACTCCACGCCCGCCGTCGCCAGCGTCCGCTTCGCCCGCACGATCCGCTGCGCGACCGTCGCCTCCGGCACGAGGAAGGCGCGGGCGATCTCGTCCGTGCGCAGCCCGCCGACCAGCCGCAGGGTCAGGGCGGTCCGCGCCTCGGCGGAGAGCACCGGGTGGCAGGCGGTGAAGACCAGCCGCAGCAGGTCGTCGTCGATGTCGCCGGGCCCGGACGGCTCGGGGTCGTGGGACTCCTCGGTCAGCTCCCGCCCGACCTCGGCCAGCTTGCGCGCGTACGTCTCCCGGCGCCGCACGAGGTCGACGGCACGGTTCTTGGCCGCGGCCGTCAGCCAGGCCGCGGGCCGGTCGGGGACGCCCGTCCGCGGCCACTGTTCGAGTGCGGCCACGAAGGCGTCCTGGGCGATCTCCTCGGCGATGCCGACGTCACGGACGATCCGCGCGACGGCGGCGATGATCCGCGGCGACTCCATCCGGAAGACGGTCTCGACGGCGCCGGGGGCGGGTGCGGTCATGGGTCAACCATGGCACCACCCGCCCCGGCCGCGTCACATCTCCTCGATCTCGCGCACCTCGCACGTCACCTTCCACTGCGGCGGGTGGACCTCCAGGAACCGCTTCGACCACTCGACGGCCTCGGCCAGGTCCCGGCACTGGCTGATCGAGTAGCCGCCGACGACCTCCTTGGTCTCGGTGAACGGTCCGTCGGTGTAGGAGATCTTCCCGCCCTCCCACACGACGCGCCTGCCCTCCTTGGTCGGCCTGAGCCCGGCGGTCTCCAGCATCACCCCGGCCTTGGTGATCTCCTCGAAGAGCGCGCCCATGCGCTCGTCGAAGCCCGGGTCGGCGTCCTCCATCTCGAAGGCGCCCTCTTCGATGCGGACCATCGTCAGATAGCGGGGCATGGTCGTTCTCCTTGCGTGGCGGGCGGGGCCGTTCCCCGCCTCTCACTCATACGTCGAACGGGCCCGCCCCGCATCGACACGAGGTGGAGAAAACTTTTGGGACGTACTCCTAGACGTAATCCTCCAGGCGGGCGACCGTGAAGCCCTGCTCCTGGATGTGGCGGAGCATGTTGGCCGTCATACGCGTCATCGACGTGCCCTTGAGCTCGGCCGGGCCGCGGAAGTGGGCCAGGATGATGTCGCCGGGGTGCAGCTTCCCGTCCGCGCGCTGGTACTGCATGTTCTTGATCTGCATCGCCTCGCGCCACAGCACGATCGCGTCGACGCCGCACGAGCCCGCTGCCGCGCGGGTGTCCTCGTTCCAGTTGCCGTACGGCGGACGGAAGAGCCGCGGCTTCGCGCCGTACTCCTTGGCCAGCTTCCTCTGCTGGCCGCATATCTCCCGGCTCTGGGCGTCCCGGCCGAGGGTGCGCAGGTTCGGGTGGGTCAGGGTGTGGTTGGCGACGCCGTGGCCGAGGTCGCCCAGGCGGGCGAAGTACGCGTAGTCGGCGCGTATCGCGGAGTCGGTGAGGAACATCGTCACCGGGACCTTGAGCTCCCGCATCATCGTCACGAACTCCGGGTCCTTCTCGGCCCCGTCGTCGATCGTGATGAAGACGATCCTGTCCTTCGTCGGTATCTCGCTGATGACGGGGACGGGACCGCCCGGGCTCCGCTTGACCGGCTTGACCCGGGGCGGCGCGGGCGGGGCGGCGAAGGGCTTCAGACCCCACTTCCGGTACGCGGCCGCGGTCTCGGCGGCCCGGTCGGGAGCCGGAGCCCCGGTCGGGGCGGAGGCGGTCGTCGGCGCGGACGGTCTCGGGCCGGCGGTCTCCGCCCCCGCCGAGCCGCCGCAGCCCGTCACGAGGAGCGCGGCGGCGGTCAGCGCCGCCCAGGTCACGATCTTCTTGTCCACGCCGTATTTCACGCCGTGGATGATGGCGAACGCGGCCGGGAGGTTGCCTCAGTCGACGGACTCGAAGCGCCAGCGGTGCACCGGCCTGGTGATGAGGTCCGCCGCGGGCTCCGGCAGCTCGGGCAGCTCGGCGTCCGGCGCCGGGGCGTCCCACCAGGTCAGCACGAGGACGCGGTCCTGCGGGGCCCGGAACGTCTCGCGCCGGAGCGGCTCGTACGGAAGCTCCCGCGACCGCGCCCACTCCAGGAGTTCGGCGCCCCGGCCCTGGACGGCCCGGGCCTCCCACATGAGCGTGAGGATCACGGGTACAGGTTCTCCTTGCTCATCTCGTGCACGTGGTCGTGGTCGTGGGTGTGGTCGTGGCCGTCCGCGCCCGGCACGTGCGGGTCCGTCACCGGGAGCGAGGAGTCCGCCGACAGCTCCAGGTCGGAGGCCGGCCGGTTCCGGGCCACCATCTCCGCGCCCAGGGCCGCGACCATCGCGCCGTTGTCCGTGCACAGCCCGGGCCGCGGCACCCGCAGCCTGATCCCGGCCCGCTCGCACCGCTCCTGGGCCAGCGCCCGCAGCCGCGAGTTGGCCGCGACGCCGCCGCCGATCATCAGGTGGTCGACGCCCTCGTCCTTGCAGGCGCGTACGGCCTTCCGGGTGAGCACGTCGACGACGGCCTCCTGGAAGGACGCGGCCACGTCCCGTACCGGCACCTCCTCGCCCGCCGCGCGCTTGGCCTCGATCCAGCGGGCGACCGCCGTCTTGAGGCCGGAGAAGGAGAAGTCGTACGCCGGGTCCTTCGAGCCGCTCAGCCCACGCGGGAAGGCGATCGCGTTCGGGTCGCCCTCGCGCGCGAGCCGGTCGATGACCGGGCCGCCGGGGAAGCCGAGGTCGAGGACGCGCGCGATCTTGTCGAAGGCCTCGCCGGCCGCGTCGTCGATGGTCTGGCCCATCGGCCGGACGTCGGCGGTGATGTCGGGGGCGAGCAGCAGCGAGGAGTGCCCGCCGGAGACGAGGAGCGCCATCGTGGGCTCGGGCAGCGGGCCGTGCTCCAGCTGGTCGACGCAGATGTGCGAGGCCAGGTGGTTCACGCCGTACAGCGGCTTGCCCAGCGCGTACGCGTACGCCTTGGCCGCCGAGACGCCGACGAGCAGCGCTCCCGCGAGACCGGGTCCCGCCGTCACGGCGATGCCGTCGAGGTCGCGGGCGGACACCCCGGCGTCCTTCAGGGCTCGCTCGATGGTCGGGACCATCGCCTCGAGGTGGGCGCGGGAGGCGATCTCGGGCACGACGCCGCCGAAGCGGGCGTGGGTGTCGACGCTGGAGGCGACGGCGTCGGCGAGCAGCGTCGTGCCCCGGACGATGCCGACCCCGGTCTCGTCGCAGGAGGTCTCGATACCGAGTACGAGCGGTTCGTCAGCAGCCATCGGAATCAGTTCCAGTTTCGGTCTCAGTTGCTTGAACGGTCAGTCGCATCACCAGCGCGTCGACGTTGCCCGGCTGGTAGTAGCCGCGCCGGAAGCCGATGGGCTCGAAGCCGAAGCGCTCGTACAGCTTCTGGGCCCGGGTGTTGTCCACCCGCACCTCCAGGAGCACCTCTTCGCACTCGAACGCGGTGGCGTGGTGGAGCAGGTCGGTGAGCAGCCGCGCCCCGAGCCCGGTGCCCCACTGGTCGCGGGCGACGGCGATCGTCTGGACGTCGCCGAGGCCGCCGGCGGCGGCCAGCCCCGCGTAGCCGACGATCCGCCCGCCGGCCTCCGCCACGACATAGCGGCGGGTGGCGCGCGGACCACGGGCGTGGGCCAGCTCGGACCAGAACATCCCCTCGGACCAGGCGTCCTCGGGGAACAGCTCGTGTTCGAGCACGAGCACGGGCTCCAGGTCCCACCAGCGCATCTCGCGCAGCGCCGCGGCTCCGGACGCGGACGGTCCGGCAGGCTGCCCGGCGGGCGCTCCGGACCCCACGGAGTGTCCGGCGGGTTCCCCGGACCCCATGGGCTGTCCCACGGGCTGTCCGGCGGCGGGCTGTCCGGCGGTCACTTGGGCGTGACCACCTTGTAGTTCTTCGGCACCTGGGCGTCGGGGCGGCGCAGGTACATCGGCAGCGGGTCGAGGAAGTCGGCGCCCGCCGCGAGCCGCTCCGCCGCGAGCGCGGCCAGCGCGACCGCCGACTGGTGCTCGGGGTCGCGGGCGTCCGGGAAGACCTCGGGGTAGAGCCGCGCCCCGGCGCCGACGACCGGCAGCCCGGCGACCTGCTCGGCGATCTCGGCGGGCCGGTCGACGGCCGCGTCGGTGACGCGCGTACGGGCGTTCTCGTACCGCGCCCAGTAGACCTCCTTGCGGCGCGCGTCCGTCGCGACGACGAACGGCTCCTCGATCCCTGCGGCGTACGCGAGCCCGTCCAGGGTGCAGAGCCCGTGCACGGGCACGCCGAGGACGGAGGCGAAGGTCGAGGCGGTGACGAGACCGACGCGCAGGCCGGTGTACGGCCCCGGTCCGACGCCGACCACCAGGCCGGTGACCGCGTCGAGCTTCAGCCCGGCCTCGTTCAGGACCCGGTCGACGGCGGGCAGCAGCAGCTCCCCGTGGCGGCGGGCGTCGACCTGCCGCGACTCGGCGACGACGGATTCGCCGTCGTGGAGGGCGACGGTGACGGCGGGCGTGGCGGTATCCATGGCGAGCAAGAGCACGCAAACAGCCTACGGCTCCCGCCGGGCCCGCACGGCGCCCCGTCCCGGTAGCCCGCGACTGCTACCGTCACGACCGATACGTACGTACGAAAGAAAAGGTGGGCGGCAGGGTGGCACGGAGCAGCTCGGGATTCGTGGCCGGGCTCACGGCGGCGGCGATCGCCGCGGTCGCCTTCCTCGCCTACCAGGCGTCGGCGAACGCGCCCGCCGACGTCTCGGCCAAGCCGAGGACCACCGCGGCCCCTTCCTCCGCCCCGACCGGTGGACCGCAGAAGCCCGTCAAGGACCCGCTCGCCGTGCCGGCGAACTCGGGCACCGGGACGCGCGTCGTGTACGCGCTGGGCGAGCGGCGGGTGTGGCTGGTGGACGCGAAGGGCCAGGCCACGCAGACCTTCTCGGTCATGCCGAGCACGGTCCACCCGGCGCCGGGGTCGTACAAGGTGACCTCGCGCTCGGGCGCCGTGACGGGCTCGGACGGCGTGCAGATCGAGCACGTGGTGCGTTTCGCGAGCGTGCAGGACGTGTCGGTCGGCTTCAGCGCGGCGGTCGACGGCTCGCTCCCGACGCCCGACCCGTCGCGGAAGACGGGCGGCATCCGCATGAAGCGCGCGGACGGCAACGCGATGTGGACGTTCGCGTCGATCGGCGCGAAGGTCGTGGTCGTCGCGTAGGAACGCGACGACCCGGAGGTCCGCCGGCAGGTACGGGCCGACGGGACGACCCGTCCCCCGCCGGCCCCGCGCCTTCACTCGTACGGGCTACGCCGCCTCGCGCTCGACGTCCCGCTCGACGGTGTCCGGGCGGACGTGCTCCGGGCGGACGCCCTCCGGACCGTCGGACTCTCTCGGCGGGGTCGACACCACGTTCGCCGCGGCACAGGACGCCAGCAGCTCACTCATCGAGATCCGCGCCTCCGCGCTCTCGCGCTCTGGCGTCGCCATGCATGCCTCCCGTAGGTTAGGTACACCTAACCAGCTCGTGCATCCATGTCACCACGGCTCGTGCGCTCGCCGCAACATCTTCCCGACACCTTGTCGGAACCTACGTACGTTCAGCTCAGCGCGAGGTTCTCGTCCGCCCACCGCGCGCCGATCCCACGCAGCGCGACCGTGCGCCGGTCGTCGTCCGTGTCGCCCACCACGCGGTGGATGAGGACGTGGAGCCGGTCGTCGGTGAGGTCCTCGACCTTGCCGTCGCCCCACTCCACGACGACCACCGACTCGGGCAGCGAGACGTCCAGGTCGAGGTCCTCCATCTCGTCGAGTCCGCCGCCGAGGCGGTACGCGTCGACGTGGACCAGGGCCGGACCGCCGACCAGCGACGGATGGACGCGGGCGATGACGAAGGTCGGGGAGGTGACGGCGCCGCGCACGCCGAGGCCCTCGCCCAGGCCGCGGGTCAGCGTCGTCTTTCCGGCGCCGAGCTCGCCGGTGAGCATCACGAGGTCGCCCGGGCGCAGCAGCTTCGCCAGACGACGGCCGATCTCCTGCATCTCCTCCGGGGAGTCGATGTCGAGGGTGGCAGCGGAGTGCGGTTCTTCCATACGGCCCAACCTAACTGCTGCCGGCGCCCGCTCCGGCCGCGGTCGCGGGCACCGCTCCCACCTTCGCCAACAGGTCCGCGAGCCGGTCCGTCACCGCCTCGGGGTGCTCCAGCATCACCAGGTGCCCGGCATCGGGCACGATGACCAGCTCGGCGTCCGGCAGCAGATCGGCGATCGCCTCGGTGTGCGAGCTGGGGGTGACCAGGTCGCGGTCGCCGGCGAGTGCGAGCACGGGCACGTCGAGGAAGGCCGTGAGCGCCGCCGCCTTGTCGTGCTCGGCGAAGGCCGGGTAGAACTCCGCCACCACATCGATCGGGGTGGACTCGATCATCCGCTCGGCGAACCGGGCGACGGCCGGGTCCACGTCCCGGGACGAGAAGGAGTACTTCTTGATCAGCCCGGCGAACAGGTCGGCGGTGGCCCTTCGGCCCCGTTCGACGAGTTCCGCCTGGGCGCCGAGCGCCTTCAGGACGCCCGGGAGGACCCGCCGCACCGCGTTGACCCCGGCCGTGGGCAGCCCGTAGTTCACCTCGCCCAGCCTCCCCGCCGACGTACCGACGAAGGCGACGCCGACGACCCGCTCGCGGACGAGGTCGGGGTAGCGGTCGGCGAGGGCCATGATCGTCATGCCGCCCATGGAGTGCCCGACCAGGACCAGCGGTCCCTCGGGCGCGGCGGCGTCGATGACGGCCTTGAGGTCCCGGCCGAGCTGGTCGATGGCGACCGGCACGCCGTCCGGCCCGGACTGGGCGACGCCCCGGCCGGAGCGGCCGTGGCTGCGCTGGTCCCAGTAGACGGTACGGACGAGGCCGCGCAGGGCGTCCCGCTGGAAGTGCCAGGAGTCCTGGCCGAGGCAGTAGCCGTGGCTGAAGACCACGGTGACGGGCGCGGGCGCCTTGCGGCCGAAGAGTCTGCGGCGGCGCGGCGCCGGCGCGTCCGACTCGACGACGTCGGTCTCGTAGTACAGCTCGGTGCCGTCGTCGGCGACCGCCTTGCCGGGGGTGCCGCGCAGGGAGCCGTAGGGCGCGGACGTGTCGAGGGCGAGCCTCGCCTTCTGCCGCATGCCGCGTCCGACCGTGAGCCGCTCCACGGCGACCCCGGCCGCCGCCCCGGCGGCGAGGACGCCTATCGCGGCACCGGCGAGACCGGCACGCCGCCAGTTGTCGGTGCTGGACTCGCTCACTGCCGCTCCTGTTCGGTCGGTGACTGCCCGTTCGCTCAGCCGTTCACATAGACGCGCGGGACGCGCGCGCCGATGCGGGTGACGATCTCGTACGCGATGGTGTCGGCGGCCTCGGCCCAGTCCTGGGCCGTCGGCTCGCCGTGGTCGCCGGGGCCGAAGAGCACGGCCTCGGTGCCGGGCTCGACGGTGTCGCCGTCGAGGTCCACCACGAACTGGTCCATGGCGACCCGTCCGGCGACCCGGCGCACCCGGCCGCCGACCAGGACGGGACCACGGCCGGAGGCGTGGCGCGGGATGCCGTCGGCGTACCCGACGGGCACGAGCCCGAGCCGGGTCTCGCGCTCGGTGACGTAGTGGTGTCCGTAGCTGACGCCGTGGCCGGCCGGGACCTGCTTCACGAGCGCGACGCTCGCCTTGAGCGTCATCACCGGCCGCAGCCCGAAGTCGGCGGGGGTGCCGAGTTCGGGGCTGGGCGAGACGCCGTACATGGCGATGCCGGGCCGGACCAGGTCGAAGTGGGTCTCGGGGAGGGTGAGGGTCGCCGGGGAGTTGGCGATGTGCCGGACCTCGGGCCGGACTCCGGCCTTCTCGGCGTAGTCGAGCATGGTGCGGAAGACGTCGAGCTGGGAGGCGATGGAGGGGTGGCCCGGCTCGTCGGCGCACGCGAAGTGCGACCAGAGCCCGGTGACGGTGACGTGTCCGTCCTTCTCCGCCTTGAGCGCCTCGCCGACGAGTTCGGGCCAGTCGGCGGGCTGGCAGCCGTTGCGCCCCAGGCCGGTGTCGGCCTTGAGCTGGATACGGGCCCGCCGCCCGGTCTCCCGCGCCGCCTCGGCGACCTCGCGCAGTGCCCACATGCCGCTGACGGTCATGTCGAGACCGGCTTCGATGCCTTCGGCCCAGGGGTCGCCCGGGGTCCAGAGCCAGCACAGGACCGGGACGTCCGTGATCCCGGCGGCGCGCAGGGCGAGCGCCTCGTGCGGAGTGGCGGTACCGAGCCAGGCGGCACCGGCGTCGAGCGCGGCACGGGCGCAGCGGACGGCGCCGTGTCCGTACGCGTCGGCCTTGACCACGGCCATGACCTGGGCGTGGGGCGCGACACGGGCACGCAGCGTGCGGACGTTCGCACGCAGCGCACCGAGGTCGATCTCGGCGCGGGCTCTGCGGGGCGGCGGTGTCTCAGTCATCGCGCCCAGTCTCTCAGGTGTCGGCCCCCGCACCGCTTTCCCGGGCTGTCGCCCCGGTCACCCTCACGCGTCGGGCCGTACGCGTTCGCCGGCCGACGGGCGGTCGGCGCGTACGGGCTGCGCGGCCACGGCCGGCCCTGGGGCCCCGGCCGACCGTCGCACCGGCCCACCGGCCCACCGGCCCACCGGCCCACCGGCCCACCGGCCTACGCCACCACGTCCCGCCACGCCGTCGGCAGGGCCTCGGCCACGTCGGACGCCGCGATCGGGGCGCCGGCCGACGCGCGACGGGCCGCCAGGCCGTGGAGGTACGCGGCCACCGAGGCCGCGTCCCGGGCGCGCAGGCCCGCCGCGAGCAGCGAACCGGCGAGACCGGACAGCACGTCACCGCTGCCCGCCGTCGCCAGCCACGACGTGCCCGTCGGATTCACACGTACCGGACCGGAGCCCTCCGCCACCAGTGTCGTCGACCCTTTCAGCAGCACCGTCGCGCCGAAGCGGGCCGCCAACTCCCTTACGGCCCCGAGCCGTTCCGCCTCCACCGACTCCCGCGAGGCGCCCAGCAGCGCCGCCGCCTCCCCCGCGTGCGGGGTGAGCAGGGTGGGCGCCGTGCGCGCCCGTACCGCCTCCGCGTCCAGCTCGCGCAGCCCGTCCGCGTCGACCAGGACCGGCACGTCCGAGGCCAGGACGTCCGCGACCCCCTGCCCGTCGCCGAGGCCCGGTCCGACGACCCACGCCTGCACCCGCCCCGCCCTCCGCGGCGGCCCCGTGTGCACCAGCGTCTCCGGATGACGGGCGATCACCGCGTCCGCGGCCGGCCCCACGTACCGCACCGCGCCCGCACCGCCCCGCAGCGCGCCGGTCACGGCGAGCACCGCGGCGCCCGGGTAGCGGGCGGAGCCCGCGACGACGCCCACCACACCCCGCCGGTACTTGTCGCTCTCCGCGCCCGGCACCGGCAACAGCCCGGCCACGTCATCGTGTTGCAGCGCCTCGACGTCCGGCACGGACGGCAGGCTCTCCGCGAGGCCGATGTCCACGAGCCGCAGCGCCCCCGCGTACTCGCGCGCCGGGTCGATCAGCAGCCCCGGCTTGTACGCCCCGAACGTCACCGTCGCGTCCGCCCGCAGCGCCTCCCCCGCGACCTGCCCGGAGTCCGCGTCCACCCCGCTCGGCAGATCGACGGCGACCACGGCCGCGTCCGAGCCGCGCGCCGCCCGGGCGATCGGGACCGCGTCCGGCCGCAGGCCGCCCTGCCCGCCGATCCCGGTGATCCCGTCGAGGACGAGGTCGGCCACGGCGAGCGCCTCGAACGGGTCCTCCGCCACCCGCCCCCCGGCCGCGAGCAGGGCGGCGAGACCGCCCTCGTGGGCCCGCGAGCCGAGCAGTACGGCCGTCACCCCCGCCCCGCGCCGGGCGAGCCGCACCCCCGCGTACAGCGCGTCGCCCCCGTTGTCCCCGCTGCCGACGAGCAGGACGACCCTCGCTCCGTACACATGACCCTGGCCGAGCAGCGAGAAGCAGGCGGCGGCGAGCCCCGCCGCCGCCCGTTGCATCAGCGCCCCCTCGGGCAGCGTCGCCATCAGCTCGGCCTCGGCGGCCCGTACGGTCTCCACGCGGTAAGCGGTACGCATGCCCCGCAGTCTGCCGCACCTGCCAAGCGCCCGCCCGGAGGCAGGGGTTGACGCCGACCGCCGAGCCGGTCTCCACGCCGTCCGTGCGCCGCCCGTCGGCGCCGGCCGTACCGGTGCTTCAGGCGTCCCGCTGCGCAGACGGCCCGGTGGCGCGGACCAGGCGGAGCAGGAGCACTCCCCCGAGCAGGGCGAGGACGGCTGCCGCGCGGAGTACCGACTCGATGGCCGGGCCGTCGGAGGCCGCGCGCGACGCCGAACCGCTGAGGGCCTCGAGGACGCTCGAGGCCACGGCGACGGCCAGCGCACCGAGCAGGACCAGGGACGTGAGGACGAAGCCGGACGCGGCGGCGAGCCGTGTCTCCGGTACGTACGACTGGGTGGCGACGTTCGTCAGGGCCCAGCCGAGGCCGAGACCGGCGCCGACCACCGCGAAGACCACCAGGTACAGGCCGAGCGGCGTCGACCAGGTCAGGGCGAGAAGCGAGGTGCCGCTGAGGAACATGGCGACGGTCATCAGCGCCTCGGGCCGCCATCGGCGGGCCAGGTGGCCGGAGAAGTAGCTGGCCGTACCCGCACCGACCGAGAGCGCGAGGAAGATCAGCCCGGCGGTGAAGGGGGAGAGGCCCCGTGCCTGCTGGAGGTAGAGCGCCGAGAAGACGGCCACCAGGCAGTAGACGACGTTGGACAGCGATCCGGCCAGGGTGAGGGTGACGAACGGGCCGTTCCGCAGCAGGCCGAGGTCGAGCAGCGGTTCCGCGCTGCGCCGCTCGATCCGGATGAAGAGGGCCAGCAGCGCGGCTCCGGAGAGGAGACAGCCCCAGGTGGCAGGGGCCGCCCAGCCCCACAGGGCTCCCTGGTCCACACCGAGCATGAACAGCGTCAGTCCTGCCGCGACCGTGACCGCGCCACGCAGGTCGAGGCGCCCTGAGGCGTGGCTGTCGCGGGTCTCCGGGACGTGGCGGAGTATCAGGAACACGGCGGCGGCGCAGATCGGAACGTTCAGGTAGAACACGGCACGCCAGCTGACGTGTTCGGCGAGCGTGCCGCCGACGAACGGTCCCAGGGCGGTGCCCACGGCGCTGAAGGCGAGCACGGTCCCGACCGCCCGGCCCTGCCGGTCGTCCCTGAAGTAGGCCGTCACGACGGCGACGGCGACCGGGAAGATGAAGGCGGCGGTCACCCCCTGCACCACGCGGCCGGCGACGAGCCATCCGGAGGTCGGCGCGAGGGCGCAGAGGACGGAGACGAGGCCGAAGCCGGCGAGTCCGCAGACGAGTGTCCTCCGGCGACCGTGGACGTCGGCCACCCGACCTCCGGTGATCATGAAGGCGCCCAGGGTGAGCATGTATCCGCTGACCAGCCACTGCAGGTCGGTGGTCGGCTCGTCGAAGTCCCGGGCGATCACGGGAAGGGTGAGGTTGAGGGCGAACCAGTCCATCTGGACGAGCAGCATGGACAGGGCGGCTGCCGCGATGACGGACCGGTCCCGGCCGGAGAAGAGGCCGTGACGGGCCGTCGCGCGATTCCGGGAAGGAGCCTTCATCCAGCACCTCGATCCGCGCTCACCTTCCCCATCGTGGCATCGCACCACGGGGACGGCGACACGGCCGGGCCGGGCCCCCGGACACCGCGGGCCCCTGCCATCGGCCGGGGCACACGGGCTCGTACACGAACCGCCCGATCGCCCGCTCTACCCCTCGGCGATCACCACCGCCGAGGCCACCCCCGCGTCATGGCTCAGCGAGACGTGCCAGTGGCGGACGCCCAGTTCCGCCGCCCGGGCCGCCACCGTGCCGCGGACGCGCAGCCGGGGCTGGCCGCTGGGCTCCAGATAGACCTCCGCGTCCGTCCAGTGCAGCCCCGCGGGCGCGCCCAGGGCCTTGGCCAACGCCTCCTTGGCGGCGAAGCGGACGGCCAGGGACGCGGGGCCCCGGCGCTCGCCGCTGGGGAGCAGCAGCTCGCCGTCGACGAAGAGGCGCTGCAACAGCCCCGGCGTCCGTTCGATCGACACGGCGAAGCGGTCGATCTCCGCCACGTCGATCCCCACCCCGATGATCATTCACTCACTCCACGGTCACAGATTTCGCCAGGTTCCGCGGCTGGTCCACCTCGTTGCCCCGTGCTGTCGCCAGCTCACAGGCGAAGACCTGCAGGGGCACGGTGGAGACCAGCGGCTGTAGCAGCGTAGGCGTTGCGGGGATGCTGATCAGATGATCGGCGTACGGTACGACGGTCTCGTCGCCCTCCTCCGCGATCACGATCGTCCGCGCCCCGCGCGCCCGGATCTCCTGGATGTTGGAGACGATCTTGTCGTGCAGGACGGAGCGCCCGCGGGGCGACGGCACGACCACCACCACCGGCAGGTCCTCCTCGATGAGCGCGATCGGGCCGTGCTTCAGCTCTCCGGCGGCGAAGCCCTCGGCGTGCATGTACGCCAGTTCCTTCAGCTTCAGCGCGCCCTCCAGGGCGACCGGGTAGCCCACGTGCCGGCCGAGGAAGAGGACGGTGTCCTTGTCGGCGAGGGAGCGGGCCAGGGCCCGTACCGGCTCCATCGTCTCCAGGACGCGCTCCACCTCGTCGGCGATCCGGGCGAGCTCACGCACGACGGCGTGGATCTCGTCGCCCCACTTCGTCCCGCGCACCTGCCCGAGGTACAGCGCGAGCAGATAGCAGGCCACCAGCTGGGTCAGAAAGGCCTTGGTGGACGCGACGGCGACTTCGGGACCGGCGTGCGTGTAGAGGACGGCGTCGGACTCGCGCGGGATGGTCGAACCGTTGGTGTTGCAGACGGCGAGCACCTTGGCGCCCTGCTCACGCGCGTGGCGCAGCGCCATGAGCGTGTCCATCGTCTCGCCCGACTGCGAGATGGCGATGACGAGCGTCCGCTGGCCGAGGATCGGATCGCGGTAGCGGAACTCGCTGGCGAGCTCCACCTCGCAGGGGATCCTGGTCCAGTGCTCGATGGCGTACTTCGCGATCATGCCGGCGTGGAAGGCGGTGCCGCACGCGATGATCACGACCTTGTCGGCCTCGCGCAGGACCGCGTCGGGGATGCGCACCTCGTCGAGCCGGAGCCGGCCGTCGCCGTCGATCCGGCCGAGCAGGGTGTCGGCGACGGCCTTCGGCTGCTCGGCGATCTCCTTGAGCATGAAGTAGTCGTAGCCGCCCTTCTCGGCGGCCGAGGCGTCCCAGTCCACGTGGTACGACCGGACGTCGGCTGCGGTGCCGGCGAAGTCGGTGACCTCGACGCCCTCGCGGGACAGCTTCACGACCTGGTCCTGGCCGAGTTCGATCGCGGCGCGGGTGTGCGCGATGAAGGCCGCGACGTCGGAGGCGAGGAAGTACTCCCCCTCGCCGACGCCCACCACGAGGGGCGAATTGCGGCGCGCGCCCACCACCACATCGGGCTCGTCCGCGTGTACGGCGACCAGGGTGAACGCCCCGTCGAGCCGCCGGCACACGAGCCGCATCGCCTCCGCCAGGTCGCCGCAGGAGGAGAACTCCTCGGCGAGGAGGTGGGCCACGACCTCGGTGTCCGTCTCGGAGGCGAGGTCGTGGCCGCGCTCCTCCAGCTCCGCGCGCAGGGCGGCGAAGTTCTCGATGATCCCGTTGTGGACGACGGCCACGCGCCCCGCGTTGTCCAGATGCGGGTGCGCGTTGGCATCGGTCGGCCCGCCGTGGGTGGCCCAGCGGGTGTGTCCGATGCCGGTGGAACCGCTCGGCAGCGGCCGGTCCACCAGCTCCTTGTCCAGGTTGACGAGCTTGCCCGCCTTCTTCGCCGCGGCCAGTCCCCCGTCGGAGAGCACCGCGACACCGGCCGAGTCGTAGCCCCGGTACTCGAGCCGCTTGAGGCCCGCGATCACCACATCAAGCGCCGACTGCCCGCCGACGTAACCCACGATTCCGCACATGTCGGCAGCCTACGACCGAACCCGCCCGGAGGCCCGGAGTCGGCCGAGCTTGGCCGCCTGCGCGTCGACGACGGCTTCAAGCGCCTCCAGGGCGTGCGCCGCGGAGGGCACCCGCCCAGGGCGGGTGTCAGCCGAGCTTGGCCGCCTGCGCGTCGATGACCGTCTTCGGCTGCTCCTTGACCTTGCCGCCGAGGCTGATGACCGAGAACGACGCCAGCGTGTTGCCCTTACGGAAGGCCACCAGCTTGCTCGTCCACTCCTCCCCCTCCACGTCCGTGGTGACGGTGAAGGCGAGCGCCTCCTCGCCGGCGGTCACGGTCTCGGGGGCGACCTTGGTGATCTTCGTCTTCTCGCCGCCGCCGATGAGCGTGAAGCCGCCCGCGCACTCCGTGCCCGCCGTCTTCAGCGAGGCCAGCGCCTCCTGGGCGCCGCCGCCACCGTACGAGCCGAGCGTCACGGACGTCACCGGCGCGCTGAGGACGCCCAGGGCATCCTCCGGCGAAGCCGTCGCCCCTTCCGTCTTCGGCATCTCGATGGCCTTGCGCTGCACGCTGGCGCCCGGCTTGCCGGTCGCGATGAAGGACATCGCCTCGGCGAGCGGCGTGCACGCGGGCTTGTCCGCGCTGACGTCACCCGGCTTCACGACGTCCCCGGCCTCGGCCTTCTGGACCTGGTAGCCCTTGAGGTCGGCCTGCTCGACGATCAGCTTCTCCAGCTCGGCCGCCGACAGCGCCTTCGCGTCGGGCGCGGCGGAAGCGGACGCGGACCCCTTGGACGCGCCCTTGCCCTTGTCCCCGCCCTCCCCACCCCCACTACAGGCGGCGAGCACCAGCGCCAGCGAGGCGGCGGAAGCGACAGCGGCAGCGGTTCTCACGGACGTACGCATCTGGATGTGACCCTCAGTTCCCTCGTGCCGCCCCATGGAGCGGCTCCCCCCGCGCAAGTCCACCCCACGCGGCAATCAGCATGATCAAGGTAGAGCAAGGGTCGGACAACAGGTTTTCCGCGTGACCGAGCCCACGGCCCACATCCGCCCCGCAGCCACGACAATGGGACCCGTGATCACTTCGCCGCCACGAAGCACCGGCTCCAAGGGCAACGGCCAGCGCCGGCCCGAGGCCACGCCCTACGTCGACCTGACCAGGGACGAGTGGAGCGCGCTGCGCGACAAGACGCCGCTGCCGCTCTCCGCCGACGAGGTCGAGCGGCTGCGGGGGCTCGGCGACGTCATCGACCTCGACGAGGTCCGGGACATCTATCTGCCGCTCTCCCGGCTGCTCAATCTGTACGTCCAGGCCACCAGCGGGCTGCGCGGCGCGCTCAACACGTTCCTCGGCGAGCGCGCCGAGCAGCGCGGCACCCCCTTCGTCATAGGGGTCGCCGGCTCCGTCGCCGTCGGCAAGTCCACCGTCGCCCGGCTCCTCCAGGCGCTGCTCGCCCGCTGGCCCGAGCACCCCCGCGTGGAGCTGGTCACCACCGACGGCTTCCTCTACCCAATGGAGGAGCTGAAGGAGCGCGGGCTCCTGTCCCGCAAGGGCTTCCCCGAGTCGTACGACCGCCGTGCCCTGACCCGGTTCGTCGCCGACATCAAGGCGGGGAAGGAGGAGGTCACCGCCCCGGTCTACTCCCACCTCATCTACGACATCGTGCCGGGCGAGCGGCTCGTGGTGCGCCGCCCCGACATCCTGATCGTCGAGGGGCTCAACGTCCTCCAGCCGGCGCTGCCCGGCAAGGACGGCCGGACGCGGGTCGGTCTCGCCGACTACTTCGACTTCTCGGTCTACGTGGACGCCCGCCCCGAGGACATCGAGCGCTGGTACCTCAACCGCTTCCGCAAGCTCCGCGAGACGGCGTTCCAGAACCCGTTCTCGTACTTCCAGCGCTACACCCAGGTCTCCGAGGAGGAGGCGCTGGAGTACGCCCGCACGATGTGGCGGACCATCAACAAGGTGAACCTGCTGGAGAACGTGGCGCCGACGCGCGGCCGGGCCACTCTCGTCGTACGCAAGGGGCCCGACCATATGGTGCAGCGACTGAGCCTCCGTAAGCTCTGACCATGCTGCATCTGCGGATCATCACCCCGCCCGCCCGCACGGACGCGGTCCTCGACCTGATCGACACGACGGTGGGCACCACCCACGTCGCGGTGCTCAAGGACGTGGCACGCGATCCCTCGGGCGACATCGTGCTGTGCGACGTGGCCCGCGAGGCGGGTGATGAACTCCTGCACGGCCTGCGCGAGTTGGGTATCGACAAGGTGGGGTCGATCGCCGTCGGGAACATCGACCTGTCGCTCTCCGACCGCGCCGACAAGGCGGAGGAGGAGGCACCCGGCGAGGCGGCGGACGCGGTGATCTGGGAGCAGCTGACGGACACCTCCCAGGAGGAGTCCACGCTCACCATCACCTACGCGGCCCTGATGATCGTGGCGACGATGATCGCGGCCTGCGGTGTGGTCCTGGACAACGCGATCCTGATCGTGGGAGCCATGGCGGTCGGTCCGGAGTTCGGCCCGCTCGCCGGTATCAGTACGGGCCTGGTGCGGCGCAGGCCGAGGGCCGTCTGGCGCTCGTCGGTCGCCCTGGTGGTCGGCTTCGCCGCCGCGATCGCCGCGACGACGGTGTTCAGCCTGGTGATGGACGGCTTCGGCCAGTTCAACGAGGGCATGCTCGACGCGGCCCGCCCGAACACCGGATTCATCTTCCAGCCCGACCCGTTCTCGTTCGTCGTGGCGCTGCTGGCGGGAGTGGCCGGAGTGGTCTCGCTGACCTCGTCGAAGGCGGGGGTGCTGGTCGGCGTGGCGATCTCGGTGACGACCGTGCCGGCCGCCGCGAACGCCGCCGTCGCCCTCAGCTACGGCGACCTGGGCCAGATGTGGGGCTCCGCCGAGCAGTTGCTGCTGAACCTCACCGGCATCATCGTCGCCGGGGTGCTCACGCTCGTCGGCTGGAAACTGCTGTGGCGCACCCAGCGGGGCCGGATGACCCGGCCGCCGGGTGCGCCAGGAGGCAAGTGACCGTCAGGCGGCCTAGCCCAGCGCCGACTTCACGGCGTCGGCCAGCCGGCCGGCCACGGACCGCGCCTGCTCGATGTCGGCGGCCTCGACCATCACGCGTACGAGCGGCTCGGTGCCCGAGGGGCGGAGCAGCACGCGACCCGTGGAGCCCAGCTCCCGCTCGGCGTCGCCGACCGCGGCGGCCAGTTCGCCGGAGGTCTTCACCCGGGACTTGTCGACGTCGGGCACGTTGATGAGGACCTGCGGCAGCCGCTCCATGACGGCGGCCAGCTCCGCGAGGGACTTGCCGGTGGCCGCTACCCGCGCCGCCAGCATCAGACCGGTGAGGGTGCCGTCGCCGGTGGTGGCGTGGTCGAGCACGATGACGTGCCCGGACTGCTCGCCGCCCAGCGCGTAGCCGTGCTCCTTCATCGACTCCAGGACGTAACGGTCGCCGACCGCCGTCTGCACCAGCTGGAGGCCTTCGCGCTCCATGGCCAGCTTGAAGCCGAGGTTGGACATCACGGTCGCGACGACGGTGTCGCCGCGCAGCGTCCCGGCCTCGCGCATGGCGAGCGCGAGCACGGCGAGGATCTGGTCGCCGTCGATCTCGTTGCCCGCCGCGTCGACGGCCAGGCAGCGGTCCGCGTCACCGTCGTGGGCGATGCCGAAGTGGGCGCCGTGCTCGACGACGGCTTCCTTGAGCAGGCCGAGGTGGGTGGAGCCGCAGCCGTCGTTGATGTTGAGGCCGTCGGGCTCCGCGCCGATGGTGACGACCTCGGCACCGGCCCGGGCGAACGCCTCGGGCGACACGCGCGCGGCCGCGCCGTGCGCCTCGTCGAGGACGACCTTGAGCCCGTCGAGGCGGTTCGGCAGTACGGCGATGAGGTGGGCGACGTACTTGTCGAAGCCCTCGTCGTAGTCACTGACCCGGCCGACGCCGGCGCCGGTCGGTCGCTCCCACGGGGCGCCGGTGCGGTGCTCCTCGTAGACGGACTCGATCCGGTCCTCCAGCTCGTCGGCGAGCTTGTGGCCGCCGCGGGCGAAGAACTTGATGCCGTTGTCGGGCATCGCGTTGTGGCTGGCGGAGAGCATCACGCCGAGGTCGGCGCCGAGCGCTCCCGTGAGGTATGCCACGGCGGGGGTGGGCAGGACGCCGACGCGCAGGACGTCGACGCCCGCGCTCGCGAGGCCCGCCACGACGGCCGCCTCCAGGAACTCTCCCGACGCACGGGGGTCACGCCCGACCACCGCGGTCGGCCGATGGCCCTCGAAGGTCCCCGCCTCGGCGAGCACGTGCGCCGCCGCGACCGACAGGCCGAGCGCGAGCTCCGCCGTCAGATCCGCGTTCGCCACACCGCGCACACCGTCCGTGCCGAAGAGTCGTCCCACAGCTGTCCTCCGAAACTGCTCCGAAAAGTGCGATCCCCTGAACGCGTGATGCCCGTTTTCGCGTCAAGCTGCCCGAAAGGGCCCAGGGGGAGGAAAAGACGTACGCCCCGGCAGCACGGGCAGTGCCGCCGGGGCGTACGTGCAAAGCAGACCGAGCAGGCGATTAACGCTTGCTGTACTGCGGGGCCTTACGGGCCTTCTTGAGACCGGCCTTCTTGCGCTCGACCGCACGGTCGTCGCGGGAGAGGAAGCCGGCCTTCTTCAGCGCCGGGCGGTTGTTCTCGACATCCGCCTCGTTCAGCGCACGGGCCACACCGAGGCGCAGGGCGCCGGCCTGGCCGGAAACGCCGCCACCCGAGATGCGGGCGATGACGTCGTAGCGGTTGTCGAGCTCGAGCACCTTGAAGGGCTCGTTGACTTCCTGCTGGTGGACCTTGTTCGGGAAGTAGTCCTCGAGCGTACGCCCGTTGATCTTCCACTTGCCGGTGCCCGGGACGATCCGGACGCGGGCGATGGCGTTCTTGCGACGACCCAGGCCGGCGGCCGGCTGCGGGTCGCCGAAGCGCGACGCCAGGGACTCCGAGGTGTACTCACCCTCGACGGGGACCTCGGACTCGAAGGTGGTGACCTCGGCGTAGGTCTCCTCGCCCTCGATGGGGTTCTCAACAGTGGTCTCGGCCACGATTCTCCTCAGATTTCTTTCGTTCTTAGGGGTGTGGCCGGAACTACTGCGCGACCTGGGTGATCTCGAACGGGACCGGCTGCTGGGCAGCGTGCGGGTGGTTCTCGCCCGCGTAGACCTTCAGCTTCGAGAGCATCTGACGGCCCAGGGTGTTCTTGGGGATCATGCCCTTGATGGCCTTCTCGACGGCCTTCTCGGGGTTCTTCTCCAGCAGCTCGTCGTAACGGACGGAGCGCAGACCACCCGGGAAGCCGGAGTGGCGGTACGCCAGCTTCTGGGTCTTCTTGTTGCCGGACAGGTGGACCTTGTCAGCGTTGATGATGATGACGAAGTCGCCCATGTCCATGTGGGGGGCGTACACCGGCTTGTGCTTGCCTCGGAGGAGGTTCGCAGCCGTGGTCGCCAGACGGCCCAGGACAACGTCCTGCGCGTCGATGATGTGCCACTGGCGAGTCACATCGCCGGGCTTGGGGCTGTACGTACGCACTTCGTAGCCTTCGCTTCTTCAGTGGATGGAGTCCAGACACACCTGAAGCGATCATGCAGCTGGGGCCTGCACTGCCGGGACACCGCCCGTATGCGAGCCACTGGTAACTGCTCCAGGGAACCTGCGTAACGGCCCTTCGTACGAGAACGACGAAGCCAATACGCATAACAAACCGCAACAGTACCCGCGCCACCCCGGAGGGGTCAAAACGCGCGACCCTACCGCGCCCGCTCCACCCGCCGCTCGTCCCAGACCGGCTCCGGCGTCTCCCGGACGACGCCGTCCGAGCCGAAGACCAGATACCGGTCGAAGGTCTTCGCGAACCAGCGGTCGTGCGTGACGGCCAGCACCGTCCCGTCGTACGACTCCAGACCGTCCTGGAGCGCCTCGGCGGACTCCAAGTCCAGGTTGTCCGTCGGCTCGTCCAGGAGCAGCGCCGTCGTGCCGGACAGCTCCAGGAGCAGGATCTGGAAGCGGGCCTGCTGGCCGCCCGAGAGCTTCTCGAAGGGCTGGTCGCCCTGTCCCTCCAGCTCGTACCGCCGCAGGACCGACATCGCCGCGCCCCGGTCCTTCGCGTGCTCCGACCAGAGGATGTCCACGAGCGAGCGGCCCAGGAGCTCCGGGTGGGCGTGGGTCTGGGCGAAGTGGCCGGGAACCACCCGCGCGCCCGTCTTCCACAGACCCGTGTGCGCCACGGACGTGTCCCCGGCCAGCAGACGCAGGAAGTGTGACTTGCCCGACCCGTTCGAGCCGAGGACGGCGACCCGCTCCCCGTAGAAGATCTCCAGCGAGAACGGCTTCATCAGACCGGTCAGCTCGAGGTTTTCGCAGGTCACGGCCCGCACGCCGGTCCGGCCGCCGCGCAGCCGCATCCGGATGTCCTGTTCGCGCGGCGGCTCCGGCGGCGGGCCGGCCTCCTCGAACTTCCTCAGCCGGGTCTGCGCCGCCGCGTACCGCGAGGCCATGTCGTGGCTGACCGACGCCGCCTGCCTCAGGTTGACCACCAGCTTCTTCAGCTGGGCGTGCTTCTCCTCCCAGCGCCGCTTCAGCTCCTCGAAGCGCGCGAAGCGGTCCCGCCGGGCGTCGTGGAAGGTCTCGAAGCCGCCACCGTGCACCCAGACGTCCGACCCGGCCGGGCCCGGCTCGACCGCGATGATCTTCTGCGCGGCCCGGGCGAGCAGCTCCCGGTCGTGGGAGATGAAGAGCACGGTCTTACGGGTCTCCCGCAGCCGCTCCTCCAGCCACCGCTTGCCGGGGACGTCCAGGTAGTTGTCCGGCTCGTCGAGGAGCAGCACCTCGTCGGTGCCGCGCAGCAGCGACTCCAGGACCAGCCGCTTCTGCTCGCCGCCACTGAGCGTGCGGACCTCGCGGAACTGCGCCTTCTCGTACGGGACGCCCAGCGCCGCCATGGTGCACATGTCCCAGACGGTCTCGGCCTCGTACCCCTGGACCTCCGCCCAGTCGCTGAGGGCCTGCGCGTACTTCATCTGCGCGGCCTCGTCGTCGACCGTCATGATCAGGTGCTCCGCCGCGTCGACCGCCCTCGCCGCCTCGCGGATCCGCGGCTGGGCGACGGAGACCAGCAGGTCACGGACCGTACGCTCGTCCCGGACCGAGCCCACGAACTGCGGCATCACACCGAGCCCGCCGCTCACGGTGACCGAGCCGCCGTGCGGCTGGAGCTCCCCGGCGATCATGCGGAGCAGTGTGGTCTTCCCGGCGCCGTTGGCCCCGACCAGGGCGACGACCGCGCCCTCCCCGACCCTGAAGGAGGCGTCCGCGAGCAGGACCCTCCCGTCGGGAAGGAAGTACTCCAGATGCGCGGCCTCGACATGTCCCATGAGGGGCATTGTCGCCGCTCGCACCGCCTGCGCCCAACCGGTTTAGGATGCGCGGCATGAGCTTTGGGGGACCCCAGTGGCCGCAGGAGCCGCAGCAGCCGTACGGGCAGCAGCCGCAGCAGCCGGGACAGCAGCAGTACGGACAGCAGTACGGGAACCAGTACGGGCCGCAGGGCCCGGGGGGACAGCCGAGCCCCTTCCCGGGCGCCTCGGAGGACGGGACGCCCGACTGGGGCGCCCTCGCCGACGCCTCCGCGGCCGGCCGGCGCCGTAAGCGCCTGCTCGTGGTCGGCGGTGGCGTGCTCGCGGCCCTCCTGGTCGGCGCGGTCGTCGCCACGGCGGTCGTGAACAGCGACAAGGGCGACGACACGGCCAAGAACGGCACCGTGACCCCGACCGGCTCGGCAGCCCCCAGCGGCTCGCCCACGCCCGACCCGACGTTCTCCTCCGTCGCACCGCCGCCCCCGCCGAACCCCAAGGACTACATCTCGGACGAGAAGAAGGACAAGGCGCCGCTGAGCGCCGAGGGCCTCTTCCCGGGCAAGAAGCTGACGGTGAGCGGCCGCGTCCACAAGAAGGGCGCGACCTCCTCGACGACCGACTGCGCGAGCGTCACGCAGGGCGGTCTGGGCGCGGTCCTGAAGAAGAACGGCTGCGACCGGGTGATCCGCGCCACGTACGTGAAGGACGGGGTGGCCATCACCGTCGGCGTCGCCGTGTTCCCCACCGAGGCGGCCGCCCTGAAGGCGAAGAACCAGGCGAGCGGCGGCATCGCGCCACTGGCCGGGGCGGGCGTCAAGGACTTCTGCCGTGCCACGGTCTGTCTGCGCCGGGCCAACTCGATCGGCCGGTACGCCTACTTCACCCAGGCCGGCTTCACCGACGGCAAGAAGGTCACCACGTCCGACAAGGGCGTCTTCCAGGCCAGCGACGACCTGGGCACCTTCGCCTTCAACCAGATCTACGCCCGCGGCAAGTCCCAGGCCTCCGCGGCGGCGGGCGCGCCCCAGGAGTGACGGCGAGGGGCGGGCACCGGACGGGCGCCCGCCCCGGGTGAAGCGGTGAGGACGTACGGCCGGATCAGCAGCAGCCGGCGCCCGGCAGGGTGCGCTTGTTCCTGGCCTCGCGGTTGCGGGCGGCCAGCAGTTCGTCGGCCGGGTAGCCGACCTCTTCGAGGGTGAGGCCGTGCGGCCTGACCACGTGCACGGCCGAATCCCGTACACCCGCCGCCAGGACCTTCGCTGGCCACTCCACCGGGCGGTGTCCGTCGCCGACGAAGAGCAGCGCGCCGACGAGCGAGCGGACCATGTTGTGGCAGAAGGCGTCCGCCTTCACGGTCGCTTCGAGGACGCCTCCGGGCCGCCTCTCCCACCGCAGCTCCTGGAGCGTACGAATGGTCGTCGCGCCCTCGCGCCTCTTGCAGTACGCGGCGAAGTCGTGCTCGCCGACGAGCCGCTCGGCGGCGGCGTTCATGGCGTCCATGTCGAGGGTCCAGTCGTGCCACAGGACATGGCCGCGCAGCAGCGGGTCGACACCGCCGGGGTCGTCCGTGACGCGGTAGGCGTAGCGGCGCCAGATGGCGGAGAAGCGCGCGTTGAACCCTGCGGGGGCCTCGGTGAGCCGCCAGACCCGCACGTCGTGGGAGAGCCGTCCGGCGAGCCGCCTGAGCAGCTTGTCCCGGTGCTCGGCCCACAGGTCGACGGGCAGATCGACGTGGGCGACCTGGCCGCGCGCGTGCACACCGGCGTCGGTGCGGCCGGCGACGGTCAGCTCGTACGTCTCCTTGGAGCGGGTGACGGTCTTCAGGGCGTCCTCGATGTCGCCCTGGACGGTCCGCCGCCCCTGGGCCTGCCTGGCCCAGCCGGAGAAGTCCCTGCCGTCGTACGACAGGTCGAGCCGTACCCGTACGAAGCCGTCCTGCACGTCGTCGCTCACGCGATCAATCCTCTCAACATCACGGGAACGGGCCCGTACCCCTAGGGGTACGGGCCCGCACACAGGATCGTCGGAACGCTTACGCGTCCTTCGACTCCTCGGCCGGGGCCTCAGCGGCGTCCTCGGCCTTGGTGTCCTCGACCTTGGCGGCCTCGTCGGCCTCCTTGACGGCGCGCTTGGCGGCGGCCTCGGCCTCGGCGACGGTCGCCTTCTTGGCGATCTCGCCCTCGACCAGCTCGATCACAGCCATCGGGGCGTTGTCGCCACGACGGTTGCCGATCTTGGTGATACGGGTGTAGCCACCCGGGCGCTCGGAGTAGCGCGGGGCGATCTCGGTGAAGAGCGTGTGGACGACGCCCTTGTCCGTGATCGTCTGCAGCACCAGGCGACGGTTGTGGATGTCGCCCTTCTTCGCCTTGGTGATCAGGCGCTCGGCGACCGGACGCAGGCGGCGGGCCTTGGCCTCGGTCGTGGTGATGCGGCCGTGCTCGAAGAGGGACTTCGCCAGGTTGGCGAGCAGCAGACGCTCGTGAGCGGCGCTGCCACCGAGGCGGGCACCCTTGGCGGGACGCGGCATGGTGTTTCTCCTTGTGATCTGCACCGGCCGTGTGAGGTACCGGTGTCAGTGTCCGAGCAGGCGGGTTACCTGTCGGAGACCCCGCGCCCCGTAAGGGGCGCGGGGAACTGCGCGGCCGGCCGAGACCGGCCCGCAGGGGTCAATCAGTACTGCTCGGTCTCGACGAACCCGGCGTCCGCGTCGTCGTCGGCGCCGAAGGCGTCGGCGGCGGCGGTCGGGTCGAATCCGGGCGGGCTGTCCTTGAGGGCCAGGCCCATGCCGGCCAGCTTCGCCTTGACCTCGTCGATCGACTTCGCACCGAAGTTGCGGATGTCGAGCAGGTCGGCCTCGGAGCGCGCCACGAGCTCACCCACGGAGTGGATGCCCTCACGCTTGAGGCAGTTGTACGAACGAACGGTGAGCTCGAGCTCCTCGATCGGCAGCGCCAGGTCGGCGGCGAGGGCGGCGTCCGTCGGGGACGGGCCCATGTCGATGCCCTCGGCGTCGATGTTGAGCTCGCGCGCCAGACCGAACAGCTCGACCAGCGTCTTGCCGGCGGACGCCATGGCGTCACGCGGCCGCATGGCCTGCTTGGTCTCGACGTCGACGATCAGCTTGTCGAAGTCGGTGCGCTGCTCGACACGGGTCGCCTCGACCTTGTACGTGACCTTGAGCACCGGCGAGTAGATGGAGTCGACCGGGATACGGCCGATCTCCTGGCCCACCTGCTTGTTCTGCACGGCGGAGACGTAGCCGCGACCGCGCTCGACGGTCAGCTCCATCTCCAGCTTGCCCTTGCCGTTGAGCGTGGCGAGCACCAGGTCGGGGTTGTGCACCTCGACACCGGCCGGCGGGGCGATGTCAGCAGCGGTGACCAGGCCGGGACCCTGCTTGCGCAGGTACATCACGACCGGCTCGTCGTGCTCCGAGGAGACGACCAGCTGCTTGATGTTCAGGATGAGGTCGGTGACGTCCTCCTTGACGCCCGGCACGGTGGTGAACTCGTGCAGGACACCGTCGATGCGGATGGACGTGACCGCCGCACCCGGGATCGAGGAGAGGAGCGTACGGCGGAGGCTGTTGCCGAGCGTGTAGCCGAAGCCCGGCTCCAGGGGCTCGATAACGAACCGCGAGCGGAACTCGTCGACGACCTCTTCGGTCAGCGAGGGACGCTGAGCGATCAGCATGGTGTGTGTTCCTTCATTCGTGGACGCCCACTATTTGACGCCCGACGGGTACTGCTCGTACTGCAAGGGTACGGGCGGCACGCCTCCGAAGAGGCGTACCGCCCAACCCTCAAACCAACCGTCGCCGGTCGTACATCGGACGCGGAGCGTCAGACGCGACGACGCTTCGGCGGACGGCAGCCGTTGTGCGGCGTGGGGGTGACGTCCTGGATCGAGCCGACCTCGAGGCCCGTGGCCTGGAGGGAGCGGATCGCGGTCTCACGGCCGGAGCCGGGACCCTTGACGAAGACGTCGACCTTGCGCATGCCGTGCTCCTGCGCGCGGCGAGCGGCCGACTCGGCGGCCATCTGCGCGGCGAACGGGGTGGACTTGCGCGAGCCCTTGAAGCCGACGTGGCCGGCGGAGGCCCAGGAGATCACGTTGCCCGAGGGGTCCGTGATCGAGACGATCGTGTTGTTGAACGTGCTCTTGATGTGCGCGTGGCCGTGAGCGACGTTCTTCTTTTCCTTGCGGCGCACCTTCTTGGCAGCGCCCTGACGACCCTTGGGGGGCATCTATAACTCCTACGGGAGGTGGTCGGTCCTACAGCGAAGACCGCTTGGTCAAGCGTCCGCTGAGGACTACTTCTTGCCCGGCTTCTTCTTACCGGCGATGGCGCGACGCGGGCCCTTACGGGTACGGGCGTTCGTGCTGGTGCGCTGACCGTGCACGGGCAGGCCACGACGGTGGCGGATGCCCTGGTAGCACTGGATCTCGATCTTGCGGCGGATGTCGCCCTGGATCTCGCGGCGGAGGTCACCCTCGGTCTGGAGGTTGGCGTCCACGTACTCGCGGATCTTGACCAGGTCCTCTTCGGCCAGGTCACGAACGCGGGTGTTCGGGTTCACGCCGGTGGAGGCGAGGATCTCCTTGGACCGGGTACGCCCGATACCGAAGACGTAGGTGAGTGCGATCTCCACACGCTTTTCGCGCGGGATGTCAACACCGGAAACGCGTGCCATTCAATGGCTCCTGTGTGTTCGGGGGTCTTCCGCAAAGCCGCTCCCGACCGCCGTATGAGGTACGAATCGGGTCCCCGGCCCCCGCCGGAGGTGCCGCCGACCCTTGCGGGCTGGGCGGGCTCTGCGTATGTACGTATTGCTTGCGTCGCGCGAAGAACTGCGGGGTGCAGGTCGGTCGGCGTGCGTCAGCCCTGGCGCTGCTTGTGGCGCAGGTTGTCGCAGATGACCATGACCCGGCCGTGACGGCGGATCACCTTGCACTTGTCGCAGATCTTCTTGACGCTCGGCTTGACCTTCATGGGATGTGAGGTTCTCCGGGTCAGTGCCACCACCCGCGGCGGAGCCGGGGTGCGGGCAAGATCTACTTGTACCGGTAGACGATCCGGCCACGCGTCAGGTCGTACGGAGAGAGCTCCACGACGACCCGGTCGTCCGGAAGGATTCGGATGTAGTGCATCCGCATCTTGCCGGAGATGTGCGCGAGGACCTTGTGACCGTTCTGGAGCTCCACCTTGAACATGGCGTTCGGGAGGGACTCGATCACGGTGCCCTCGATTTCGATGGCACCTTGCTTCTTGGCCACGCTTCGCCTTTCGAATCGGCTACCTTGATCGACTCTCGATCCGTGTGCGGGCACACGGGTACACGAGAGCCGACGCATCAGTCTACGTCAGGGCCCTGGAAAAGACGAATCCGGGAAGTCTGCCCACACGCGAAGATCCTTACGCAAGCAACCACGCCGTCCCCACGACCCCAGCGCCCAGGCGAAGGCCGGCCCCCGCCACCAGGCGCTACGCCAGCGGGTCGGGCGCTGCCACCACACCCAGCTCCGCCAGCTTCGCCTTGCCGCCGTCCGGGGACGTGAGGACCAGGGGGCCCTCCTCGGTGAGGGCGACCGAGTGCTCCCAGTGGGAGGACCAGGTGCCGTCCGTGGAGACGACCGTCCAGTCGTCCTTCAGGACCTCCGTGTGCGGCGTGCCGAGCGAGACCATCGGCTCGATCGCCAGGCAGAACCCGGGCACCAGCTTGGGGCCCTTCCCGCGCTTGCGGGAGACGTAGTTCAGCAGGTGCGGGTCCATGTGCATCTCGGTGCCGATGCCGTGGCCGCCGTAGTCCTCGACGATGCCGTACTTGCCGCCGCCCGGCTTGGGCTGGCGGCGGATGTACGTCTCGATCGCCCGGGACACGTCCACCAGCCGGTTGCCATTCTTCATCGCGGCGATGCCGGCCCACATCGACTCCTCGGTCACCCGCGAGAGCTCGATCAGCTCCGGAGCGTGGCCCGAGCCCACGAACGCCGTGTACGCCGCGTCGCCGTGCCAGCCGTCGACGATCGCGCCGGCGTCGATCGAGATGATGTCGCCGTCCTTGAGGACGGTCTTCTCGTCCGGGATGCCGTGGACCACGACCTCGTTCACCGAGGTGCAGATCGTCGCGGGGAAGCCGCCGTACCCGAGGAAGTTCGACTTCGCCCCGTGGTCCGCGATCACCTTCCGCGCGACCTCGTCCAGGTCCTTCGTCGTGGCGCCCGGCACGGCCGCCTCCCGCGTGGCCGCGTGGATGGCGGCGACGACCAGCCCCGCCTCGCGCATCTTCGCGATCTGCTCGGGGGTCTTGATCTGCACCATCGTGACGGGGGCCTTTCCTACGAGAACACGGGACAGAACAACGATACGGCCGCGGCGCCCCCGAGGGGCACCGCGGCCGTGTCGAACGAACCAGGGTTACTTCTTGAGCGCGGCCATCGCCTTCGCCGTGACCTCGTCCACCTTGCCGAGCGCCGAGATCGTCTTGACCAGGTTCTGCGCCCGGTAGTAGTCGATGATCGGCTCGGTCTGCGTGTGGTAGACCTCCAGGCGCTTGCGGACCGTCTCCTCGGAGTCGTCCGCACGCTGGTACAGCTCGCCACCGCACTCGTCGCAGACGCCCTCGGTCTTCGGCGCGTTGTACTCCACGTGGAAGACGTGCGCGCTGTCGTTGCGGCAGATGCGGCGACCCGCGATCCGCTTCACGACCTCGTCCTCGGGGACCTCCAGGTCCAGCACCGCGTCGAGCTGCATGTCCTCGGCCTTCAGGACCACGTCCAGGGCCTCGGCCTGAGCCACGTTGCGGGGGAACCCGTCCAGCAGGAAGCCGTTGGCGGCGTCCGGCTGCTCCATCCGGTCCTTGGCCATCCCGATGGTCACCTCGTCGGGCACCAGGTCGCCGGCGTCCATGAACGCCTTGGCCTTGAGACCCAGCTCCGTGCCCTGCGAGATGTTGGCTCGGAACAGGTCGCCCGTGGAGATGTGCGGAATGTCCAGGTTCTTGGCAAGGAACGCAGCCTGCGTACCCTTGCCGGCCCCGGGCGGTCCGACGAGGACGATTCGCATCAGCGGAGGAACCCTTCGTAATTGCGCTGCTGGAGCTGGCTCTCGATCTGCTTCACGGTCTCCAGCCCCACACCCACGATGATGAGGATGCTCGTCCCACCGAAGGGGAAGTTGGCATTGGCACCGCCGAAGCCTGCCAACGCCATCGTCGGCACAAGAGCGATCAGACCCAGATACAGCGAGCCCGGCCAAGTGATCCGGTTGAGCACGTAGCTCAGATACTCGGCAGTAGGTCGACCAGCCCGGATACCCGGGATGAAGCCACCATACTTCTTCATGTTGTCCGCGACTTCCTCGGGGTTGAACGAGATCGCCACGTAGAAGAAGGCGAAGAACACGATCAGGAGGAAGTACGTAGCGATGTAGTAGGGGTGGTCACCCTTGACGAAGTGGGCTTCGATCCACGTCTTCCACCCTGCGGTGGAGTTCGAGAACTGCGCGATCAAGGCCGGGATGTAGAGCAGCGACGAGGCGAAGATGACAGGAATCACACCTGCCTGGTTCACCTTGAGAGGGATATAAGTGGACGTTCCGCCGTAGGACCTGCGGCCGATCATCCGCTTCGCGTACTGCACCGGGATGCGGCGCTGGGCCTGCTCGACGAAGACGACCAGGGCCACCATCACGAAGCCGATCAGGATGACGGTGCCGAACTCGATCCAGCCCTTGGCGAGCTTGCCGCTCTCCTTGATGGCCCACAGGGCGCCCGGGAAGCCGGCGGCGATCGAGATGAACATCAGGATCGACATGCCGTTGCCGATGCCGCGGTCGGTGATGAGCTCACCGAGCCACATGACGACTGCGGTACCGGCGGTCATCGTGATGACCATGGTGGCCGTGACGAAGATCGACTGGTCGGGGACGACCTGGTTGGCCACCGTGCAGCCGCTGAAGAGCGCGCCGGTGCGTGCCGTGGCCACGAGACCGGTGCCCTGGAGGATGGCGAGCGCGATCGTCAGATAACGCGTGTACTGCGTGATCTTGGCCGTGCCCGACTGACCCTCCTTCTTGAGGGCCTCGAGGCGCGGGATCACGACGGTCAGCAGCTGCAGGATGATGCTCGCCGTGATGTACGGCATGATGCCGAGCGCGAAGATGGTGATCTGCAGCAGCGCCCCGCCGCTGAACATGTTCACCAGGCCGAACAGGGAGTTGTTGCCCTGGCTCGCCTGGTCCACACACTGCTGTACGGCCTGGTAGCTGACACCGGGGACGGGGATGTGTGCCCCGAGCCGGTACAGCACGATGATGCCGAGTGTGAAGAGCAGCTTCTTGCGCAGGTCGGGCGTCTTGAACGCCCGGGCGAACGCGGTGAGCACGGTGCCTCCTGCGACCCCCGCGCCATGCGCATGAGGTGACGGTCTTGAGGTTCGACGAATAGGTAACGGTCGTGAAATCCGTGTGGGCATACCGCACGGAGCCTAGACAGTGCACGCCACCTTACCGGCGACCATGCCCCCCTAGGAACGACCAACCGGGGATGCCCCTTTTGGGAGGCATCCCCGGTTGGATGTTCAAGCCATCGAGTCGTCTCAGACGAGCTCGGTGACGGTGCCGCCGGCGGCGGCGATCTTCTCCTTGGCGGAGCCGGAGACGGCGTCGACCGTCACCTGCAGCGCCACGGAGACCTCGCCGGCGCCGAGCACCTTGACGAGCTGGTTCTTACGAACCGCACCCTTGGCGACCAGATCGGCCACCGTGACCTCGCCACCCTGCGGGTAGAGCGCGGCCAGCTTGTCCAGGTTGACAACCTGGTACTCGGTGCGGAACGGGTTCTTGAAGCCCTTGAGCTTCGGGAGACGCATGTGGAGGGGCATCTGCCCACCCTCGAAGCGCTCCGGAACCTGGTAACGGGCCTTGGTGCCCTTCGTACCACGACCGGCCGTCTTACCCTTCGACGCCTCACCACGACCCACACGGGTCTTGGCGGTCTTGGCGCCCGGGGCGGGACGGAGGTTGTGGACCTTCAGCGGGTTGTTCTCCGCCATGTCAGTCGACCTCCTCGACCGTCACGAGGTGGCGGACGGTGTGCACCATTCCGCGGAACTCGGGGCGGTCCTCCTTGACGACCACGTCGTTCAGGCGCTTGAGCCCGAGCGAACGCAGGGTGTCGCGGTGGTTCTGCTTGCTGCCGATGTACGACTTCGTCTGCGTGATCTTGAGGCGAGCCATTACGCACCCGCTCCCGCACGCGCACGAAGCAGAGCCGCGGGGGCGACGTCCTCGAGGGGCAGACCACGGCGAGCCGCGATCTCCTCGGGGCGCTGCAGACCCTTCAGGGCCTCCACGGTCGCGTGCACGATGTTGATCGCGTTGTCGGAGCCGAGCGACTTCGACAGGATGTCGTGAACGCCGGCGCACTCGAGCACGGCACGCACCGGGCCACCGGCGATGACGCCGGTACCGGGGGAAGCCGGCTTGAGCAGGACGACGCCCGCGGCCTTCTCGCCCTGGATCGGGTGAGGGATGGTGCCCTGGATGCGCGGAACCTTGAAGAAGTTCTTCTTGGCTTCCTCGACACCCTTGGCGATGGCCGCGGGAACTTCCTTGGCCTTGCCGTAACCGACACCTACGGTGCCGTCACCGTCACCCACCACGACCAGCGCGGTGAAGGAGAAACGACGACCACCCTTGACAACCTTGGCGACGCGGTTGATCGCGACAACGCGCTCAACGTACGCGGTCTTCTCGGCGGCAGCGCCACCGTCGCGGCCCTTCCGGTCCCGCCGCTCGCCGCCACCGGCACCGCTTCCGCGGCGCTGGGGTCCAGCCATTGGATTTACCTCTCTCTGTTACGTCCGTTAGTCCCGGAACCGGGGCTTAGAACTTCAGCCCGGCTTCGCGGGCGGCGTCAGCCAGAGCGGCAATGCGCCCGGCGTACCTGTTGCCACCACGGTCGAACACGACAGCCTCGACGCCGGCGGCCTTGGCGCGCTCGGCGACGAGAGCGCCGACCTGCTTGGCCTGCGACGACTTGTCACCCTCGCCACCACGGATCGACGCGTCCAGGTTCGACGCGGACGCAAGGGTGTGGCCCTTGAGGTCGTCGATGACCTGAGCGGTGATACCGCGGTTCGAACGCGTCACGACGAGGCGCGGACGCTCCGCCGTACCCGACACGTTCTTGCGGATGCGGATGTGACGGCGGGCCTTGGCCGCACGCTTGTAAGCGTCGCCCTTGGCGATCTTCACACCGTATGCCATGGCTTACTTACCAGCCTTTCCGACCTTGCGGCGGATGACCTCGCCGGCGTACTTGACGCCCTTGGCCTTGTACGGGTCGGGCTTCCGCAGCTTGCGGATGTTCGCCGCGACCTCGCCGACCTTCTGCTTGTCGATGCCCTCGACCGAGAACTTGGTCGGCGACTCGACCTTGAAGGAGATGCCCTCGGGCGCCTCCACCAGGATCGGGTGGCTGTAGCCGAGCTGGAACTCCAGGTTGGAGCCCTTCGCGGCAACGCGGTAACCGACACCGCTGATCTCGAGCGCCTTCACGTAACCCTGGGTCACACCGGTGATCATGTTGGCCACCAGCGTGCGGGACAGGCCGTGGAGGGCCTTGTTCTGACGCTCGTCGTTCGGACGGGTGACGTTGAGAACGCCGTCCTCGCCCTTAACGATCTCGATCGGCGCGGCAACGGTGTGGGTCAGGGTGCCCTTGGAACCCTTGACCGTGACCGAGCGGCCCTCGATGGTGACGTCCACGCCGGCGGGAACCTGGATAGGCAGCTTGCCAATACGCGACATTAGCTATTCCTCCGTTCCCGACTACCAGACGTAGGCGAGGACTTCCCCACCTACGCCCTTCTTGCCTGCCTGCTGGCCGGTCAGGAGGCCGTGGGACGTGGAGATGATCGCCACGCCCAGGCCGCCGAGAACCTTCGGCAGGTTGGTGGACTTCGCGTAAACCCGGAGGCCCGGCTTCGAGATCCGCTTGATGCCCGCGATGGAGCGCTCACGGTTCGGACCGAACTTGAGCTCGAGGACGAGGTTCTTGCCGACCTCGGCGTCCTCGACCTTCCAGCCCGTGATGAAGCCCTCCTGCTGGAGGATTTCCGCGATGTGAGACTTGATCTTGCTGTGCGGCATCGACACGGAGTCGTGGTACGCCGAGTTCGCGTTACGCAGACGCGTGAGCATGTCTGCGATGGGATCAGTCATGGTCATGAATTGGCCTTCGGCCTCTCTCGCCGGGGTTTCCTGTATGCGCCATCCCTCTCCCCACACAGGGGCGGGACGGGTGCGGCGCGGGGACCTACGGCGTAGTAAGTCGTACGGGCGGCGGACGCCCAACCCTCCTAGCCTAAGCCATGGAGGGGTGGGCCTCCGCCAACCCTCTGCTTACCGAGAGACTCCGGTTATCCCGTGATTACGGGGATTACCAGGAGCTCTTGGTCACGCCCGGCAGCTCGCCACGGTGAGCCATCTCACGAAGGCACACGCGGCACAGGCCGAACTTGCGGTACACGGAGTGGGGACGACCACAGCGCTGGCAGCGCGTGTAGCCACGCACGCCGAACTTGGGCTTGCGGGCAGCCTTCGCGATGAGAGCCTTCTTCGCCATCTCGCTTACGCCTCCTTGAACGGGAAGCCGAGGTGACGGAGAAGGGCACGGCCCTCAGCGTCGTTGGTCGCCGTGGTCACCACGGTGATGTCCATACCCCGGACACGGTCGATCTTGTCCTGGTCGATCTCGTGGAACATGACCTGCTCCGTGAGACCGAAGGTGTAGTTGCCACGCCCGTCGAACTGCTTGGGGGACAGACCACGGAAGTCGCGGATGCGCGGAAGCGCGAGCGACAGGGTGCGGTCCAGGAACTCCCACATGCGGTCGCCACGGAGGGTGACGTGCGCACCGATCGGCTGACCCTCGCGCAGCTTGAACTGCGCGATGGACTTGCGGGCCTTGGTGACGGCCGGCTTCTGACCGGTGATCGTGGTGAGGTCGCGGATGGCGCCCTCGATCAGCTTGGAGTCGCGGGCGGCGTCGCCCACACCCATGTTGACCACGACCTTGACGAGGCCGGGGATCTGCATGACGTTCTCGTACGAGAACTCCTCACGCAGCTTGCCCGCGATCTCCTCGCGGTACTTCGTCTTGAGACGCGGAGTGGTGGTGGTAGCCATCAGATGTCCTCACCCGTCCGCTTGGCAACGCGGATCTTGTTGCCCTCGTCGTCGAAGCGGTAACCGACGCGCGTGACGACCTTCTTGCCGTCCTTCTCAACGACCAGCTGGACGTTGGAGACGTGGACAGGCGCCTCGGTCGTGACGATGCCACCGGCCTGCGAGGGGCCGGCCTTGGTGTGCTTCTTGACCCGGTTGACACCCTCGACCAGGACGCGGTTCTCGCGGGGGAAGGCCGTGATGACCTTGCCCTGCTTGCCCTTGTCCTTACCGGTGATGACCTGGACCAGGTCGCCCTTCTTGATCTTCATGCTTACAGCACCTCCGGCGCGAGCGAGATGATCTTCATGAACTTCTTCTCGCGCAGCTCACGGCCCACCGGGCCGAAGATACGGGTGCCGCGAGGGTCGCCGTCGTTCTTGAGAATGACAGCGGCGTTCTCGTCGAAGCGGATGTACGAGCCGTCCTGGCGGCGGCGCTCCTTGACGGTGCGAACGATGACCGCCTTGACGACGTCACCCTTCTTCACGTTGCCACCGGGGATCGCGTCCTTGACGGTGGCGACGATGACGTCACCGATGCCCGCGTAGCGGCGACCGGAACCACCGAGAACACGGATGCAAAGGATCTCCTTGGCACCAGTGTTGTCGGCGACACGCAGTCGCGACTCCTGCTGGATCACGTCTATCTCCTGATTGTCTGCCGGTTCCCGGCAGGGGCTTCCCTCGCGGGAGGCCCCTGCCGAGCCTGGCGGAACGAACTCGAAGGGTTACCCCTTCAAGTACTTACTTGGCCTTCTCGAGGATCTCGACGACGCGCCAGTGCTTCGTCGACGACAGCTTCCGGGTCTCCATCAGGAGGACGCGGTCGCCGACGCCGGCAGCGTTCTGCTCGTCGTGAGCCTTGAGCTTGTTCGTACGGCGGATGACCTTGCCGTACAGCGCGTGCTTGACGCGGTCCTCGACGGCGACGACGACGGTCTTGTCCATCTTGTCGCTGACGACCAGGCCCTCGCGGACCTTGCGAGCGTTGCGCTCGGTCTTCTCAGTCACATTGCTCTCGCTCATCAGGCGTTCTCCACCGTCTCGATGCCCAGCTCGCGCTCTCGCATCAGGGTGTAGATCCGGGCGATGTCCTTACGGACGGACTTGAGCCGACCGTGGTTCTCGAGCTGGCCCGTCGCCGCCTGGAAGCGGAGGTTGAACAGCTCTTCCTTGGCCTCGCGGAGCTTGGCGACAAGCTCCTCGTTGCCCAGCTCGCGCAGCTCGGACGCCTTGGTACCGGCGGTCATCACAGCTCACCTGCTTCGCGCTTAACGATCTTGCACTTCATCGGCAGCTTGTGGGCCGCACGGGTCAGGGCCTCGCGCGCGATCTTCTCGTTCGGGTAGGACAGCTCGAACATCACCCGACCGGGCTTGACGTTCGCGATCCACCACTCCGGCGAACCCTTACCGGAACCCATGCGGGTCTCGGCAGGCTTCTTCGTCAGCGGGCGGTCCGGGTAGATGTTGATCCAGACCTTGCCGCCACGCTTGATGTGGCGGGTCATCGCGATACGAGCCGCCTCGATCTGGCGGTTGGTCACGTACGCCGGAGTGAGGGCCTGAATGCCGTACTCGCCGAACGCAACCTGCGTACCACCCTTGGACATACCGCTGCGCTTCGGGTGGTGCTGCTTGCGGTGCTTGACCCTACGGGGGATCAGCATTTCGGTCAGGCCTCCGTTCCGGTGCTCTCAGCAGCCGGAGCGGCGGCGGGAGCGTCGGCCTTGGGGGCCTCGGCAGCCTGAGCCTGCTGCGGCTTGCGACCGCGACCGCCACGCTCGCCACCGCGACCACCGCGGCCACCGGCCGGACGGTCACCGGCGCCACGGGCCGGGCGGTTACCCGCACGGGCCGCTGCGTTCTCGGCGCGAACCTCGGCGATGTTCTTGACATCGCCCTTGTAGATCCAGACCTTCACGCCGATACGGCCGAAGGTCGTCTTGGCCTCGAAGAAGCCGTAGTCCACGTTCGCGCGGAGGGTGTGCAGGGGCACACGGCCCTCGCGGTAGAACTCCGAGCGGGACATCTCGGCGCCGCCGAGGCGACCGCCGCACTGGATCTTGATGCCCTTGGCGCCGGCCTTCATCGTGCCCTGCATGCTCTTACGCATGGCGCGACGGAAGGAGACGCGGGAGGAGAGCTGCTCGGCAACGGCCTGGGCGACCAGCTGAGCGTCCATCTCGGGGTTCTTGACCTCGAGGATGTTCAGCTGGACCTGCTTGCCCGTGAGCTTCTCGAGGTCGCCGCGGATGCGGTCGGCCTCGGCGCCACGGCGGCCGATGACGATGCCCGGACGCGCGGTGTGGATGTCCACCCGCACGCGGTCACGGGTGCGCTCGATCTCAACCTTCGAGATGCCGGCGCGCTCCATGCCGGACGTCATCATCCGACGGATGGCGACGTCTTCCTTGACGTAGTCCTTGTACAGCTTGTCGGCGTACCAACGGGACTTGAAGTCCGTGGTGATGCCGAGCCGGAACCCATGCGGGTTAACCTTCTGGCCCATTACCGGGTTCCTTCCTTGCTGCTGACGACCACGGTGATGTGGCTGGTCCGCTTACGGATCCGGTAGGCACGGCCCTGAGCACGCGGACGGAACCGCTTCAGGGTCGGGCCCTCATCCACGAACGCCTCGCTGATGTACAGCGAAGAGGCGTCACTGTGGTCGTAGTTGTGCGCGGCGTTGGCGATGGCGCTGTCCAGCACCTTGCCGACCGGCACGCTCGCGGCCTGCGGGGCGAAACGCAGGACCGCCTGAGCCTCCGTGGCATCCATGCCACGGATAAGGTCCACCACACGGCGGGCCTTCATGGGCGTAACGCGGATGTACCGCGCCTGGGCCCTGGCTTCCATGGTTGTCCTTCCAGTGTCTGTCATGGTCATTCCACCCCGCTACTAGCGGCGCTTCGACTTCCGGTCGTCCTTCACGTGACCCCGGAAGGTGCGCGTCGGCGAGAACTCGCCGAGCTTGTGGCCGACCATCGACTCGGTGACAAACACCGGAATGTGGGTCTTGCCGTTGTGCACCGCGATCGTGTGGCCGAGCATGGCCGGGATGATCATCGAGCGACGGGACCAGGTCTTGATGACGTTCTTGGTGCCGGCTTCGTTCTGGGCGTCCACCTTCTTTACGAGGTGGTCGTCGACGAAGGGCCCCTTCTTGAGACTGCGCGGCATCTAAACCCGCTCCTAGCGCTTCTTGTTCGTCTTGCGGCGGCGGACGATGTACTTGTTCGAAGCCTTCTTCGGCGAACGAGTACGACCCTCCTTCTGACCCCACGGGGAGACCGGGTGGCGACCACCGGAGGTCTTGCCCTCACCACCACCGTGCGGGTGGTCGACCGGGTTCATCGCCACACCGCGAACGGTCGGGCGAACGCCCAGCCAGCGCTTGCGGCCGGCCTTACCCCAGTTGATGTTCGACTGCTCGGCGTTGCCGACCTCACCAATGGTGGCGCGGCAGCGGGCGTCGACGAGACGGATCTCGCCGGACGGCATACGAAGGTGGGCCATCGTGCCCTCCTTCGCCAGCAGCTGCACGGAGGCACCCGCGGAACGGGCGAACTTGGCGCCACCGCCGGGACGGAGCTCGATCGCGTGGATCGTGGTACCGACCGGGATGTTGCGGAGGGCCAGGTTGTTGCCGGGCTTGATGTCGGCCGTGGGGCCGTTCTCAACCCGGTCGCCCTGCGAGAGACCGCGCGGGGCGATGATGTAGCGCTTCTCGCCGTCCGCGTAGTGGAGCAGCGCGATGCGAGCGGTGCGGTTCGGGTCGTACTCGATGTGAGCGACCTTGGCCGGCACGCCGTCCTTGTCGTGACGACGGAAGTCGATCACGCGGTAGGCGCGCTTGTGGCCACCGCCCTGGTGACGGACGGTCACACGACCGGTGTTGTTACGGCCACCCTTGCTGTGCAGAGGGCGGACCAGCGACTTCTCCGGCGTGGACCGCGTGATCTCGACGAAGTCGGCTACGGAGGAGCCACGACGGCCCGGCGTAGTCGGCTTGTACTTGCGGATTCCCATTTCTCAGTCCTCGTCCGATTCCGGACGATCCAGACCGCCCTTAGGCGGTCGGACCGCCGAAGATGTCGATACGGTTGCCCTCGGCAAGGGTCACGATGGCGCGCTTGGTGTCCTTGCGCTTGCCGAAACCGGTGCGGGTGCGCTTGCGCTTGCCCTGACGGTTGATCGTGTTGACCCCGGTGACCTTGACCGAGAAGACCGCCTCGACGGCCTGCTTGATCTGGGTCTTGTTGGCGCCGGGCGCAACGATGAACGTGTACTTGTTCTCGTCGAGCAGCGCGTAGCTCTTCTCGGAAACAACCGGCTTGACGAGGATGTCACGCGGGTCCGTGAAGGTCTTGCTGGTGATCGTGGCCTCGGACATCAGGCCTCGCTCCCTTCGTTGTCAGCGGCCTTGGGGCCAGACACGAAGGACTCGAGGGCGGCCTGGGTGAAGACCACGTCGTCGGATCGCATCACGTCGTACGTGTTCAGCTGGCCCGGCTCCAGGATGTGGACCTGGGGCAGGTTGCGGGCGGACAGCCACGCGGCCTCGTCAGAGCGCTCGACGACCAGGAGCAGGTTCTTGCGCTCCGAGATCTTGCCGAACAGCGTCTTGGCGGCCTTGGTGGAGATGCCACCCTCGACCACGCCGGAGACGACGTGGATGCGGGAGTGGGTCGCCCGGTCGGAGAGGGCACCGCGGAGGGCGGCGGCCTTCATCTTCTTGGGGGTCCGCTGCGAGTAGTCACGCGGCACGGGACCGTGCACGACGCCACCACCGGCGAACTGCGGGGCGCGGGTCGAACCCTGACGGGCGCGGCCGGTGCCCTTCTGGCGGTACGGCTTCTTGCCACCACCGCGGACCTCGCCACGCGTCTTGACCTTGTGCGTGCCCTGACGGGCGGCGGCCAGCTGCGCGACGACGACCTGGTGGATCAGCGGGATGCTGACCTTGGCCTCGAAGATCTCGGCCGGGAGCTCGACGGTCCCGGTCTTGTCGCCGGAGGGCGACAGAATGTCAATGGTGCTCATATCCTCAGGCCCCCTTGGCCGCGGTGCGGACCAGGACGAGGCCGCCGTTCGGACCAGGAACCGCACCCTTGATCAGGAGCAGGCCCTTCTCCGCGTCAACGGCGTGAACGGTCAGGTTCTGGGTGGTCACGCGCTCGTTGCCCATGCGGCCGGCCATGCGCATGCCCTTGAAGACACGGCCCGGAGTGGCGCAGCCACCGATCGAACCGGGCTTGCGGTGCACACGGTGGGCACCGTGGGAGGCCTTGCCACCACGGAAGTTGTGGCGCTTCATGACACCGGCGAAGCCCTTGCCCTTGCTCTTACCGGTGACGTCGACCTTCACGCCGGCCTCGAAGAGCTCGGCGGTGATCTCCTGGCCGAGCGTGTACTCGGAGGCGTCAGCGGTGCGGAGCTCCACAAGGTGACGGCGCGGGGTGACGTCGGCCTTGGCGAAGTGGCCCTTGAGGGGCTTGTTCACCTTGCGCGGGTCGATCTCGCCGAAGGCGATCTGGACCGACTCGTAGCCGTCGATGTCGTTCGTACGCACCTGGGTCACGACATTGGGGCCGGCCTTGACGACGGTCACCGGGACGACCCGGTTGTTCTCGTCCCAGACCTGCGTCATGCCGAGCTTCTCGCCCAGGATGCCCTTGATGTTCTTAGCCATCTCGCGCGTCACCTCAGAGCTTGATCTCGATGTCGACGCCCGCCGGCAGGTCGAGACGCATCAGCGAGTCAACCGTCTTCGGCGTGGGGTCGAGGATGTCGATGAGGCGCTTGTGCGTGCGCATCTCGAAGTGCTCGCGCGAGTCCTTGTACTTGTGCGGCGACTTGATGACGCAGTACACGTTCTTCTCAGTGGGCAGCGGCACCGGGCCCGCGACCGACGCACCAGTGCGCGTCACCGTCTCGACGATCTTCTTCGCCGAGGAGTCGATGACCTCGTGGTCGTAGGCCTTGAGCCGGATGCGGATCTTCTGTCCCGCCATGGCTACTCAGTAGTCCTGTCTCGTAGTAACGCTCTGGACTCGGGGGCTCTCATGACTCCGCCTCCGACCCACGCGGTCGGGCGTGTCGCACTCCCTCTACGCAGAAGTCCCGAAGGATTTCCCAACCAAGGGGGTGCGGTCACCATGACCGCGAGTCGGGGGCAGAACACCCACCGAGTGCCTGGTCGGTACCCCGCTGACACTTCCCGGAAGATTCCCGTACGTCCGCTCCTGAGAAGGGGCGACGAGTACTGTGGGACTCGCTTCCGGTCCTCCCGACGGGAGGCGTGCAGCATCGGCACTCAACCGAGCAACCCCGACAGTCTGCCATACGGGACACGGACCTGGCCAATCGAGCCGGAGAGAATACCCCGGACGTGACCCAAGTCAAACGCCGACCCTCCGGGCCCCGCGCAGCGCGGCTCGGACGTCCGCCGCTGCGGCCGCCTGACGACTGAGACGCCGCTGCCGGGGCAGTCGCCGGGCGTGCACACCAGTGACGAGATCTACCACCGGGTGCTGTGGGATCCCCGGTTCGATCCCGAGCGGTTCGTGATGGGCATCGCGGAGCGCGGGGCCGGTCCCGCGCGGATCGACCTGCCCGACTTCGTACCGGGAGGGGAGATCCCCTGGCACCGTGTGATCTTCTTCGAGGCGGACGGAGAGCTGGTCTGGGACCGCGCGACGGGCGTGGACCGGCTCGACGAGACCGTGGCGGCCGGGGAGCCCCCCGCCCCGCCCCGGGAGGTCCTCGCCGTGCCCTCGACGAACCGGACCGCCGTGGCCTGGGTCCCTCCCCGCCGGCTCTGGCCTGCGATCCAGCACATCCGCCGCGCCCACGACCGCCAGGTCCACCGCTGGCCGCCGCACGTCAACGTCCTCTTCGGCTTCGTCCCGGAGGCCGACTTCGAGCGGGCGGTGCCGCTGGTGGCGGAGGCGCTGAGCGGGACGCCGCCCTTCCGGGCGCGCCTGGAGGGCGTCCACTGGTTCGGCCACCGCGAGGACGCCACCGTCTGGCTCGACCCCTGCGCGGCAGGTGAAGCGCCGTGGGCCCGTCTGCGGGATGCCCTGGAGGCCCGGTTCCCCCTGTGCGGCGGGCAGGCCAGGGGCTTCACCCCACACCTCTCCCTGGGCCGCAGCCACGACCCCCACACCCTCGCCACCACGTCCGAGGCCCTCCTCGGCTCCACGACGGCCCGGGTCGCCGAACTGGTCCTGCTCTCGCGCCGCGAGGACGGCCCGATGCGGGTGCGAACGACGGTGGCACTGGGAACGGGCGAGACGAGCACGCAACGGGACGCGTGACGAAGCGGGTCCCGCGCGTACCCCCGTACGAAGTCCGCACGTCCGCGCAACCCCCGTGGGCCGAACTCCGTCTAGCCAGTCGCGGATTCGGCTCCGACCAGGCCCTCCGCCGTCACAGGGATGGTCAGGCGCCGGCGTGGACCGGTGCGGGGTGCGGGGGACGTTGCAGTGGACGACATATCCAGGGCCGGCCTCTTCGGCGTGCCGGGGCGGCGGACCGTGCTCGCGGGCGCCGCCGCCGTCGGCGCGACCGCGATCGCCGGGTGTTCCGTGCCCGCCCCGCGCCGTGGCGAGGCCGCCGCCGACCCCGCGCCCGGGGTCCCGATCGCCAGTACGCGGCGCGCACAGCTCATGCAGTTCGCCGCGCACCCGGACGACGACCTGTTCTTCATGAACCCCGACACCCAGCGGCTGCTCGACGCCGGTGTCCCGCTGGTCTCCGTCTACGTCACCGCCGGCGAGCACAAGGGCGTCAACCGGATCGACGGCATGCCCGAGGCCCGGCCGGACCGGTCCGCGTACTCCTCCTCGCGCCACCAGGGTCTGCGCCAGGCGTACGCGACGCTCCTCGGGCTCGACAGGTTCGTACCGTGGCAGAAGGGCGTCGCCACCCTCCGCGGCGGGCGCCACGCCGAGATCAACACGCTCGTGCACGGCGGACGCCGCGTCGAGCTGATCTTCATCAACCTGCCCGAGCACGCCCCACGGCGCTTCACCGCCCTGCCCGCCCTCTGGCACGACCGCGCGCTCGAACTCCGTACACACCTCTCCACCGGCTCGCCCGTCGACCGGTCCGACCCCTACGACCACGACCAGCTGGTCGACGTCCTCGTCGGGCTCCTCGACCGCTACCGGCCGACCGTCGTGCACACCCTCGACCCGGACCCCGACATCCAGGTCAGCAACGAGGCGACCCGCCGGCGCGACAGCGAGCAGCCCGGCTACTCCGACCACGGCGACCACACCGCCGCCGCCTGCTTCACCTGGGCCGCGCTGATCCGCTGGGTCGCCGAGGCGCAGAAGGGGCCGGGGGCGATACCCGCGTTCGTCGTGACCTCGTTCCGCGGCTACTACAACCGCCACTGGCCCAAGAACCTCCCCCCGCAGATCCTCGAGGAGAAGGCCGGCCACCTCTTCCAGTACGGCGGCGATCCGGGCTGGGAGTGCGGCAACCCGTCCGGCTGCGGCGACTACGGCGTGGGCGGCGGCCGGCCCCTCACCAACCACAAGGGCTGGGTCAGGTCCACGCACCACCGCTGGCAGGACGCCGGTCCCGCGATCGCCGCGCGGCCCGACGGGCGGCTGGACGCGTTCGGGGTGCTCGGACTGCGGGCCGTCCGCTGGCGGGAGACGGAGAAGGACTCGGGCCTGTGGGGCGAGCCGGAGGACCTCGGCGGCGGGCCGCTCGCGCCGGCGCTCGGCTCGGCCGCCCTGCCTGACGGGAGGACTCTGCTCTTCGGCGTGCGGTTCGCCGCGTTCGGCGGCCGCGGCGGTCCCAACAAGCGGGAGGTCGTCCTGCTGGAGCAGCGCTCCCCCGGCGGTCCGTTCCTCGCCTGGCGGGGCCTCGGCAATCCGGAGCGGAGCGACGACCGCGGCCGTCGGATCGGTGTGCCGGTGGCCGTGACCGCCCCCGACGGCCGGGTCCATCTCTTCGTACGGAACGCGGACAAGGGTGTGTCGACGCGCGTCCGCGGCGCGGACGGGTCCTGGTCCCCGTGGCGGAGGCTCCCCGGTACCGAGGAGATCCAGGACGGTCTGGACGCCGTCGTCGACTCCGAGGGAAGCGTCCACGTCCTCGCCGCCGGGCGGAAGTCCGTCCTGCACTGGGTCGACTCCGTCCCGGCCACCCCGCTCCCCCTCTCGGGCGACCCTGTCGCCGCCGTACCGTCCCGGGGCCGCGCCGGTGTCGACGTGTACTACCGAAGGCCCGCCGCCAGGCAGCTGCTCTCGCCGGGGCGGGGGAACGTGTCCTTCGACGGGTACGGCTCCGTGGCCGCGGCGGCCGACGCGCAGGGGCCGGTCCTGCTCGGCCGGGACCTGCGCGGCCGGATCCAGCTGCGTCGGGGTGACCGGCTCTTCACCCGTACGAGCGGAACGGCGGCCGTCCAGGCGGCGGCCCTGCGGCTGACCCCGGGCGGACCGGTCGCCGTCGGCCTGGGCGCGGACGCCCACCCGTGGGTGTGGCGGCCGACGGTGCGGTCCGCACTCGCGGAGAGCGAGTAGCACGGGTCACCACCGCGACGCGGAGCTCGCCACGACGGGTGGAGCCCGGCCCGGCACGACGAAAAGGGCCCCCGCCCCGCCGCGAACGGCGGGCCGGGGGCCCTTTCATGACGCTCCGTCAGGAGCGGCACAGGTCAGACGATCGACAATTACTTGTTGATCTTGACGACCTGGCCGGCGCCCACGGTCCGGCCACCCTCACGGATGGCGAACTTCAGGCCCTCCTCCATGGCGACGGGCTGGATCAGCTCGACGGTCATGGAGGTGTTGTCGCCCGGCATGACCATCTCGGTGCCCTCGGGGAGGGTCACGACGCCGGTCACGTCCGTGGTACGGAAGTAGAACTGCGGGCGGTAGTTGTTGAAGAACGGGGTGTGACGGCCACCCTCGTCCTTCGACAGGATGTAGGCCTGGGCCTCGAAGCTCGTGTGCGGCGTGACCGAACCCGGCTTGATGATGACCTGGCCGCGCTCGACATCCTCGCGCTTGATGCCACGGAGGAGCAGACCGACGTTCTCACCGGCCTGGCCCTCGTCGAGCAGCTTGCGGAACATCTCGATGCCGGTGACCGTGGTGGTGACCTTCTCGGTCTTGATACCGACGATGTCGACGGTCTCGTTGACCTTGAGGACACCACGCTCGATACGACCGGTGACGACGGTGCCACGACCGGTGATCGTGAAGACGTCCTCGATCGGCATCAGGAACGGCTTGTCGACGTCACGCTCGGGCTGCGGGATCGCCTCGTCGACGGCGGCCATCAGGTTCAGGACCGACTGGCCCCACTCCTTGTCGCCCTCGAGCGCCTTGAGCGCCGAGACCTTGACGACCGGCAGGTCGTCGCCCGGGAACTCGTACTCGGAGAGGAGCTCACGAACCTCGAGCTCGACGAGCTCCAGGATCTCCTCGTCGTCCACCATGTCGGCCTTGTTCAGGGCGACGACGATGTACGGAACGCCGACCTGGCGGGCCAGGAGCACGTGCTCCTTGGTCTGCGGCATCGGGCCGTCGGTGGCGGCGACCACGAGGATGGCGCCGTCCATCTGCGCCGCACCCGTGATCATGTTCTTGATGTAGTCCGCGTGACCGGGGCAGTCGACGTGGGCGTAGTGACGCGACTCGGTCTGGTACTCGACGTGCGCGATGGAGATGGTGATACCGCGCTGGCGCTCCTCAGGAGCCTTGTCGATCTGGTCGAAGGCCGAGGCCTCGTTCAGGTCCGGGTACGCGTCGTGCAGCACCTTGGTAATGGCGGCCGTGAGGGTCGTCTTACCGTGGTCAATGTGACCGATGGTGCCGATGTTGACGTGCGGCTTAGTCCGCTCGAACTTCGCCTTCGCCACTGGGGTCCTCCTGGAGTGGTTCTGAACGCCTTGCTTCATCGGCGCCAGGTGATCTTTGCTGGGATGCCATCCGCCGGGGCCCGATCCCTCGGGTTTCGTGGGGCGAAGCCCCGGCGACTGGTGTCAAGCCTAAAGCGTGCACTCGGGTGAGTTACTCGCCCTTGGCCTTCGCGATGATCTCCTCGGCGACGTTCCGGGGAACCTCGGCGTAGGAGTCGAACTGCATCGAGTAGCTTGCGCGACCCGAGGTCTTGCTGCGGAGGTCTCCGACGTAGCCGAACATCTCCGAGAGGGGCACGAGGCCCTTCACGACGCGAGCGCCGCTGCGCTCCTCCATGGCCTGAATCTGACCACGGCGGGAGTTGATGTCGCCGATGACCTCACCCATGTAGTCCTCGGGCGTGGTGACCTCGACGGACATCATCGGCTCGAGGATGACCGGCGAAGCCTTGCGCGCGGCCTCCTTGAAGGCCTGCGAACCGGCGATCTTGAACGCGAGTTCGGAGGAGTCGACCTCGTGGTAGCCACCGTCGAGAAGGATGACGCGGACGCCAGTCATCTCGTAGCCGGCCAGGATGCCGAACTGCATGGCCTCCTGCGCACCGGCGTCCACCGAAGGGATGTACTCCTTCGGGATGCGGCCACCGGTGACCTTGTTCACGAACTCGTACGAGGCGTCGCCGCCCTCGATGGGCTCGATCGCGATCTGCACCTTGGCGAACTGACCGGTACCACCGGTCTGCTTCTTGTGGGTGAAGTCCACGCGCTCGACGGCCTTGCGGATCGTCTCGCGGTACGCGACCTGCGGCTTGCCGACGTTCGCCTCGACCTTGAACTCGCGACGCATACGGTCGACGAGGATGTCGAGGTGAAGCTCGCCCATACCACCGATGATGGTCTGGCCGGTCTCCTCGTCCGAGTGCACCTGGAAGGAGGGGTCCTCCTCCGCGAGACGCTGGATGGCGACACCCAGCTTCTCCTGGTCACCCTTGGACTTGGGCTCGATCGCGACCTGAATGACCGGCGCCGGGAAGTCCATGGACTCCAGGATGACCGGGTTCTTCTCGTCGCACAGCGTCTCACCGGTGGTGGTCTGCTTCAGGCCCATGACGGCGACGATGTCGCCGGCGCCCACCGACTCGATCTCCTCACGCTTGTTCGCGTGCATACGGTAGATCTTGCCGATGCGCTCACGCTTGCCCTTGACGGAGTTCAGCACCGAGGTGCCGGCCTCCAGGCGACCGGAGTAGATCCGGACGAAGGTGAGCTTGCCGAGGTGCGGGTCGCTCGCGATCTTGAAGGCGAGCGCGGAGAGCGGCTCGGACTCGGAAGGCTTGCGCTTCACGACGACCTCGGCGTCCTTGACGTCGTGGCCCTCGATGGCCTCGACGTCCAGGGGCGAGGGGAGGTAGCGGACGACCGCGTCGAGCAGGGGCTGGACGCCCTTGTTCTTGAACGCGGTGCCACAGAAGACGGGGGTGATCGTCTTCTCGCCGCCACCCTTGCCGGAGGCGATGGTGATACGACGGATCGCGGCGTACAGCTGCTCCTCGGTGGGCTCCTGGCCCTCGAGGAAGAGCTCCATGATCTCTTCGTCGTTCTCCGCGACGGTCTCGACCAGCTTGCCGCGCCACTCTTCAGCGGCCTCGGTGTGCGTGGCCGGGATGTCGACGACGTCGTACATCTCGCCCTTGGTCGCTTCCGCGGACCAGACCAGAGCCTTCATGCGGACGAGGTCCACAACACCCTGGAAGTCCATCTCGGAACCGATGGGGAGCTGCATGACGATCGGGACGGCGCCGAGGCGCTCCACGATCATGTCGACACAGCGGTGGAACTCGGCACCCGTACGGTCGAGCTTGTTGACGAAGCAGATACGCGGAACGCCGTAGCGGTCCGCCTGACGCCAGACGGTCTCGGACTGGGGCTCGACACCGGCGACGCCGTCGAACACCGTCACGGCACCGTCGAGCACGCGGAGCGAACGCTCCACCTCGACGGTGAAGTCGACGTGGCCCGGGGTGTCGATGATGTTGATGGTGTGGTCGACGTCCTCGAGCGGCCAGTGGCAGGTCGTCGCGGCGGACGTGATCGTGATGCCGCGCTCCTGCTCCTGCTCCATCCAGTCCATCGTGGCAGCGCCGTCGTGGACTTCACCGATCTTGTACGAGACGCCGGTGTAGAACAGGATCCGCTCGGTGGTGGTCGTCTTGCCCGCGTCGATGTGAGCCATGATGCCGATGTTGCGCACCTTGGCAAGGTCAAGCGAAGTGGTAGCCATATCGGCTCAGTCTTCTCTCGGTCTCGATGTGGGTTGCGACTACCAGCGGTAGTGCGCGAAGGCCTTGTTGGACTCGGCCATCTTGTGCGTGTCCTCGCGCTTCTTGACCGAAGCACCGAGGCCGTTGGAGGCGTCGAGGAGCTCGTTCATGAGGCGCTCGGTCATGGTCTTCTCGCGACGGGCGCGGGAGTAACCCACGAGCCAGCGCAGAGCCAGGGTGGAGGCGCGACCGGGCTTGACCTCGATCGGCACCTGGTAGGTGGCGCCACCGACACGGCGGGACTTGACCTCGAGGGACGGCTTCACGTTCTCGAGGGCGCGCTTCAGCGTGATGACCGGGTCGTTGCCGGTCTTCTCGCGGAGGCCTTCCATGGCACCGTAGACGATGCGCTCGGCGGTGGAACGCTTGCCGTCCAGCAGGATCTTGTTGATCAGCGAGGTGACAAGAGGAGAGCTGTAGACCGGGTCGATGATGACCGGGCGCTTCGGGGCGGGGCCCTTACGAGGCATTCTTACTTCTCCTTCTTGGCGCCGTAGCGGCTGCGAGCCTGCTTACGGTTCTTGACGCCCTGCGTGTCGAGGGAACCACGGATGATCTTGTAGCGAACACCCGGCAGGTCCTTCACACGGCCACCACGCACGAGCACGATGGAGTGCTCCTGCAGGTTGTGACCCTCACCCGGGATGTAGGCCGTGACCTCGATGCCCGAGGTCAGACGCACACGCGCGACCTTACGGAGGGCCGAGTTCGGCTTCTTCGGGGTGGTCGTGAACACACGCGTGCAGACGCCGCGACGCTGAGGGGAACCCTCGAGTGCGGGCGTCTTGTTCTTCTCGACCTTGTCCTGCCGGCCCTTCCGGACCAGCTGCTGGATCGTAGGCACTACTTCTCCGGTTTCTGTGTGCCGTCGTAAAACTAACCTGGAACACCGCACCGACCCACGCGGTCGGGTGTGTCGAATACTGCGGACCTCCGCCGAGGGCGGAAAAGGCGCAGATTGCGGTGGCCGTTGATGAACTCGCCATGCGGTTGAGGACACGCACACGAGCCCAGGCACACCCCAGGCACAAGGTCTGAGCGTACCTATCGCATGGACTCCGGTCAAAACAAATGCCCACGCGTACGGGGCCGGGCCGACGTGGGAGAACGAACACCGGAACGGTCGGTACCCCGCCCGTGACGCAGAGCGCGCCACCCACGTCGAACCAGGCCCCGCCGGACGGCGCGAAGCGGCCGCGACGCCCGACCCGACGGACGGCGCGGAGGTGGTCGCGATGCCCGGCACCACGGACGGCACGGAGGGGCCGCGACGCCCGGCCGGGACCTTCGCCCAGGAGCCCGCGATCTCGACCCGACGGACGCCTCGGGCCGAGGCCACGGGCCGCCTCGTGCAAGCCACGGACCGCCTCGTGCAGCCCCGGGCTTCCGCGCGGCGCCGCTCCGGCGAGCGGCGCGCGGAGACCGGGGCGGGCCCCGCTTCGGAGTGACCCGGGCCCGGTTGGGGTGGCGGGAAGGCGCCGCGAGCCCGGACCCGGCCGGCCGGGACGGTGGGGCCCGGCGCGGCCCGAGTCGGTCGGGGCCCGGGTCAGTCCCGGGCGGCGCGGCGGGGTTCGCCCGGAGTCCGTGGCTCCGCCTCGCCCTCGCCGGGCTCCAGGAACTGGTTGACGACCTTGACGAACACACCCATCCGCTCGTCGGGGACGCCGAGCCAGCGGGCGAAGTCCTCCAGGGTGGGCTGCCAGTCTCCGGGTGGCAGCAGGTCAGCCGCCAGGGGCAGCTCGTCGGGAGTGACCCGGCCCGAGCGGATCAGCATGTCGCGGACGGAGACCCCGAGAAGCGGGGCGATCCTGCGCATGGTCTCCAGGTCGGGCATGCTCTGTCGCTGCAGCAGCCGCGTCACGGCGGCCCGGTGCACGCCGGCCTCGTCCGCGATCCGCGACTTTCCTCCGCCGCGCGGGCTGTCGATGTCGTAGCCGCGCGCTCTCATCAGGCCTTCCACCCAGCCTGCGAACTCGTCGAGCCCTTGAGTGCTCATGTGTTCCGCTCCCTCGCTCCCCACCCTCCGGGCGCCCCACTCTAGCGTGCTTGCGCGCACAGAATTACGTGCTTTTGAGCGCGCAATCGTGTCGAATCGGTGAAGGCTCACCCCGACCCGCTCCACAAATTTGTTGCGCGCTCGCACGCAACATGTAACGCTGGCTCGCCGCCGACCTCATCGGCCTCCCGAGCCCCAGGGACCTCACCGGCCCCACGGGTCGCCCGTTGGCCCGGAGACTGGAGAACACCTTGCTCCTCCCTGATTCCTCTTCCTGGCAGGCCGCCGCCGCGTGTGCCGACCTCTCCCCGGCCGTCGTCTTCGCCCGCCGCGTCCAGCAGGCGGCCCCGGCGCTCCGCGCCTGCGGGCACTGCCCCGTACGCCGCGAGTGCGAGGAGACGGTCGCCCCGGCGGAGAGCTACTTCGACGGCGTCTGCGCCGGCCGCCTGTGGCGCAACGGCCGTGCCGTACCCGAGTCGCGTACGGCGAAGGTCATGGGACCGGTCGTCGCCGGAGGCGTCCGTGGCTGAGCTCGCCGTCGAACGGATCCTCACCGACATCGCCCTGTGGACCGCCACGCTCGCCCGCCAGTTCCCCGAGCTCGCCGAAGAGCTCGCGCCCGGCCGCCGCTCCCCCACCGGTGCCCCGCCGGCCGCGCCGCCCCCTGGCCGAGACGAGCTCATCCGCGAGGAGCGCCGCGAGGCGCTGCTGCTTCAGCAGCGGCACGGCCTGGCCGTACCCGGCCACGGCGCCGCGCCGATCCGGCTGCACGTCTCCGACGCGATCCGCGACATCACCGACGGCGTGGTGGAGCTGGAGGAGGCGGTACGCGCCCGGCTCGGCCTCCCCCGCCCCGGCCGCGCGGCCGTCGTGGAGCGACTGCGGCGGACGACCGCGCTGCTCGACGAGATCGCCGCCCACCCCGACCTCGCCCGGCATGTGCGCGACGAGCTGCGCCGGATGGCACGGCGGTGCGCGCGGACGCTGGGCGACACGGAGACGGTGGTCCGGGTGTCGGGCCGCTGCCCGTGGTGCGACTCGGTGTCGCTCCGGGCGTTCCCCGACCGCCGCGCGGTGCTGTGCGTGAACCCCGCCTGCACCTGCACGGTGGAGGACTGTGGCTGCCAGGACGATCCCGCGTACCGGCACCTGTGGCCGGAGGCGGAGTGGCACGAGCTGGCCGACGCGGCCGGCTGCCGTACCGAGGAACTCGAAGCCGCGATGGAGGAGACCCCTTGCTGACGTCCCTGACCCTGCCGACACTGCCCGCCCTGATCCCCGGACCCCTCGCGGCCGAGGAGGCGGGGGTCGCGCCGGCGACCATCCGCAAGTGGGTCCAGCTGGGCCACCTGAGGGCCGCCGGCAAGGCCGGCCGGGCCCAGCTCTTCCGCCTGGAGGACGTCTTCGCGGCGGAACGAGCGGCCCGGCGCCGTCCTCGTACCGTGTGAGGGTCGTGTCTCCACCGGACGCGTGTCACGAACAGGCGTCCACGGCGGCCGACAACGGGCACACGACCTCACCCCGGAACCGGGCCGCGTCTCAGCCGACGGCGCGAAAGGCCAGCATGCTCAGGGCGACGCCGACCGCCGCCCCCAGCACCATGGCGGCGATGGTCGCCGCCCGGCCGACCCCCTCCTCGTACGGGACGCTCGGCACGACCTTGTGCAGGACTGGCGCCACCAGCAGCATGAGGCCGAAGCCGACACCGAGGCGCGCGTACGTCCCGCCTGAGCACGACGGGCGGAAGCGCCCCCCGCAGCCACTCTCTTCCACGGTGAAGCCTGTCACCAGGAGGAACAGCGCGCCGGCGTACACCGCACCGAACAGCACGGTCACGCCGAAGTCGACACGCTTCATTCGCCCGGCACTTCGCCCTGCACCTGCCATGCCGTAGCCCCCCACCGCTCGCTGGAACAGGAGGGGGAGTCTAGCGAGACACCCTGGCGCCCCGTGTCCCCCAAGGGACACGGGGCGCCTTGTCATATCGCCCCGCCCTCCCGGCGAACCCCGCCGGCCGGCTCGTCGTGCACGGAGCGGGGGCGGTGTTCCACGCGGCATCTCCTCAGCGCGTCAAAGCCGTAAGAGTTTTAGTTGCGTGCGCGCACGCTCTCTGTCACAGTTGGTGCAGCGGCGGAGCTGTGCCCGACAACGGGCCACAGGCTCCGCCGTTCGCCGTCCGGGAGCGCTCCGCGCCCTCGCCCCCTTCCCCGCGTCAAGCGCCCCGGACGGCACCCGACCCACGTAGCGCCCCCCTGTGACGCGGCCGTGCCGCGCCCCTCCCCTTCCACCGAGGAGAACCGTCATGACCACTCCCCCGAGTGCGTTCCCGGACGTCGAGAAGCTGGTCGTCGACGTCCTCAAGGCAGACCCGGCCCTGGCCGGCGCCACGATCGCCGTCCAGGCGCCCGCCGGCTTCGACGGCACGCAGAGCACCGTCCTGGTCAACCGCCGCGGCGGCGCCTGGATCGGCGACCTGCACATCGACAAGCCGCTCATCGAGTTCGAGGTGTACGGCCCGACCAAGAACGCGGCCCACGTCCTCGCCAACGCGGCCCGGCGCGCACTGCTCGCCAAGATGGGCAAGCGGATCGGCGTCAACCTCGTCCAGGACGTGGAGGAGATGGACGGGCCGCGCTGGCTGCCCGACTACGTCTACCGGGGCGCCAACCGCTACCTCTGCGTCATCCAGCTCTCCCTGAGCGTCTTCTAGACGCCACCGCAGCGGCCCCGGGAACCCGGCCTCGCCCGCCCAGCGCGGCTCGCAACCCCGCCTCGGAACCCGGCCTCGCCGGAGCCTCCGACGGGCCGCGCCGCCGGAGCCCTCCCTTTCCGGCCCTCCCCACCGAGCGCCCCCGGGCGCTCCCCACAGACCAGGCCTCGCCGTCCGGCGGGGCCTTTGCCGTACCCGGGCACGTCGCCCGGTCCGGCACCCCTCTCAACACAAGGAGAACCTCACCATGGCTGGAAACAACTCCGCCGAGATCCGCGTCGCAGGCGTCGGCAAGCTCTACGTCGCCAAGGTCGACACGGCCGTCCCGACCTTCGGCGCCGGCGAGCCCGCCGCCGACTGGACGGGCTGGACGGACCTCGGCTTCACCACCGGCGACGGCGTCACCTTCTCGAAGAAGGACAAGCTGGAGGCCATCGACTCGTGGCAGTCGGTCTCCCCGGTGCACTACATCTACTCGGCCCGTGACCTCTCGCTGAAGTTCTCCATGCTCCAGTTCAACGAGGACACGCTGCCGTTCTTCATGGGCGGCGGGAAGGTCGAGCCGGAGCCGGCGGCGCAGAACGAGACCTACAAGTACGACATCGCCGAGCGTCCGTACGCGGACGTGCGCGCCCTCGGCCTGGAGTTCACCGACGTCAAGGCCGGTGGCACCACCGCGGTGACGTACCGCTTCATCATCCCGCGCGGCCAGGTCACCGCGTCCGACGACATCAAGCTGGCCCGCAAGGCCGCGTCCCAGCTGGGCGTGACCTTCACGGCGATGTCGAACGGCAACGGCAAGCCGCTGGCCTCCTTCCTCATGAAGGACAGCCAGTACGGCACGGCGGTCTGACCCTTCCCCACCCGGGGCGGGACGGCCGACCGCCGTCCCGCCCCGCCCCTCTCCTCTTCACTCACTCGAACAAGGAGTACGCATCACCATGGCCCGTTTCGACGTCAACGCCGCCCGCGCCCAGCGCCTGGAGGCCCACGGACGCACCTGGTCCTTCGAACTGGACGGCGAGTCCTACACGCTGCCCACCGAGCTGTCCCGCGCGACCGCGAAGGCGCTGCGCAAGCTCGACGACAACGACGTGGACGGCCTGCTCGCGCTCCTGATGGGTGAGGAGCAGTTCACCCGCTTCGAGGAGCACGACCTCACCATGCAGGACGTCGCCGCCATCCTGGAGGCCTACGGCAAGGAGACCGGGCTCGGCCTGGGGGAAGACTGAGCCTCGTCGAGTTCGTCGACGAACACGCCGAGGCCCTTGAGGCGGATCTCCTCCGCTACTACGCCACCGATCTCCTCGACTGGTACCGCGGCGAGCTCTCCAGTCGTCGCCTTTTCACACTGATCAAGCACCTGCCCGCGGACGGCGCCGTCCAGCGCCAGATCCACGGCGAGGCTGCGGAGTGGTCGGTCACCGACCATCTGCTCGCGGCGGCAGTGGATCATCTGGCCGTCGCCAACTGGATGTTCCAGTGCGTCAACACCGGCGAGGATGGTGAGGAGCCCGAGTTCCCGAAGCCTGTTCCGCGGCCGGACGTCACGCGCGGGGACAGCGAGCATCAGGTCGAAGGATCCGCAGAGGCGGGCGCCGAGGAGGGGATCTCCCCCGGAGCTCTCGCCCGGTTCTTCGGCTGATCCCGTGCCGTCCGGCGCCCCCGCGGCCCCCGGAGCCCGTTCCCGTCAGGGAGTGGACTCCGGGGGCGCTTCCTGTGCTCGCTCGGCGAGTTCGCCCTCCAGGGCCCTGGCCCGTTCCGAGAGCCGTCGGCCCTTGCGCGGACGGGTGTCCGCCTCGGCGGACTCGGGGCCGCGACGGTCGGTGCCCGATCCGGAGTGGCCGGGCCCACCCGTGAGCGGCGGCACTATCGGGCGCCCGCCTTTGCCTCGTACGACCTTCCGTACCCGCTGCGCCTGCGCCGTCCGGCGGGCTCTCGCCTCCCACGGGCCCGACTCTTGGGGGCTCGTCCCCTGCGGGCTCGCGTCCTGGGGATGCGTCTCCCGGGGATGCGTCTCCTGAGGACTCGCCTCCTGGGGACTCGCCTCCCCAGCGCTCGCCTCCTGGCCGCTCGGCGGGGGATGTCTGTCGGTGGCCGGCTCCTCGGTGTGCGGGCGCGGCTCCTCGTCGCTCTGCGGCGCGGTCGCGTGTTCGGCCTCGGATTTCCGTTCCGGCCCTGTGCGCCCGTCGAAACGTTCCCTCTCCCGGTCCCGGCGTACGCGCTCCTCGGCCTCCACCACCACGGCCGGGGGTTCGAGCAGGCGGGCGAACGGGAGCGCGATGACGCGTGCCCCGTCCGCCCCGTCGTCCATGCGCCGCTGGGGCCGGCGGACGCCGCGTGCGTCCTGCTGCCCGTGGGCGTAGGCGTCGGCGACGCGCTTCTCGTACTCCCTGCGTATCCGGGGAAGTTCCTCCGAGACGGCCTCGATCCAGCCCGAGGTGAACGCGGCGGTCTCACGCCGGTCGACCTCGGCCCGGGGGATCACCACGAGGTCCTCGGGGGCGTAGCCGTGCAGGTGGACCAGCTCGGAGAGGCGTGCGAACAGGTGGGGAAGGTCGGGACTGGTATCGAGCCAGTCCACACCCTGTTCCCTGCGACCGGTGCTCGGCTCCCTGTCCATCAGTTTCCGTACTGCCTTCCAGCCCCCTGGGGTCCCCTGCGCGCCCCTCGCGCCCCCGGCGCGCCCCGAAGTGGTCCGGATCCGAGAACGCGCCAGTCCAGGTTACCCGGCCGCTCGCGGCGGCCTGATCCGGCGCCAACACCACCTGGATCACGCCAAGGAGACACGCCGTCAGGGCTTTCCACTCGACAAACATCGAACAGATGTTCCACACTCTGTTCGCACAGTAGTTCGAACATGTGGTGCCCCCGCTCCTCACTCCGCGGCGCCGCCACGCACGCACGGGCAAGCAAACGGAAGGCAGGCGTCCATGACTCAGCAGGCCGGGGCATCGCGACCGCACATCCCGCTCCAGGACCGCCTCCGCCAGCTCCTCGACGGGCCCGTCGCCCTCGACAAGAGAGCGTTGCTCGGCACGCTGTACGCCGAGGTCTCCCGCTGCGAGACCCTCGCCTATGCGGCGGGCTGGAACGACGCTCTCGCTTCGGCACCCCGCGATTCGTAACCCCTCCCCGCCCGAGAACACCCCACCCCACGACGACCAGGCCTCTGCCGACCGCGGCAGAGGCCTGTCTCATGCGCGGATGCCCGGCGGAACGCGAAGCCTCTCCGAGAAGGGAGAAACCGTGAGCGACCAGACTCCCGAACAGATGATCGCCACCCTCCGCACCGACATGACCACGGCGGACGGCCGGCTCCTCGAGCAGATCAAGGCGAAGCTGGACCAAGCCTCCCTCGACTTCGTCCTCCAGGAGAAGGACGAACAAGGAAAGATCAAAAACACCTTCAAGACCTACGACGAAGGCCTCAAGGCCTACGTCAAGAAGGAGATCGAGACCGCCGGGGAGATGGCCTGGACGCCCCAGCGGGAGTGGTACAAGACGCCTGAGTTCATGGGATTCGTCTCCGGCCTCACCGCCTCGATGTTCGGCATGATGCTGCTCAAGGTCGATGTCGCCATCTTCGACTTCAGCGAACAGGTCGCCAACTACGTGCGGCGGCCGGTCTACAAGCACCTGGTGAGCCGGATCGCCAAGCGCGAGATCAAGACTCCGATGGACCAGGCCAAGCACGAGGCCGATCTCCTCGATCAGCGGGTCAAGCGCATCGAGACACACCTCAGGCGACTCACCCCGCTCGTCCGGAACGCGCGCAACCGAATCCGCGCGCTCGAGGCACGGGACCGGAACGTCCGCCAGGCGGTCCAGAACATCCCGGACGACTCCTCCGTCACCAGCTCCACCAACCGGATCACCAGACTCCGCGCTGAGGTGGACCTCCTGCGAGCCGCCCTGGCCTGACAGCCGCTCACCCGCCCTACCCGAATCCAGTTAGCAGAGGTGGACGTGCATGTCCCTCGTACGTTCTCTGAACAACTCCTCCGGAGCCCTCAGACAGTTCAAATCCGCGTCGGACTCCGCCGATCGCGCCGCGCAGACCCTCGGTCAGCGCGCCTCGTCGGCCGGCAAGAGCATCAGCGGCATGAAGGGCGCCGCCCAAGGGTCCGCCAAGGAACTCAAGAATCTCAAGACCGCCTCCGACCAGGCCGAGCGTTCCATGGCCAAGGCCGGCCAGACCGCCCAGTCCGCCGGTACCAAGATGGGCAGGTACGAGTCGGGTGCCGGCAAGGCCGCCAAGGGTCAGGACAAGCTCAACAAGTCCATGAAGGGCAACTTCCTGGCCCGCCTGATCGAGCTGTTCATGCCGCTCATCGAGAAGATCGTCGAGATGGCGACGCGCTCGAAGACCATGCAGACGATCATGAAGAAGGCCTTCAGCGCCATCAAGACCGTGATCAGCTCGGTCATGAAGGCCATCGGCCCGATCATGAAGAAGGCGGGCGACCTGATCAAGACGGTGTGGAACGGCATCAAGAAGGCCGTCTCCACCGTCGTCAAGGCCGTCGCCACCGTCATCAAGACCTACGTGAAGATCTGGAAGACGGTCATCACCACGGTCATGAACGCGATCAGGACGGTCATCCGCACCGTCTGGAACGGCATCAAGGCCGTGATCACCCCGGTGGTCAACTGGATCAAGTCGGCGATCCCGAGCGCCTTCCGGGCCGTGAAGGACAAGATGTCGTCCATCTGGAACGGCCTCAAGGACATCGCGTCCCGGGCGTTCAACGGCATCAAGAGCGGCGTCTCCGGCCCGATCAACGCGGTCATCGGCATGATCAACCGGATGATCGGCAGCCTGAACCGGGTCAAGGTCAGCGTCCCCGGCTGGGTGCCGGTCGTCGGTGGCAAGACCTTCGGCGTCAACATCCCGACCATCCCCATGCTCGCCACCGGCGGTGTCGTCATGCCCCGCACCGGCGGTGTCCCGGCGATCATCGCCGAGGCCGGCGAGGCCGAGGCCGTCCTCCCGCTCTCCAAGCTGGACCGGCTGCTCGCCCTCACCGCCCGGCGCGCCCGGATGTCCGCACAGGCGCAGGCGGGCGGCGGCGTGGGCGGCGGGCTGCACATCGAGCACTACCACGCCTCCCGTGGCAGTGATCCGCAGTCGACGGCCGACGCGCTGATGTACCTGGCGAAGGCGCGCGGATGAGTGCCGCCGCCATGCCTTTGCATCCGCTGGCGGGCAGCTCGGCGGCGTTCTCCGCCTTCGCGCGAAGTGCCGGTCAGGCATCGGACACCCTGCGGCGGATGAGGCAGCAGGTGCGGAGCGCCGCCTCGGGGGCCGGCCGCCTCCGCGACGGAGCTCGGACGGCTGCGGGCTCGGTGCGCAGTTTCGGGCAGAACGCCGGCTCCGCCGGTTCCGCTGCCGCGAAGCTCGGCAACCCGCGCGCGGCCACCGGCGTCAGGTCCTTCGGCGACAAGGTCCGCAAGGCGAAGCCGGGGCTCACCAAGCTCGCCACCGGTGTCGCAGGCGTCCTCGCCCTCCTCGTACCGCTGATCCCCGTCACCGACGTCATCACCAAGCTGATGGACCGCTTCGGCACCGTCATGACCATCGCCTCGATCGCGATGACCGCCGCCAACGTCGCGATGCGGGCCAACCCGATCGGCTTCCTCGTCGGCATCCTCGTACCCGTCGCCGCGTACCTCATCGAGCTCGCGGTGAACTCCGAGACCGGCCAGAAGATCATGAGGCAGGTCTTCCAGCAGGCCCTCGAGGGCTTCCAGGCGGTCTGGAAGTTCCTGCAGCCGATCATGAAGCTGCTCGGACAGGCCGTCGGAACCTACTTCAAGGGGTACCTGACCCTCTTCACCACCGCCCTGAAGGCCGTCGGTTCCGGCATCGACGGACTCTCCAAGGTCCGCACCGCCGTCACCTCCGCCTCCAACGCCCTGCGCGGTATCGCCTCCAGCACCGTCGGCGGCATCAAGAACGCCGTCAAACCGGTCCTGTCCTTCGTCACGGACAAGATCCCCGGCTTCTTCCGTACCGCCAAGGACGCCGTCGCCGGCGCAATGCGCGGCATCGGCGACCTCGTCAAAGGAGCCCTGAGCGCCGTCATCGGCGTCGTCAAGGGGCCGATCAACGGCCTCATCGCCTTCGCCAACTGGCTCATCGACGGGCTCAACAAGCTCAGCTTCGAGATCCCCCTCACCGGCAAGAAGTTCGGCGTCGAGATCGACAAGATCCCGATGCTCGCCGACGGCGGCATCGTCATGCCCGGCACGGCCGACGACTACCGCATCGACTCGCTCTCCCAGCTGGAGAACCGCCGCGTCCCGGCCGTCGACGAGCCGCTCCGACCGCCGCACCGCGTACGGGACTTCTACGAACAGCCCGGCGCCGGGCCTCGGTCGACCGCCGAGGACCTGCTGTTCCTCGCGACCGCCCGTCAGTGACACCCCATCAGAAGTGAGGTGACGGCCCCCATGGCCGAGACCACAACCGCATACGCCTCCGGAAACGGACTCACCGCCGACGTCGCGCCCGGCTCGCTGATCACCCAGGACGGGCAGATCCAGTGGGCCGGGCTTCTCATCGGCCCCGGCACGCCGTTCGCCGTCGACCGCTCCGGGCTCAGCGGCTGGGAGGACCTGCCCGAGTACGACTCCTCCGACGCCGAACGCCCCACCTCGCACGGCGCCTGGCCGGGCTCCCGGTACGCCAAGCCCCGCAAGGTCGGCGGAACGGTCGTACTGATGCCGGAGTACGACACGGCACCCGGCGCCATCCGCGCCCTGCGGCAGGCGCTCGCCCTGCTCGACGAGGAGCGCTGGCTGACCGTCCGGCTCCACGGGGAGATGCTCGCCGTCCGCGCGCGGATCGCCCAGCGGGTCGTCCCGGCCGACCAGGGCTTCGCCACCCAGGGCAGCTCCAGGATGTCGATCCAGTGGCTGGCCTCCGACCCCCGGCGCTACACCGTCGAGGAGGAGGTCGCCACCACCACCGCCCCACAGCCCGAGTCCGGACTCACCTGGCCGCTGACCTGGCCGCTCGACTGGGGCCAGGCCACCAGCACCGGCGACGCCGTCGCCGAGAACACCGGCTCCGCCGCCACCCACCCGGTGATCACCTTCCGCGGCCCGTGCTCCATGCCGACCGTCACCGAGCGGGTCAGCAAGCGCCGGCTCCGGTACGCGATCGACCTGGCCGCCGGCGACGAGCTCGTCGTCGACACCGCCAACGGCACGGTGATGCTCAACAACACCGCGTCCCGCCGCCACACCGCCATGGCGGACTCCAGCCCGGAGGAGCTGTTCCTGCTCGAACCGGGGCGCACGGAGCTGTCGTTCCGGCCCGACGAGGCGACCCCCGAAGCGCTCATGACGGTCCGCTGGCGCAGCGCCGAGTGGTGACCGCAGCCCCCTCCCGCTCCTGACGGATCCGACGGATCCGCTCCTCCCACGAAGAGGTGCACCCATGACCGTAAAGGCCGCCTGGCTCCAATCCGCCGGCCAGACCCGCGAGGACACCCGTCTCACCCTCGCCGCCCTGCTCACCCCCAGTGGCCAGAGCCCTGAGGAGACCCCGCTCCGCTCCCGGCCGGGCGTCGTGCCGGGCGGCCTGTACCTGACCGGCACGGCGCCCATGCAGTGCACGATCGGCACCGGCAGGGCAGTCGTCCAGGGCAACGACACCGCCCAGGGTTCCTACCTGGTGGCCGTCACCAGCCCGGAGATCCTCACCATCACCGACGGCGACCCGCAGTACGACCGGATCGACCTGGTCGAACTCGCCGTCGTCGACGACGCCTACGACCGTACGGGCACCACCGAGGCCGTCGTACGCCTCGTCAGGGGCACCGCGCAGGCCACCCCGGTGGCACCGGCGAGCGGGCCGGGCAGCACCATCCCTCTGTACACGGTCCGCGTCCCGAAGGGCACCTCCGCCGGCACCGGCGGCATCGCCTGGACCACCGGCGGAGTCACCCAGCAGCACTGGCCTGTGGTGGCGCTCGGCGGCATCCTGCCGACCAGCGGCTTCAAGGGCGCGTACGCCGGCCAGTACCGGGACGCCTCCGGGATGCTCCAGCGCTGGGACGGCACGACCTGGCTGTCGTACCCCAGGGCGATCGGCGGGATCGCCCCCGGCTCCCTGGTCTCGACCGGGGGCTACACCGGCCAGTACCGGGACAACGGCGGGATCCTGCAGCGCTGGGACGGCGCGGCCTGGCAGTACGTGCAGGGCAGGTCGTCCCTCCTGTTCAGCGCCTCCCAGACCCTGACGTCCCATCAGCAGAGCGTCCCGTCCAACACCTGGACCGTGCTCACCCTGCCGACCGTCGACGCCGACGACGCCGCCGCCTGGAACGGGACCGACACCTTCGTCGTGCCGCGCACCGGCTGGTGGCGGATCGCCGCGCACGCCGTCTGGCAGAACGACGCCCAGACCGGCGCCAGGGGCGCCCGCGTCCTGGTCAACGGGGCCAGCGTGCAGCGCATGACATGGCTGATCCCGGCAGGCAACAGCGCCATCACGGTCGGCGGCCAGGGCCTGGTCAGGCTCACCGCCGGCAACACGCTCCAGCTGGCCGGCTACCAGAGCCACACCGCGGCGGTGAAGACGCTCGGCGGCTCCGGATACGCCTGCACCCTGACCGCCGAGTGGATCAAGTCCTGACCTCCCGTCCGCCCATCGACACTCTCCGAAGGAGAACCCCATGAACCTGCGCAGCAGCTGGGTCGCCGAGACCGGCCAGACCCGCGAGGACACCCGGCTCACCCAGATCGGCGCCACCAACGCGCTCAACCCCGTCCAGGTCCGCTCCGGCATCCTGCCCGGCTCCTACGACGGCAAGTACCGGCTGTCCGGCTTCTGGATGACGAACGCCTCCGCCATGTCCGCGACGGTCTCCGAGGGCCGGGCGGTCATCCAGGGAGACATCTCCCAGGGCGCCTACCCGGTGACGCTTCCGGCCTCCGAGAACATCACCTTCGCCCCGGGCGACGCCCTGTACAACCGGGTCGACCTGGTCGTCCTGCGGGTCCACGACAAGCTGTACGAGGGCGACCGCAACGAGGCCGTCATCGAGATCATCCAGGGCTTCGCGGAGCAGACCCCGAAGGCCAGGCCGGTGCCGGCGCGAAGCCTTCCGCTGTACGAGGTGACCGTCCCGGCCGGCGCCAGCGCGGGCAACGGCGGCATCCCGTGGGCCACGGGCCTCAAGGACCTGCGCACCACCGTCTCCTCCGTCGGCGGCATCCTCCCGGTCGAGGGCCCGGTCCAGCCGGGCGCCTACCCGGGGCAGTACCAGGACACGCCCGACGCCCAGTTCCAGCGCTGGGACGGCGGCAAGTGGGTGGCGTACCCGCAGGCCGTCGGCGGCGTCGTCCCGAACTCGGTCAGCGCCTCCGCCCCGGGCACCTACACCGGCCAGTACCGGGACGGTGCGGGCGGGCGGCTCGAACGCTGGACCGGCTCGGCGTGGGCCCCGGCCGTCCCGGGTCCGTACTTCAACGACACGCTGACGGCCAGCTACACCACCTCGACCTCGTGGGTGAGCGCGCTCGTCGACCGGCCCGCGCTCTCCCTCACCTTCGTCGCCCCGGCGTCGCGGCAGGCGATGCTCACGTTCGGCTCGCGGATCCAGCTGGTCGGCTCGGGGTCCGGCGTCGGCTTCATGAGCGTGAAGGTCATGCAGGGCACGGCCGTCCACCGCGACAACAGTGACTCGTACGCGGTGGTCTGCCAGTCCCCCGGCAACATCTCCGTCTCCACGACCCAGCGGCTGCACACCCTGACGGCCGGGGCGACGTACACGGTCACCGCCCACTACCGGACGACCAACGCCGCCCTGCAGGCGTGGTTCAACAACACGTTCCTCCAGGTCGTCCCGCAGCACTGACCGGCCGCCCGTCACAGGCTGCCCGACCTTCCCTCCCAGGAGACCCCATGCCCGTACGCTCCGGCTGGCTGCTGCCCACTGGGCAGACCCGCCAGAACACCCGTATCACCAACATCGGCGCCACCACCCCTACGAACCCGCTCGGCGTGCGGTCGGGCATCCTGCCCGGAACGTACGACGGCAAGTTCCGGGTCGGCGGCCTGTGGATCAGCAGCGCCGGCCCGATGACGGCCACCGTGTACCACGGCAGGGCCGTCGTCCAGGGCGGCAACTCCGACGGCGCCTACCCCGTCGCCCTCGACCAGGACATGACCATCACCTTCGGCGACGGCGACGCCCTCAACCCGCGCATCGACCTCGTCGTCCTGCGCGTCTACGACAACGACGCCGACCTCCAGGGCAAGTACGACGCCGTCGTCGAGATCGTGAAGGGCGAGCCGAAGGCCGCTCCGGTGGCGCCCGCCGCTCCGGCCCGCTCGCTGCCGCTGTGCAGTGTCAGGGTGAAGGCCGGGGCCTCGGCCGGCACCGGCGGCATCGACTGGACGGCGTCCGGCACCGTCACCGACCTGCGCACCACGACGGTCGCGGTCGGCGGCATCCTGCCCACCTACAACAACGCCACGGTGATCGGCTCCTACCCGGGCCAGTACCAGGACAACGACGACTCCCACTTCCTCCAGCGCTGGAACGGCACCGGCTGGGTCGCGTACCCGAAGGAGATCGGCGGGATCGCCCCCGCCGGCTCGCTGTCGACCGGCAGCTACCCGGGCCAGTTCCGGGAGAACAGCGGGGTGATCCAGCGCTGGAACGGCACCGCGTGGGTGAACTACCAGCCTCCGGTCGAGGTGGAGACCCTCACCGGCGGCGTCACCATGCTGCCCGGCTGGAGCCTGGTCTCCTTCACCGCGCGCCGCACCCGCGGCATCGTCTCGCTGCTCCTCTCCGTCACCCGCAGCGGCGCCACCATCACCGCCAACAGTGCCGGAAACATCGACGACGAGCAGCTGTGCACCCTGCCCGCGGGCTGGCGGCCGGCCTTCGACATGGAGGTCTCCGCCTGCGACGGCTTCGCCAACGGCGGCGCCAACATCTGGGCCAACGGGCAGGTCAACCTGCGCACCTGGTCCCCCACCGGCGTGCTCATGACCGGCCGCAACGTCCGCGTCTCCGCCACCTACGTCCTCTGAAGGGAGCCCGATGAGCCTCGACACGCCCTACCGGGCGATCTTCTGTGACCTGCTCACCGACCAGACCCTGGACATCCTGCCCCTGCGGGACGTCTCCTTCGACGACTACATCGGCAAGGCCGGATCCCTCTCCGGCACCATTCCCATCCCGAACAAGGCCATCGCCGAGCGGGTCAAGCAGGTCCGGGAAGGCCGCACGTCGGTCTATCTGGAGCGCGGCGGGGACCTGTGGTGGGGCGGCATCGTCTGGACCACCACCCTGCAGTCCAGCGGCCGCGGGGTGCTGACCCTCGGCATCCAGGCCGCCACCTTCGACTCGTACGCCGGCCGCCGGCGCATCCGTACGGACATCACGTACGACACCCCGACCTACCAGCTGGAGATCGCGCGCCGGCTGTGGAGCGAGCTCGACGTCCAGAGCTACCCGGGCGCCCCCGCGAACCAGGAACCCAAGCGGCTCGGGATCACGTTCGGCGACGAGCCGCCCAAGGTCATGCGCACCGTCTCGTGGCGCAAGGGCGACGAGACGGTCTACCTGGACGCGCTCAACCAGATCGCCACCATGCAGGACGGCTTCGAGCACCAGATCCTCGTCTACCGCGACCCGATCAGCGGGCAGCGGGTGCGCCAACTGCGGCTCGGCGAACCGAAGATCGTCAACGGCGCCACGGACCTGCTGTTCGACCGGCCCGGCGTCATCCTGTCGTACTCCTTCCCCTACGACGCGACCCGGGGCGGCACCACCGCCGTGGCCCGCGGCGCGTCCGTGAACTCCAACGCGGCCGCCGAGTCGCGACCGCTGTACGGCAAGGAGCAGTACGACACCTCGCTCCTCGTCGACGGCTGGCCGCTGATCGACCTGTCGACGGACCACAACGAGATCTCCGACACGCTCACCCTGGAGTCGCTGGCCGCGGCGGAACTCGCCCAGGCCCGCGGCGCCGTGGTGATCCCGGCGATCACCATCCACCTGGGCGGGATGGTCCCGCCGGCCCTCATCGGGCGCATCGCCCGCGTCCGGATCCACGACGAGTGGTTCGCGCAGGGCCTGGACGCCCGCTACCGCATCATCGGCGTCAAGGTCACTCCCCCGGAGCGCGGCCGTCCCGACACCGCCGAGCTCTACCTTGAGGAGGCCTGATGCCCCAGCTGCCCGAGGACATCATCGACCGGCTCAACCAGATGGAACGACGGCTCAAGGCGCTGTCCACCGCCGTCAACACGCGTCCCCCGGTCAACGAGTTCCGCCCCGCCACGCAGACCGGCAGCGTCACCATCACCCGTCCGCTGTTCCGGATCTTCGACGGCTACAACCACGAGATCTTCGCGGACGACATCCTGACCGGCGGTCTCGCCCGGCCCTGGCTGCAGCTCATGCCGCCGCTGCCCACCGATCCGGTCAAGTGGCCCTCCACCACGGCCGCGGCGTTCACGACCGTCGCCCGCTCCTCCAACCCCGTCTGGCAGCCGAAGATGCGGCTCGTCGTCAACACGGCGGCGTCCTCGGGCGCCACCGGGCAGGTGCGGGTGCTCGTCGACAGCGTGCAGTTCGGTCCCACGGTGACCGCGGGCACCACCTACGACCATCTCGGCCTGCTGCCCGGCGACATGAAGACCAGGTTCGGCCAGACGATGAACATCGAGATCCAGGCGATGGCCAGCGGCGGCACCGTCTACGCCCAGGCGGTCCTCATCCACGGCGCCCAGACCTGATCCGCCCTCCCCGCAGGACGACGAGTTCGAGGAGTACCCCATGAACATCGACCCCACCCAGCCCTGGGGCGCGGCCATCGACTACGCCGGCCGTGCCGTCGTCACCGAGACCGGCCACACCCTCCATGTCCGCGTCTACGACAACAGCCTCGGCCACACCCTGGAGACCGACCCGGTCACCGGGCAGTTCCCGGCGGTGTACGTCACAGCCGAGCTCAACGAGAAGGGCACGGGCGACGCGGCCCTGCGCGGTTCCGGCCTGGTCATCGTCCCCGCCACGGACGGCGTCCCCGTGGTCCCCGACCCGACCGCCGTCGAGCGGGCCGTCGCCGCTGCCCTCGCCGACTTCGAGTCCCGCCGGGCCGCCTACGCCGCGCTCTGCACGGCCTGGGCGCCGGCGCCTCAGCCGGAGCCTGTGCCCACCCCGACCCCGACCCCGGAGCCGACCCCTCCGACCCCGGCCCCGGAACCCGCGCCCGTCACGGCCCCGTAGCACCGTACGCAGCCCCCGCGCGCCATAGCCCCCAGCCCCGCAGCCCCGAAGTCCGCCCCACCCGTACGCCCGCCCCCGCGCGGGCTTTTTTCATGCCCGCAAGCCCGGAGGTCACCATGGCCACTCCCCTCTCCGCGGACCGGCTCGTCGCCGCGCTCCGCGCCGAAGGCGTCAAGGTCGTCGAGCACGACGGCTGGCGCACCCACCACCGCAACCAGGCCGGCGCCTGGGGGCCGGTCGTCGGCGTGATGATCCACCACACCGTCTCCAGCGGCACCGCCTCGTCCGTCGAGCTCTGCTACAACGGCTACACCGGGCTGCCGGGCCCGCTCTGCCACGGCGTGATCGCCAAGGACGGCACGGTCCACCTGGTCTCCGGCGGCCGCGCCAACCACGCGGGCGGCGGCGATCCCTCGGTCCTCCAGGCCGTGATCACCGAGACCTACGGAACCCGGCCGCCCACCCCCCGGCACCACCAGGGCAGCCCCGGCGCCGTCGACGGCAACTCCCGCTTCTACGGCTTCGAGTGCATCAACCTCGGCAACGGCAGCGACCCCTGGCCGGCCGCGCAGCTCGACGCCGTCGAGCGGACGTCCGCCGCGCTCTGCCGCGCCCACGGCTGGGGCGCCAAGTCCGTGATCGGCCACCTGGAGTGGTCGGACTGGAAGAGCGACCCGCGCGGCTTCGCGATGCCGGGTATGCGCGACCGGGTCCAGAAGCGGCTCGCCGCCTCCCCGGTCAAGCAGCCCCCGGCCCCGCAGAAGCCTGCCGCCCCCCGCTACCAGCCCTTCCCCGGCACCTCGTTCTTCAAGACGAACCCCAGCTCCCCGATCGTCACCGCGATGGGCCGCCGACTGGTCGCCGAGGGCTGCTCCGCGTACGCCGTCGGCCCCTCCCCCCGCTGGGGCGAGGCCGACCGGCGCAGCTACGCCAAGTGGCAGCGCAAGCTCGGATTCAGCGGCTCCGACGCCGACGGCTGGCCGGGCGTCATGTCCTGGAACGCGCTCAAGGTCCCCTACAGCAGATAAGGAGAACCCCATGTCCGATGCCGCCAAGCGCACCGCGCGTACCGTCCTGCAGACCGCCGTCGGCATCGCCGTCGTGCTCCCCGCGATCGTCGACGCCTCCGCCCTCCCGGCGACCCTCCCCTGGGTCGCCGGGGCGCTGGCCGTGGCCGGCGCCCTGACCCGGGTGATGGCGCTGCCCGCCGTACAGAACCTGCTGCCGTCCTGGCTGCGCACCACCCCGGGGGCGGCCGATGACCGAGCCTGATCCGAACGACCCGGTGGCGGTGGCACTGGAGCTGGAACGGCTGCGCGGCACGCTGGAGGCCGGCTTCGCCCGCGTCGACGGCTCGCTGGCCCTGCTCGTCCAGCGCAGCGACCAGACCGACAAACAGCTCGCGGACCACGAGGCCAGGCTGGACGCCCTGGAACGCTCCCGCTGGCCGCTGACCAGCATCGCCGCGCTGACCGCGAGCGCCGGCCTGATGCTCGCGGTCTGGGAGCTGGCGGGCCGGTAGCCCTCCGGCGCCTCCGGGAACGCCGCAGGGCGGCCACCCCGTACGAAACGGAGTGACCGCCCTGCGGTACTTCAAGCGACTCGCTTACTGGTTGTACGGACCGTAGTCGTAGTCCTCCAGCGGAACGGCCTGGCCGGAGCCCGTGCCGAACGGCGAGTAGTCGATGTCGTCGTAGCCGACGGCCGAGTACATCGCGGCCTTGGCCTCCTCGGTCGGCTCGACCCGGATGTTGCGGTAGCGGGACAGACCCGTACCGGCCGGGATGAGCTTACCGATGATGACGTTCTCCTTGAGGCCGATGAGGCTGTCGGACTTGGCGTTGATCGCCGCATCCGTCAGGACTCGGGTCGTCTCCTGGAAGGAGGCGGCCGACAGCCAGGACTCCGTCGCCAGCGAGGCCTTGGTGATACCCATCAGCTGCGGACGGCCGGAGGCGGGGTGACCGCCCTCGGTGACCACACGACGGTTCTCGGTCTCGAACTTCGAGCGCTCGACGAGCTCGCCCGGCAGCAGCTCCGCGTCGCCGGACTCGATGATCGTCACGCGGCGCAGCATCTGCCGGATGATGATCTCGATGTGCTTGTCGTGGATCGACACGCCCTGCGAGTTGTAGACCTTCTGGACTTCGCCGACCAGGTGGACCTGGACCGCGCGCTGACCGAGGATCCGCAGCACGTCGTGCGGGTTGGTGGCACCCACGGTGAGCTTCTGGCCCACCTCGACGTGGTCGCCCTCGCCCACCAGCAGACGGGCACGCTTCGAGATCGGGAACGCCGTCTCGTCGCTGCCGTCGTCCGGGGTGACGACGATCTTCTTGGTCTTCTCGGTCTCCTCGATACGGACGCGGCCGGCCGCCTCCGAGATCGGGGCGACACCCTTGGGCTGACGAGCCTCGAAGAGCTCGACGACACGGGGCAGACCCTGGGTGATGTCGTCACCGGCCACACCACCGGTGTGGAAGGTACGCATCGTCAGCTGGGTACCGGGCTCACCGATGGACTGGGCCGCGATGATGCCGACGGCCTCACCGATGTCGACCAGCTTGCCGGTGGCCAGCGAACGGCCGTAGCAGAAGGCACAGGTGCCGACCGCGGACTCACAGGTCAGGACCGAGCGGGTCTTGACCTCCTCCACACCGGCGCCCACGAGGGCGTCGATGAGCACGTCACCCAGGTCGACGTTGGCCGGCGCGATGACCTTGCCGTCCACGACGACGTCCTCGGCGAGCATCCGCGCGTACACGGAGGTCTCGACGTCGTCCGTCTTCCGCAGGACACCGTCGGCGCCCCGCTCGGCGATCCGCAGCTTCAGACCGCGCTCGGTGCCACAGTCCTCCTCGCGGATGATCACGTCCTGCGAGACGTCCACCAGACGACGGGTCAGGTAACCCGAGTCGGCGGTACGCAGGGCGGTGTCGGCGAGACCCTTACGGGCACCGTGCGTCGAGATGAAGTACTCGAGGACGGTGAGGCCCTCACGGAAGGACGCCTTGATGGGACGCGGGATGGTCTCGTTCTTGGCGTTCGACACCAGACCACGCATACCGGCGATCTGCCGCATCTGCATCATGTTTCCTCGGGCACCCGAGTCAACCATCATGAAGATGGGGTTCGTCTTGGGGAAGTTCTCGTTCATGGCCTCGGCAACCTCGTTGGTCGCCTTGGTCCAGATCGCGATGAGCTCCTGAGTGCGCTCTTCCTTGGTGATGAGACCGCGCTCGTACTGCTTCTGGACCTTCTCGTCCTGCGCCTCGTAGCCCGCGACGATGGCCTTCTTGGCCTCGGGCACGACGACGTCGGAGATGGCCACGGTGACACCGGAACGGGTCGCCCAGTAGAAGCCCGCCGACTTCAGGTTGTCGAGCGTCGCCGCCACGATGACCTTGGGGTAGCGCTCGGCGAGGTCGTTGACGATCTCGGAGAGCTGCTTCTTGCCCACGGAGTAGTCGACGAACGGGTAGTCCTCGGGCAGCAGCTCGTTGAAGAGCGCGCGGCCCAGCGACGTACGCAGGCGGAACGAGTCACCCTGCTGCCACTCCGGCTCACCCTCCTCGGCGACCGGGGGAACCCAGCCGCGCGGCGGAACGGTGCCGATCGGGAAGCGGATGTCGATCTGCGACTGCAGCGCGAGCTCGCCGGCGTCGAACGCCATGACCGCCTCGGCCGTGGAGCCGAACGCGCGGCCCTCGCCCTTGGTGTCACGGAGCTCACCGTCGGTGGTCAGGAAGAACAGACCGAGGACCATGTCCTGGGTCGGCATCGTGACCGGACGGCCGTCGGCCGGCTTGAGGATGTTGTTCGAGGACAGCATCAGGATGCGGGCCTCGGCCTGCGCCTCCGCGGAGAGCGGCAGGTGGACGGCCATCTGGTCACCGTCGAAGTCCGCGTTGAACGCGGTGCAGACGAGCGGGTGGATCTGGATGGCCTTGCCCTCGACCAGCTGCGGCTCGAAGGCCTGGATGCCGAGGCGGTGCAGCGTGGGCGCACGGTTCAGCAGAACCGGGTGCTCGGCGATGACCTCTTCGAGGACGTCGTACACGACCGTGCGGCCGCGCTCGACCATCCGCTTGGCGCTCTTGATGTTCTGCGCGTGGTTCAGGTCGACCAGGCGCTTCATCACGAACGGCTTGAAGAGCTCCAGCGCCATGGCCTTCGGCAGACCACACTGGTGCAGCTTCAGCTGCGGACCGACGACGATGACGGAACGCGCGGAGTAGTCCACACGCTTGCCGAGCAGGTTCTGACGGAATCGACCCTGCTTACCCTTCAGCATGTCGCTGAGGGACTTCAGCGGACGGTTGCCGGGGCCCGTGACCGGGCGACCACGACGGCCGTTGTCGAAGAGGGCGTCGACCGCCTCCTGGAGCATCCGCTTCTCGTTGTTCACGATGATCTCGGGGGCACCGAGGTCGAGCAGACGCTTCAGACGGTTGTTGCGGTTGATCACACGGCGGTACAGGTCGTTCAGGTCGGAGGTCGCGAAGCGGCCACCGTCCAGCTGCACCATCGGACGCAGGTCCGGCGGGATCACCGGCACGCAGTCGAGAACCATGCCCTTGGGGCTGTTCGCGGTCTGCAGGAACGCGGAGACGACCTTGAGGCGCTTGAGCGCACGGGTCTTCTTCTGGCCCTTGCCGGTACGGATGATCTCGCGGAGGCGCTCGGCCTCCTCGTCCAGGTCGAAGGACTCCAGGCGCTTCTGCAGCGCCGCGGCACCCATCGAACCGTCGAAGTACGTGCCGAAGCGGTCACGCAGCTCGCGGTAGAGGAGCTCGTCGCCCTCCAGGTCCTGGACCTTGAGGTTCTTGAAGCGGTTCCAGACCTCGTCGAGACGGTCGATCTCGCGCTGCGCGCGGTCGCGCAGCTGCTTCATCTCACGCTCGGCACCCTCGCGCACCTTGCGGCGCACGTCGGCCTTGGCACCCTCGGCCTCGAGCTCGGCCAGGTCGGTCTCGAGCTTCTTGGCGCGGGCCTCGAGGTCGGCGTCGCGACGGTTCTCGATCTGCTGACGCTCGACGGAGACGTGAGCCTCCAGCGAGGGCAGGTCGCGCGTCCGGCGCTCCTCGTCCACGAACGTGATCATGTACGCGGCGAAGTAGATGACCTTCTCGAGGTCCTTCGGCGCGAGGTCCAGCAGGTATCCGAGGCGCGACGGGACGCCCTTGAAGTACCAGATGTGGGTGACGGGGGCGGCGAGCTCGATGTGGCCCATCCGCTCACGGCGCACCTTGGCGCGGGTGACCTCGACGCCACACCGCTCACAGATGATGCCCTTGAAGCGGACACGCTTGTACTTGCCGCAGTAGCACTCCCAGTCCCGGGTCGGACCGAAGATCTTCTCGCAGAAGAGTCCGTCCTTCTCGGGCTTGAGCGTGCGGTAGTTGATGGTCTCAGGCTTCTTGACCTCGCCGTGGCTCCACTGACGGATGTCGTCAGCGGTGGCCAGACCGATCCGGAGCTCATCGAAGAAGTTGACGTCGAGCACTATGCGTCAATCCCTCTCAGGGTTGTAAGTCTTGGGGTCTGAAACGGGGGTCCTGGGGCCGGCCGGGGACTCAGTGGGTTGCACCGAGTCCCCGTACCGGACTCCCGTCAGACCTCTTCGACGCTGCTCGGCTCGCGCCGGGACAGGTCGATACCGAGCTCCTCCGCTGCGCGGAAGACGTCCTCGTCGGTGTCGCGCATCTCGATGGACATGCCGTCCGAGGACAGCACCTCCACGTTGAGGCACAGGGACTGCATCTCCTTGATGAGCACCTTGAAGGACTCGGGGATGCCGGGCTCAGGGATGTTCTCGCCCTTGACGATGGCCTCGTAGACCTTCACGCGGCCGGTCACGTCGTCGGACTTGATCGTCAGCAGCTCCTGGAGGGCGTACGCGGCGCCGTAAGCCTCCAGCGCCCACACCTCCATCTCACCGAAGCGCTGGCCACCGAACTGGGCCTTACCACCCAGCGGCTGCTGGGTGATCATCGAGTACGGGCCGGTCGACCGGGCGTGCAGCTTGTCGTCGACCAGGTGGTGGAGCTTGAGGATGTACATGTACCCGACCGAGATCGGGTCCGGGAACGGCTCGCCGGAGCGGCCGTCGAACAGACGCGCCTTGCCGGAGGGGAGCACCATGCGCTCGCCGTCGCGGTTCGGGATCGTGTGCTGCAGCAGACCCGCGAGCTCGTCCTCACGCGCACCGTCGAAGACGGGGGTGGCGACGTTGGTGCCCGGGGCGACCTGGTCGGCGCCGATGGCCTGCAGGCGCTGCGCCCATTCGTCCGCGAGGCCGGAGACGTCCCAGCCGCGGCTGGCGAGCCAGCCGAGGTGGATCTCCAGGACCTGTCCCGGGTTCATTCGGGACGGGACACCCAGCGGGTTGAGGATGATGTCGACCGGCGTTCCGTCCTCGAGGAACGGCATGTCCTCGATCGGAAGGATCTTGGAGATGACACCCTTGTTGCCGTGACGGCCGGCGAGCTTGTCACCGTCGGTGATCTTGCGCTTCTGGGCGACGTAGACGCGGACCAGCTGGTTCACGCCCGGGGGAAGCTCGTCGCCCTCCTCGCGGTCGAAGACGCGGACGCCGATGACCTTGCCGGTCTCGCCGTGCGGCACCTTCAGCGAGGTGTCACGGACCTCACGCGCCTTCTCACCGAAGATCGCGCGGAGCAGACGCTCCTCCGGGGTCAGCTCGGTCTCACCCTTGGGCGTGACCTTGCCGACGAGGATGTCGCCGGCGACGACCTCGGCACCGATACGGATGATGCCGCGCTCGTCGAGGTCGGCGAGGACCTCCTCGGAGACGTTCGGGATGTCCCGGGTGATCTCCTCCGGGCCGAGCTTGGTGTCACGGGCGTCGACCTCGTGCTCCTCGATGTGGATCGAGGAGAGGACGTCGTCCTGCACGAGGCGCTGCGACAGGATGATCGCGTCCTCGTAGTTGTGACCCTCCCACGGCATGAACGCCACGAGCAGGTTCTTGCCGAGCGCCATCTCACCGTTCTCGGTGGCCGGACCGTCGGCGAGGACCTGGCCCTCGATGACCCGGTCGCCCTCGGAGACGACGACCTTCTGGTTGACCGAGGTGCCCTGGTTCGAGCGGGAGAACTTGGCGATGCGGTACGTGGTGTACGTGCCGTCGTCGTTGGTGACGGTGATGTAGTCGGCCGAGACCTCCTGGATCACACCGTCCTTCTCCGCCTTGATGACGTCGCCGGCGTCGGTGGCACAGCGGTACTCCATGCCGGTACCGACGAGCGGGGCCTCGGACTTAATCAGCGGCACCGCCTGACGCATCATGTTCGCGCCCATGAGGGCACGGTTGGCGTCGTCGTGCTCGAGGAAGGGGATCATGGCCGTCGCGACCGACACCATCTGGCGCGGCGAGACGTCCATGTAGTCGACCTCGGTCGGCGGGACGTAGTCGACCTCGCCGCCACGGCGGCGGACCAGGACGCGCGGCTCGGTGAAGCGGAGCTCGTCGTTCAGGGTCGCGTTCGCCTGGGCGATGACGTAGCGGTCCTCTTCGTCGGCCGTGATGTAGTCGACCTCGTCGGTGACCTGGCCGTCGACGACCTTGCGGTACGGCGTCTCGATGAAGCCGAACGCGTTGACGCGGCCGTACGAGGCGAGCGAACCGATCAGACCGATGTTCGGGCCTTCGGGGGTCTCGATCGGGCACATGCGTCCGTAGTGGGACGGGTGCACGTCTCGGACCTCGAAGCCGGCCCGCTCACGGGACAGACCACCGGGACCCAGCGCCGAGAGACGACGCTTGTGCGTCAGACCCGACAGCGGGTTGTTCTGGTCCATGAACTGCGACAGCTGGCTGGTGCCGAAGAACTCCTTGATGGAGGCGACGACCGGCCGGATGTTGATCAGGGTCTGCGGCGTGATCGCCTCGACGTCCTGGGTGGTCATGCGCTCACGCACGACGCGCTCCATACGAGCCAGACCCGTACGGACCTGGTTCTGGATGAGCTCGCCGACGTTACGCAGACGACGGTTGCCGAAGTGGTCGATGTCGTCGGTCTCGACGACGATCTCCCGGCCCGACTCGCCGATCGTCTCGGTCTCGCCCGCGTGCAGCTTGACCAGGTACTTGATCGTGGCGATGACGTCGTCGGTGGTCAGGACACCGGCGTCCAGCGGCTCGTCCGCGCCGAGCTTCTTGTTCACCTTGTAGCGGCCGACCTTCGCGAGGTCGTAACGCTTCGGGTTGAAGTAGAGGTTCTCGAGCAGCGTCTGAGCGGCCTCGCGGGTCGGCGGCTCGCCCGGACGGAGCTTGCGGTAGATGTCGAGCAGCGCGTCGTCCTGGCCCTGGGTGTGGTCCTTCTCCAGGGTGGCGCGCATGGACTCGTACTCGCCGAACTCCTGCAGGATCTGCTCGGTGGTCCAGCCGAGCGCCTTCAGGAGGACGGTGACGGACTGCTTGCGCTTGCGGTCGATGCGGACACCGACCATGTCGCGCTTGTCGATCTCCATCTCCAGCCAGGCACCCCGGGACGGGATGATCTTGGCGGAGAAGATGTCCTTGTCGGACGTCTTGTCGATGGAGGAGTCGAAGTAGACGCCCGGCGAACGGACCAGCTGCGAGACCACGACACGCTCAGTGCCGTTGATGACGAAGGTGCCCTTGTTCGTCATGAGCGGGAAGTCGCCCATGAAGACGGTCTGGGACTTGATCTCGCCGGTCTCGTTGTTGGTGAACTCGGCCGTGACGAAGAGCGGGGCGCCGTACGTGAAGTCACGGTCCTTGCACTCGTCGATGGAGTTCTTCGGGGGCTCGAAACGGTGGTCGCGGAAGGTCAGCGACATCGACCCGGAGAAGTCCTCGATCGGAGAGATCTCCTCGAAGATCTCTTCCAGACCCGACTTCCTGGGGACGTCCTGTCCCGACTCGAGAGCGGCCTCGACGCGAGCCTTCCAGGCGGCGTTTCCGAGCAGCCAGTCAAAGCTCTCGGTCTGCAGCGCGAGGAGGTTCGGAACCTCGAGGGGCTCCTTGATCTTTGCAAAGGAGATGCGCAGCGGGGCGGTGCTGGCGCCGTTGTTCGTATTGGTCGAGGCGTTGCGCGAGGCGGCCAAGAGGGGGTCCTTCCGAGGGCTCGGACTCACTACGCGCGTACCGGTCCCCAGCGACGCACAGGGACAGACATTTCCCGATATGGCCAAAAGCCCAGGTCAGGTCAGGTCTGCCGACAATGCTCTCGCGAGGGTATGCCCCGGGTGACGGGCAGGGGGCAGCTAACAGGCAGCGCAAAGGGTCAGTGTAGCCACTTGGCCCACTGATGTCCAGGGCGAGTTTTTCGCGACCCTCGTTGTTCTCAACTCCGCGGTACCTCGCGCCGTGCGGCGCACCTCGATACTGCCCGTTCCGCCGTCGATCCATGCCTCGGATACGGATCGTTGTGACGACGCGTCCTGAGAATTGCGCGCTGCGTGCGGTTCGTCAAGGCCCCCCGGTCAGCGGGGGCGCACGGCGAAGATCACCATACTCCGCCGACGACGGCTCTCACACCCGTCGCCACGCCCGTCGCCGGGTACGCCGAAGGGCGACCACCCGGATGGGTGATCGCCCTTGGCGAGGCGCCTGAGAGGCGCCTGAGCGGGTCAGGAGACCCGCAAGGACTTACTTGACCGTGACGGAGGCGCCGGCGGCCTTGAGGGACTCGGCAGCCTTCTCCGCGGCCTCCTTGGCGACCTTCTCGAGAACCGGCTTCGGGGTGCCGTCGACGAGGTCCTTGGCCTCCTTCAGACCCAGGGAGGTGAGCTCACGCACGACCTTGATGACCTGGATCTTCTTGTCGCCCGCACCCTCGAGGATGACGTCGAACTCGTCCTGCTCCTCGGCGGCCTCGGGGGCAGCGCCACCGACGGCGGGGCCGGCAACGGCGACGGCCGCGGCGGCGGTGACGTCGAACTTCTCCTCGAAGGCCTTCACGAACTCGGAGAGCTCGATGAGGGTCATCTCCTCGAACTGGGCGAGGAGGTCGTCCTGAGAGAGCTTCGCCATGATGGGCGATCCTTCCACTAATTCGGCAGGTGCCGGATGTATGTAGAGGCGGGCGTACTTTCGGCCCGCTGCGACCGTCGCCCTAGCGGGCGGCGATCAGTGCGCGAGCCGAATTACTCGGCACCGCCCTGCTCGGCGAGCTTGACGCGAAGCGCCTCCGCGGTGCGGACGAACTTCGACGGCAGCGCCTGGAGGAGCGAAGCAGTCTGGGACTGCTTGCCCTTGAAGGCACCGGCCAGCTTGCTGAGCAGAACCTCGCGGGACTCGAGGTCCGCAAGCTTCTTGAACTCGTCGGCGGTCAGCGCCTTGCCATCAAGGACACCGCCCTTGATGACGAGGTTCGGGTTGTCCTTGGCGAAGTCACGCAGAGCCTTCGCCGACTCCACCGGGTCACCGGTGACGAAGGCGGCCGCGGTCGAACCAGCGAGCTGGTCGTCGAGCGACGCGATCCCGGCCTGGTTGGCCGCAATCTTGGTCAGCGTGTTCTTCACCACGGCGTACTGGGCGTTCTCACCGAGCGAACGACGCAGCGTCTTGAGCTGCGCCACGGTGAGCCCCGTGTACGAGGTCAGCACGACGGCGTTCGAGCTGCGGAACTTGTCCTCAAGCTCGGCTACCGCGGCAGCCTTGTCGGGCCTTGCCATAGAGCGTCGGCCTCCTTCCGGGTGATGAGGACCGCTCAGAAGGGGCTGATCAAACAAAACGGCCCCGGCGCAGGCGCACGGGGCTCAGCTCGACCGAATCACATCCGGGAACTCTTCCACGATCACCTGCGCGGGTCGTTCGCATCTCAGCGAATCCTTCGGCCACCGGACCCCTCACAGGAGCACGGCAACGACCAGCGGTCTTTGGCTTCTCCGGAAGAGTACGTGACGCCTGCGGCGCGGAGCAAATCCGCCCGTACGGCTCAGCCCTCGCCGTGCCCCGCGAGGGCCTCGCCGACTGCCTGGCGGGGGCTCCGGGGCGCTACCGAGCCCCCTGGGGCCGCCTGACAGCCTGCGGGACGGCTCGGCACGGCTCCGTACGACCCCGTGCGACCCAGTACAACCCCGTACGACCCCGTTCGGTCCGTGCGACCCGTACAACCCCGTACGACCCCGTTCGGCTCCGTACGAAGAAAGCCGGCCCCCGGCCCCTCCGAAGAGGGGCCGGGGGCCGGCTGACCACTCAGTGAGCCGTGTGGGCTCAGACCGCGGCCGGGTCCTCCTCGACGAGGAGGTTGCGGGTGCGGTTGGAGTCCAGCGGGATGCCGGGGCCCATCGTCGTCGTCAGGGTCGCCTTCTTGATGTAGCGGCCCTTGGCGGCGGACGGCTTCAGACGGAGGATCTCCTCCAGAGCCGCGGCGTAGTTCTCGACCAGCTTCGTCTCGTCGAAGGAGACCTTGCCGATGATGAAGTGCAGGTTCGAGTGCTTGTCGACGCGGAACTCGATCTTGCCGCCCTTGATGTCGTTGACAGCCTTCGCGACATCGGGGGTGACGGTGCCGGTCTTCGGGTTCGGCATGAGACCACGCGGGCCGAGGACGCGGCCGAGGCGGCCGACCTTGCCCATGAGGTCCGGGGTGGCCACAACGGCGTCGAACTCGTTGAGGCGGTTGCCCTTGGAGATCTCGTCGATGAGCTCGTCGGAGCCGACGATGTCGGCGCCCGCGGCGATCGCGGCCTCGGCACGGTCACCGGTCGCGAAGACCAGGACCCGGGCGGTCTTACCGGTGCCGTGCGGGAGGTTCACGGTGCCACGGACCATCTGGTCGGCCTTGCGCGGGTCGACGCCCAGGCGGAAGGCGACCTCGACGGTGCCGTCGAACTTGGTGGCGGCGGTGTCCTTGGCCAGACGGACGGCCTCGAGGGGGGCGTAGTTGCGCTCCCGGTCGATCTTGGCGTCCGCGGCGCGGAGTGCCTTGCTGCGCTTCACTGCTTCTCCTGTGCAGTAACACCATGCGGCATCCGCCGCGTGGCAGGTGTGTGGAGTCGTGGTGCGGGCCGGCGCTGGCCCTACCACTGAGGTCACAAGGGGGCTGATCAGCCCTCGACCGTGATGCCCATGGAACGGGCGGTGCCGGCGATGATCTTCGACGCGGCGTCGAGGTCGTTGGCGTTGAGGTCGGGGAGCTTGACCGTGGCGATCTCGCGGACCTGAGCGGCCGTGAGCTTCGCGACCTTGGTCTTGTGCGGCTCGCCGGAGCCCTTGTCCACACCCGCGGCCTTGAGGATCAGCTTGGCGGCCGGCGGAGTCTTGGTGATGAAGGTGAAGCTGCGGTCTTCGTAGACCGTGATCTCCACCGGCACGACCATGCCACGCTGCGACTCGGTCGCGGCGTTGTAGGCCTTGCAGAACTCCATGATGTTGACGCCGTGCTGGCCCAGCGCGGGACCGACCGGCGGGGCCGGGTTGGCCGCACCAGCGTTGATCTGGAGCTTGATAAGCCCCGTGACCTTCTTCTTCTTGGGAGGCATTGCTCTCTCCGGGTCCTAGTGAGAGTGTTCAGCCGCCGATCCGGTCATCCGGATGGAGGCATACCGCACCACGATAACGGGTATAGACGTGCGGCTAAAAACCGAGCAGGTCAGAGCGGCTGCGAGAGCCACTCTGACCTGGTCGGAAACCTGTGAGCGTCAGTTCTTCTGGATCTGGTCGAAGCTGAGCTCGACCGGGGTCTCGCGACCGAAGATCTCGACGAGGCCCTTGACCTTCTTCGAGTCGGCGTTGATCTCGTTGATCGTGGCCTGGAGGGTGGCGAAGGGGCCGTCGGTGACGGTGACCGAGTCGCCCACCTCGAAGTCCAGGACCTCGACGGTGACCTTGCGGGCCGGAGCCGGCTTGCCCTCGGCCTCGGCGGCCTCGCGGGCGGCCTTCTCCTCGGCCTCCGGGGCGAGCATCTTGACGATCTCGTCCAGGGTCAGCGGGTACGGGTCGTAGGCGTTGCCCACGAAGCCGGTGACGCCGGGGGTGTTGCGGACGACGCCCCAGGACTCGTTCGTCAGATCCATGCGGACGAGCACGTAGCCGGGCAGCTTGTTCTGCCGGACGTTCTTGCGCTCGCCGTTCTTGATCTGGACGATCTCTTCCTCGGGCACCTCGGCCTGGTAGATGAACTCCTCGACGTTCAGCGAGACGGCACGCTGCTCGAGGTTGGCCTTCACGCGCTTCTCGTAGCCCGCGTAGGTGTGGATCACGTACCACTCGCCGGGCAGGCCGCGGAGCTCGTCGCGGAGGGCCTGGATCGGGTCGACGGGAGCGGCGGGCTCCTCCTCGGCCTCCTCGGCCTCTTCCAGCTCGGCCTCGGCCTCGACGTCCTCGTCGGACTCGCCCTCGGCGTCGGTGTCGTCCTCGGCGTCGGTGTCGTCCTCGACGTCGGACTCGTCCTCGACCTCGGTGTCCGACTCCTCGGAGTCGTCCTCGACGGAGAGGGCGGCCTCTTCGGCAGCCTCGCCCGCAGCGGCGTCAGCAGCCTCGGCCTGGTCCTCGTCGGCCGCCTCGAGGATGTCGAGCTCGTCCTCGGAAACAGACTCGTTCAGGTTCGGGTCAGACACGGTGGCTGCTTCTTCCTGGCTACAGATGGGGTGGAACAAGAAGTCAGCCGAAGACGTACTTGACTGCTTCCTGGAAGCCATAGTCAATCACGGTCACGAGGCCGATCATGATGACAACGAAGACAATCACTACCGTGGTGTACGTCGTCAGCTGGCTGCGAGTGGGCCAGACGACCTTGCGAAGCTCCGCGACGATCTGGCGGTAGAAGAGCGCGAGACGGCCCAGGGGGCCCTTCTTCCCGCGCTTGCCGCCCTTACGGGCCTTCTTCTTCGAGTCCGGAGCCTCGTCCTCGGCATCAGGCATGTCGATGGAGCCCACGGCGTCCGTCACGCTTCTCACCTGATCCCGGGTCATGGCAGTGCCGTGCCGGGTGGATCCGCACGGCGGTGCATCGAAGTACGTACATGCGCACACATCCTGGCGGTGTGTGTAGCAGGGCCGGAGGGACTTGAACCCCCAACCGCCGGTTTTGGAGACCGGTGCTCTACCAATTGAGCTACGACCCTTTGTGGCTTCCCCAACCTACCGCATCGTGAGATGTGGTCGGTGAGGGCCAACGAGCAGTGAGTGTACGTGTTCATGAGCGCCGCGTCGAACAGAAAGCACGTCGGAGCGCTCACGGGCCGTCGGACGACCGGGAATGACCGGTCCTGTCCGCACCCTGAAACCTGTGTGCCGGACGGAAAGGCGGTCTGGGAGCATGGCCGTATGAGCGCTGCTACCCCTCCGACCGAGCGCCGGGTCTCCGCCCGCGTCGGTGCGATCTCCGAGTCCGCGACCCTCGCCGTCGACGCCAAGGCAAAGGCCCTCAAGGCCGCCGGGCGCCCGGTGATCGGGTTCGGCGCGGGTGAGCCCGACTTCCCGACGCCTGACTACATCGTCGAAGCCGCCGTCGAGGCGTGCAAGAACCCGAAGTACCACCGCTACACGCCGGCCGGCGGTCTGCCCGAGCTGAAGGCCGCGATCGCCGCGAAGACCCTGCGCGACTCCGGCTACGAGGTCGACGCCTCCCAGGTCCTGGTGACCAACGGCGGCAAGCAGGCGATCTACGAGGCGTTCGCCGCGATCCTCGACCCGGGTGACGAGGTCATCGTCCCGGCCCCGTACTGGACGACGTACCCGGAGTCGATCCGGCTCGCGGGCGGTGTCCCGGTCGAGGTCGTCGCCGACGAGACCACCGGCTACCGCGTCTCGGTGGAGCAGCTGGAGGCGGCGCGCACGGAGAAGACCAAGGTCGTCCTCTTCGTCTCCCCGTCGAACCCGACCGGCGCCGTCTACAGCGAGGCCGAGACCGAGGCCATCGGCCGCTGGGCCGTCGAGCACGGCCTGTGGGTGCTGACGGACGAGATCTACGAGCACCTGGTCTACGGCGGGGCCTCCGCCGTCTCCCTGCCGTCGGTCATGCCCGAGCTGCGCGACAAGTGCATCGTCGTCAACGGCGTCGCCAAGACGTACGCGATGACCGGCTGGCGCGTGGGGTGGATCATCGGCCCGAAGGACGTCGTGAAGGCCGCGACGAACCTGCAGTCGCACGCCACGTCCAACGTGAGCAACGTGGCGCAGGTGGCCGCCCTCGCCGCCGTCTCGGGCAACCTGGACGCCGTCGCGGAGATGGGCCGCGCCTTCGACCGGCGCCGCCAGACCATCGTGCGGATGCTCAACGAGATCGAGGGCGTCCTCTGCCCGACCCCCGAGGGCGCGTTCTACGTGTACCCGTCGGTGAAGGGGCTGCTCGGCAAGGAGATCCGCGGCAAGCGCCCGCAGGACTCGGTCGAGCTGGCCGCGCTGATCCTGGACGAGGCCGAGGTCGCGGTCGTCCCGGGCGAGGCCTTCGGCACCCCCGGCTACCTGCGGCTCTCGTACGCGCTTGGCGACGAGGACCTGGTGGAGGGCGTGTCCCGGATCCAGAAGCTGCTGGCGGAGGCGCGCGCCTAGTCCCGCGCTCCCCCCCACGGGCCCCTGGTTCTCCGGAACCGGGGGCCCGTTTTTACGTTCTAGCAAGGTCCCGATCGGGGAAAGGGGCTGTGTTCGGCCATTCGGGTGCGGCAAGATCCTTCAATGGAGCACGTTTCCGAGCACGTTTCCCCGTACGTTTCCGAGCGCCCTTCCGGTCAGGCCGTCCGCGACATCAGCCTGCTGCCGAAGGCGCATCTGCATCTGCACTTCACCGGCTCGATGCGGTCCACCACGCTCATCGAGCTGGCGGACAAGTACGGCGTCCATCTCCCGGAGGCGCTGAGCAGCGGCACACCGCCGAAGCTGCGGGCCACCGACGAGCGCGGCTGGTTCCGCTTCCAGCGGCTCTACGACATCGCCCGCTCCTGCCTGCGGGAGCCCGAGGACATCCACCGTCTGGTGCGCGAGGCGGCCCAGGAGGACGTGCGGGACGGCTCGGGGTGGCTGGAGATCCAGGTCGACCCGACCTCGTACGCCCCGCTGCTCGGCGGACTGATCCCGGCGATGGAGATCATCCTCGACGCGGTCGACGCGGCCGTGCACGAGACGGGGCTCGGGATGCGGGTCCTGGTGGCGGCGAACCGGATGAAGCACCCGCTGGAGGCCCGTACGCTCGCCCGGCTCGCGGTGCGGTACGCGGAGCGGGGCGTGGTCGGCTTCGGGCTCTCCAACGACGAGCGCCGCGGCATGGCCCGCGACTTCGACCGCGCCTTCGCCATCGCCCGCGAGGGCGGTCTGCTCGCGGCCCCGCACGGCGGTGAGCTGACGGGTCCGGCGTCGGTACGGGACTGCCTGGACGACCTCCGTGCGGCCCGGATCGGCCACGGGGTACGGGCGGCGGAGGACCCCCGGGTGCTGCGCAAGCTCGCCGAGAAGGGCGTGACCTGCGAGGTCTGCCCGGCGTCGAACGTGGCGCTGGGGGTCTACGAGAAGCACGAGGACGTCCCGCTGCGCGCGCTCTTCGAGGCCGGCGTCCCGATGGCTCTGGGCGCGGACGACCCGCTGCTCTTCGGGTCGCGGCTCGCGGCGCAGTACGAGATCGCCCGCCGGCACCACGCCTTCACGGACGTGGAGCTGGCCGAGCTGGCCCGCCAGTCGATCCGCGGCTCGGCGGCGCCCGAGGACGTCCGCGAGAAGCTCCTCTCGGGCGTCGACGACTGGCTGGCGGTTCCGGCGGCCGCCTAGGGGGTCTCTCGCCCCCTAGGGGGCGATGCCCGCCATGAGGGTGCGGGCGACGGAGGCCGCGAAGGTGTCGACGTCCTGCGGGGGCCGGCCGTCGGCGGTCATCTCCCAGGCGAACGCGCGCTGGGCACAGGCGCCCAGGAGCAGTGAGGCGGCGGCGAGCGGGTCCGCGGCGGGGCCGATGCGGCCGTGCTGCTGCTCGGAGTGAAGGTAGGCGGCGACCCCCTCGATCGGCCGGTGCGGGCCGACGCCGAGTTCGCGCAGGATGTCGTCGTGGCGCCGCTTGAGACTCGGCTCGGCGTACAGCGAGGCGACGATCGGGAAGGTCTGCTCGTAGAAGAGCGCGGCCTGGCGGGCGATCTCGGTGAGGTTCTCCTCGACGCCGCGGCCGCCGGGGTCGGTGACGAGGGTGCCGAGGAGCCCGCCGAGCTGGGGCAGCCGTTCGTTGAGGACGGTGACGAACAGGTCCTCCTTGCTCGGGAAGTACTTGTAGAGCGCCGCCTCCGAGCAGCCCGCCTCCTTGGCGATCTCCTTCGTCGTGGTGCGGGCCAGGCCCGCGGTGCGCATGAGGCGGTGGGCCGCGTCGATGATCCGGACCCGGGTCGGCTTCTGTTCCACGCATGCTCCAAACACACTTGACGAGTGAGTGAGTACCCACCCACCCTAGGGGTGAGTAAACACTTACCCACCCCTCCTCAGGAAGGCGTGACATGAAGCTCACCGTCTTTGGAGCGACCGGCGGAGTCGGCCGGGAGATCGTCCGCCAGGCCCTCGCCGAAGGTCACGACGTGACGGCCGCCGTACGGGACCCGGCGCGGTTCGCCGTCACGGGAGTCGCGGGCGAGCGCCTGGAGGTCCACCGCGCGGATCTGGCGGACCCCGAGGCGCTGCGCGCGGCGGTGGCCGGCAAGGACGCGGTCCTCTCCGGTCTCGGCGCCCGCACCCGCGCGGACGCCGGCGTCGCCGCGAAGCTCACCCGCTCGGTCCTCGCCGCCATGGACGCCGAGGGCGTCCGGCGCCTCGTCGTGGTCAGCGCCGCCCCGCTCGGCCCCGTCCCGGACGGCCAGTCGATCATCGAGAAGGCCGTGCTCCCGATCATCAACACCCTGTACAAGGACATCTACGCGGACCTGCGCGTGATGGAGGGCGAGCTCGCGGCGAGCGCCACGGAGTGGACGTCCGTACGCCCGCCCAAGCTCACGAACAAGCCCGTCACCGGCCGCTACCGCACGGTCGTCGGCGGCACCCCGCCCCGAGGCCGCACCCTGGCCCGCGCGGACGTCGCCCACGCCATGCTGGCGACGCTCGCCGACCCGGCCACGGTCAAGCAGGCCGTGGGGGTGGCCTACTGAAGGGCGAGGGCCACGCGGCGGGGACCTATCCGCAGTCGCCGCTGCGGGCCTCCACCGGGCTGTACGTGGTCGTCCTCGGGGTCTCCTCGGCCCCGGCCGGCCACTCCAGCACCGCCGTCCGCTCGGAGGTCAGGGTCATGAAGGCGGCCAGCGGAAGCTCGTTCGCCCAGTCGACGTGCGTCTCCGTCCGCCCCTCGCTCTGGGCGCGCCACAGACGGCCCGCGAAGACCGCGTAGCGCGTCCCGCACTCCTTGGTCATGTCGTACGGGTACCGGACGTTCCGCTCCGGGCGCTCGGGGCCGAGGGTGGCGGCGGGGGCGTCTCCGTACCGCCGCTCCGGTTCCGCGCCGAGGCACTCGGGCGCGGGTCCGGCCAGCGGCCGGAAGCGGAGTGCGGGCAGCGCGGTGGGCGTCTCCGTCTCGAAGACGGCCGTGTCCGGCTCCGAGCGGGAGCGCACGCCGTCCGTCCAGCTCATGAAGCCCCGCATGCGGTCGTCCGCCCACCGCACCGCGACCGACGATCCGCCGTCGGCCAGCTCCCAGACCCGGCCGCCGAAGACGGCGTACCGGAGGTCGCAGACGGCGGAGAGGTCGTAGCGGTAGCGGACGCCCTCGGCCGGCCGCCTCGGCCCGGTGTCCAGGGGGTCGTGGGCTCCGGACGGGGGCTGGGGCGCGTACTTCCCGTCGTACGGACGGGTGGGGGTGACCGGCCCCGCGGTCGGGCCCGAGGGCGGAGCCGGAGCGTCCTCCCCTCGGACGACGAGGACGGAGCCGCCGGCGACCAGGAGCGTGGCCGCTCCCGCCGCGAGCGAGCGCCGTAGGTGCCGGATGCGCCGTCCCCGTGCCACGACGGTGGCGACGGGCGCGGGCCCGGCGCCGGCCCCCCGGTCGCCGCCGGCGAGATCACGCAGCCCACGCCTCAGCCTCAGGAGTGCGTCGGAGTCGTCCATCACACGCCCCTTCCCGCGTAACCGGCGAGCGCGCCCGCGGCGCGCAGCCGTGCCAGGGCCCTGTTGGTCCGGCTCTTGACCGTCCCGGGCGAGCAGCCGAGCAGCTCGGCCGTCTGTTCCACGGACAGGTCCTCGTAGAAGCGGAGCACCACCACCGCGCGCTGTGCGCGGGGCAGGGCGGCGAGTGCACGGGCCAGTTCGAGGCGCGCGTCGGCGCCGCCGGCCATGTCGTCGCTTCCCGGCGCGGGCACTCCGTCGTGCGCGGGGCGTACGACTTCGGTGTGCCAGCGGCGGCGGCGCCAGGTCGCGTAGAGGTTGACGACGACCTTCCGGGCGTACGCCTGGGGCGATTCCCAGCCCGCCGAGCCGCCCCAGCGCAGATAGACCCTGACCAGCGCCGCCTGGACGAGGTCCTCGGCGGCGTGCGGGTCGCCGGTCAGGAGCCGGGCGGTGCGCAGGAGCGAGGCGTACGCCGACTCGGCGAACTCCCCGAAGCCGGCGGACTCGGTGCGCTCGGTGCGCTCGATGAGCTCCGGTGGGCCCGTCCCCTCCACGACTCCCCCTCGGCGAGCGGTGCGGCCCCGCTTCCCGGGAGCCTGTCACCCACTCGACAACCTGGGGAACCCGGAGGGTTCCACGGACCCGCTCAGATGCTGACGCCCACGGTGACCGGCTCGTTGACGAGCGTGATCCCGAACGCGTCCCGTACGCCCGCGACGACCTCGCGGGCGAGCGCCAGGAGGTCCTCCGTGGTGGCCTCGCCTCGGTTGGTGAGGGCGAGGGTGTGCTTGGTGGAGATACGGGCGGGGCCGGAGCCGTAGCCCTTGGTGAAGCCGGCCTTGTCGATGAGCCAGGCGGCCGACGTCTTGACGTCGCCGTCCGCGCCCGCGGGGAAGGCCGGCGGGGTCACGTCGTCGCCGAGCCGCTCGGCGACGCGGGCGAGGAAGGTCTCGTACTCGGCCGCCGTGAGGATCGGGTTGGTGAAGAAGGAGCCGGCCGACCAGGTGTCGTGGTCGTGGGGGTCCAGGACCATGCCCTTCCCGGCGCGCAGCCTCAGGACGGTCTCCCGGGCCTGCGCGAGCGGGACGCGGTCACCGGCCTCGACGCCGAGGGCGCGGGCGGTCTCCGCGTACTTGACCGGCGCGGAGAGCCCCGCCGCGTCCTCCAGCTCGAAGCGGACGCGCAGCACGACGTAGCGCTCCGGGTCGGCCTTGAAGCGGCTGTGACGGTAGGAGAACGCGCAGTCGGCGTTGGCGAGGGTGACGGTCTCGTCGGCCCGGCGGTCGTAGGCGACGACCTCGGTGATGGTGGCGGAGACCTCCTGGCCGTACGCGCCGACGTTCTGGATCGGCGTCGCTCCGGCCGAGCCGGGGATCCCGGCGAGGCACTCGATCCCGGCGAGCCCCGCCTCGACGGTCCGCGCGACGGCGTCGGTCCAGACCTCGCCGGCGGCGAGCTCCAGCGTGGTCCCGTCGAGCGCGAAGCCCTTGGTCGCGATGCGCAGCGCGGTTCCGTCGAACCCCTTGTCGCCGATGACCAGATTGGACCCGCCGCCGACGACGAGCAGCGGCGTCCCGGCGGCGTCCGCCTCACGGACGACGGCGATCACCTCGTCATCGGTGGTGGCCGTGACAAGCCGGACCGCGGGCCCGCCGAGCCGGAAGGTGGTCAGGGGGGCGAGGGGAGCGTCGTGGAGTTCCTGCACGCGCTCAAGAGTACGGGGCGCATTGCGTAGGCAATGCGATACGGCCGGGGGCGGTCCGCCCCCCCCCGGCGCCGCTCCGAGCCGGTACGGGCTGGGAGCCCGGCCCCGCGGCCCCACCGGGGCGGGCCCTCTGCCCGAGGCGGGCACCCGCGAGCCGGAGACCCGACCGGCCCCCGGCCTCCCGGCCCGGGGCGAGGGCCCGGAGGCCCTCACTCCCGGGATCGGCTACGCGAGCCTGACCACGGCCCGGGACACGCCCAGGACCTTCTGCCCGGCCGACTTCGCGAGCAGGTCCACCCGGACCAGCCCGTCGTCCAGCTTCGCCGCGACCTTGGCGCCGACCTCGATCACCGCGCCCTCGTCGTCGTTCGGCACGACCACCGGCTTGGTGAACCGCACGCCGTACTCGACGACGGCCGCCGGGTCGCCGACCCAGTCGGTCACGACCCGGATCGCCTCGGCCATGGTGAACATGCCGTGCGCGATGACGTCCGGCAGGCCGACCTCGCGGGCGAACTTCTCGTTCCAGTGGATCGGGTTGAAGTCCCCGGAGGCGCCCGCGTACTGCACCAGCGTGGCGCGCGTCACGGGGAAGGACTGCGCCGGCAGCTCGGTGCCGACCTCGACCTCGTCGTAAGCGATCTTCGCTGCCATGACTCAGGCCTCCTCGGGCGCGCGCGAGACGAGCTTGGTCCAGGCGGTCACGACGTGCTCGCCGGTCTCGTCGTGGACCTCGCCGCGGATGTCCAGGATGTCGTTGCCGGCCATCGTCTTGATCGCCTCGATGGTCGAGACGACCGAGAGCCGGTCCCCCGCCCGCACCGGCCGGGTGTACACGAACTTCTGGTCGCCGTGCACGACACGGTCGTAGTCCAGGCCCAGCTGCGGGTCCTCGACGACCTGCCCGGCCGCCTTGAACGTGATCGCGAACACAAACGTCGGCGGAGCGATCACATCGGGGTGACCGAGCGTCTTCGCCGCTTCCTGATCGACATAGGCGGGATTCGCGTCGCCGATCGCCTCGGCGAACTCGCGGATCTTCTCGCGTCCGACCTCGTAGGGCGCGGTGGGCGGATAGGTCCGGCCCACGAAGGACTGGTCGAGCGCCATGGACTCGATACCTCCTGGATTTGTTGCCGACAAACGACACGAGGCCGCCCCCTGGCGGGGACGGCCTCGTGTACGAGCCTGATTAACGCGTCTCGCGGTGTGCAGTGTGCGAGTTGCAGCGAGGGCAGTGCTTCTTCATCTCAAGACGGTCCGGGTTGTTACGCCGGTTCTTCTTGGTGATGTAGTTCCGCTCCTTGCACTCCACGCAGGCCAGCGTGATCTTCGGGCGGACGTCGGTGGCAGCCACGTGAGTGCTCCTTGACGGACGGATGGACGGATGAACGCATAGAAGAGTAGCCGATCGCAGGACCGACCCCACAATCGGCTACTGTCTGTAGCGGTGACCGGACTTGAACCGGTGACACAGCGATTATGAGCCGCTTGCTCTACCGACTGAGCTACACCGCTTTGATGGTCGGGTTCCCGCCCGGAGGCGGGTTCCTTCTCACCAGAGCCCCAATACGGAATCGAACCGTAGACCTTCTCCTTACCATGGAGACGCTCTACCGACTGAGCTATTGGGGCGAGCGATGAAGACATTACACGCTCCTCCGCCGATCGCCCAAATCCGTTTCGAGGCCCCACAGAGGGGCACGCGCGCGGACCTGTCACCCCCGCCCCGTGGGCCACTCGCGCGCCACAGGTACGCCACTCGTGGCCTCATCAGTACGACTATTGCGCTCCTCCTCGAAGGGCGGCCGGACCGCCCCTAGGCTCGGCCCCACGCTGCGTGATCTTGATCTTGAGCTTGAACTTGAGGAGCCTTGAGGAGCCCGATGTCAGCCGACAGCAAGCAGCCCCAGCCGCCGCCCGAGGACCGGTCCGCTGCCACCGCCGACTCCACCTCGCTCCTGCTCTCCAACGCCCGCCTCACCGACGGCCGGACGGTGGACGTCCGGCTCGGCGGCGGCCGGATCGAGGCCGTCGGAACCGCGGGCAGCCTGACGGCCGTCGGCGCCCGCGTCGACCTGGCCGGCTATCTGCTGCTCCCCGCGCCCGCCGAGCCGCACGCCCACGCCGACACCGCCCTCAGCGCCGACACCCCGGGCCCCGTCTCGTACGCCCCCGAGGAGGTCCAGCGGCGGGCCACGGAGGCCGCGCTGCTCCAGCTCGGCCACGGCGCCACCGCACAGCGCGCCCACGTCCGGATCGGGGACGTCCACGGGCTCGGCCCGCTCGAGGCGGTGCTCCAGGCCCGGCGCTCGCTGCGCGGCCTGGTGGACCTGACCGCGGTCGCGGTGCCCCGGCTGCTGACGGGCGCGGCGGGCGCGGACGGCCTCGCGATGCTGCGGGACGCGGTGAAGATGGGCGCGAGCGTGGTGGGCGGCTGCCCGGACCTCGACCCCGACCCGGCCGGGTACGTGGAGGCGGTCCTGGAGGTGGCGGCCGAGCAGGGCTGCCCGGTGGACCTGCACACGGACGCGGACGACCCGGCGCGGCTCGCCCGGTTCGCGGCCATGGCGGGCGGACTGCGGCCCGGGGTGACGATCGGCCCGTGCGCGGGGCTCTCCCGGCTCCCGTCGGACGCGGCGCGGCGGGCCGCGGACCAGCTGGCGGCGGCCGGCGTGACCGTCGTCTGCCTGCCTCAGGGCGGCTGCGGAGCGACGGAGCGGCGCGGGACGGCACCGGTCCGGCTGCTGCGGGCCGCGGGCGTGCGGCTCGCGGCCGGCGGAGGAGCGCTGCGGGACGTCTCCAACCCGGTGGGGCGCGGGGACCCGCTGGAGGCCGCTTATCTGCTGGCCTCGCTCGGCGGGCTCCCGGCGGAGGACGCGTACGGGGCGGTGAGCGCGGCGGCGCGTACCGCGATGGGGCTGACCGAGGTACGGGTGGAGGCCGGGTTCCCCGCGGAACTGCTCGCCGTGCGCGGCGAACGCCTCTCGGGCGTGCTGTCCCTCGCGTACAGCCGGATCGTCGTGCACCGGGGGCGGGTGGTGGCCCGGACGAGCGCGGTCCGCGAGTACTGCGACTCGGCGGCGGCGCTCGATCTGCCGCGCCAGGCCCGGCCGGAACGCCCGGAGCCGGGAAGCCCTCCGGCCGGTCCCGTCGTACGGTCGTGAGTATGCGCATTGTCATCGCTGGAGGACACGGTCAGATCGCCCTGCGCCTGGAGCGCCTGCTCTCGGCGGCGGGACACGAGCCGGCGGGGCTCATCCGCAGACCCGAACAGGCCGACGACCTGCGGGCGGCGGGTGCTGAGCCGATCGTCCTGGACCTGGAGTCGGCGACGGTCGAGACGGTCGCTGCGGCACTGCAGGGCGCCGATGCGGCGGTCTTCGCGGCCGGCGCGGGCCCGGGCAGCGGCCTGGACCGCAAGGACTCGGTGGACCGCGCGGCCGCGGTGCTCTTCGCGGACGCGGCTGAACGGGCGGGCGTACGCCGGTTCATCGTCGTCTCGTCGATGGGCGCGGACTCCGCCCACGAGGGCGACGAGGTCTTCGACGCCTACCTGCGCGCCAAGGGCGCGGCGGACGACTCCGTACGCGCCCGCAGAGGCCTGGACTGGACGATCCTCCGCCCCGGCATGCTCACGAACGACGCGGGCACGGGCCTGGTCCACCTCCAGGCTTCGACGGGCCGCGGCCCGATCCCCCGCGACGACGTGGCGGCGGTCCTGTCCGAGCTCCTCGACACCCCGGGCACGGCGGGCCTGACGCTGGAGCTGATCAGCGGCTCAACTCCGGTGACGGTGGCGGTGAAGGCGGTGGCGGGCGAGTAGCCCTTCACCCGGCTCCCTCCGCTACCGCACCACGCGGTGGCGGAGGTAGACGACTCTCGGCCCGAAGGTGCGGGACTCGACGAGTTCGAGGTCCACCCGGCGCTCGTCCCGGGGGAAGAACGGGATTCCGCCGCCGACCAACACCGGGTAGACCATGGCCCGGTACTCGTCGATCAGCCCGGCGGCGGCCGCCTGGGCGGCGAGGGTCGCGCCGCCGATCGCGATCTCGCCCTCCCCCGGCTCGGCCCGCAGCCGCTCGATCTCCTCGGCGACACTCCCGGAAGCCAGGCGGGCGTTGCCCTGCACCTCGGAGAGCGTGGTGGAGAACACCACCTTGGGAAGCGGATTCCAGAGCGAGATCCACTCGCGCTCGGCGTCGTCGAGCTCGGCATCCTGGTCGGCGGTCTCCCAGTACAGCATCGTCTCGTACAGCCGCCGGCCCATCAGATGGACGCCGACCTCCCGGATGTCGTCGATCCAGAAGCGGAAGACCTCCGCGTCGGGGCCGCCCCAGTCGAAGCCCCCGTCGGGCCCGACGATGTAGCCGTCGAGCGAGACGTTCATCCCGTAGGTCACGCTGCGCATCAGAAGCCCTCCTCGGCATCGGTCTCGCCATGTATGACCCCCGACGCCCCCGGAACTCATCGCTCCACGCACAGCAGAACGGCCCCTGATCAGCGTTTCCGCTGATCAGGGGCCGTTCTTATCGCGTGGCGGCGCCAGGATTCGAACCTGGGTAGGCTAAGCCGACGGATTTACAGTCCGCTCCCATTGGCCACTCGGGCACACCGCCATGGGATGTCGCTGCCGGGAGCCGCTTTTCGGCGGTGCTCCGTGGCAACGACGTAAACGATACCTGATCCTCCGGGGTGCTTCGCCACCGGATTGATCAGCGGTTCGGACGCGATCCGATGACTAGGCTTGGCGCCGTACGCCACGCAACCGCATCGCATCCGAACAAGGAGCCACACGTCATGGCCGACTCCAGTTTCGACATCGTCTCCAAGGTCGAGCGGCAGGAGGTCGACAACGCCCTCAACCAGGCCGCGAAGGAGATCTCGCAGCGCTACGACTTCAAGGGCACCGACGCCTCGATCTCCTGGTCGGGCGAGAAGATCCTCATGCAGGCGAACGGCGAGGAGCGCGTGAAGGCGATCCTCGACATCTTCGAGACCAAGCTGATCAAGCGCGGGATCTCGCTCAAGTCCCTGGACGCGGGTGAGCCGCAGCTCTCCGGCAAGGAGTACAAGATCTTCGCCACGATCGAGGAGGGCATCTCCCAGGAGAACGCCAAGAAGGTCGCGAAGGCCATCCGCGACGAGGGCCCCAAGGGCGTCAAGGCGCAGGTCCAGGGCGACGAGCTGCGGGTCAGCTCGAAGAGCCGGGACGACCTGCAGGCCGTGCAGGCGCTGCTCAAGGGCAAGGACTTCGACTTCGCGATCCAGTTCGTGAACTACCGGTAGTCCTCACCAGCTGCGTGTCCGAATACCGCCAGCCCTCGGGCGGGCGAGCCTCGCACACTGGGCGAGTGGTGAGCGCGAGGAGAGGAACCGCCATGACCGTGTACGCGTACGTCGACGGGCCCCTGGGCCGGATGCTGCTCGTCGGGCGGGGCGGCGAGGACGGCGGGCGGACCGCGCTGGTCTCGCTGTCGCTGCCCGGGCAGAAGGGCGGTGCCGCCGTCGAGGACGGCTGGCGGCACGCGCCCGAGGCCTTCGAGGAGATCGCCGGGCAGCTCGACGAGTACTTCGCGGGCCGGCGGGAGCGGTTCGACGTCCCGTTCGCGGAGAGCGGTACGGAGTTCCAGCGGCGCGTCTGGAGTGCTCTGGAGGAGATCCCGTACGGCGCCACCGTCTCGTACGGGGACATCGCCCGGACGGTCGGGTCCTCCGGGGCCGGGGTGCGGGCCGTCGGAACCGCGATCGGGCGCAACCCGCTGCTCGTCGTGAGGCCCTGTCACCGCGTCATCGGCGCGGACGGCAGTCTGCGCGGGTACGCGGCCGGCCTGGAGCGCAAGGAGCGGCTGCTCGGCCTGGAGCGGGCCGTGTGATGGACGCGCTCTTTCCGCGTGAGCGGGCGGAGATCGCCCCCGGCGCCGTGCACGTCCCCGGATGGCTTCCCCCGGAACGGCAGCGGGAGTTGGTGGCCGCCTGCCGGGAGTGGGGGCGCGGGCCCGTCCCGTACCGGCACACCGTGCTGCCGGGCGGCGGGGTGATGTCGGTGCGCTCGCTCTGCCTGGGGCGGCGCTGGGTCCCGTACCGCTACCTGGAAACGGTCGATCTCGAACTGCCCGACTGGCTGGGGTCGTTGGGACGTCGGGCGGTCGCCGAGGCCTACGGGGACGACGGCGGCTTCGCGCCCGACACGGCTCTCGTGAACTTCTACGACGCGGGCGCGGGCGCGAAGATGGGGCTGCACCAGGACAAGGAGGAGCGGTCCGGTGCGCCGGTGGTGTCGCTGAGCCTCGGCGACCGTTGCGTGTTCCGGTTCGGGAACACCGAAACCCGCGGGAAGCCCTACACGGACGTGGAGTTGTCGTCCGGGGATCTCTTCGTCTTCGGCGGGCCCTCGCGCCTCGCGTACCACGGCGTGCCCAAGGTCCTTCCCGGCACGGCCGATCCGGACCTCGGGCTGACCGGGCGGCTCAACATCACCCTGCGGGAGACGGGGCTCTAGGGCGCCCCGGGGCCACGCCCCGTCGCCAGGTCGCCCCCGGGCCACGCCCGCCCGCGGGCTCAGCGCGAGCGCGAGTGACCGAAGAGGATCCGGTACGCGATCAGCAGCACCAGCGCGCCGCCGACGGCCGAGAGCCAGGTGGCCGTGTCGTAGAAGCCGGTGGTGATCGGGCGGTCGAGGAACGTGGAAGAGAGCCAGCCGCCGACGAACGCGCCGGCGATGCCGATGACGGTCGTACCGATGAGCCCGCCCGGGTCGCGGCCCGGGAGCAGGACCTTGGCTATGACTCCCGCGAGGAGGCCCAGGACGATCCAGCTGATGACGTTCATGCCGGAGAGGACGCCGGGGCGCCGGCCGCGGTTGCGGGGCCCGTAGTGTGCGGTGCATGACACAGGGACTGCGCCGCACCCTCGGGGTGTTCGACGCCGTCGTCATCGGGCTGGGCTCGATGGTCGGCGCCGGGATCTTCGTCGCGCTCGGCCCGGCGGCCGAGGCGGCCGGAGCCGGGCTGCTCCCGGCCCTCGGGGTCGCCGCGGTCGTCGCGTACTGCAACGCCATGGCCTCGGCCCGGCTCGCCGCCCTGTACCCCGCCTCCGGCGGCACCTATGTGTACGGTCGCGAACGTCTCGGGGCGTTCTGGGGGTACCTGGCGGGCTGGGCGTTCGTCGTCGGCAAGACGGCCTCGTGCGCGGCGATGGCGCTGACCGCCGGGGCGTACCTGTGGCCCGAGCAGGCGCACGCTGTGGCGGTCGCCGCCGTGGTGGCGCTGACGGCCGTGAACTACGGCGGTGTGCAGAAGTCCGCCCTGCTGACCCGGGCGATCGTGGCGCTGGTCCTGGCCGTCCTGGCGGCCGTGGTCGTCGCCTCGCTGAGCTCGGGAGCGGTCGACCTCGGGCGGCTCGCTCTCGACGGCGAGGTGACGGCGAGCGGGATGCTCCAGGCGGCGGGGCTGCTCTTCTTCGCCTTCGCGGGGTACGCGCGGATCGCCACGCTCGGCGAGGAGGTGCGCGACCCGGCCCGGACCATCCCGCGCGCCGTGCCCCTCGCCCTCGGCATCGCGCTGGCCGTCTACGCGGCGGTGGCGGTGAGCGTCCTCGCCGTCCTCGGGCCGCAGGCCCTCGCCGCCTCTCCCGCCCCGCTGGCCGACGCGGCCCGGGCGTCGGGCGCCGGGTGGCTGGTCCCCGTGGTCACGGTCGGCGCGGCCGTCGCGGCCCTGGGCTCGCTGCTCTCGCTGATCCTCGGCGTCTCCCGTACGACCCTGGCGATGGCCAGGGACCGGCACCTGCCGTCGGGGCTGGCCGCCGTGCATCCCCGTTCCCAGGTCCCGCACCGGGCGGAGCTCGCGGTGGGCGCGGTGGTGGCCGTGGTGGCGGCCACGGTGGACGTGCGGGGCGCGATCGGCTTCTCGTCCTTCGGCGTCCTGGTCTACTACGGCATCGCCAACGCCTCCGCCTGGACGCTGGGGCGCTCCCGGGGGCGCTCGAACCAGGTGCTCGCCGCGACCGGCCTCGCGGGCTGCGGGGCGCTGGCGTTCGCGCTGCCGCCCGCCTCCGTCCTGGCGGGCGTCGGCGTCCTCGCGGTCGGTACGGTCGCGTACGCGGTCAGCCGGGGGCGGCACACCGGTACGTGAGGGGCTCGGGGCTCCGACCGGCCGTCTCCCCTCAGGGCCGGCCGGGGCCGAACGCGAGCCACGCCCCGAGCCAGAGCAGGAGGCCCCCACCGGCCAGCAGCAGCGTCACCTTGCGGATCACCGCGGCGAGCGGGGCTTCGTGGGCGGCCCGGTCGGGCCGGCGCGGGTCGTAGACGACGGTGAGGGTGGGCGCCGTACCGGAACCGGAGCCGGAACCTGAGCCTGTGTACGGGCGCGGGATGCCGGCGGCGTCGTTGAAGTAGTACCGGGGACGCGCGTCGTCGGCCCCGACCCGCTCGGCGTCCGTGGTGACGCCGTGCCGGGCGAGACGAGTCCGGCGGAGCACCTCCTCGACGGCGAGGAGGCAGACGGACAGGCCGACGAAGAGCGGGAAGAGTCCGGTGATCACGCCCGTATCGCGCTCGCCGGGGGTGTCGTCGGCCCAGGCGGCGTAGCCGGCGTAGGCGAGGGCGATGGCCGCGACGACCGCGATCCGGTACCAGCGCCCGCGGCGGACGGCGGGGCGGATGACCAGGGCGCTGCCGGCCGGGTCGCGCCGCTCGGGCAGGGCGTCGGCGAGCGCGGCGGCGAAGGAGGCGGACGCGGCCTCGGGGACGCCTTCGACGCGATGGACCTCACCGTCGGTGAGCACGATCTCCAGGGCGGACCCCGGAGCCTCGGCGACACGGGCCTCCGCGACGGCGGCGAGCGGGATGACGGTGATCCCGTCGGTACGCGAACCGGACCGCGTACTGATGCGCGAACCGGTACGCACACCGCTCCCGCCGTCGGCTCCCGCGAGGGTGAGTGCGCCGGTGCCGAGCGTCACCGACACCCGGCGGCCTTCGAGTCTCTGTATCGAACCCATGCGCATGATCATGACGGGGCGGGCCGCAGCGGCCTCGGCCGCCCCGCCCCGGTCACCGCAGGGCGGGCACTAGACGGTGTATCCGTACGCCTGCTCGGAAGGGACGATCTCCTTGCCCAGCGGCAGCAGCGAGACCGGGATCAGCTTGAAGTTCGCGATGCCCAGCGGGATGCCGATGATCGTGATGCAGAGGACGATGCCGGTGGTGATGTGGCCGAGCGCGAGCCACCAGCCCGCGAGGATCAGCCACAGCACGTTGCCCACGCAGGACGGGGCGCCCGCGTCGTGGCGGTCCACGACGGTGTAGCCGAAGGGCCAGAGGGCGTAGACCCCGATCCGGAACGCGGCGAGTCCGAAGGGGATGCCGATGATCGTGATGCACAGCAGGACGCCGGCCAGCATGTAGCCGAGGAACATCCAGAGGCCGCACAGGATCAGCCAGATGACGTTCAGGATTGTCTTCACGGGCGGTGACCTGCCATCTGTTCGAGTCGGGCGATGCGCTCCGCCATCGGCGGGTGCGTCGAGAACATCTTCGAAACGCCTTTCCCCCCTCCGAAGGGGTTGGCAATCATCATGTGGCTCGCGGTCTCGATCCGCGGCTCGGGCGGCAGCGGGAGCTGCTTCGTGCCGGCGTCGAGCTTGCGCAGCGCGCTGGCCAGGGCCAGCGGGTCGCCCGTGAGCTGGGCGCCCGACGCGTCCGCCTGGAACTCACGGGACCGGCTGATGGAGAGCTGGATGACGGAGGCGGCGACCGGACCGAGGATCATGATCAGGAGCATGCCGAGCAGCCCCGGCCCGTCGTCGTCGCTGGACCGGCCGACCGGGATCAGCCAGGCGAAGTTCACCAGGAACATGACCACGGAGGCCAGCGCGCCGGCTACCGATGAGATCAGGATGTCGCGGTTGTAGACATGGCTCAACTCGTGGCCGATGACCCCGCGCAGCTCGCGCTCGTCGAGGATCGCGAGGATGCCTTCCGTGCAGCAGACGGCCGCGTTCCGCGGGTTCCGTCCGGTGGCGAAGGCGTTGGGCGCCTGGGTGGGCGAGATGTAGAGCCGGGGCATCGGCTGGCGTGCCTGGGTGGAGAGCTCACGCACCATCCGGTAGAGCGCGGGGGCCTCGAACTCGCTCACCGGGCGGGCGCGCATGGCCCGCAGGGCCAGCTTGTCGCTGTTCCAGTAGGCGTACGCGTTGGTGCCGACCGCCACGACGAGCGCGACGATCAGCCCTGTCCGTCCGAAGAAGCTGCCGATGACGATGATGAGGGCCGAGAGCCCTCCGAGGAGTACGGCGGTCCTCAGCCCGTTGTGCCGGCGGTGCACGGTACGCCCTCCAAGTGGTGCGGCAGGGGAACCCTTTGCTCGGTGGCGGTCCTCCCCCGGACTCCGGTCCGGGGGTACCCCATGTCCAGTGGACCCTCCCGTACTGGTCAACGCCAGGCGGAAGGCGCGGGTTCCCCTGCCCTCGCAGGGAGCGGTGTGAGCCGTGCGGGTGATCCGGCGGCGGTCAGCGTGCGGCCGGGAGGCCGGCCTGCACCAGCGCGCCCGCCGCGGGCTCGATCTCGCTGGTGCAGTGCGCGCAGCGGGTGGCGATGGCCGGGATCTCGGAGAAGCAGCGGGGGCAGTCGCGCTTCTCGGCCTTCGCGTCGGCCACTTCCTTGATGAACCTCGCCTGGACCTTCGCCATGGGGAGGACGATGAGGAAGTAGAGCACGGCGGCGGTGATCACGAACGCTATGGTCGCGGCGATCGCCAGACCGTAGGGGAAGATCGTCTTGCCGACGGTGAACTCCGCCTCGCTGAAGTCACCGACCGAGCCGGTGGCGAGACCGATGAGCGGGGTGATGAACGCCTTGCTGAAGCCGGTCACAACGGCTGTGAACGCCGATCCGACGGCCAGACCGATCGCCATCGAGATGATGTTGCCGCGGAGTATGAAGTCCTTGAAACCGTTCAGCACGGGTGAAGCTCCTTGGTGCGTTTCTCTGTGTGGGGGCGTGGGGAAGGTGGCGGGCGGACCGCGCGGGGGTCAGAAGAGCGTGGTGGCCGCGAAGCGCAGCGCGAACTGCGGGTAGCCCGACAGCACCACTCCGACGACGGCCGCCAGGACGATCGCCAGGGTGATCGCGGCGGGCACGCGCGCGTGGGCCCGCTCGCCCGCGTGCTGACCCGCCCGCTCGCCCGCCGGCTCGTCCACGGATTCTCCCAGGGGCTCCCGGAAGAGCAGCCCGGTCCACCGCAGGTAGTAGTAGAGGCCGATGACGACGTTCACGCCCATGACCACGGCGAGCCAGCCGAGGCCCGCGTCGACCGCCGCCGAGAAGACGGTGACCTTGGCGAAGAGGCCGATGACGCCCGGGGGAAGCCCGGCCAGGTTGAGCAGGAAGAAGCCCATGGTGAGCGCGAGCAGCGGACTGGCCGCGTACAGACCGCGGTAGTCGGCGATCCGGTTCTTCGGGTGCGTGCGCGCGACCAGGGCGGCCACCGCGAAGGCACCGAGGTTCACGACGGCGTACATCAGGGCGTACGCGACGGTGGCGCCGATCTGGTCGTCGCTGGAGTACGCGGCGGCGGCGATCGGGACCAGGAGGTAGCCGGCCTGGGCCACCGAGGACCAGGCGAGCAGCCGGACCGCGCTCCACGCGCGCGTGGAGACCTGCCGCAGGGCGCCCACGTTGCCGACCGTCATGGTCAGCGCGGCGAGCACCGCCAGCGCCGGACCCCAGATGTCCGCGTACGAGGGGAAGGCGACGACCGTGACCAGGATGAGGCCGGTGAAGCCGACGGCCTTGCCGACGACCGAGAGGTAGCCGGCGACAGGCAGCGGGGCACCGATGTAGGTCTCGGGGACCCAGAAGTGGAAGGGGACGGCGGCCGTCTTGAAGGCGAAGCCGACGAGCGTGAGGGCCACGCCCGCCTGGGCGAGGGTCTGCAGCTGGCCGGGGACGTCGTCGAGGCGCTGGGCGACCTCGGTGAGGTGGAGGGTGCCGGTAGCCCCGTACACGAAGCTGACGCCGAGCAGGGTGACGGCGGTCGCGGTGACCGAGGAGAGGAAGAACTTCAGCGCCGCCTCGCTGGACCGCCGGTCGCCACGGCGCAGACCCACGAGCGCGAACGCGGGCAGCGAGGCCACTTCGAGGGCGACGACGAGGGTCGCCAGGTCGCGGGAGGCGGGCAGCAGGGCCGCGCCCGCCGCCGAGGAGAGCAGCAGGAACCAGTACTCCCCCGGCGGGAGCTTGTCGCGCGTGTCGGCGAGGGAGAGCAGGGCGGTGAGGAGCGCGCCGCCGAGCACCAGGAACTGGATGACCAGCGTGAAACGGTCGGCGGTGTAACTGCACGCGGCGGTCGCGGCCGGCTCGGTGGTGAGGCAGAAGGTCGAGCGGTCGCCGCCGCGCAGCGGGATGAGCAGCGCCATCGCGGCGGCGAGTCCGCCGATCGCGGTCCAGCCGAGGAGCTGCTTGTGCCGCTCGGGTACGAAGAGGTCCGCGACCAGCACGGCCAGGGCGACCAGGGCGGTGAGGGTGGGCGGCGCGATCGCGAGCCAGTCGACGGACTGGACGAGGGTCGTGGGGGTCACGAGTTTCCTCCCGCGAGGAGCTGCTGCACGGCCGGGTCGGTGAGGCCGAGGAGAACCGCGGGCCACAGTCCGGCGAGGACGGTGAGGGCGACGAGCGGGGTCCACGCGGCGAACTCGTACCCCTGGACGTCGGCGATCGTGCCCTCCCCGCTCGGGCGGGGGCCGCCCATGCAGACCCGGCGGACGACGACGAGGAGGTACGCGGCCGTGAGGAGGGTGCCGAAGGCGCCGATCGCCATGAAGGTGAGGAACGCGGGGCGGCTGAGGCCCGCGGCCGGTTCGAAGGCGGCGAACAGGGCCAGCATCTCGCCCCAGAAGCCGGCCAGGCCGGGCAGTCCGAGGGAGGCTACGGCGGCGAAGGCGAGCAGCCCGCCCAGGCGCGGGGCGCGGCCGTAGAGGGCCGCGCCGGTGGCGCCGGCGAGGGTGTCGAGGTCGGCGGTGCCGTACCGGTCCTTCAACGCGCCGACGAGGAAGAACAGCAGCCCGGTGATGAGTCCGTGGGCGATGTTGGCGAAGAGCGCGCCGTTGACGCCGGTGGGGGTCATCGTCGCGATGCCGAGGAGCACGAAGCCCATGTGGCCGACGGAGGAGTACGCGATCAGGCGCTTGAGGTCGCCGTTGGTGCCGGGGCGCGTGAGGGCGAGGCAGGCGAGGGATCCGTAGACGATGCCGACGACGGCGAAGGCGGCGAGGTAGGGGGCGAAGGTCCGCATGCCGTCGGGGGTGATCGGCAGGAGGATCCGTACGAACCCGTACGTGCCCATCTTCAGCAGGACGCCGGCGAGGAGGACCGAGCCGACCGTGGGGGCGGCGGTGTGGGCGTCCGGGAGCCAGCTGTGCAGCGGCCACATCGGGGTCTTCACCGCGAGCCCGATGCCGATCGCGAGAACGGCGATGACCTGCACGGACGTGGTGAGTCCACGGCCGTTGTCGGTGGCGAGTGCCACCATGTCGAACGTGCCCGCCTTCAGTCCCACGAGGAGCAGGCCGAGCAGCATGACGACGGATCCGAGCAGCGTGTAGAGGATGAACTTCCAGGCGGCGGCCTGCCTTCCGGCACCGCCCCAGCGGGCGATGAGGAAGTACATCGGGATGAGGACCATCTCGAAGGCCAGGAAGAACAGGATCAGGTCGAGGACGGCGAAGGTCGCGAGGGTGCCGGACTCGAGGACGAGGAGGAGCGCCACGAAGCCCTTGGGGGAAGGGCCGCTCGGCATCTTGAAGTAGCTGTAGAGCGCGCAGAGAAAGGTCAGCAGCGCGGTCATGACCAGGAGGGGGAGGGAGATGCCGTCGACACCGAGGTGGAGGCGCACGTCGAGTGCGGGGATCCACGTGACGTCCGTGCTCGCCTGGATCCTCGACGGGTTGTCGTGGTCGAAGCCCAGCGTGAGGACGATCGCGGCGGCGAGGACGGCACCGGTGACGATCACGCCGTGGCGCAGCACGGCCTGGTCAGGTGACGTCCCCTTCAGCCCGGGCGGGGGCGGCAGGAGAGCGGCGACGGCGCCGACGAGCGGGCCGGCGACGATCAACGCGAGAAGGAACTGCATCACGGATTCGCTGATATCGATCACGTCTCACGCTCCCGCGACGGCGACGAGTACGGCGGCGATCGCCAGGACGACGGAGCCGGCGAGCAGGGCGCTCAGGTAGGTCTGCACGTTGCCGGTCTGGGCTCGGCGGACGAGCCAGCCGAGCCATCGGGTGCCGGTGCCCGCGCCGCGCACGTACGTGTCGACGACCTCGCGGTCCAGGAAGCGGACCAGCGAGGCGGCGGCGAGGACGGGGCGGACGAACACGGCGCTGTAGAGGGCGTCGACGTGGAAGCCCGCGGCCGCGGGGCGGTGCAGCGGGCCGAGCAGGGCGCGGCCGGGGTCGGCCGGGTCCTCGGCGGGGTGCGGCAGGTGCAGGGCCTCCGCCTCGACCTTGCCGGCCTCCGCGTCGGGGTGGGCGACGTGCGCGGCGGCGGGTGCCCTGACGGGGGAGGCGGCGGCCTTCGCGGCGAGCGTGCGCCAGACGGCGTAGGTGACGGCCGCTCCGATCACGGCGATGCCGGTGCCGAGGACGGCGGTGGTGACGGTCGGGGTGAGCGCGTGCCCGTCGAACCAGTCGTCGAGGTACGTGACGCTCAGACCGAAACCGAGGGAGGGGATGGCCAGCACCCAGAGGACGGAGGTCATGGCGATCGGCTGGCGACCGTGGTCCGGCACCTCGGCTCCGCGGCCCCGGAAGGCGAGCAGCCAGAGCCGGGTCGCGTAGGCGGCCGTGAGGAGGGCGGTGAGCAGGCCCGCGACGAGGACGGTCCAGCCGGCCCCGGCGGGTGCGACGGTCCGGTCGCCGAGGGCGGTGTGCTCGGCGGCCACGAGGACGGCTTCCTTCGAGAAGAAGCCGGCGAACGGCGGCAGGGCGGCGAGCGCGAGGAGGGCGACGGTCATCGTCCAGTACGCGTCGGGGACCCGCTTCGTCAGGCCGCTCATCCGGGACATCGCGGAGAGCGAGTTCGTACCGGCGGCGTGGATGATCGCGCCGGCGGCGAGGAAGAGGAGCGCCTTGAACGCGCCGTGGGACATGAGGTGGAAGACGGCGGCGCCGCGGTCGCCGACGGCCAGGGCACCGGCCATGTAGCCGAGCTGACCGATCGTCGAGTAGGCGAGGACGCGCTTGATGTCGTCCTGGGCGAGCGCGGCGAGCCCCGAGCCGACCATCGTGACGGCGGCCATCACGGCGAGCACGGTCAGCGCGGCCGCGGACGAGGCGAAGACGGGCAGCAGGCGGGCCACGAAGTAGATGCCGGCGGCGACCATCGTCGCCGCGTGGATGAGCGCGGAGACGGGGGTGGGGCCGGCCATCGCGTCGGGGAGCCAGGTGTACAGCGGGAACTGCGCCGACTTGCCCGCCACACCGGCGAGGAGCAGCAGCGCGACGAGGGTGGGGTTGTCGAGCCCTCCTGCCGCGACGGCGCCGAGGATCCCGTCGATCCGGAACGTCCCCGCGTCCGTGGCGAGCGCGAAGAGGCCGATCAGGAAGGGGACGTCGCCGAGCTTGGTGACGAGGAAGGCCTTGAGGGAGGCGGCCCGCGCCTCGGGGGTCTCCCAGTAGTGGCCGACGAGGAAGTACGAGCAGATGCCCATGATCTCCCAGCCGACCAGGAGCACCATCAGGTCGCCGGAGTAGACGACGAGCAGCATCGCGGAGGTGAAGAGGGAGACGAGCGCCGCGTACGAGGGGTAGCGCGGGTCGTCGCGGAGATAGCCGGTCGAGTAGATCTGCACGCAGGTGGCGACCACCCCGACGACCACGGCGACGAGGGCGGCGAAGCCGTCGATGTACAGCGCCAGGTCGATGGGGACCGAGCCGGTGGGGGTGAGCTGGGTGGAGGCCTCGATCGTCGGCCCGCCGCCCTGCCGGACGGCGACCACGGCGGCCAGCGCGGCGGCGAGGAGCGCCGGGAGCACGGCGAGGGGGCGGACGAAGCCGGGGGCCTTCCGGCCCAGGAGCAGACCGGCGACGGAGCCGAGGAAAGGAAGCAGGGGGACGAGGACGGCGAGGGTCGTGGTGGTCACGCGGTGGCCTCGGCCTTCTCGTCGGTCCCGGTGGTCCGGGGCTCGGCGTCGTCGGTCGCCGCGCCGTCGGTCCCCGCGCCGTGGGGCTCGGCGTTGTCGCGCATGCGGTCGACGTCCGAGGTGCCGCGGTTGCGGTAGACCATCAGGACGATCGCGAGACCGATGCCGATCTCCGCGGCGGCGATGGCGATGGTGAAGAGGGTGAGCGCCTGCCCGGCGTGCAGGGTGTCGCGGAGCCAGACGTCGAAGGCGACCAGGTTGAGGTTGACGGCGTTGAGCATCAGCTCGACGGACATCAGGACCAGGATCGCGTTGCGGCGGGCGAGGACGCCGTACAGGCCGACGCAGAAGAGCAGGGCGGCGAGGACGGCGGGGTAGGCGAGATGCATCAGTCCCGGGCCTCCTTGGCGTTCTTGCGGGACAGGACGATCGCGCCGACCAGCGCGGCGAGCAGCAGGACGGAGAGCGCCTCGAAGGGCAGCACCCAGTGCCGGAAGAGGATCTCGCCGGACACCTCGGTGGAGCCCTGGGCGGGGCCGTCGAGCTCGATCCAGGTCTTACGGAACGCGTCGACGACCACCCAGACGAGCGCCGCGGCCGCGGCGAGCGCGACCGCGAGGGCGACCGGGCGGTTGCCCGAGTCGGCGTCCGGGGAGCGGCCGATGGGGGCCTTGGTGAGCATGAGCCCGAAGAGGAGGAGGACGACGACGGAGCCGACGTAGATCAGCACCTGGACCCAGGCGATGAACTCCGCGGTGAGCAGGAGGTACTCGACGGCGAGCCCGCCGAGCGCCACGACCAGCCAGAGCGCGGCGTGCACGAGCTGGCGGGTGGTGACGCTCACGGCGGCGGCGCCGAGGGTCACGAGGCCGACGAGGAGGAAGGCGACCTCGACGCCGGAGGGCGAGAGGAAGCCGGGGTGGGAGGCGGCGAGCGGGACGGCGGCGAGGTTCACTGCTGGTCTCCCTCGGCCTGGTCTCCTTCGGCCTGCGCCTGGGCTTCGGCCTGCGCCTGGGCGGCGGCTGCCGCGGTGGCGGCCTTCTCCACGGCCTTGCGCGCCGCGGCGATCTCCTTCGGCTCCTCGGCGCCCGGGTCGAGCGCGGGCGGTTCGGGGACCGTCCACATCCACTCGCGGAGCTTGTCGCGCTCGTGGGTGAGTTCGTGGATGTCCGTCTCCGCGTACTCGAACTCGGGCGACCAGAACAGCGCGTCGAACGGGCAGACCTCGATGCAGATACCGCAGTACATGCAGAGGGCGAAGTCGATGGCGAAGCGGTCGAGGACGTTGCGGGAGCGCTCGCGGCCGCCGGGGGCGGCGGCGGGCACCGTCTCCTTGTGGGAGTCGATGTAGATGCACCAGTCGGGGCACTCGCGGGCGCAGAGCATGCAGACGGTGCAGTTCTCCTCGAAGAGCCCGATGACACCGCGGGTGCGCGGCGGGAGTTCGGGCTGCTTGTCCGGGTACTGCGCGGTGACGGTCTTCTTCGTCATCGTGCGGAGGGTGACGGCGAGGCCCTTGGCGAGGCCGGATCCGGGAATGGGCATTACTGGATCGCCACCTTCACGATGCCGGTGAGCGCGATCTGCGCGAGGGCGAGCGGGACGAGGGTGGTCCAGGCCAGCTTCTGGAGCTGGTCCTCGCGGAGCCGGGGGTAGCTGACGCGGAGCCAGATGACGACGAAGGCGAGGACCGCGGTCTTGAGCAGGGTCCAGACCCAGCCGAGGCCGTCGGCGCCGAGGGGGCCGTGCCAGCCGCCGAGGAAGAGGACGGTGGTGAGCCCGCAGAGGACGACGATGCCGGCGTACTCGGCGAGCAGGAAGAGCGCGAAGCGGAGGCCGGTGTACTCGGTGTACGCGCCGAAGATGATCTCGGAGTCGGCGACGGGCATGTCGAACGGCGGGCGCTGGAGCTCGGCGAGGCCGGCGACGAAGAAGACGATCGCGCCGACGATCTGCCAGGGCAGCCACCACCACTCGAAGGCATTGAGGATGCCGGGGAGGGAGACGGTGCCGGCGGCCATCGCGACGGAGGCGGCGGCGAGGAGCATCGGGAGCTCGTAGGCGAGCAGCTGCGCGGCGGTGCGGAGGCCGCCGAGCAGGGAGAACTTGTTGGCGGACGCCCAGCCGGCCATGAGGCTGCCGAGGACGCCGACGCCCATGACGGCGAGGACGAAGAAGATGCCGGCGTCGACGACCTCCCCGACAGCGCCCTCGCCCGGGCCGATGGGGATGGCCACGAGGACGAGGAGGTACGGGAGGAGGGCGACGGCGGGGGCGAGCTGGAAGACGCGGCGGTCGGCGTCGGCCGGGACCACGTCCTCCTTCTGCGCGAACTTGACCCCGTCGGCGACGAGCTGGGCCCACCCGTGGAAACCACCGGCGTACATGGGCCCGAGGCGGCCCTGCATATGGGCCATGACCTTGTGCTCGGTCTGGCCGATGACGAGGGGCAGCACGAGGAACACGGCGAAGACGACGAGCAGCCGCAGGGCGACGTCGAGTGCGTCGTTCACGCGGATTCGCCTCCGTCGGGGGTGGTGGGATGGTCGGTACGTCCGGCTTCCGGCGCAGGCCGGGCTTCGGGCTCCGGTTCCGCCTCGGGCACAGGCCCGGACTCGGGCACAGGCCCGGACTCGGGCTCAGGCCCGGACTCAGGCGCAGGCCCGGACTCAGGGGCCTGTCCAGCCTCCGGCGCGGGACCGGGCTCAGGCTCAGGCCCGGGCTCAGGCTCAGGCCCGGACTCAGGGGCCTGTCCAGCCTCCGGCGCGGGACCGGGCTCAGGCTCAGGCCCGGGCTCAGGCTCAGGCCCGGACTCAGGCGCAGGACCGGACTCGGAAGCCTGTCCAGCCTCCGGCGCGGGTCCGCCTTCGGGCGCGGGCCCGGCCTTCGGGTCGGGAGCGGGCTCCGGAGCCGGGCCTGCCTTCGGCTCGGGCTTCGCCTCGGAGGCCGACCCGGCCTCCGGCGCGGGCCGGGCTTCGGGCGCCGGGGCCCGTTCGGGGTCCGGGAGCTTCGTCGTTTCGGGGTCGAAGGCCGGGCGGGCGTGGTGCCAGGGGGCGTCCGAGCTTCGGGGGCGCGACGGCGCCGGGGGCGGAGCCGCCTGGCTCGCCGAGCCCTCGGCTGCGCTGCGGGTGCGCCTCGCCGGGCGCTCCGGGCCGTCCGCGGTCTCCGGCTGGGGCGCCGAGTCCTCGGCCGCCTGGCTCGCCGAGCCTTCGGAGGCGCTCCGGGTGCGCCTCGGCGGACGTGCTTCCACGGCTTCCGCCTGGCTCGCCGAGCCTTCCGACGCGCTCCGCGTGCGCCTCGGCGGGCGCGCGGGGGCCTCCGCGGCTTCCGGCTGGGTCGCCGAGCCCTCCGCCGTCGTGCGCGTACGGCGCGCGGGGCGGTCGCCCGCGGCCGCCGCGCCTCGGGCGGGGCGGGCCGGAGCGGGCGGGAGCTGGCCCTTCATCGGGCCCCAGTCGTTGGGGTCGGGAACGCCCGGCGGCAGCATCTGACGCCGCTTCGGCCCGCCGTGCTCCGACTCGCCCGGCTCCTTCGCCCCCGGCCACGCCTTCACGACCCGCGCCGCCAGGACGAAGTCCTTCCGCAGCGGGTGACCCTCGAAGTTCTCCGGCAGGAGCAGCGGTACGAGGTTCGGGTGGTCCGTGAACTCGACGCCGAACATCTCGTGCGTCTCCCGCTCGTGCCACTCCGCACCCGCGTACACCGGAACGGCCGTCGCCAGCACCGGCGACTCGTGGCTCACCGTCGTCCGCACCAGCAGCCGGCGCACCGCGCCACCCTCCAGCGCCACCACGTGCGCGCACACCCGGAAGCCGGCGCCCGGCTCGTCCACCGCGCTCAGCCAGTCGAAGTACGTGCAGCCCAGCTTGTCCCGCGCGATCTCCAGCGCGGCGATCCACGAGCCGACCGGCACGTCCACCGTCAGCAGGTCGTACGCCCGCAGAGCGGTCGCCTCCTCGCCGAAGACCTCGGTCACGGCCTCCGGGAGGGAGTCGTACGCGTTCGCGTTCACTTCGCCTCACCGCCCGGCTTCGGCGGCGTCACCAGACCGCTCGTCAGCTGCCCGACGGACGGGCCCGAGTAGCGCGCCGCCAGCGACTCGCGCGCGATCTTCTCCTGGAGCTTGAGGATCCCCTGCAGCAGCGCCTCGGGGCGCGGCGGGCAGCCCGGCACGTAGACGTCGACGGGGATGATCTGGTCGACGCCCTTCGTCACCGAGTACGAGTCCCAGTACGGGCCGCCGCAGTTCGAGCAGGCGCCGAAGGAGATGACGTACTTGGGCTCCGGCATCTGCTCGTACAGCCGCTTCACCGCCGGGGCCATCTTGTCCGTCACCGTGCCCGAGACGATCATCAGGTCGGCCTGGCGCGGCCCCGGCGCGAAGGGGATCACGCCGAGCCGGATGAAGTCGTGGCGGGCCATCGACGCGGCGATGAACTCGATCGCGCAGCAGGCGAGGCCGAAGTTGAAGACCCAGAGGCTGTAGCGGCGGCCCCAGTTCAGGACCACCTTCATCGGCTCGGGCGCCAGCCGCGCGAGCGGGCCGAGCTTGGGAGCCGGCAGCGGCGTCGGATCCGGCAGCGGGGTCGGGGTCACGTCCATGTCAGGACGCCCTTCTTGTACGCGTAGAGCAGTCCCACGGCCAGGAAGCCGAGGAAGATGAACATCTCGACCAGCGTCGTCCCGCCGTAGCCGGGCGCTGCGAACACCGTCGCCCACGGGAAGAGGAAGATCGAGTCGACGGCGAAGATCACGTAGAGGAAGGCGTACACGTAGTAGCGGACCTGGGTGTGCGCCCAGCCCTCCCCCACCGGGTCCACTCCGCACTCGTACGTCAGCAGCTTCTCCGGCGTCGGCACGACGGGCCTCAGCAGCCGGCCCGCGCCGAACGCGACGGCCACGAAGAGCACGCCGACGACGGCGATCAGGCCGACGACGGAGTACGACTGGAAGTAGTCCGCCGCGAGTCCGTGTCCCGCCCGTACGGTCGGATCCGGCACGTCCACCCCTCGCTCCCTTGCCCGTTTCGGCGATCGTCTGTACGCACGGGAGTCTAGGCCCTGCTAAAGACGCCGTAAGCGGTCGTGTCACAGAGTGAGCGGTGGGGATATCCCTACTCTCCTTCACCGACGTACCCCATGGCGTGCCGAGCCCCCCGACCGGCACGCTTGCCCCATGAACGTCGACACCGAGACCCCGCTGCCGCCCGTGCGCCTCGCCTACGGCCGGCACACCTGGAAGGAGATCTCCTTCCTCCTCACCAATCTGTTCGCCGCCGTGGCCGGGTTCGTGTACGTGGTGGTGGCGGTCGCCGTCGGCGTGGGCCTGGCCGTCACGGTGGTCGGCCTGCCGCTCCTGGCCCTCGGCCTCGCCGGGGCCCGCGGCCTGGGCCGGGCGGAGCGGAGGAGGGCCCGGGCGCTGCTCGGTGTACGGGTGGACGAGCCCAGCCCGCTCCCCCGCCGGCACGGCTTCTTCCCCTGGCTGTGGACGGCGCTGAAGGACCCGGTGGGCTGGCGGACGATGCTGTACGGCTTCATCCGGCTGCCGTGGGGCATCGTGACCTTCGCCGTCACCCTCGTCTCGCTGATCGTGCTCTGGCCCCTGCTGCCGTTCGTGGCCCGCGGTCTTTCGACCGCCGACCGGGCCATGGTCCGCGGTCTGCTGTCGCCCTCGGACGAGCTGGAGCGGCGGATCGCCGAGCTGGAGACGGACCGGGGCGTGGTCGTCGACACCGCCGCCGCCGATCTGCGCCGGATCGAACGCGACCTGCACGACGGCGCGCAGGCCCGGCTCGTCGCCCTGGCGATGGGGCTCGGTCTGGCGAAGGAGAAGCTCCTGGAGGACCCGGAGGCGGCGGCCGCGATGGTCGACGAGGCGCACGGCGAGGTGAAGCTCGCGCTGCAGGAGCTGCGCGATCTGGCCCGGGGCATCCACCCGGCCGTCCTGACCGACCGTGGCCTGGACGCCGCGCTCTCGTCGATCGCCGCGCGCTGCACGGTCCCGGTGAAGGTGACGGTCGACCTGACCGAGCGGCCGGCCGAGGCGATCGAGGGCATCGCGTACTTCACCGTGTCCGAGCTGCTCCAGAACGTCTCCAAGCACGCCCGTGCGCGGTCCGCCTCCGTGGAGGTGTGGCGGCGCGAGGACCGGCTGCTGCTCCAGGTACGGGACGACGGGCAGGGCGGCGCCCGGCTGGACGGCGGCACGGGGATGGCCGGGCTCGCGGAGCGGCTGGGGGCGGTCGACGGTCTGTTCGTCCTCGACTCGCCGGAGGGCGGCCCGACGACGGTCACGGCAGAACTGCCGTGGCGCGCCCGCCCGCTCTCCGCGTAGCCGGGCCGGTCGGGGCGGGCTGCGCCCCCGGGGCCGCGACCGCCCCGACCGCGTACGCCCGACGGGCCGCCGAACCTCCACCCCGTGCGCCTCACCACGGCCCCGTACGCCTCTCGCACGCCGCTCGCACGCTCTGAGGCCGCCCCGCCGCGCAGTCGCTGCGCCCCGTCGCGCCCCGTCGCCCCCTCAAGGTAGGGAAATCCCCCCTCCGCAGACGCCCACCTCCCTCATGGTCCGGCGCGCGTCCGCACGGAAACCTTGAGTCGTACTCCTCTCCCCACTCTTCACTCCCCTCCTTTCCCCGAGCAGAACGGACAACAGCGATGGCATCCCACCGCCTCCCCGCCGCGATCCGCGCGCCGTTCGAGGCCCGCACCTGGCGCGAGTTCGGCTATCTGGTGCTCGGGCTGCCGCTGAGCTGCGTCTACTTCGCGCTCTCCATCGCCCTGGTCTCGGCCGGCGCCGGGCTCCTCGTCACCTTCCTCGGCATCCCCGTCCTCGCGGGCGCCCTCGCCCTGTGCCGCGGCTTCGGCTCGGTGGAGCGGGCCCGGGCGCGCGGACTGCTCGGTCTGGAGGTCGCACCGCCGGCGCCCGCCAGGGGCCGTACCGGCGGGGCGATGTCGTGGATGGGAGCGACGCTGAAGAGCGGGGCGTCCTGGCGCCACCTCCTCTACGCGCTCCTGCACATGCCGTGGGCGATCTTCGCCTTCACGGTCGCGGTGACCTTCTGGGTGACGGGCTGGGCCCTGTTCACGTACCCCCTCTGGCAGTGGGTCTTCCCGATGTACGCCGGCCAGGACGGCATCCAGCTGTACGGCGACCGGACGCACGCCTTCTATCTGGACTCCCCCTTCGAGATCGCCGTCACCAGCGCCATCGGGCTGCTCGTCGTGCTCGCCGGGCCGTGGATCATCCGGTCGCTGGCCGCCGTGGACCGGCTGATGGTCTCCGGGCTGCTCGGTCCTTCGCGGCTCGCCACGCGCGTGACGGAGCTGGAGACGGACCGGGGCGTGGTCGTCGACACCGCCGCCGCCGATCTGCGCCGGATCGAACGCGATCTGCACGACGGCGCGCAGGCCCGGCTCGTCGCCCTCGCCATGGATCTGGGCCTGGCCAAGGAGAAGCTGGCGGAGGACCCGCGGGCGGCGGCCCGCATGGTGGACGAGGCGCACGGCGAGGTGAAGACGGCGCTGCAGGAGCTGCGCGATCTGGCCCGGGGCATCCACCCGGCCGTCCTGACCGACCGCGGTCTGGACGCGGCCCTGTCGGCGGTCGCCGCACGGTGCACCGTGCCGGTCTCCGTCGAGGTGGACCTCCCGGCCCGGCCGGTGCCGGCGATCGAGGGCATCGCGTACTTCACCGTGTCCGAGCTGCTCCAGAACGTGTCCAAGCACTCCGGGGCCCGACAGGCGTGGGTGGACGTGTGGCGGTCGGGCGACCGGATGCTGCTCCAGGTGCGGGACGACGGGCGCGGCGGCGCGGACACGGCCGCGGGCCGGGGTCTGGCCGGGCTCACCGAGCGGCTGGACGCGGTCGACGGGATCCTCGCCGTGGACTCGCCCGCGGGCGGCCCGACGACGATCACGGCGGAACTCCCCTGGCGTGCGTAGTCGGGTGCCCGAGCCCGGCCCGGCCCGCACGGCGCTCCCACGTCCGTACGGCCCTCTCAAGCCCCGCACAAAGATCACCCCGCACGGCAGCCCGCACAGGCCCGCCCCATGACTCGCCTCATGACACGCCCCTGACACGCCTGAACCCGACCCTGCCCCGTCGCGTCCCTCTTACTGCGATGCTGGGACGCATCGAACACCGGAACATGGGGGCTTCAGGTCGTGGAAGACGTGGCGGACAGGGTGCGTGTGGTCATCGCCGAGGATTCAGTGCTGCTCCGAGAGGGCCTGACCCGACTGCTGACCGACCGGGGGCACGAGGTCGTCGCCGGGGTGGGCGACGGAGAGGCCCTGGTCAAGACCGTCGCCGGTCTCGCGGGCGACGGCGAGCTGCCCGACGTGGTCGTGGCCGACGTCCGGATGCCCCCGACCCACACGGACGAGGGCGTACGGGCGGCGGTGCGGCTGCGCAAGGAGTACCCCGGGGTGGGGGTCCTGGTCCTTTCGCAGTACGTGGAGGAGCAGTACGCCACCGAACTCCTGGCCGGCTCCAGCCGGGGCGTGGGCTATCTCCTCAAGGACCGGGTCGCCGAGGTCCGCGAGTTCGTGGACGCCGTCGTCCGGGTGGCCCGGGGCGGTACGGCCCTGGACCCGGAGGTCGTGCAGCAGCTGCTCGGCCGGAGCCGCAAGCAGGACGTCCTGGCGAACCTGACCCCGCGCGAGCGCGAGGTCCTGGGCCTGATGGCCGAGGGGCGGACGAACTCCGCGATCGCGAAACAGCTGGTCGTGAGCGACGGCGCCGTGGAGAAGCACATCAGCAACATCTTCCTGAAGCTGGGCCTGTCCCCGAGTGACGGCGATCATCGTCGGGTGCTCGCGGTGTTGACCTATCTGAATTCCTGACAATCTGACACTCTGTCAGATATTGCGGGCCGGGGTCGGACCCAGGACCGAAGAACGAGCGGAATGCGACTTTCCGGAAAGATCTGGGGGGCGACAGAACGTGACGATTCATAGCAAACAGGCATCTCAAAACGAGGTCCATGATGCGAGAAGTCCCGGGGAGGGGCACCTCACCGTCGTAGGGTGGGCCACGGGGACGGCCGGTTCGCCGACCGCCCCGCGAGCCTTCTCCCGCCTGTGGCGGAGAGACCCTTGCCGCGAGGGAGGTCCAGTTCAGTGACCAGCCAGGTCAGTAGCGAGGCCGGCGAGGCCCTGGTCGGGGAGCAGCGCAGCGCCGCCCCGACGGCGCCCCGCCACGGCGACGAGAAGGAAGTCCGCCGACTCGATCGGGTGATCATCCGGTTTGCGGGTGATTCGGGTGACGGTATGCAGCTCACGGGTGACAGGTTCACCTCGGAGACGGCGTCGTTCGGGAACGACCTCTCCACGCTGCCGAACTT